>NZ_CP031142.1:8806865-9436548 GCF_014697215.1 Saccharopolyspora pogona
GTGTCTCCTGTCGACCCGCCAGTACCTCACCGCGGAGCGGATTAGGGCGATCGTGCCGGGCTATGCCGGCGCGCCCACCGGCGAGGCCTTCTTCCGGACCTTCGAACGCGACAAGGCCGAGCTGCGCGACCTGGGGATCCCGCTGGAGACCGGGCGGAACTCCGCCTTCGACTCCGCCGACGGGTACCGCATAGCCCGCCGCGACTACGAGCTCGGCGACATCGACCTGGAGCCAGACGAAGCGGCCGCGGTCGCCCTCGCGGTGCGGCTGTGGGACTCCCCGGAGTTCACCTCGGCGGCCCGCGGCGCCCTGCTGAAGCTGCGCGCCGCCGGGGTCGACGTCGACGAGCGCTCCTCGGCGGCGGTCGAGCCGAAGGTGCGCACTAGCGAACCCGCCTTCGCGTCACTGCTGGCGGCGGTGCAGGCCGGGCGCGTGGTGGAGTTCGACTACCGGCGCCCGAGCAGCCCGGACGTGCACCGCCGCACGGTCGAACCGTGGGGCGTGGTGTCCTGGCGGGGCCGCTGGTACCTGGTCGGGCACGACCGCGACCGGCAGGCGCCGCGCTGCTTCCGGCTGTCCCGGATCCTCGGGCAGGCCAAGGCGGTGGGCCCGGCCGGTCAGGTGCAGCGGCCGCCGGACACCGACCTGCTGCGGCTGGTGGCCGGCGAGCAGCGCGAGCCCCCGCCCAGCACGCTCGCGCGGATGTGGGTCGCGGCCGGTCGTGCGCAGGGGTTGCGGCGCCGGGCGACTGTCGTCGAGCAGATGGAGCTCGGCGGCGATCCGGGTGACGTGCTGGAGCTGGACCTGCTCTACCCCGAGTCGGCGGCGAGCTGGCTCGCCGGGTACGGGCCGGATGTCGCGGTGCTGGAGCCGGACACGCTGCGCAAGACGGTGCACGAGATCCACCTGGACGTCGTCGACCAGGAACGCGGGTTCGACCAGGAGAGCCGATGACGAGCGCGACCGCGCGGCTGCCGAGGCTGCTGGCGCTGGTGCCGTACCTGCTGAGCCGACCGGGCATCCCGATCGCCGACGCCGCGGGCGACTTCGGCGTCACCGAGCAGCAGCTGCGCAAGGACCTGGAGCTGCTGTGGATGTGCGGGCTGCCGGGTTACGGGCCCGGCGACCTGATCGACCTGTCCTTCGAGAGCGACTCGATCACCGTCACCTACGACGCGGGCATGCGGCGCCCGCTGCGGCTCACCGCGTCCGAGGCCACGGCGCTGCTGGTGGCGTTGCGGGCGCTGGCCGACACCCCGGGCATCACCGACACCGACGCCGTGCAGCGGACCCTGGCGAAGGTGGAGGACGCCGTCGGGCAGGCGCGCCCGGCGGGCGTAGTGGTCGGCCTGGAGGGCAGGGAAGGCGCGGTGCGGCCGGGAGTGCGCTCGGCGGTGCAGGACGCTACGACCCGCCGCCGCGCGCTGCGGATGCGCTACTACACCGCCTCCCGTGACGACATCAGCGAGCGGATCGTAGATCCGATGCGGCTGCTGCTCATCGACGGGCGCAGTTACCTGGAGGCATGGTGCCGCAGCGCGGCCGGGGTGCGGATGTTCCGGCTGGACCGCATCGACGACGTCGAGGTGCTGGACGAGGTCGCGCAGCCGCCGTCGGAGGCCGAACCGACCGATCTGTCGGCGGGGCTGTTCCGGCCGGCCCCGGACCAGTTCGTCGCCGAGCTGGAGCTGGAGCCCGACGCGCGCTGGGTGGCCGAGTACTACCCGGTGGACGAGCTGGTCGAGCTGCCGCGGGGGCGGGCCCGGGTGCGGATGCGGTACTCGGACCGGTCGTGGATGGCCCGGCTGCTGCTGGGCCTGGGCGGCCAGGTGCGGGTGCTCAGCCCCGACGAGTTGGCATGTGACGTGCGTCAACGCGCGAAAGACGCGTTGGCGCGGGCGCGTCACCTCCCGTCCACCTGAGCCCGCTACGGTGACGCCGTGCCGTACACGTGGAGTCTTGTCCTGCTGGCCGTCGGCCTGATCCTGCTCGCGCTGCTGCTGATCCGGTTGTTCCGGGAGCTGCGTAGGTTCAAAGCCGTGCAGCGGCAGGTCTTCCACGACTTCGGTGATCGCAGCGGCCTGGTGAAGGCACGCGTGGCCGGTCTGAAGGTGGCGTTCGCCCAACGTCGCGACCGGTGACGCGCAACGGCCCTGTTTGTCGACCCCTGCCTTGCGTACCATTGCGCCTGCAGGGACATCACGAAAGGTTGGACTCGAATGGGTTTGCCAGGTGGCTGGGAACTGATTCTCATCGTCTTGGTCTTGGTGCTCCTCTTCGGTGCCACCAAGCTTCCGCAGATGGCCCGTTCGCTCGGCCAGTCGGCCCGCGTCTTCAAGGCAGAGGCGCGCGGCATGAAGGCCGATGAGGAAGAGGCCAAGAAGGAGACGGCCGAGCGGGAGCCGAAGCCGGAGCTGACCTCCGGTCAGTCCAGCGCGCCCCCGGTCACGTCCGCGCTCGACGAGAAGCAGCGAAACGACTCCAAGAACTGACTGAGGACGGGAACGACAAGGTGGGTGCCAGTGCACTGGGGCGCCTGAACCCGTTCCGCAAGGATCGCCGTCGGTGGGGGCGCAGGCACAACCCCGATGGCACCATGACGCTCGTCGATCACCTCTACGAGCTGCGGTACCGGTTGGGCGTGGCCGTCGTGGCGGTGATCGTCGGCGCGATCTTGGGGATCTGGTGGTTCTCCAACTCGGTCTTCGGGCTGCCCACGCTCAGCGATGTGCTGCTCGAACCGTACTGCCAGCTGCCGGTCACCCAGCGGCTGAGCCCGAACGGGACGTGCCAGCTGCTGCAGACCGAGCCGTTCGAGATCTTCATGCTGACGCTGAAGGTCGGCGTGTCGGTCGGCGCGGTGCTGTTCAGCCCGGTGTGGCTGTATCAGTTGTGGGCGTTCATCACGCCCGGGCTGTTCGCCAAGGAGCGCAAGTTCGCCCGGCTGTTCGTGAGCTGCGCGACCGTGCTGTTCGTCGCCGGGGCGGTGTTGGCGTACTACATCCTGCCGACGGCGCTGGGGTTCATGTCCGGGTTCGGCGGGAACGCGTTCTTCACCGCGCTCACCGGTGGCAAGTACATCAGCTTCATGCTGCTGCTGCTGGTGATCTTCGGCGTCAGCTTCGAGCTGCCGCTGATCCTGGTGATGCTCAACCTGGCCGGGATCGTCAGCTACGCCAAGCTGAAGAGTTGGTGGCGGGGGCTGGTCTTCGCGCTGTTCGTGTTCGCCGCGATCGCGACGCCCGGGCAGGACCCGTTCTCGATGCTGGCGCTGGCGGCCGCGCTGTGCGTGCTGTTCGCCATCGCGATGCTGATCTGCCGGGTCAACGACAAGCGCCGGGCCAGGAAGCTCGAAGGCCAGGGCCTGGAGGGCCTGAGCCCGGACGAGGCTTCGAAGATCGACTTCCGGGCCTCCGGACTGGACAGCACGCCGTCGCCGAGCCCGAAACAGCACGACGACGTGACCTGAGACCCGAGACCTGAGACCCGCAACTTCCATTGAAATCGAACCTTCGATTTCAATTGGAAATTGCGGTGGCACTGGCCAACTCGGGCCCGGTGGGTGAAGATGCTCCCTCGTGCACTGCGTCCTGTTGATCAACCCTGCCGCCGGTGGTGGACTTTCCGCGAAGGTGGCCGGCGAAATCGTCGGCCACCTTCGCGGCGTTTGCGACGTGCGGACGGTGCTCGCCGCTGATGCCCGCGGCACCGCCGACGCCGCGAAGCGGGCGGTTGCCGACGGGGCCGACGTGCTCGCCGTGGTCGGTGGCGACGGCGTTGCGCACCTCGCGGTGCAGGCGTGCGCGGAGTCCGCGACGGCGTTGGCCCTGATCCCGGCCGGGACCGGCAACGACCTGGCCCGCGGGCTCGGCGTTCCGCGCGACCTGGTCGAGGCGGGGCGCGCCGTGGCGGAGGCGTTGCGCGCGCAACGGCTGCGCCGCATCGATCTCGGCAAGGTCGCCGGCGGGGGCTGGTTCGCGACGGTGCTGTGCGCCGGGTTCGACTCGCGGGTCAACGCGCGGGCGAACCGGATGCGCTGGCCGCGCGGGCAGCGCCGGTACGACCTGGCGGTGGTGCGGGAGCTGGTGGGCCTGCGCCCGATGCCGCTGCGGGTGGAGACCGAGACCGGCAAGACAGAGCTGACCGCCACGCTGGTCGCGGTCGGCAACACGCCCTGCTACGGCGGCGGCATCCCGGTCTGCCCGGATGCCGATGCGGCCGACGGGCTGCTCGACCTGACGGTGGTCGGTGAGGTAACCCGCCGTGACCTGGTGCGGATCCTGCCGTCGCTGCGCGCGGGGCGGCACGTGGAGCACCCGGCGGTGTGCACGCTGCGGGCGCAGCGGGTGCGGCTGGGCGGTGAGAACGGCTGGCTGGCGTACGCCGACGGAGAACCGCAGGCCCGCCTGCCGCTGAGCATGCGCTGCGTTCCCGGCGCACTCACGGTGGCGGGTTTCTGACCCGGCTGTGATGGGGTGCGCATGGTTTCTGGCGCTAGGGCTGCGACGGTGGTCGGTGCGATGTGAAAGCCTTGGGGGGTGGCTGCCAGCCGTTCGTACCCCACCAAGCCGTCTCCGGCCGACGCCTTCTCGGCGCACGCCCGTCGCAGCGCGCACCCCCAGCTGGCCGAGTTCGCGGGCGAGCTGTCCTTCGAGCTCGACCCGTTCCAGCGCACCGCCTGCCAGGCCCTGGAGGCCGGGCACGGCGTGCTGGTGTGCGCGCCCACCGGGGCCGGGAAGACCGTGGTCGGCGAGTTCGCCGTGCACCTCGCTCTCAAGGAGGGCCGGAAGTGCTTCTACACCACGCCGATCAAGGCGCTGTCCAACCAGAAGTACGCCGACCTGTGCGAGCGGCACGGTAGCGACGCGGTCGGGCTGCTGACCGGCGACACCTCGATCAACGGCGAGGCGCAGGTGGTCGTGATGACCACCGAGGTGCTGCGCAACATGCTCTACGCGGGCTCCCGCAGCCTGGACCAGCTCGGCTACGTCGTGATGGACGAGGTGCACTACCTCGCGGACCGCTTCCGCGGCGCGGTGTGGGAGGAAGTGATCCTGCACCTGCCGGAGTACGTGCAGGTGGCGAGCCTGTCGGCGACGGTCAGCAACGCCGAGGAGTTCGGCGAGTGGCTGCAGGAGGTGCGCGGCGACACCACGGTCGTGGTCGACGAGCACCGGCCGGTGCCGCTGTGGCAGCACATGCTGGTCGGGCCCCGGATGTTCGACCTGTTCGGCGGCGAGACCGCGGACCGGGAACTGCAGATCAACCCGAACCTGGTGCGGCACACCCAGCAGCTGGCCCGCGTGCACCTGCCCTACGGCGGTCGGCGCGGCGGGCCGAACACCAGGGGCAAGGGTCCGCGCCCGCCGCGGTTCTACCCGCCGTCGCGGGTAGAGACGCTGACCGGGCTGGACGCGGCCGGGCTGCTGCCGGCGATCGTGTTCATCTTCAGCCGCAACGGCTGCGACCAGGCCGTTTCCCAGTGCATGCGGGCGGGGCTGCGGCTGACCACCGACTCGGAGATCGACGAAATCCGTGAGGTGATCGACGAGCACACCGCCAACCTGCCGGAGTCCGACCTGGCGGTGCTGGGCTTCTGGGAGTGGCGGGAGGCGCTGGAGCGCGGCCTGGCCGCGCACCACGCGGGCCTGCTGCCGGCGTTCAAGGAGACCGTCGAGGAGCTGTTCGTCCGCGGCCTGGTCAAGGCCGTGTTCGCCACCGAGACGCTGGCGCTGGGCATCAACATGCCCGCCCGCACGGTGGTGCTGGAGCGGCTGGTGAAGTTCAACGGCGAGTCACACGTGGACCTCAGCCCCGGCGAGTACACACAGCTCACCGGCCGGGCCGGGCGGCGCGGCATCGACGTCGAGGGCCACGCGGTGGTCGTCTGGCAGCCGGGCGTCGACCCCAAGCAGGTCGCCGGGCTGGCTTCGACCCGCACGTACCCGCTGCGCTCGTCGTTCCGGCCCGGCTACAACATGGCGGTCAACCTCGTGCAGCGCGTCGGCCAGGACGCCGCGCGGGAACTGCTGGAGCAGTCGTTCGCGCAGTTCCAGGCCGACCGCTCGGTGGTCGGCCTGTCCCGGCGCGTGGAGCGCAACAACGAGGCGCTGACGGGCTACTCCGAGGCGATGCACTGCCATCTGGGCGATTTCGACGAGTACTTCGAGCTGCGTCGCCGCATCTCCGAGCGGGAGAAGCACCTGGCCCGGCAGAACCGCCAGTCGCGGCGCGCGGAGGCGGCGAAGTCGCTGGAGAAGCTGCGCAAGGGCGACGTGATCGCGGTGCCCGCCGGGCGGCGTTCGGGACTGGCGGTGGTCATCGACCCGGGGCTGGAGCCGCTGGGCGAGCCGCGGCCGCTGGTGGTCACCGAAGACCGCTGGTCGGGGCGGCTGTCGGTCGCCGACTTCACCTCGCCGGTGGAGCCACTGGGCAAGATCAAGCTGCCGAAGCACGTCGACACCCGCTCGCCGAAGTCCCGCCGGGACCTCGCCTCAACGCTGCGCAACACCGGCATCGAGGCCCCGGGCGGACGTGGCCGGCGGCGCTCCGACGCGACCGACGACGCGGAGCTGGCGACGTTGCGGCGCGCGTTGAAGGCGCACCCGTGCCACGGCTGCGACGAGCGGGAGAGCCACGCCCGGTGGGCCGAGCGGTACGAGCGGCTGCGGGGCGAGAACGAGAACCTGCGGCGCAAGGTCGCCGCGACCACGCACTCGCTGGCCCGCTCCTTCGACCGGATCGTCGCGCTGCTGACCGAACGGGACTACCTGCCGGTGGCGGGCTCGTCGGAGGGCGAGGTCACCCAGCATGGGCGGCGGCTGTCGCGGCTCTACAGCGAGTCGGACCTGCTGGCGGCCGAGTGCCTGCGGGTCGAGGCGTGGCGCGGGCTGGGGCCTGCCGAGCTGGCAGCCGTGGTGTCGTCGCTGGTCTACGAGTCGCGGCGGGAGGGCCTGGCGCCGCAGGTGCCGGCCGGTGCGGTCAGCGACACGCTGGCCGCCACCTGGCGGCTGTGGGCGGAGTTGGAGGACGACGAGCGGCGGCACAAGCTGGACCGCACCCGCGAGCCGGACGCCGGTTTCGCCTGGCCGGTGTTCCGCTGGGCGCGCGGCGAGTCGCTGGAGAAGGTCCTCACCGCGGCCGCTTCCAGCGGGCACGAGCTGTCGGCCGGTGACTTCGTGCGCTGGTGCCGCCAGGTCATCGACCTGCTCGACCAGATCCGCGAGGTCGTCGGGGCGGCGGACCCGGTGGGTTCGTCGGCGGTGAAGGCGGTCACCGCGATCCGCCGCGGCGTGGTCGCCGCCGGCGCCGTGTGACCGCCGCCCGGCCGATTCGGGCGGCCGGGCTGTTGTGGTTGGATCTCCTGGCGTCGGGAATGTCGCGATGGCCAGGTGAACTTCGTCGGAGGTGCAGATGTCGTCCCCCTACGGCCCGCCGGGGGGCTATCCCCAGTGGGGGCAGCAACCCCAGGGGCCTGGGATGCAGCCGGCGGCGCCGGGCTATCCGCAGCCGGGTGGTTTCGCGCCGCAGCGACCCCCGCAGCAGCAGCCGCCGCAACCACCTCAGCAGCAGCCCTACGGCTATGGCCGGCCGCAGTACCCGCAGGGCGGGCAGTACCCGGCACCGGGCGGCTACGGGCGATTCGACCAGTTCGAACGGCCGAAGAAGAAGCGCTCGGCGCTGCCGTGGGTGCTCGGCGGGATCGGCGCGGTCCTCGTGGTCGGCGTGGTGCTGGTGCTCGGGTTCGTCACGCCGGGCTGGTTCGTGCAGCCGGTGTTCGACGCGGCCAGCGTGGAGAAGGGCGTCACGCAGACCCTGAAGGGCTCCTACGGGCTGCAGGGGGTCGGGAACGTCAGCTGCCCGAGCGGGCAGCCGGTGGCGGTCGGTCAGCGCTTCGACTGCAAGGTCAGCATCGACTCGGCGACCAAGACCGTCACGGTGACGGTCAAGAACGAGAAGGGCGTCTACGAGGTCGGCCACCCCAAGTGAAATTCGGTCGACGCGTGCCGGGGCGGCAGGCAAGATCGGTGGCGTGAACCGGCACGAAGTGCGCGCGTTGTCCGAATCCGAGTTCCGCGGGGCGAACGACCTGTTCCGCCGTGCCCTGTTGTGGCAGCCGTCGAGCGACGAGGAGTGGGCAGGCAACGCGGCCCTGCACGAGCCGGCCGGGTGCTGGGGGCGTTCGTCGACGGTGAGCTGGCTGGGACGACGAGAACGATTACGAACGTGCTGGCGGTGCCGGGCGGTCGGCGGCTGCCGGCGGGCGCGGTGACGGGTGTCGGGGTCCGCGCCGACCAGACTGGCGGCGGGCCGCATCCAGGCGCACGACCCGGCGGCCGTCCCGGCGGCGGACTCCCTGTTCGCCACTGTCGTACCGCCCTGGTGTGGCACCAGCTTCTGAGCGCCCGTGCGCACTTTTCGTTTCGCGCGACCGGGGGAGTCCGAGCTCCCGGTGATGGGTGTGAGCGAACGGCCTGCTCGTAGCGCCTATTGACGTGAACAGTCCGTTCGCCTCACAACAGTGTCCTGGCGCCGGGGTGCGCACGGCACCCAGGTCGACGGCGTGGTCCAGGTCGACGCCTTGAAAATATATAGACCAACTGTCATATTTTCTGCATGAGGAAAGGTGCGCGGACTAAGCAGCAGATGCTCGACACCGCCATGGGGCTGTTCCGGCGGCAGGGCTACCACGCCACCGGCATCAACCAGGTGCTCGCGGAGTCCGAAGCTCCGCGCGGCTCGCTGTACTTCCACTTCCCCGGCGGCAAGCAGCAACTCGCCGCCGAGGCCGTCGAGGCATCCGGGCGGCAGGTCAGCGAGCTGCTGGCGGCAGTCGTGGTGGAGGCGAGCGGGCCACGCGAAGCGGTCGCGGCGGTCATGGCGCATTTCGCGCAGGCGCTGGAGGAATCGGATTTCAGCAGCGGCTGCCCGGTGGCCACCGTCGCACTGGAGGCGAGCGCGGAAAGCGCGGAGGTCCGGAGCGCATGCGACGGCGCCTACGGCACCTGGATGGCGGGGCTGGCGGCCGCGTTCGAAGCGTGGGGGATGCCGGCCTCCCGGGCGGGGGAGCTCGCGGTGACCGCGTTGTCGATGCTCGAAGGTGCCCTGCTGCTCTGCAAGGTCCAGCGGGACGTCGCGACGTTGCGGACGGTGGGCGATCAGCTGGCGGAACTGCTCGAAAGCGCTCGGACGGAGGAAGTTTGATGCGGGTCCACCACCTGAACTGCGGGACCATGCGGCCGTTCGGCGGCCGGCTGGTCAACGAGGGCGGTGGTGTGCTCGGTCCGGCCCGGATGGTCTGCCACTGCCTGCTGGTCGAGACCGAGCGGGGATTGGTGCTAGTCGACACCGGTCTGGGCGTCCCGGATGTCACCACGCACGTCGAGCACCTGGAGCGGAGCTGGCTGCGGCTGACCCGCCCGGTGCTGGACGTGGCGGAAACGGCGGCGGCGCAGATCAAGCGCCTCGGCTACCGCACCGAGGATGTGCAGCACATCGTGCTGACCCACCTGGACCGCGATCACGCCGGGGGACTGCCGGACTTCCCGCAGGCGCAGGTCCACGTGCACGACGTGGAGTACCAGGCGATGCTGCGCAGCCCGGAGCCGTCGCGCTACCTCGGCCACCAGTGGCAGCACGGTCCTAAGTGGAACGTCCACGGCAGCGCAGGTGGAGAGCGCTGGTTCGGCTTCGAGGCGGTGCGCCACTTGCCCGGGCTGCCGCCGGAGATCCTGCTCGTCCCGTTGGTCGGGCACACCCGCGGGCACACCGGGGTGGCGGTGCGGCGGCCGGACGGGCGGTGGCTGCTGCACGCCGGTGACGCCTACTTCTACCATGGCGAGATGGCGGACAGTCCACATTGCACGCCGGTCCTGCGCCACTTCCAGAACCGGGCCCAGGAAGACGGCCCGCAGCGGAGGCGGAACCAGGACCGGCTGCACGACCTGGTGACCGCGCACCGAAGCGAGATCGACGTGTTCTGCGCGCATGACCCGATCGAATTCGAGCGCCACCTACGAGCAGAATCCACAGTGGACAAATAGTAGGCTTTCTAACGGCTCAGGGGGTCAGGGCCGCGATAAGGCGGTCGATGCTGGCACCCAGGCCCCAGATGCGTTGGAGCTCGCGCAGGCGGTCGGTGTCCACAGGGGACTGTGGGAGCGCATCCGGGCGGTCCTGGACCACCGGGGCGTCGCGGGCCACCCGGACCACCGACGGGGCCGCGGCCAGGTAGTCGGCGGCTTCCGCGAGCTTGCCCCGGATCCTCGGGGTCAGGCGGGAATCGCCGCTCCCGGCCGCCGCGAGGAGCGCTTCGAGCGAGCCGAACTGGGTGATCAGCTTCGCCGCCGTCTTCTCGCCGATGCCGGCCACCCCGGGCAGCCCGTCCGACGGATCTCCGCGCAGCATCGCCATTTCCGCGTAGTCGTCGCCGGCTCGGTCGGCCGGCAGGGCGTACTTCTCCGCGAGTTCGGCGGGGCCGTAGTCCTGCGCCTTCGCCAGGCCTGCGCCGATGTAGATTACCCGGACCGCGGTGGGCTGCGTGCGCACCAGCTGGAACAGGTCCCGGTCGCCGGTGACGACCTCGACCGGGTCCCGGGCCTCGCGGTCGGCCAGCGCGCCGATGACGTCGTCGGCCTCGTAGCCCTCGGCTTCGGCGGTGGCGATGCCCGCCGCGTCGAGGACTTCGAGGATCACCGGGATCTGCGGCGACAGCGTGTCCGGGACCTCTTCGGCCGCGGGGTCGTCCTCGGCGACGCGGTGTGCCTTGTAGGACGGCAGCGCGTCGACGCGGAACTGCGGCCGCCAGTCGTTGTCCAGGCACGCCACCAGCCGCGACGGGCGCCGGTCGATGATCAGCTTGGCGAGCATGTCGCAGAAACCGCGCACCGAGTTCACCGGCGTGCCGTCCGGGGCGGTCAGCGAATCGGGCAGGGCGTAGTACGAGCGGAACCACAACCCGGCCGAATCGACGAGCATCAGGGGACCAGTCACAGCTCGCCAGCTTGTCACGTCCTCGCCCGCCGGTGCGCGCGACCTGCCGCCGGGCGACGCGACCTGCCAATGACCGAGCCAGAATCGCGGTGTGGCTGGTCGGGCCGCCCTCCTCGGTCGCCAGCGCCAGCACGAGCTCGGGGTCCAGGTCGGCGGTGCCGGGGCGAGGTCTCGCGCCAGCACGCTTGGGCCGGTCAGCTCGGCACACCGGGCGGGGCGGTACCGGCCAGCTCCGCGACCAGCCGGTCGCGGACGTCGTGCACGTCCCGCACCCGCTCGGCGAGATAACCGCCGGAGGCGGCAAGCAGTTCGGCGAATTCGTCGGCCGCCTCGAAGACCGCTTGCCGGGGCTGACCCCGACCCCCTGCAGCGTGGACATGGACGTCTCCCAACCGTGCTGGAGGTTTCCCTCGCGTTCTCGAAGCCTTGACAATATGGCAACAAAGGGCACAATCAAGCAACACCAAACATTAACCGGAGGACAACGGGCATGTACGGGGCGGAGCGCCAGCAGCTGCTGGCGCAGCGGGCACGACGCGACGGGCGCATCGACGTCACCGCCGCGGCGGCCGAGTTCGAGGTGGCACCCGAGACCATCCGCCGTGATCTCGCCGCGCTCGAACGCCAAGGCCTGGTGCGGCGCGTCTACGGCGGCGCCATCCCGGTCGAGCGGCTCGACTTCGAACCCGGGGTATCGCTGCGCGACCAGACCAATGCGAGCGAGAAGGAGCGCATCGCCCGCGCCGCGCTGGAGCGGGTGCCCAGCCGGGGCACCGTGCTGCTGGACGCGGGCACCACGACGGCGCGGCTGGCGGGCCTGCTGCCCGCCGACCGCGAGCTGACCGTCGTCACCAACTCGCTGCCGGTGGCCAACCAGCTGGCCATCCGCAACAACTACAACGTGCACCTGCTCGGCGGGCGGATCCGCGGCACCACGCTGGCGACGGTTGAGTCCTGGGCGCTCGACGTGCTGCGCGGCCTCACCATCGACGTGGGGTTCTTCGGCACCAACGGCTTCTCGGCCGCCCGCGGCTGTACCACCCCGGACCCGGCGGAGTCCGCGGTGAAGGCGGCGATGGTGGCCGCCTGCCGCAAGCGGGTGCTGCTGGCCGACCACAGCAAGTACGGCGACGACCAGTTCAGCCGGTTCGCCGAGCTGTCCGAGATCGACGTCGTGGTGACCGACGAGGGCCTCGACGAGGCGGCACTCGACGAGCTCGAGCAGATCGAAGCGGAAGTGGTGCTGGCGTGATCGTGACCGTGACGCCGAACCCGAGCCTGGACCGCACCGTCCAGGTGGACCGGCTGGTGCCCGGTGCGGTGCACCGAGCCCTCCGGGCGCACCTGGACCCGGGCGGCAAGGGCGTGAACGTGGCCCGCGCGCTGGCCGCGGCCGACGTGCCGACGCTGGCGGTGCTGCCCTCCGGCGGCGCGGTGGGCGCGCGGCTGGCCGAGCTGCTGGCGCCGGAGGCGGTGCCGGTGGTGGAGGTGCCGGTGCAGGCCCCCACCCGCAGCAACATCGCCGTGGTGGAGGCCGACGGCACCACGAGCAAGTTCAACGAGCCCGGCCCGGAGCTCACCGCGGACGAGGTCGCGGCGATGGAGCGCACCGCCGCCGACCTGGCCGGGCGGGCGGACTGGGTGGTGACCTGCGGGAGCCTGCCCGCCGGATGCCCGGACGACCTGCACGCCCGGATCGTCGCCGCCGCGCGGCGCGCCGGGGCGATGGTCGCCGTGGACACCTCGGGACGCCCCCTGGAACTGGCCTGCCAGGCCCGGCCGGACCTGGTCAAGCCGAACCTCGCCGAACTCGCCGAGCTGGCCGGTGGGCCGCTGCGCGACCTCGGCGACGTGCTGGCCGTCGCGCACCGGCTGCGGGCCGGCGGCGTGGTGACCGTGCTGGTGAGCCTCGGCCAGCTGGGCGCGGTGCTGGTCGCGGAGACCGGCACCTGGCACGCCACGAGCATCGCGACCGAGGTGCGCAGCACCGTCGGCGCGGGCGACGCGATGCTCGCCGGATTCCTGCGGGCGGGCGGCAAGGGCCCGACCGCCTTGCGAACCGCCGTCGCCTACGGCACGGCGGCGGTCGGGCTGGCGGGCAGCCGCATGCCCGGCCCGGACGACGTCCGCCCGCTGCGGGTGCGAGTGGACACAGTGGACAAATCAGTGAGCCTCAGCGGAGTGGCGGCATGACAACCGAACTAATCACCTCGGACCTCGTGGAACTGGACCTGGCCGGCACCGACCGGCAAGCCGTGGTGCGCGACCTCGCCGAGCGGCTGGTGGCCGCCGGCCGCGTCACGGACCTCGAGCAGTTCCTGGCCGACATCGAAGCCCGCGAGCAGCAGATGCCCACCGGGCTGGAGGGCGGCATCGGCATCCCGCACTGCCGCTCCGCGGCGGTGACCGCGCCGTCGCTGGCCTTCGGCCGCAGCACCGCCGGCGTCGACTTCGGCGCCGAAGACGGCCCGGCCAAGCTCATCTTCCTCATCGCCGCCCCGGCAGGCGGCGGCGCCGACCACATGACGGTGCTCGCCGCGCTGGCCCGGCGCCTGGTGCGCGCCGAGTTCAAGCAGACGCTGCTCGACGCGACCGACGCGGCGCGGCTCGCCAAGTACGTGCGTGAGGAGGTCACGCCGTGAAGTACGTAGCCGTCACCGCCTGCCCGACCGGCATCGCCCACACCTACATGGCCGCGGAAGCCCTGGAGCAGGCCGCCAAGGCGGCCGGCGACGAGGTGCTGGTCGAGACCCAGGGATCGGCGGGTTCGACGCCGCTGTCCGCGGCGGACATCGCGGCGGCCGACGCGGTGATCTTCGCCGCCGACGTCGGGGTGCGGGACCGGGACCGCTTCGCGGGCAAACCGGTCGTGGAGGCCTCCGTGAAGCAGGCCATCAACGACGCGGCGGGCCTGCTGGGCCGCGCCAAGGACGCGGCGGCCGAGCAACCGGCGGGTGCGCCCGAACCCGCCGGCGCGTCCGAATCCGCCGCCGAAGAGCCGGAACTGGCCAGCAAGGTCTTCGCCGGCACCGGTTTCGGCACCCGGCTGCGGCAGTGGTTGATGACCGGCGTCAGCTACATGATCCCGTTCGTGGCCGCCGGCGGTCTGCTGATCGCGCTGAGCTTCGCGCTCGGCGGCTACCAGATCACCGACGCGCCGCCGGTCACCGGCAACTTCGACGCCGCGAGCCTGGTCAGCTGGGCCGCCCTGTTCAACCAGATCGGCACGCTGGCCTTCGAGTTCCTGGTGCCGGTGCTGGCCGGGTTCATCGCCTTCGCCATCGCCGACCGGCCCGCGATCGCCCCCGGCTTCGTCGGCGGCGCGGTGGCGGTGACCGTCGGCGCGGGCTTCCTGGGCGGGCTCGTCGCCGGTCTGCTGGCCGGTGCCGTGATCGCCGGGCTGAAGCGGATCAAGGTGCCGCGCGGAGTCGCCGGGATCATGCCGGTGGTGGTGCTGCCGCTGCTCGGTTCGCTGGTGGTGGGCGCGCTGATGTTCGTCCTGATCGGCAAGCCGATCGCGGTGGCCATGGCGGCGCTCACCGGCTGGCTGACCGGCCTGTCCGGGGCGAACGCGGCGCTGCTGGGCGCCCTGCTCGGCGCGATGATCGCCTTCGACATGGGCGGGCCGATCAACAAGGTCGCCTACACCTTCGCCGTCGGCGGGCTGAGCATCGGAACCACGGCGTCGCTGGAGATCATGGCCGCCGTGATGGCCGCCGGCATGGTCCCGCCGCTGGCACTGGCCCTGGCCTCGGCGGTGCGCGGCAAGCTGTTCTCCCCGGCCGAGCGGGCCAGCGGCCGCGCCGCCTGGCTGCTCGGGGCGTCGTTCATCACCGAGGGAGCGATCCCGTTCGCGGCGGGCGATCCGCTGCGGGTGATCCCGTCGATCGTGATCGGCTCGGCGACGACCGGTGCGCTGTCGATGACCTTCGGCGCCACGCTGCGCGCCCCGCACGGCGGGATCTTCGTGACGCCGCTGGTGGGCAACCCGCTGGCCTACCTGGCCGCGATCGTCGTCGGCGTCGTGGTGGCAGCGGTGGCGGTGCTGTTCGCCAAGCAGCTCGGCCGCCCGGCCGTCGAGCAGCCGGCTCCCGAAGCCGCGGCCGCCGTCCCGGCCTGAACCCGGCTTCGCCAAACCACATTCGGAGGAACAAGCCATGCAACGTCGAGTCCGCATCGCCTCTTCGGTCGGCCTGCACGCCCGCCCGGCCGCACTGCTCGCGAAGGCCGCTGCCGCGCAAGCCGCGACCGTCACGATCGCCAAGGTCGTCGACGGCGTGGCCGGTGAGCCAGTCGACGCGGGCAGCATGCTCGGCCTGATGTCCCTGGGCGCCCAGCACGGCGAGGAGGTCGAGCTGTCCGGCAGCGACGAGGCGGCCCTGGACGACCTCGTCGCCCTGCTCGAACAGGACCTGGACAAGGCCCCGGCCTGACTCGGCGCCGCGCGGCGCGAACTGGACCAGCCGGGGCGGCGGGTCGCCGCCCCGGGGTTAGGCTTGGGAGCCATGGCCACCGTCTCGATTAAGCAGGATCCATCAGTGTTCGCGGCCCGGCTCATCAAAGCCGCCGAAACTGCTGCCGCGGCGGAACTCGACGCGCTGCTGATCACGCCCGGTTCCGATCTGCGCTACCTCCTCGGCGCGGGCGGGGAGTCGCACGAACGGCTGACCTGCCTGGTGTTGCCGGCCGGCGGCCGGCCCGCGCTGGTGCTGCCGAAGCTGGAGGAGCCCGGCTTCGCCGACATCCCGCTGGCCGAGCTCGGCATCGACGTCGTGACCTGGGTCGACGGCCAGGACCCGCACGCGATGGTGGCCGACCTGGCCAGCCGCGGCGGGGCGCCCGCCCGGTTGGCCGTCGCCGACGTGATGCCCGCGCGGCACGTGCTCCCGCTGCGCGATGCCCTGCCCGACGCCGAACAGGTGCTGGCCGGGACCGTGCTGCGCGAACTGCGGATGCGCAAGGACGCCGCCGAGATCGAGGCGCTGCGCAAGGCCGGGGCCGCCATTGACCGGGTGCACGCCCGGATGGCCGAGTTCCTCAAGCCGGGCCGGACCGAGGCCGAGGTCGGCGCCGACATCTCCGCCGCGATCCTCGAAGAGGGCCACACCGAGGCGGCGTTCGTCATCGTCGGCTCGGGACCGAACGGCGCCAGCCCGCACCACGCCGTGTCGAACCGGGTGATCGAGCGCGGCGACGTGGTCGTCATCGACATCGGCGGCCCGAACGCCGAAGGCTACAACTCCGACTGCACCCGCACCTACGCGATCGGCGAGCCCACGCAGGCGGACGTCCGCGAGACCTACGCAGTGCTGGAGGCCGCGCAGCGCGCCGCGGTCGAGGCGGTGCGGCCGGGCGCGACCGCCGAGTCGATCGACGCCGCCGCCCGCGAGCCGATCGCCGCCGCCGGGTTCGGCGAGTTCTTTGTGCACCGCACCGGGCACGGCATCGGGCTGGACGTGCACGAGGAGCCCTACATCGTCGGCGGCAACGCCCTGCCGCTGGAGGCGGGCATGGCGTTCAGCGTCGAGCCGGGCATCTATCAGCCGGGGCGCTGGGGCGCGCGGATCGAGGACATCGTCATCGTCACCGAGGACGGCGTGGAGAGCGTGAACAACCAGCCGCACGAGTTGATGGTGTTGCCGGCGTGAGCGACAGGTCCGCGACGCCAGGCGTCCTGGAAGGCACCGACCGGACCATCCTGCGCGAACTCGCGCGGGACGGCCGGTGCAGCTTCACCGATCTGGCCGAACGCGTCGGTTTGAGCGTTTCCGCCGTGCACCAGCGGGTTCGCCGCTTGGAGCAGCGCGGTGCCCTGCAGGGCTACACGGCCAAAGTGGACGGTGACCAGATCGGGTTGCCGCTGACCGCGTTCATCTCGCTGACCCCGATCGACCCGGCCGCGCCGGACGACTACCCGCAACGGCTGGAGCACCTTCCGCAGATCGAGTCGTGCTATTCGGTGGCCGGCGACGAGTCCTACATACTGCAGGTGCGGGTGGCGTCGCCGCTGGGACTGGAGGAACTGCTCCGGCAGATCCGCGAGGCGGCGAAGGTGTCCACCCGAACGACGGTGGTGCTGTCGACCCCGTTCGAGAACCGCCCCCCGGCGATCTGATCGGGGCTTTCAGCCGACCAGGGCCCGTGAGTGATTTTCGGTGCTGTAGCGCCTGAAAACGCTCACGAGCCCTTGTCGCAGGATTATGGGTGGGCTTGGGCGGCCGCGAGTTGTTCCGGGACCGGCCTCAGGTTGCCGCGCTCGTCCGGCAGGCACATCGCCGTCGGGGCATCGGTGGCCATGAACTCGCCGAGGCAGTGGCCCAGTTGTGTGTGCCCGGCGGCGTTGGCGTGGAACGATTCCTGCATCGCATGCGGCGCGCGCCGCTCGTCCTGGAGGCTCGGCCAGTCGACCGTCAGCCGGGTGAACCACTCGCCCTCTGCCGTGCGCGGGTTCCCGGTGCACGCCTCGTGCCCGGAGCCCGCCCGGGACAGGTCCAGGAACCGGGCGTCCGCCTGCCGCGCGACCTCCCGCAGCCCGGCCGACAACTGCGGCACCCCGGTGTCCCGGATCCACTCCAGGTCGCCGGTCAGGAACGGGCAGCCGGACAGGTCTTGCAGCTCGGGCTTGACCCCGGGGCCGACCGGCGAGGCGTAGGACGGCACGATCAGCGAGTAGCTGCTCGGCGTGTAACCCGCGCTGTCCATCGCCGCCCGGATGTCGTGCAGCGCGCCCAGCACCTTCGGCTTCATCCGCTCCACGCGCTGCGGCCACGCGGTGCGCAGCGGCGCCGCGCAACCGTCCGGGGCCTGCCGCACCCAGGCTTCCACGCACTGGTTGACGACTTCGGTGAAGCCCGGGTCGTCGTTCGCGCCGACCTGAACCACGACGTCGGTGATCCGGTAGCGCCGCGCCAGCTCGGCCAGCCGCTGCGACTGGGAACCCTCGGCGTGGCCGGGTTTCGGGGTCGCGCCCACCAGATCGGTCCGCGCGCCTGAGCAAGCCAGGTTGATGCGGGTCACGGCGGGCGGCAGCCGCAGCTGGTTGACCGGCGCGGCGGCCGAACGGTGGCACCAGTTGTCCTGCTCGCCGTTGGTGCCGGCCTCGTAGTTGCCGCCGCCTTCGCCGGACATCGTGCTGTCGCCGAGTGTCACCACCGCGGCCGGGAGCTGCTTGGGCTGCAGCGGCAATCCCGGCAGGTACTGGTCGCTGATCAACACCGCGAGCGCGAGCACGGTGCCGACCAGCAGCAGGATCAGTGGTTTCGACTTGTGCGCCAGCATCGCGTGGAAGTCTATGGGGCCGCCGCGCGGCGGCCTTCATCACCTCTGCGGGTTTTGGGAGCATTTGCGGCGTCTGGTTCGTTGAACCGGGTGACTGCCACCGACAGGAGGTCTCCGCGCCGTGCAGATCCTCGCCCTTCTCCTCGTCGCCGGTGTGGTCGAACTCGCCGTGCTGGTCGCCATCGGCCAGGCGATCGGGGTGCTGCCCACCATCGGCCTGCTGGTCGCCGCCGCCGTGCTGGGCAGCTGGCTGCTGCGCTGGCAGGGCCGCCGGACCCTGCAGGAGTTCCGCGAAGCCACGCGCCAGCGACGGCCTCCGGAGAGGGAGCTCTCCGACGGCGTGCTCATCGCCGCCGCGGGCATTCTGATCATCCTTCCGGGGTTCCTCAGCGACGTGGTCGGCCTGCTGTGCCTGCTGCCACCGGTCCGCGCCGTGCTGCGAAAGCGGATGCTGCGCGCGGCGGAGCGGCGGTCGAAGGCGATGCAGGACCAGATGTGGCTGCACACCCAGCAGGCCTACCGCCGGCAGGGCGCGACCGCGCCCGGCGGCGACGTCATCGACGGCGAGGTGGTTTCGGTCACCGAGGACGACGAGCCCGCCGCGGCCGGCCCGGAACTGCTTCCCCCGCAGCGGTCTGCGCAGGCAGAACGACCGGACGGGCGCCCGCGCCGGTGATCGGTCGCCGTCGGCGTCAGCTGGTGCCGGTGGGCGGGTAAGCTCGCCAGAACGATCGCGGCCGGGTTCGCGCTGGGGGCCGGTTCGATCGCGGGATCGTGCGTCGACGCCTTCGACCGATCTCGACCTGCGCAGATGGAAAACCCGGAACGGGGAAGCACGAAGGACATGTCCGAGACCACGTTGTTGCTCGGTGGGCGGATTCACTCGCCCGCCGACGCCGGTGCCACCGCGATGGCCGTGACCGATGGCACCATCGCGTGGGTCGGCACCGACGAGGCCGGCCGTGCGCTGCATCCCGACGCCGAGATCATCGACCTCGAAGGCGCGTTCGTGGCGCCTGCCTTCGTCGACGCGCACGTGCACGCGACCTCGACCGGCCTGCTGCTCAACGGCCTCGACCTGACCGGTTGCGCGTCGCTGACGGAATTCCTGCACGCACTGCGGGATCACGTGGCGGAGTACCCGGGCACGCTGGTGTGGGGCCACGGGTGGGACGAGACGTGGTGGCCGGAGCGGCGACCCCCGACCCGCGACGAGATCGACGGCGCCGCGGGCGGCGCGCCGGTGTACCTGTCCCGGATCGATGTGCATTCCGCGCTGGTGTCCACGGCGCTGGTGGGCCGGGCGCCGCTGGCCCGCGGGGCCGAAGGCTGGAGCGAGCAAGGCCCGCTGACGCGCGTCGCGCACCACCACGTCCGCCGCGCCGCACGAGAAGCCCTCGGTGCCGCGCAGCGCCAGGAAGCGCAGCTGGCCTTCCTGCGGCACGCGGCCTCGCGGGGCGTGGCGTGCGTGCACGAATGCGGCGGGCCGGACATCTCCGGGGCGGACGACCTGGCGGACCTGCTGGCGCTTGCGGCGCAGGGCGGCGTGCCGGAGGTCGTCGGCTACTGGGGCGAACTGGGCGCGGTGGACCGGGCCCGCGAGCTCGGTGTCCGCGGCCTGGCCGGTGATCTCTTCGTCGACGGTGCGGTCGGTTCGCGCACCGCGGCGCTGCGTGAGCCCTACTCGGACGACCGGACCACGGCGGGCGTGCTCTACCTCGACGCGCACGCGGTGGCCGAGCACCTGGTGGAGTGCACGCGCGCCGGGATCCAGGCGGGATTCCACGTGATCGGCGATGCCGGGGTGGCCGAGGTCTGCGACGGCTTCCGCAAGGCGGCCGAGATCGTGGGTGCTCCGGCGCTGGCGAGCCTGCGCCACCGGCTGGAGCACCTGGAGATGGTCGACGAACACCAGGCCGCCGAACTGGGCAGGTTCGGCGTGGTGGCGTCGGTCCAGCCGTCCTTCGACGCCACCTGGGGCGGTTCCCACGACATGTACGCGCGGCGCCTCGGCGTCGGGCGCGGCACCCGGCTCAACCCGTTCTCGAAGCTCGCCGCCGACGGCGTGCTGCTGGCGTTCGGTTCGGACGCACCGGTCACGCCGGTCGACCCGTGGCGCGCGGTCCAGGCCGCGGTGCACCACCGCACCGCCGGTTTCGGCATCTCACCGCGTGCCGCGTTCACGGCGCACACCCGGGGCGGTTGGCGAGCCGCCGGGGTCGACGACGGCGTCACCGGCACGTTGGTTCCCGGTGCGCCTGCGACCTACGCGGTGTGGGAAGCCGGGAATCTCGTTGTGGCGGCACCTGATTCGCGGGTGCAGCGGTGGTCCACCGACCCGCGGGCGGGTGTGCCGGGCCTGCCGGACCTCTCCCCGGACGCCCCGCTGCCGCGCTGCCTGTGCACGGTCCTGCGCGGGGAAACCATCTATACCCGAGCCGCCGAGGACGACGAACTCGTCTAGCGGGCGAGAAGATCGCCTGCTCCGGCAGACGAGGTGGAATCGGCCGCCTGACCAGGCCCGTGACAGCCTTCGAGGGGCGCCGTGGGGGGCGCCCCTCGAAGGTTCGTCGCTGCGATCAGGCTGTGGGGGTCACACCGACGTCACTGCTGTCCCGAGATGCCCCCGCCCCAGGCGGTCCCAGGCTATCCCTCGTCATCCTGCTGCTGCGGCTGCTGCTGTTCTTGCTGCTGCGGCTCCTGCTGCTGCTGCTCCTGCTGCGGCTGCTGCTGCGGCTGCTGCTGCGAATCAAAGGCGGGCAGGATCTGGAAGCCCGATTCGGCGGTGGGGTTCTCTTCGAGGAAGGCGCTGACATTGCTCGGCAGCTGGAAGGTGGGCTCCTCGTCGGCGCTGGCGATGCCCTGGGCGCCGAGCAGGAGGCCGGTCGACGCCGCAGCGGCGAGGACGAGTTTGGCGGTCGTACGCATTTGCTTCTCCCGTTGGTGAAGGGGTTGGTGCGACTGGGAATCTGCCCTGCCTGCGGCCTTCCAGCAGCGCGGGGCCACCAATGTGTGTCACCCCCGGCCGACGTGTTTCGCGCCGTGATCGTCGGTGACCCATTCGGACTGCCTGCTTTGTCCCCCGGCCACTGATCAGGGGAAGACCCTGCTGACCAGCGATCCGGCGGGGTTTGAAGAACGGGCGCGCGAGTCGCTGACCGTCCAATTCGCACAGTCGTCGGGCCAGCGCCTCGCCTTCGGCCGGGTCGTCGCTCTTGATGTGCAGCAGCAGCGGTTCGCGCGGGAACTCGGCGAGCACCTCGTCCAGCGACGGCATCAGCCCGGCTCCCCTGCCGGAGACGCGCCGCTGGCGGTGGTGCGGGAGCGCCTCCCGCTGTGTCGGAAACACCTGATGGCGTCGGGTGTGCCGCCCGGGCGTTACCACATCGGTCTCGTGTTGCACAATGGTTTCGGCAGCGCATGTCCGCCCGCTGCGATCTCCAGCCGATAACACCACTCTCGGGGTGAGGATTGTGCCCAGTCACGCCACGTCCGGCAACGACGCGCTCCACCGGCCGGTCGAGGGCCGGCGTGCTTGCCCGGTTCCGAGCGACCTGATCGCGGTGCGGGGCCCTTGGGGCACCCGGCGGCGGAGGCGGCAGCTCGGCTCGACCGGCATCATCACCGCCGACGTCGTCCGGGTCTGACCCGGCCCGGCAACCAGCCCAACCTGCGGCAGCGGCAGGACCGACGCTGCCTGCGAAGCATCCTGGCCACCGCGCGCTGCGCCAGCCGACCTCGGTGCGCGGCGCTGGTCAACCGGGATTACCCGTTCCGCTGCGTGGCCATTCCTGCGTCATGGCTGCTGGTGTCCGTTGCCGCCGTGCTCCGGGACCGCGCCCGCCTGAGTGTGGAGGGCGCGGATGACGGTGTTCGCCGTGGCGACCAGCGGCACGGCCAGGACCGCACCGCCGACACTGGCGAGGGTGAAACCGGCCGTCACGCTGAGCACGACGGCCAGCGGGTGCAGCCGCACGGCGTGCCCGAGCAGCAGCGGTTGCAGCACGTGCCCTTCCAGCTGCATCACGCAGACGACCACGGCCAGCAGGATCAGCGCGTTGACCACGCCGTTGGCGGCCAAGGCGACCAGCACCGCCAGGCTGCCGGTGACGACCGCGCCGATGTAGGGCACGAAGGCGCCGAGGAAGATCAGCACGGCGAGCACGAAGGGCAGCGGCACGCCGAGCACGGTGGCGCCGATGCCGATCACGGCGGCATCGATGAACGCCACCGCCGCGGTCGCGCGAACGTAGGCGACGAGCGTGATGAATCCCTGCCGCCCCGCGTTGTGCACGCGGAAGCGGATCGTGCGCGGCATCGTGACCCGCACCAGGAACGACCAGATCGAGTCGCCGTCGCGGAGGAAGAAGAACAGCGTGAACAGGCCGAGCAGCACGCCGGCGAGGAACCTCAGCAGGGTGCCGGTGGTCGCCAGCGCGGTCGTCGGCAGGCCGCCCCGGTCGATCCGCAGGGCTTCCGAAAGCTGTTGGAAGACCTGGTTGAGCTCCTGCTGGCTCAGGCTCAACGGCCCCCGGATCAGCCAGTCGTGGATCTGCTGGAAGCTGGCCACCAGCTGTTCGCTCAGCCCGGACAGTCCCGCCACGAGCGTGTTGATCACCACGGCCAGCACGGCGCCGAGCGCGGCGAGCCCGCCGACGAGCACCAGCGTGGTCGCCAGCGTGCGGTTCAGCCCCTTGCGGACCAGCCAGTGCACCGCCGGGGACATCAGCGCCGCCAGCAGCGCCGCCACCGCCACCGACATCACTTCGCCGTAGAGCAGGCTGAAAACCTGCCACAGCACCCAGACAACGGCGACCAGCACCAGCAGTCGCCATCCCACGGCGGCGGCGACGCGCAGGCCGCGAGGTATCGCCACTGCGACACCGCCCCGGCCGCCGGAATCGTCCACGTCCCGTGGTTGGCCCGCAACGCTGATCACCAAACGTTCCCGTTTCACGGGTTTGACCCGGTGCGAAACGGGGTATAGCGCGATGATCATCCAATGAGGACGGGCGTCAGGCGGCGATCGCGAACGCCAGCGCCGCGGTGCAGGCGGCGAGCATGCCGGTGCAGTTCAGGAACAGGTTCCGGCCGAAGTCGCGGGCGCGGATGTGCGATGTGAACGCGATCAGGAAGTAGCAGACGAGTGCCGCGCTGGTCAGGATCGCCAACGGGCGGAACCAGATGCCGATGACCAGACCGGCGGCGGCCGCGAACTTCAGCAGCGGCAGCAGCCGCCAGTACCGCTCGGGGAAGCCCACGTCGACGAGGCACCGGCGGACGAATCCCACGGGCTTGATGCACAGCAGCGCATCGCCGAAGTGGATGAGGGCCAGCACCGCAAGTGGCCACCACGGTTCGATCATGTTCGCTCCCTGTCCGGTCGGGTGATCCGTGCTTTCCCGGACAGGACGAGGCAGCGTGCCGAGATGTGACAGGCCGGGTCTCAGGCCGGCGGCGGGGTGTTCTCCGATCGCCATTCCGCGAGGTGGTCGTGGAGGCCGCGCAGGGCGTCGTGCGAGCTGCGGTACGCCTCGTACAGGGGCGTGAGGCGCTCGGCGCCGGGGGAGGGGGTGAAGACCCGGTCCACCGCGACGGTGGCGGCGGCAGCGGTCTCGACGTCAGGGTAGGCACCTGCGGCGACGGCGCCCAGCATGGCCGCGCCGAGCACTGCGCTGTCGTTCACCCGCAGCCGCTCGATGGGGCGCTGCAGGACGTCCGCGTGGATCTGCGTCCACAGGTCGCTTCGCGCGCCGCCGCCGGAGAAGGTCAAGGATGGCAACGGGATTCCGCACGCCCGCTCCACCGGCTCAAGCACGTGCCGACCGGACATGGCCACGCCTTGCAGCACCGCCAGGGACATGTCGGCCGTCGACGTCGCCGAGCTCAGCCCGAAGAAGCTGCCGCGGACGTCGGAATCCCACAGCGGCGCGCGCTCGCCCATCAGGTGCGGGGTGAAGACCGCTCCCGGCGCGCCGGTCGCCGCCGAGGCGAGCACCTCCTCGATGCTCAGCCCCGCGACCCCGCACCACCAGCGCAGCGCTTCGCCCGCGGCCTGCGTCGGCCCAGCGTGCACGAAGAGCCCGTTCCTCGGCGGGAACGTGACGACTTCCCCGACCGGCGCCGACTCCCGCGATGCGCCTGCGACCACCAGCGACGTCCCGCACGACACCATGCCGCGACCGGCCGCGGTCGTCCGGGTGCCGAAGACCGCGCCGAACGCGTCCATCGTGCCCACCGACACCTCGGCGGAGAGAAGCGCGGCCTCCTTTGCCCGTTCCACCGGCGCCTCGGGTTCGAGGATTTCCGGCAGCTTCCCGGCGAGCCCGTCGACGAGCCCGACGGCTTCCGGGAGGTATCCGGCGGAACCGGCGACGCGCACCCCGGAGAGCTGGTCCGTCGCCAACCGGCCGGTGAGCCTGGCGACCACGAAGTCCTTCGGGCTGAGCACCCACCGGGTGCGCGCCCACTGCGCCGGTTCGGTGCGGGCGAACCACTCCGCCCGCGACCCGACGAACGACGCGTCGAGCACGATCGGTCCGCCCCAGATCCGGGTCTTCTCCGCCGGGGTGAACCGCGCGTCGAGCTCGCGGGCGACCTCGGCGCAGCGCTGGTCCTGCCAGATGATCGCCGGTGCCAGCGGCTCCAGCCGCTCGTCGACGAACACGTGGGTGTTCACCTGGCTGACCACGCCGACCGACCGCACTGCGTTCGCGGGGAGTCCGGCGAGGACGGCGCGGATGCCGGCCTCGCACCCGCGCCACCAGTCGAGCGGGTCCTGCTCGGCCCAGCCCGGCCGGGGCCGGGCGATCGGGTAGCCCGTCGTGTGCGCGGCGACCGGTTCCCCGTCCAGGCTGAAGGCGGCGACCTTGACGGCCGTCGTCCCGACGTCGATCCCCAGCATCAGCTCTGGTGCGTGCATGAGCAAGAAGTACCAGGAGCTGCCGCGCGCCCGGAACCCGGCATTCGCCGCTCGGTGCGGACCGAACTGCGATTTGAAGATTGCCGAGCAGTGATCAGTCGATTTGAAGGTGCTGTCGCGGAAAATCCTCAACTGCAGCTTCAATGAGAAACTTGAAGGGTCGATGCCAGGAAGGTTCGAGGAGGTCACCGGGTGGACGCCACCGCCATGACGCACTACATCGAGGAGAACTTCGACGGGGTCCGAGCCGTCGAGAATTCCGGGGACAAGTTCTTCAGCTACGACCCGGACGGTGATCTCCCCGACGACCGCTGGTTCCTGTTCGCGACGATCGTGACCGGCGACAACTACGACTCGGTCTCCGAACTCAGCCGCCCGGGGGCCTACCGGATCAACATCGGCCTGACCAGGAGCGCCTACACCGAGCGGTTCGGTGCCGCGCCCACGTGCCGGGACGAGCGAGGCGTGCTCGACACCGGCTTCGACTACTCTGTGCGGGACCAGGTGATGCCCCACCCGCACTATGCCTCCCAGCACTGGGTGTGCGTGGTGAACCCGGGCCCGGAAACCACCGACGCGGTTCGGGGAATGCTCGACGACGCCTACGACTTCGCGGTCCGCAAGCACGAGAACCAGAAGGCCCGGAGGGCCGAGGCCTGACCGGTGCTCCGGGTGCGGGCCTGCCGCACCAGCACCCGGATTCGCCGCAGGGGCGGTGCGAGCGGGCGGCGATCCCGCTACGCGCCGCCGGATTCGCCGCCGACTCCAGCGGCGGATCCGGTGAGGTGGAGCTTGCGCTGGACGCGTTGGTAGAAGGTGGTCCGGCCGAGCCGCACGACCCGGGCGGCGGCCGGCTCGACCGTGATGTCGAGGACGGTCCCGCCCGATCGGTGCGCGACGAGCTGCCCGTCGACCTCCACGCCGAGCTCGCTGCTCGTGGGCAGGATCCGCAGCGCGAGCCGCTCCCCGTGGGACAGGAAGATCGCGCGGTTGAAGACCGAGTGCGGTGCCACCGGCGTGACCAGCAGCCCTTCGACCCTGGGGGAGATGATCGGCCCGCCCGCGGAGAAGCTGTAGGCGGTGGACCCGGTGGGGGTCGCGACGACGACGGCGTCCGCCGCGTAGCTGACGAACGGGTGCCCCTCGACCTGCACCTCGACCTCGGCCATGCCCTGGCCGGGCACCCGCACCAGGACGATGTCGTTGAACGCGACCACCTCGTGGTCGGCGGTGGTGATGTGCAGCCCGGAGCGCGTCTCGACGGTGAAGCCGTCCTCGTCGATGGCGCACAGCGCCCGGTCCAGCTCGGGAACGTCGATCTCGGCCAGGAATCCCAGCCGCCCGAGGTTCACGCCGAGGACCGGGGTCTGGTGCTCGCAGCCGAGCCGTAGCGCCCGCAGCATGGTGCCGTCGCCGCCGAGGCTGACGAGGAGGTTGGCCCGGCGGGCCAGCTGCGCGGGCGCGAGTGCGGTGATCGGCTGGGTGTAGGCGGCGATCTCCTGCGGCGCGCCGAGCACCTCGATGCCCCTGGCCCGCGCCCAGTCCACGACCGTTTCGATCACGTCGGGGCGGTGCCGCCCGGGGTGCAGCACCAGCCCGACCGCCTTGATCAATCCCATGGCCAGCCGCCCTTCGGTCCGGGAGGGGTCCGTACCGGATCTGCCGTCCACTGTAGAGGTTGATGGGCCGGTAATCAGGTCCGGCGGAGCCGGCTTCCGACCGGGCCGAGATCTCCAACGGGTATCGAGATTCTCTCGTTCTAGGGCTTGATCCACTTCGGCGCGCGCCCCGGTGCTGAACGTGCGTCACCGGACCGGATGGTTTGCCTCCCGTTCCCCCGGGCGGCGGCGGACATCCGGTCTGCGGCGATGCGATCATCGAAATCGTCCAGCCCGGCGACTCCGCAGGCGTTTCCTCGTCGATCTCCGGGCCCGGTGCCGAACCGGATGGCACGTCAAATCCGCAACGGCCCGATCAATCAACATCCCGAGCCGGCCGGTCGCCGCGCAGAACGAACGGAGATCCCTGATGACTTCGCAACTCGATCTCGGATCGTCGGTACCCGCGGCCCGTACCGCGGTCGGCCAGGGGACCGCCACGTCGCGCCTCGTGCACCTGGTGGGCTCGCTGCCCGGAGACCTCGCCGCCGATCAGCGAACCAGGATGCGGTGGGTGCTCGATCGCTCCGGCGGCGCCCGGTTGAGCGCGGTGCCGTGCGACGACGATCCGTCCTGGATCGTCAACTACCTGCGCTCCCGGGCGCAGGTGCCCGCGTTCGAGGTGGTGCGGGACGGCGAGTGCGCCGACTACGCCGACATGCCGGTCTACCGGGTGCGCCAGGGACATCGGCTCACGATCGAGGACGTCTCGCTGGGCCGGCCGGAGGAGGTCTACCGGGCGGTCGCCGCCTGGCGCGAGCTGGGCGGGCCCGCGACGCTTCCGCCGGTGCAGGCCAGCGTGCCGTCGCCGCTGGACCTCGCGACGTTCACGCTGGGCGACCCGGCGCGGATGTTGCGGCACTTCCCGGTGTTCGAGCGGATGATCTGCACCGAGGTGGCCGAGATCGCGCACCGCTACGGGCCGGACGAAGTGGTGCTCCAGCTGGAATCCCCGGCGGTTCTCTACCTGCTGTACCGCGCGCCCCGGCCGGCGCGGTCGGCGATCGCGCACCTGCTGGCGCACCAGCTCGCGCGGGTGATCGTCTCGGCACCGCGCAGCGCGCGGTGGACGCTGCACCTCTGCCACGGCGACCTGGGGCACGTTTCCCTGTTCGGCCCGGAAGATCTCGCTCCGGCGGTGCTGGCGGCCAACGCCTTGGCTGCACGCCTGCGCACCTACGGCCGCCGGATGCCGACCGTCCACATCCCGATGGCCCACGGTGATCAACCACCGCTGGTGGATCCCGCCGCTTACGCCCCGCTCCACGGGCTCGCGCGCGGCATCGACGTGATCGCCGGCTGCGTCGACGAGCGGCAACCCGAGTTGTCGGCGAAAGCGCTGTCGCTCGCCGAAACCGCGCTCGGACAACGGGTCGTCGGAGTCGCAGCGGCCTGCGGGCACGGTCGCCGCACCCCGACCGAGGCGGCGTTCAACATCGAACTGGCCCGCCACCTCGCCGGCAGTTGACGGGAACCTGACCGGGCGTCGGATCGTTTGCGCGGTATGGACTGGGTGGAAGCGGCGCTGCTGTGGAGCATTCCTGGTGGCGTGCTGCTGGTGCTGGTGGTGGGCGGTTACGAACTGCTGCAGAAGCATCGGCGGAAGCGCTCCGGAACACCGTTGTCCGCGGCCTACGTCGACGAGGTCACGGCCTTCCTCTACGGCACGAAGCGGATGGAGCTGGACCACCGTGACTCGATGTCGATGATGCGGGACGAAGAGGCCCAGGGAGCCCCACCGAGCAGCACCGTCGACCTGGACCGGGGGATCGTGATCCTGCGTCGGGACGATCCGGGCGCCGCCCCGGGAACGTAGGGCCAGGTCGGCTGTTGCGGCCGACCTGGCCCGAAACGTGTTGCCGGGCAACGTTTCCCGGTCGGTCATTCGTCGGGCAGCTCATCGCGGCGGCGCGGGTGGCAGCCGTGGCAGCGGTTGCGCGCGCGTCCCGCCCCGCACGCGAGGAATCCCGCGATCACCGCGAACACCAGCACCGGTAACACCTGCACCAGCAGCGGCGTGTTCGCGGCGGCGCTGAGCAACGCGGAGATCGTGCCGATGTTCCCGGTGAACGTCAGGGCGACCGCCACGTTCCGCCTCCCGGGCCCCCGCTCGTCGTGGCTTCGGTCGTGTCGGTGCATCTTCGCCCCTTTTCCGTGTGCAGCGCCGGGACCGGCCGACGCTGTCCGAGTGCGTTCACGGAAGCGGCGAAGCGTCAGGCCAGCGCGGACAACTCCTTCGCTGCCACGGCGAAGCGGTTGCAGTCCGCGCACAGCTCGACGGCGCACCACTGCGGGATCAGGCCCTGCGCGACCAGGTCGGCGAGCCCGGCGCGGAGGGCCGCGTCCGGGGCGACGGGTTGGCGCCGGAGGGCGGCGACGAGGACGGCGACGACCCGCGCGTCGAATTCCGTGGAATCGTCGGCGACTTGCCCGGGGTCGTGCGCGGGCAGGTTCGCCGCGTCGCCGCACTCCGGGGTGGCGATCGGCTTGTCGGTGCGACGCGGCCTGCGGCCCATCGGCCGCTCGATGTAGCGCTCCCACCAGGTCACCTTCTCCGGTTCCGCCGGGGTGCCCGCGTTGACGCGGGTGCCGGAGCGGCAGTGCCGCTCGACGAGAGCGACGCCGGCCGCGACTCGTGCGCGGTAATGCTCCGCTGCGCCGCCGAACTCCGCGGCGCAGCGGGTGGCGAGCCGGCGCAGCAGTGCTTCCTGGCTGTCCAGCGGGGCCATCACGCCCGCCTCGTCCGCGAGGTACTCCAGCAGGGCGCGGTGGAACTCGTCGGGTAGGCCGAGGGCCATCGCGGACTTCCGGATGCGGTCGACCCGGGCTTGCGCGCCGACGTCGGTCCGCCGCCGCCGGATCCAGTCGTGCACCGCCTTCTTGCGCACGTGCACGCGCGCGGCGCCCAGCGGGTTCCCGAGTTCGCCCGCCCGGTGGGCCAGGTACCGGTGGCACTCCACGAGCATGTCGACGAGGAAGTCGCGGCAGGCGCAGTCGCCGTCGATCAGGACCGTGTCGATCAGCTGCCGGTTCCGGTCGGAAGCGCTGATCCGCAGGTCGCAGCGGGTGTCAGGCAGGGCCCGGTGGATCGCCGCGCGGTTCGCGCGCGTCTCGTGCCAGATCACGTCGAGCAGCTCGGGTACGCCGACCGCCTGCTGCGACCGGTCGCCGGTTGGGCGAAGGCCTGGAAGCACTGTCGTCATGACACGAAATTTTACGAGAACACAAAAATGCTCGTCACGTTTTTTTTCGATAAAATCGCGGACAGACGATGTGCACGCCGAATGAGATGTGCACGCCGAATGAGATGTGCACGCCGAATGAGTCGAGGAGGGTGAATGGGCCTGCTGCCCGCCGAGGTGCCGGATATCCCGGAGGCAAGGTCCGAGATAGTCCCGGCGAGACTCGCGCGGAAGCTCGCGCCGCTGTTCGGCGTGCCGTGGGAGCGCAGCCCGTTCGGCCCGCAGACCTGGGTCTCCGACTACAACAAGATCACCTTGTCGGAGATCGCGCGCGGGGCACCGCTGCGGACCCGCGGCCGGGCCAAAGCGCCGGTCGCGGACCCCGGCACGTGGGCAATCGTCGACCGCATCGCGGTCACCGGCCCGGGCGGATCCCTGCCGAACGAGATCCCGAACGCCACGCTCAACCGGTTCGGGCCCGACACGAAGGCGGCGGTCGTGCTGACCGCGACGAACCGGCTGCTGGTCCCGGTCGTCAATGCCGTCGAGTCCGCGATGGGGCTGCTCGTCGCGGCCGACGGGTCGGAGCTGCCGGTCCGGTCGCGCCTCGCCGCGTGGGCCGCGCTGGTCCTCGAAGCCTTCCGGACGCAACCCGCCCTGGTCGCCGCGGCGATCCGGGCCCGCACCATCCAGCGCGAGCTGCTCGTCGACTGGTACCTGCCGCTCGCCGGTGCGTCCGCCGAACTGCCGCTGACGCGTTGCGAAGTGGGCGGGCCGCACGCCGACGGCGGCGCGGGCACCTCGTCGCGGCCCCGCGATCTCCAACTGGCCGACCACACGGTCCGGCTGCTGGGATCGGACGTGCCGGGCGAGGTGGTGGACCGGTTCCTGCGCGAGCTGATGGCCATCGGAACCCAGCGGAGTTCCAGCCACCTCTGGCTCAGCGAGCGGCGCCCCGGCCAGCTCGCCGTGGAGGCGCTCGTGCCGCCCACCGAACAGGTCGACCGCTACGTCGAGCAGGTGGCGCACCTGCTCGACCAGGACTCGTCCCCAACGGAAGTGCTGCCGCGCATCCCGAAAGCGTCCGAGCTGGCCGGGCTTCCGTTGCTCGCGCGGCGGGCGGTGTTGATCGGTCTGCTGACCGTGCTGCGGCAGGTGCAGTTCGACGCCGAGGGGCGCGAGCAGACCAGGGTCGCGATCGTGCCGCTGCTTGGGGAGGTGGCGACGCTCGCGACGGAGTGCCTGGGGCCCGGCGATCCGTTGACGGTTCTCGCGCGGTGCCGCGCGGCCGACATGACCGTGCACACGCTGCGCCACGATCGCCGCAACGACCTGGCCGAGCCGGTCGAGGAGCTGCTGGCGCAGGTCGAGCGGTGCATCGAGCTTGCCGAGGAAGGCATCGTGGACCGGGGCGCCGCCGCCGAGGCGGTCTCGTCGGCCAACGTCGAGATCAACATCGTGCGGCGGACCAACGCCGCCGATCCGGAGGCCAGGTTGCCGTCGCCCGCGGAACTGGACGACTGGCTGCGCCGTACCTGGGACGCCTACCGGCGCATCCTGCAGATCAGCCCGGACTGGCCGGCCGACCCGGACTCGCGGCTGGCCGTCGGGCACCACCTGCACAACTACGCGTCGTACCTGGCCTCCCACCCGGACGACGAGTCCGACCTGCTCGCCGCCGTCGAGCTCTTCGCCGGCACCGTCATCCCCGCCCGCGAGCTGTACTGGAAGCGGACGCAGAGCTTCCTGCCGCTGCGCCAGTCGTTGCAGGTGGCGACCCGGGCGACGACGACGTTGAGCAGGCTTGCCGCCGAAGCCGGGCGGCGCGCGCAGGCCGCCCACTGGGCGGAGTGCGGGCACGGCTGGATCTGCCAGGCGCTCGACGACCGGGAGACCGCCGAGCTGCTGGCCCGGCCGACCGAACCGGCGGCACACTTCTGCTTGCTCGCCGTGCCCGCGCTGCTCGCGGCCGTCGAGGCCGGGGTGGCGGGCCCAGACGAGATCGAGCGGTCCGGGCGGTTGCTGGCGGTGGCCGAGGACTGGGTGCGGCGGGTCACCGACGGCAGCGAGGCCAGCTACAGCCACTACGGGCTGTTGGCCGGCCTACGCCGCCGCCTCGACACGCTCCGCTGAATTCAGAGCTGGACATACGTAAATCGGGGATCCCGCAGTCCAGACGGCGTCTGTATTCCCGCAGGGGGGCCGCTACCAGCACCGCTTCGTAGAATGAGTCTGGAAACAGTCCCTAAAAGCTGTTGCCTGGCAATGGATTACTGGTGCAGCAGCTCGGGCCAGGGGCCCTTGTACCGCTCCAGCTGCCGGCGTGCCGCGTCCGGCGCGATGCCTGCGGCGTCGCCCAGCGACCGGTAGTTGTCCACCAGACCGGTCTCGCCCCACTGCCGGTGCGGGCAGATTTCGTCCGCCGCAACGGGTTCCCGGGGCGTGGCCTGGGCCGACCGGTCCACTTCCGGGCAGCACGGTTCGCGCAGGGGCCTCGCGGATCGCTCCACGAACTGCATCGGTGCCCGCGTCCCGTGCCGGGCGATGAGCTTGGCCTTGACGAGGACCTTGGCCGCGCCGTCGGTGCTGTCCTTCCTGGCCGCGGGCGTCAGTTCCGCCACCAGGTAGCGGGTGAGGGCTTTGACGGCGGGTGCCCGACCTGACCACAGTGGACTCAGCGCATTCAGGCTGAAGTGGTGGACGCCGACCAGGGTGCACCCCTCGACGGCGGACGGGTCGGCGGCCGCGGCCAGCTCCGCGATCAGGTCCTCGAACTGGCCCTGGGTGATTCCCGCCGGCCGAGGTGGGCGGGCGGTCGCGAGCTCGTCGGCCTGCGCCAGGCGGCCGAGCCGATCGGTGGCGACCCGCAGCCTGCGCACCAGCACCGGCAGGTCCTTGGTCTTCGGGTATTCGCCCGGCTTGCTGCGCAGCCATGTCAGCAGCGGGTTCCGCGCGGCGGATTCCGCGTCCGCGAAGAGCTTCGCGACGAACCAGCCGGCCAGCTGCTCGACGTCGGAGAGCCACTCGCCGTGGTCCGGGGCGCCGGACGACGGCTTCTGGTCGAGGTCGTCGACCGGCAACTGGTCCGGGCGTTCGTCGAGGTGGAGACGGTGGTTCAGCACGCGGTGCACGGCGTTGACGCGCTTGCCCGCCGCGCTGCCCCCGGGCGCGGCGCTCCCGAGGTGGACCGCGAACTGGTCGATCGCCACCGCCACATCGGATTCGTCCGGCCCGCGCCGCATCCAGGAACCCGCCGGGCGCGTCATCGCCCTGTTCAGGATGCCCGCGAGCTCGGGCACGGACTTCGCCAGCTCGTCGAGCGGATCGCCCCCGACCAGGCCACGGCGCGCCGCGATGGCGACGCGGTAGGCGGCGAGCCGGACCAGGAAGTCGGCGTTGCCGGTGACCGGGAGCGAATTGGCCGCGCTCGGGGTGGGCAGCCCGGCCACCCGGTACTCGGCCGTGAGCCGGGCGCCGCGCTCCAGCACGTCGAGGACGACGTCCGCCCCGTCGGCGTCGGAAACCGCCGGCTGCCCGGGGATTTCCACGAGCGCTTCGACGATCGCCGGTACCACCACGTTGAGCAGCAACTCCGGCTCGCCGACCGGGCGGGCCCCGGTCACCAGTCGCCGGATGCGCACGGTGCGGGCCAGCAGGGCGATGGTGCGGTCGTCATCGTCGGAGTCGACCCGGCCGACCCGGACCAGGACGTCGAGCGGGAGACCGGGAAACCGGCGGTAGCGACCGAATTTCGCCGCGGCGTTGCCGGTGTTGCGCTGCACACCGGAATGCCAGCGACCCCACGTCAGGCACGCCGCGACGAGCACGCCGCACTCGTCCGGCTTGACCGCCGAACCGGATTTCGCCAGCTTGGCAACCACTTTCCCCGCCCGGTCGACGACGGCGTCCCGCAGCGCCCCCAGCGATCCGAGCTTGTGGACCAGCGCGTGCAGGTCGTCCGCGTAGATGCTGCCGAACAGCTCGTCCGCGGCCGCCGCCAGTTCGTCGCGTGAACTCATGCCGACCTCCGGCTCTCGGAGCGGAACCGCACGCCGACCGGATCGCCGGAGGCGACCAGCCGCGCGCGCAAGACACCGGATGGATCCGGCTCGAACGTTTCCCAGTGCTGCGAGCCGTCGTCCAGGCCCGCCTGGAGCACGGCGTTCGCCGCACCTCCGGCGGGCCGAACGGCCAGGCCGATTTCGACCGCACCCCCAGCCAGCGGTCGAATCGTCCACGTCACCTCGGGTGCCACCCCGACCGCGGCGGCGAGCTCGTCGGGCAACCGCCAGATTTCCTGCGCTGCGGGCGGATCCGCTTCCCGCTGACCGGATTCCCCAGATCTGAACCGCAGTTCCGGGCCCCGCAGGGCATCGGCCCAGCCCGCCAGGTCCAGCCGCGTCCACAGCTCGCCCGCCCAGGCGCCCAGCGTGCCCCGGGGTGCGGGGATCGCCGGGTCCAGCGCCACCGCCCGGTACGGTGCCCAGGCCTCGGCGAGGCCGTCGACCTCGCCGAGGTCGAGTTCGAGCCAACCCCCGGGACCGCCCGCGGCGATCGCGTCGGCGACGGCCGCCGCCACGCGCGGCCCCAGCAATTCCGCCACGTCGTCCGGAATCCCGTTGTCGCGCAGCGCTACCGAGACGAACGTCGGCGGCCCCTCCGGATCGGCGGCCACGAATCCGGCGACGAGACCGTTGCGCAACTGCACCTCCAGGGTCGGCTCCGCGGTCAGCAGCGTGACGGCGACCGTGCCGCGGTCCGGGAGGTGGTCGATCCGCAGGTGACCGTCCCAGGTGATGACGCTCATGCGCCGCCTCCGCGCTCGCCGGATGTCCGCCGCACCGCGACGGCTCGCCATCCGGTCGTCCGGCCCCGGAAGGCCGATCCCGGCCCCACCCGAGGACCGTGCCGGACCGATCGGAAGGAGCGTCGCCATGCTCGGTGGTTCTGACGACAACCCCTGACGGACGAGCGGAACGGGCGGCGCCTTCGAGCGCGGCGGACGTGCCCCCGAGCGGTGGTCATCGTGCCGGATTTAGCGCCCACGACTCACCTGCGAGAATCGAGTTCAGCCGCCGGGTAGACTCGTCCAACCACGTTGCGGCCAGCGGCTTGCCGTGTCCGCTCTGACCGTTCGCGTCGTGTATCGCCTGTTCGAACTCGTCCGCTGCCGAACCTGCTTCGTCACCCACGGTCCCGAGCACGTCGAAGAACAGGACCCGAATCTCGCGCACATCTATCGCCATTTCGGTGATCTTCCCACGGGAATGCGGGCGGCCGTGGGGTCGTGAGTGGTGATGCCGGTTCTTGCCGGAATAGTCGCTCACGACGGGTAGGCGGCGGAGGCGCTGTCCTCGCCAAGAGCCCCGACGGGGTGGGCACAGTCTGAGAACCCGCGGAGGTGCAGGCGGAATCCCTCGTCCGTCAGTGCACGATCGCAAGCCCTCGCAGATACGGATCGCAGATCATCGGAAGGCAGCCATGACCGACCCGACCCGCCGACGGTGGCGCCCGGCCGTCACCGGGTGGCTGATCGTGCTCACGCTGCTGGTGGCCGACGCCTGCTCCTGGCCGGGCTCCGGGGAGCCGGGCAAGGAGGACGCCCACCTCGTCTCGTACTCCAAGGCCGCGTCCTGGCTGGCCGGGCTCGACCCGGCCGAAGCCGAGGAGCAGATCCGCGACTGGGCCAGGCTCGCGCTGGCGTCGTCGCTGGGCATGGACCAGGACCGCATCGTAGATGCCCTGCACGACACGACGCCGCTGCGGGACCCGTTGTTCGACGGGCTCGTCGAGCAGCCCGTAGGTCCCGGCCGGTCGCTGTTCGACGGCCGCACGCTGCACCTGCTGGTGCCGGAGAACGACCCGCACCCGTCCCGCACCCTCGGTCGGCTCCTCGACCAGCACCGCGTCGATGCGGGCTCCGATCCGGTCGACGTGCAGGTGCACCGGTACCGGATGCGCCCGGAGAACCAGAAGGTCGAGCTGTACGCCCAGCCGGGGACTCCTACTGCGGAGTTCCGCGCGGCCAACGGCTACCGCGAGGCGCGGCTCGACCAGCGAGCGGACCTGGAAGGGTTCCTCGCGGACACCAATCACCTCTCGCGGCTGGAGCTGCGCAACGGGCAGGTCTGGGCGGCCGGGTGGAACTGGCCGGATCTTCCCGATGGCGACGTCCGGCCGGAGGACGTTTCCGTGCTCCAGCGCGGCTACCGCCAGCAGGGCGAACCGGGGCCGGGATTCTCCTTGGACCCCAAGCCGATTTCGAGCCCGGACGAGATCCGTGCCGCCATACCAGACCTGGCACCCGAGCTCGTCGGCCGCGTCGCAGGCTGGAACTGGGATGCCGAGCTCACCGCCCTCATCGAGGGGCACCTGTTCAGCGGCGACCCGCCCGCCGATGCGCTGCGCGCCCGGGGCCTGCCCGCGGACCGGACCCAGTTGTGGGCGCTGTACAACCTGCTGGACGGGCTTCCGGTGGTCAACGAAGCCCGCTACGAAGGGGGAATTGCCGGCACCGAGGTCGGCATGACCGCCTTCTACACCGACCTGGTGATGAAGGACTGGGTGGCCGGAGTGGGCACGGGGGTTCCTTCCGGCGGAAGGGTTCCCGGGTTCGTGCCGAACCCGCAAGCCCCCACCCCGCCCGGGCTTTGCCCGCCGGCGGGGGAGCGGTCGCCGCCCGCGGAATCGGCGCGGCTGTGGCTGGGCCAGGCCGACGGCGCGTTCGACTACCGACCGGACGGCGTCGACATCGGCGCCCAGGCGACCCGGCTGTTCGTGCGCTCGCAGGGGCCCGGCGGGCAGGAGCTCGAAGCCACCTACAGCATGGGCCGCGCATCGGCCTGGTGGGATCGCCACTACGCGGACGTCGCCGATTACGAACCCGAGTTCTGGCGCCTCGAGGAGCTGATGCGCTGGTCCGGGGCCCTTGAATGGCTCGCCGGGAGCGGGCATTCCCTGCCGCAGCTGCCGGCCGGCGAGATCAGGTCCGACCTGCGGTTCGCGGACTGGCACGAGCGCAACAGCGACCTGCGTGAGCGCGCGCGCCCGGTCTCCGCGTCCCCGCCCGGACGGGCGGAGTCCGTGCTCACCGTTCCCTCGCCCGCGTTCTCCGACTGCGGACTGTCCTATGTGTACGGTGGTGTCACGCTCGGCGATCCCTTGGCGCGGCATGGCGGTGCACCCGCCGAAAACCCGCTCCCGCCAGGGATGCGGCGGGCCAAGCCGGTCGACCCCGCCGCCACCAGCGTCGACCAGTCCACCGGAACGGCCCAGATCAGGCAGCTCGGCGACGCTGGGTCGCCGGAGGGCCTGACCAGGGGTGTCCGGCGCGGCCCGGACGGTGCGTCGGTGGTGACCGAAGGCGCGCCACGCAGGGAGATCCCGTTCGGCGAGGCGCGGTTCCGGGGCGAGGACGGACGCCTGGTCGAGACGGGGATACGTTCCGGCGAGCACGGCATCTCCGCCGGTGTCGATGCCCAGGGGCAGCCGTTCGGGACGGTGGCCGCGCTGCGCCCGGAGGCCAGCGGGGTGCGGCAGACCGACATCGTCGTGAACCTCGGTCTGCTCGGCCGGTTCCGGGATCTGGTCAAGCGGGATCGGCAGGACCCGGCGCACGGGTTGGAGAACGCGCCCGGCTTCCTCTACAGCTACCCCGAAGCGAATGGGACCGGCTACCGCTTCGCCGATGGCTGGGTCGGGAAAACATTCGGTCAGGCGCCGAACCGGGCGGGCTTCGCCGCGGAGGTGGTGCCCGGCGAGTCCTACCTCAGGGTCGAGCGGCCCGGGCAGCTGCCAGGCATCGAGATGTCCAGGCTGCAGGAGATCTCGGAGCCGTTCACCACGACGTACGGCGAACTGCTCCGCCAGGTGCCCGCCACCGCCGCTGTCTACGTCCTGGCCGATCGGTCGACGCACCTGCCGCGGCCGATCGAGCGCAACGCTCAGGTGCGCGTCAGGATCGCGCAACCGGTGGTGGCCCTCGGTCCGGGTGCCAGCCCGGTCTCCGCGGAAGGGCAGGTCTGGTCGCTGCTCGACACGGGCACCGTCGGCGCCCTCGCCGCCCCCGGCCAGGACATCGTGTTCGGTCGGCCGTTCGGTGGCGGGCCGGACGGCGGTGACTGGGGATCCTGGCCGTTCGGGGTTCCCCTGCCCGTCAGCCCCAGCAACCAGGTCGTGCTCGTGCAGCAGTGCCAGCCGAGCGACGGCGTGAATTACGGCGTGAATCCGCCGACGCGGGACGAGGAATGCGGCTCATGACCGGACCAGCGGAGTTCGCGGTGGACGCGGGGTCGCCGCTGGCCGTGGCGCTCGCCGCGGCCTGGGAAGCGTTCGAACGGGAGGACGTGCGAGCGATGGACCGGTTGTACCGGCAGTCGGTCCGGCTCGCCTCCGGCAATCCGGCGCTGGCCGCCGCGCTCGCCGTGGAGCACGTGAGCCGGCTCCGGGCCCTCGACGACAGCACGACCGCGTTGGCTCGTTGCGAGGAATACCTCGGCAGCGACGGGGAAAACCTCCGGCTGCGGCTGCTGCGCGCCGAGACGCGCCTGGCGATGGGGGACAACTCCCGGATCGACGCCGAACTCGACGAGATCGCTCGGATCGCCGCCGGGCGGCACATGCGGCGCGAGGACGAAGCCCACCTGGACCGGCTCCGGGGCATCGCTGCCGCTCGGCGCGGGGATACCGGTCGAGCTCTGCGTCACCTCCGTGAGGTGCGCGTGGTGTTCACCGAGCTGGGCGACGAAGTCGCGGCGTCCAAAGTGGATCTCGATATCAGGGCGGTCGAACGGCAACGCGGCGACGCGTCGGAGCCGGTGCGCGGCGATGACGATTCGCCGCAGGCCAGCATGGTCCGGGCGGAAGAGCTGCGGATGGACGGGTGGTACGAGAAGGCCCTCGCCGAGCTGGCACCGGCGCTGGCCGGGAAGCTGGATCCGGCCATCCGGTTCCAGTTCCTCTTCGCGAAGATCCGCCTGCTGCGCCTGTTGCACTCGACCCAGGCCGACGAGCTGCTGCCGGAGCTCTACGCGGCGGCAGAGCAATCCCCGCAACCGGAGGAGAACCGCCTCGCCGCAGGGCGGCTCGATCCCAGCGCCGAAAGCTTCAGCGTGGTGGGCATGGGTGGGCATCTGCTGCAGGCAGCCCGCGCCTACGCCGAAGCCGCAATGCGGCTCGCCGAGCCCGGACAATCCGACGAGACCGAGCGACGCGTCCTGGCCAAGCAGCGGGTCGACGAAGCGGAACGGCTCTTGCTCGCCGAGCAAGCCCCACCTGAGGCCACCGGCCGGCACGTCGCCGAATGGCACCTCGCCGCGGGCGAGATCGCCCTGGCGATCGCCAAGCTGGAACATGATCCGGCCACCGCCGCGCAGGCGGTCCGCCACTTGCAGGCGAGCACGGCGACCGAAGATTCGCCGGTAGTCAACCGGATCGCCGCGCTGCGACGCCTCGGCGACGCCCACGACCAGCTCCGCGAGCTCAGTGGCAGCGCCGGCGGCCTGGCGAAGGCGGCGGAAGCCTGGGCCGAAGCGCACCGGCTCGAGGAGCACTTGGCGTCGCGGCAGGACGACGACGAGAACCGCATCCGGATGCTGCTGGCGAATCCCACGGAGTTCGACAAGCGGATCGAGGCGGCGGCCCGGGAGATCGAGCGCGGTGAGCAGCACGCGGCGGTCGCCGCCGTCGTCGCGATGGAAGCCGCCAGGGGTTCCGCGATCCTGCCGCGGATCCTGTCCGACGAGCAGCCTCTGGTGCGCGACCTGCCCGGCCTCGGCGATCTCGCCGGTGCGCGGCGGTGGATTCGCCAGGCCGCGCGCGGTCTTCCGCGCAAGCAGCTGATCTGGATGCTGCACGCCACCCCGGACGGGGTCCACCACGCGTTCGTCTGGCGCAAGCGGCCGTTCGGGGTGCACGTGCGGCACGCATCGGTGCGCGGCGCACCTGGCAGCACCAAGATCGACCTCGCGGAGGCGATCGGCGAACTGAAGGACTGCTGGCGCAACGGCGACCGGCTCGAAGGGCGGCTGCGGAAGCCCAGGACCTCCGCGGCGTGCCACTTCGACCAGAAGCTGCACGCGGTCGTGCGCAGGCTGGGGATCGGTCGGCTCTGGAAGCTGCCCGGGCACATCGAGCGGATTGCAGTGGTCGCCGGGGGCGACCTCGCGGAGATCCCATTCGCGCTGCTGCCCTGCCCGGGGCCGTCGGGCGAGCTGCTCGGCGGCAAGTACGCGCTGTCCGATCTCCCGTGCCTGTCCATCAGGCGACCGCTGCGCCGACGCGCCCGCGGGCAGCGGGGAACGTCGGGGCAGCAGATGTTGCTGGTGCAACCGGCCGCCGCGGCACCGGAGGCCCCCGGCGCCGCCGACGAGGAGGCGCTCGAGGCTGCCACGGAGGTGACCGGCCGCAAGGTGCTGAGCCGGGCTGCGGCTACCCCCGCGGCCCTGCGCGAGGAGTTGGCGTCCGGGCAGTTCCGCCTGCTCCGCGTCGACGGGCACGGTGAGTTCCAGCCGGCTTCCGCCCCGGAATCGATCCTCTTCCTCGCGCCGAAGGGGAAATCCGGGCACCTGAGCGCACGCGAGTTCCGGGAGATGAACCTGCGCGGCACCGGCACGCTGATGCTGGGCGCGTGCGAATCCGGGATGGCCGAACGCATCGGCCGCGACGAGCGCACCGGCTTCGTCCGCGCCGCGTTCCTGGCCGGAGCCTCGTCGGTGGTGGCCGCCCGGTGGGACGCGCTCGACGTGGTGGCCGCCCGGGTGCTGGACGGCTTCGAGAAGAACCTGCGCCGCCACCCGCGCGACGTCGCGCTTTTCCGGGCGCTGCGCGAGGAACACGAGCAGCACCACGCGGACGGCCACCCGGCGCGCTGGGCGTTATGGACGCTCTACGGCGACGTCGGGCACCAGAACATCTGGTACGAGCCGCTTTCCCGGTGGTGGGGTGCGGTGCGTCGACGCTTCGGGGGAAGGGATGCGTGAATTACGATCGGCAACCGGGCGGTGGGTCGCCAGGGCCGCAGCGCTGCTGCTGGCCGGCGGGCTGCCGCTGGCCGCGCCGCCACCGGCGTCGGCGCAGGACGCGCCGCCCGCGCTGCAGCCGGTGCAGATCGTGCTGCTGGTCGACCAGTCCGGGAGCCTGACCGAGCAGGACGTAGCCGCCGAACGCGACGCGGCGCGGGTGATCGTCCAGGGCGAGCCGGCCCGGGATTCCACCGTGTCGGTGCTGGGTTTCGGCAGCGCGAACGCGCCCGGCCGGTCGGCGGTCGACCCGGTCTGCCCGCCGACGAAACCGGATTCGCCGCAGAGCCGGCAGTTCCTCGGCGACTGCGTCGGCGGCATCCACCGGCGCACCCCGGCCGAGGGCGACGGCACGGACCACGTCCAGGGCCTGCGCCAGGCGCTGAGTTACCTCAGCCAGCCGGGCACCGAGGGGCAGCCCAAGATCGTCTTCTTGTTGACCGACGGCGTGCTGGACGTGCGCGACAGCCCCGAATACGGCAAGACCGCCGATGAGCGCAACGCCACCGCGCGGTTCCGGCTCTCCGGCGTGCTGGACGAGCTCAACCACGCCGGCGTCAGCGTCTGGCCGCTGGGATTCGGGCAGGCCGGCCAGAAGCAGCTCGACGAGTTCGCCACCGGCGCCGCGCAAGACCGCTGCGGGCTGCACACCGCCCCGCCGAGAGCGACGGTGATCAAGGAGTCCGCCGACCTGTGGGGGGCCATCGGCCGGGCGTCCAGCTCGGCCCGCTGCACGAGCGTCGGGGAGCCCGTGCCCGACCGGCTGCCCCCCGGCGGGACGGTCGAGCTGCCCGTGGAGGTCCCGGCCATCGCCAGCGAGGGCACGATCCTGGTGTTCAAGCGCGACCCGCGGATCCTGGTCAGCTACCTCGACCCGAACGGCGAGAAGGTGCCCGCCAACGGCGACTTCGGCGGCTCCCACTTCGAGTTGGGCGGCCAGGACACCGAGGCCGAGGCGATGCGGATCCTCAACCCGGCACCGGGCCGCTGGACCGTGCTGCTGGAGTCACAGCCGGGAGTGCCGCCGCAAGAAGTCGGCGCCATGACGGTCTTCCAGGGGGCGGTTCGCGCGCTCCCGTACATCGCGCCGCAGACCCCGGCCCCGGGTTCTGCGGTGCAGTTCTTCATGCGGGTGCGCGGCGCCAGGACGGCGATCAAGGACCCGGAGCAGCTGAAGGGCCTGACGTTGACCGCGGAACTGCGCGGGGACGGGTTCGCCCCGCTCCCGCCGGTCGAGCTGTCGGACGAGGACGGCGACGGCGAGTACCAGGGCCGGATCGTCGTGCCCGAGACCGCGACGGGGCGGCTGGACTTCGTCGGCGGCATCACCGGGGTCGGCGTGAGCGGTGACCACCAGATCTTGCCCACCCGGATCTCGTCGGGAGCGGGAGGAGTGCAGAGCGTGCTGAACCTCGATGACGCGGAAGCCGAAGTCGTCGCCGGAACCTCGCTGAACGGCAGCATCGACGTCAACAACGCGACCGGTCAGCCCAGGACCATCCGGATCGAGCTGACCGATCTCAGCCAGGGAGCGCTGGTGACGGCCTCGCCGGAGAAGCTGGTGGTGCCGCCGGCGGCGGGCTCGCAGCGGTTGGGCTTCACCCTCACCTTCGACCCGGCGACCGCGCTGGGGTCGAACCAGGGACGCATCCGGCTGGTGGACGAGACCACCGGTGCGGTGCTGCGCGATCCGGTGTTCGAGCGCGAAGTCGTGGCACCGCCGGGGCCGATCGACACCTATTGGTGGCTTTGGACACTGATCTTCGCCGCGGCCACCGCGGCAGTCGGCGCGGTCCTGCTGCGGAGGCGGCGCCGCAACGCGGAGCGCGACGTCCGCGGGATCCGGGTCGAGCTGCGCCGCTACGGGCAGCCCACCGGCAACTCGGTCAAGGTGCACCAGAACGGGGCGGAGTTCCGCTTCGGCGTCCACCGCGGCGAAAGCGCCGCCGACACGCGCATCACCGCGGGTTCCGGCGGGGACCGCTACCAGGTGCAGCGGGCAGCAGGCGGACCGGTGTTGACCGGGCCGTCCGGCGAACCGCTCGGCCTGGCCCCGGGCGGGGTGCTCGAACTGGCCGACGGCGTGGAGCTGGTCGTCCACGACCGGCCCGACCGGCGACGCGCGGCGAAACCCGCCCGCGGCAAGGAAGTCCGAAGTGGACGAACGACGAAACCGAAGCGGTCGTACGACCCCTACGACCTCTGAGAACCTGTCGGCGAATGCCGTCCACGCCTTTGGAAGCGGCGCGCCGCTTCCAGCCACCTTGCCAAGACGACCATCGGCGGGTTCTGAGAGGTTTCCTGGCGAGGACGGCCCTCCGCCGCGTATTGGACATACATCAGGAGGGGCACCCGCCAGTCCGGGGAACCTCTCAGGTTCCGCTAAGCGACCACCCACCCAGACCATTCACCAACAGGCTCTGAAGTGAGGACCCCACCATGAAGATCCACCAGCCGATGCTGTTCCTCGGCCTCGGGGGCACCGGATGCCGCGTCGGCCGCGAGCTGGAGCGGGTGCTGCGCGAGTCGTTCTGCGGCCCCGACGGCACCGAGCTCATCGCGCGCATGCCCGGGCAGGACTACCTGCCCTACCAGCTGCCGTCCTGCCTGCAGTTCGTGTACGCGGACCTCAGCATCGACGAGCTGAGCAAGGTGCTGCCGAACGTGGTGCCCAGCTCCGACCACCACGCCGCCGCGCAGCACACCACGCACCTCATCGCGAACCTCGTCCCGCCGAACCACCACAACAGCGCGCAACTGGCCCAGGCGATGCGGATCACCCTGGACGAGCCGATCGGCTGGCTGCCCGGACCGGAGACCGATCCCCGGGTGGCGCCGCTGAGCGCGGGAGCCGGCCAGCTCCCGACGGTCGGCCGGGCGGTGCTGTTCGAGACGATGCGCCAGGGCCACGGACCCGGCGCCGTGCTGCACGGCGTGACCGCGGCTATGCAGCGGATCAAGGCCTCCGGATCGGTGCTGCGCGCTCTCGGCGGGAGGCTGGGCAACGCCGTCGACGTGTTCGTCGCCTTCTCGGTGGCCGGCGGCACCGGCAGCGGCATCTTCTACGACTACCTGCACCTGATCGGCGAGCACCTGCGGCAGGCCGGGACGGAGACCCGGATCTACCCGCTGGTGCTGATGCCCTCGGCGTTCAAGGAGGGCATGGGCGGCGGCCGGGCCGCCGTGCTCAACTCGGCCACCGCGCTCGTCGACCTGTTCCGCCTGATCGACGACCAGAACGCCCAGGGGGCCGGGGACGAGGTCGGCGGCGCCCAGGACCAGGGCCCGCTGTCGGTCTGGTTCCCGGGCGAACCCCGCCCGACCAGCCTGCGGCCCGCCACCGTGCAGACCGCCTTCCTGTTCGGCCGCCCGAAGGACGGGGTGAGCGGCGATGACCTGGTCCGCTCGATGGTCTCGCTGGTCACCACCCTGATCGGCGCCGGCGCCGAGGGCGATCAGTCCTTCGCCGATCGCTTCATCAACGACACGGCCAGCCGCTCGGCGTTCGCCGACACCGGCATCGGGCGGCGGGGCGTGTCGACGTCCGCGGTCGCCTCGCTGACCATCCCGCTCGCGGTGCTCGCGGACGTGGTCAGCTCGCGGCTGCTGGCCGAAGCGGTGCGGGTCATGCGGCAGGCGCCGACCGGGGCCGGGGTGCACAACCGCGACCTCATCGAGCGCTTCGACGTCGCCTCCGGGCTGGATGGCTTCCTGACCTGTGCGCCGCTGGAGCCCTTCGCCGACGTCGAGGACGTCCCCGTCGGCTACGACTCGATCATCCAGGCGCTGAGCGCCCGGGCGCGGACCATGCAGGAAAGCCTGGACCGCAACGAGCGCCTGCTCGGCCCGCACCTCGGCCGGTTGGCGCGGGACTTCGACCCGGTCAAGGCCGGGGAGGAGCTGTCGCGCACGGTCGAACCGTTCCGGCTGCGGCGGGTCGTGCGCGGCGATCCGGGCTACGCCGAGAAGCTGGACCGGGGCGGGTTCGAGAAGATCCTCAACGACCGCAAGGAATCCCGGCGGGCGCCGGGCGAGTTCGGACTGCACCCGCCGCAGCCCGAGACCGTGCAGCGGCGGCGCACGTTGCGGCGGCTGCGCTGGCCGGACCAGGTCGTCCAGGAGGCGGTCGAGGACCAGGACGCCTGGTACCAGTGGAGGGTCCGGCGGCAGTGGCACGAGGCGTGGCGCCAGAACGAGCGGCTCTGGGAGCCGCGCTGGCGCTCGTTCTGCGACCGGCTCACCGCCATCACCGACGAGTTCGCGGATCACATCGCCGCGGACGACCGCCAGTTCTCCGAGCGCGCCGCGCAGCTCTACGCTCCCCGGCTCGGGGTGTCCTACCTGCTGCCACCTGGGGAAGGCGGGCTGGAGGGCTTCTACTCGCGGGTGTACAAGGCCCTGGAGGAACGGTTCCGCGACCGGCTCGGTGCGAACGCCACGGCCGCCGACATCGTCGGGCTGATCCTCGGCGAGGACGGCTGGTCCGGTGCCTACCGCGTCGGCCGGGAGCAGCCCGAAGCGGCGGTTCACCTGGTGCGCCAACGGATTCGCGGCGCCGTCTCGGAGTGCTTCCGGCCCGGCGGCGGCGAGCGGGCCCTCGTCCCGTCGATCCGGGACCTGCTCGCGGCGACCGTCGGCCGGGCCGACACGGCCATCGACGATGCCGACATCACGTACTTCCGCACGCAGCTGGCCGGACTGGTCCCCGGTGGGTACGCGCCCGCGGGCGAGGGGGACCTGAAGGTGCTCATCTCCTACCCCGGCAGCGCGCCCGACAACGCCGTGGAGACGTCCCTGCGGAAAGACCTGGTGCCGTCCGAGTACGCGCCGTCGATCGTGTTCCGGCCGAACGAGTCCGATTCGCTCGTCGTCGTCTTCTTCCGCACCGGCATGGGCATCACCCAGGTGCCCGAGGTGCGCGAGGCCGTCCAGCTCGCGGCGGATGCCCGGCGGTACGAGCGGGCCGACGACCGGCTGTCGTGGCGGCAGCGGCTCGGCAGGGCCCCGGGCTACCTGATCTCCACCCCGACGGACCGCGCGCTGATCCTGCAGAGCTTCCTCAACGCGATGTGGAACGGCCTCGTGGAGGTGGACCCGCCCGGACAGGACCGCAGCCCGCAGCGGATCCGGGTGCATACCGGCCACACCGACGCCCCGCCGCTGGTCCTGGAGCTCACCCCGTTCCGGGAGCTCTCCTCGTGGGGCAGCCTGCTGCAGGCCTACGAGGAGTGGGTGATCAGCAACGGCAGCGGCAACAATCGCGACCTCGCCGCCGAGCTGATCGCGATCAAGCCGCGCAACGTGGACCGCGATCCCGAGCCGCCGTCGCCGCTCTACACCACTCTCCACCAGCTCCCGGAGAAGGAAGCGCAGCTGTTCGACGAGATCCGCAACCGGCCCGGCATCGGCGCGGGCGAACAGCTCGACCTGATCGAGGAGTTCTGGACCCGGACCCTGCCCGCCGCGCTGGAACTGCCCTTCCGGGGCGTGCAGGCACCGTTCGCGAACCTGCGGGACATGACCGACTACTTCGACTACCAGTCCCCGGCGGTCGACCGGTGACCGCCCGCCGCGACGACCCCGTCCTCGTCGTCGACCTACGCAACGGCGAGTGCGATGCGGAGCAGGCCGCAGGCGCGGTCCTGGTGCTCGACGATGCGGAGCAGGCCGCCGACCACGACGAGGTTTACCAAGCGCTGCTCGGGAATCCCGCGGTCTCCGGGGTGCTCTGCGTCGCCGTCGACGGCGGGAACGCCAACGGCGCGGTGCGGATCCGGCCCGCGCCGTCGCTGGCGCCCGTCGAGCGGGCGGCGACCGTCTGGATCGGCCACTCCGACGGGATCCGGTGGCGACCGGCCGAGCCGCTGGTGCGGGCGGTCGAGCGAGCCGCGATCTCCGGCCTGGGACAGCTGGTCGACGCCCTCACCGATCCGGCGGTCTTCGCCGCCGTGGTGAAGGCCGTCAGCACCCTGCCCTACAGCACGGCCAGCGCGGGCATGGTCCTGGAGCGGACCAGCCTGCACGAGGTGGAGCTGCGCCGGGCGCAGGAGGAAGCCATCGCGTGGTTCACCGACCCGGACGCGGGCCGGGTCGGGGCGCAGGAACTGCCCCGGGACGAATTCCGGACCGCTGTCCGGGAAACCATCGAGGTCGACCCCGCCGAGGACGTCCTGCTCCCCGGCGCGGAGCTGGCCGAGGCCCACACCCGCGCCGTCACGGCGCTCAACGCGGCCGACCACGCGCTCACCCGCGTCGACCACTTCCTTGCCCCGCTCCCGAAGCGGCGCCCGAGACCGGCCGTGGGGCCGGTCCTCGCCGAGGCGCGGGCGGCGGTGCGGGACTTCCACGACAAGGCCACCCAGCAGTTGCACCGCATCGACGAGAACCTGCGGGGACAGCGCGTCGGCAGGGACGTCGTCGCGCGGCTCGGGGTGCGCGGCCCGGTTCCGGCGCGGCCGCGGGACATCCGCGACCGCTCGCGCCGGCTCGTCGAGGAGTGGCTCGGGCGGTACCGGTCGGTGGCGTGCCTGCTCCCGGACCTCGACGCGGAACGGGTCGGCCAGGAGCCGCAAGGTTGCGCGGCGGCCATCGCCGAGCTGGAGAGGCTGGCACCGCCCGCCGGACCGGCACCGCTGCTCGCGACGTGGCCGCAGCCTTCGCTGGTGGTGCCGCTAGCCGCGGTTGCCGGTGGGCTGGCGGCGCTGGGAACCCACGCGCTGGGCCTCGCCGCCGCGTTCTTCTTGCCCCTGCTGGTCTTGGCCTGGTTCGCCGCTGGTCTGGTGCTGCAGGCGCGGGAACCGACCGCGACCGGCGAGCAGGGCTTCGCCGTGGCCTCGGTGCTCGCCGCGTTGTTCTGGGCGTTGCCGGTGTTCGGCGGCTGGCTGCTGGTCTTCCTCGTTGCCGGCGCGGGAATTCCGGACGTGCTGGGTATGGTCGCGACGCTGCTCGCGGTGCTGCTGTCCGCCTGGACGATTGGGGTTGGCTGGCGGCGTTCGGTGCGGCAGTGGCGGCGCAAGCTCGACTTCGACGGGCTCCGGGACCGGTTGGCCGGGTCCGCGCAGCTGGTGGACGAGGTGATCCGGGCCGAGTGGCGGCCCTCGGCCCGGCGGGCGATGTTCGCGGAAGGGCTGCGCCAGGTGTCGATCGGCTTGACCGCCGTCCGGGAAGTGCTCGCCGAGCGCGCGGCCGGCCTGCTCGATTCTCCCGGGCAGCACGATGGAAACCACCCGTACGACCCACCGGACCGGGACGTCCACCAGGAGGTGTGCGAGGTTGTCGTCACCGACCTGGTCGACCTGACGATCGCCGCCCTCCGCCCGTGCTGGGCCGGGATCGACGCCGATCGGCCCGCGGCACGCGAAGAACACGCGCGGGAGGTGGAGAGGCTGCTCACCGCCTACCGCGAACACCTCGGGCAGTACGGGTTGCTAGTGCCACCGCCCTTCGCCCGCGAACGCGCCCATCGCGCCGAACTCGCCGCCCGGCTCTGGGATGGCTCGCAGGTCGGCGACGCGCTCCGGTGCGACAGCGAAGCCGAGATGACGCAGCTGTGCCACGCCCGGCAGCTCGGTGCGGTCAGCGCCATGGCCGACCGCGCACAACTCGTGCGGTTCGCACCCGCGTCGGTACGCGGCGGTCGGTGCGGGGATCCGTCAGGCGTCACCTGGACCGGCGAAGCCGAGATCGCGGGCACCCTGCGGCTCGTCCCGCTCAGGCAGGGGGTGTTCCAGTGACGACCCAGGTGCGGTGCCGCGCGATCGACGGCACGCCGCTCACGATCCGGCTGACGGTGGTCGGCGACGCCGGTGTCTCCGGTGGCGGCCTGCCGACCCGCCTGGTGTCGGTGGACGACGGCCCGCAGCTGCTGCAGAAGTGGGTCCCCCGCGCCGATTCCGGTGGTCCGGGGCAGCTTCGCCCGCTGGACCGGGAGATCCGGGCGCTGCACCGCTTCGCGTGGGCGTTCCCGCGCGACAGCTACCCGCCCGAGCTGCCGAGGCTGTGGTACTACGACGTGGACGACGACGAGCCGTTCGTCCTCGTCGAGCCGTACCGGGGCGAACCCGTCGAGGGGCTGCTGCCGGAACTCGGGGCGCAGCACCGCTACCGGCTCCAGGTGGGCGTGCTGCGCGCCCTGCACCTCGCCTCCGTCGCCGGCGTGGCCCACGGCCGGGTGGAGCTCGGGGCACTGCGGTGGGATTCCGGGAGCAGGACCGTGCAGCTCGTCGACTTCGAGCGGGCCGCCGGGATCGGCGAGCCGCGGGAGACGCCCGACGGCCGGCGAGCCGACGTCCGGGACGACGTCTGGGACGCCGGGCTGGCGCTCTGGCGCACGGTGCATCCGCACACCGGGCGCGGCGCGCCGGACCTCACGGTGGACGGCGGAGCGCTGAGCACGTTGCTCGACGGGGTTTTCGCCAACCCGCCGGAGGTCCGCCCGACTCCGGCGGACCTGCTGACCAGGCTCCGCGAGCCCACGGAAGTGCCGGTCTTCGTTCCCGGCAGCGCCCTGGCCCCGGGCGTCGAGGCCTACCTGAACCTGTTGCGGCGCAAGCGGGAAAACGCGGCGGCGCAGGCGGCGCAGAGCGCCCCGTCGCGGTCCTGGCTGCCCTGGCGGCGCGCCTCGAAGTCCGAAGCGGACGAACAGCCGGCGCCGGTCCGCTGCCCGGTGTGCCTGGACTCCTACCCGCGGCCGCTGCCAGACGACGAGCTGTGGCGCCACGAGGACGGGAAGTTCGTCGAGGACGACTCGTCCTCGCAGGACCCGCAGAAGCGGCAGTTCCGCAGCCTCAGCGGCTACCGCCGGTGCCCCAACCCGTCGGACGACGTCGCCGGGCACTTCCTGCCCGCGACGTACCACGACCACGGCCCGCCGCTGGTCGTGGCGATGATCGGCCGCCCGTCGGCGGGGAAGACCCACCTGCTCGCCGCGATGGTCCGCGAGGTGGTTGATCGCGGCGGCCTGACGCCCTACGGGCTGACGTCGACCGCGCTGGACCTGCACCGCCACGACCGCTACCGGAAGCAGACCCTCGAACCGGCCGAACGTGGTGCGCGACTGCCGGGCACGCCCGAGGGCCTGACCGACCCGGCGGAGATCCTGCTGCTCAGCGGGCCGGGCGGAAGCCGGCCACTGGTGTTCTTCGACGTGGCGGGCGAGGACCTGCAGGCGGTCGGCGACGCCCGGCTCGCGCGCTTCCTGATCGGCACCGGTGCCGTGATCTTCGTGCACGGGCTGGAAGCCGCGCCGGAGCGCGTCGGCAACCAGGCGTTCGAGATGTCCCTGGCCCGGCTCCGGGCGGTGCCGGATTTCGAGCGGCTGCCCGCGGCGATCGTCGCGACCAAGTCCGACCGGCTGCGATACCTCCCGCCGATCGACCGCTGGCTGCGGCACCGCAACGGTCCCCTCGCGGTGATCGATCCCGCGCTCCTGCATATGGAGAGCAGTTCGGTCTACGCGTTCCTGCAGAACCGGGGGGAACACGCCGCGCTGGCCCCGTTCAGCGTCTTCGACCGGTGCACCCTGCACTTCGTCTCGGCCAGCGGCAGCGAAGCCGCGCCGGGGGAGGAACGGTTCCCGCGCGGGTTCGAGCCGGTCCGGGCGCTGGAGCCGCTGATCGCCATCCTCGCGATGGCCGGGATGATCGACGCTGGCCGGGTCGGTACCTGAGCCGAGATGGGCTCGGTTCTACTCCGGTCGCTTCGGCGATTCCAGTACTTCGCCACGAGGAGATGCCCTGGATGTTCTGACCCGCCGCCGTCTACTCCGATCGGGCTACTGTGGACGAGAACTACCCGGTCGAGTGACAAGGCCCGGCTGTGCAGGGCCAACGCCGGTTACCGCCGCCAAGCGGGCATCGGCGGTGCCGGGCGGCCGGAACGGGATCCTGGGCGGCGCGCTGAGCGGTGCTCGATCAATTCGAGCAGCTCAGCGCGCTGCACGGGGGAGTGCCGGCGGCCGCATCCGACCGGGGAAGGCCCCACCCGGGCCAAGGGGCGTTCTCCGGTCGGTGCCACGCGGGGCGCACGCCTGAGCGCGCACCGCTGGCCGCACGGGCATACCTTGGCCCGGAGTGATCGTGGACCTCCCCCAAACAAAGCCGCGGTACCGCGATCACCCGCCCGTGGCCTGCTTCTTCGGCCTCCCCCCAAAATCCCTCCGAAGAAGCAGGCCACCTCATTTCCTCCCCGGCAACACGGCGATGGTTGCTCGGACAACATGGGCCCGCAACCGCACATCGCCCGGGCATCACCCCACTGCTGCTTCGGCTCAGGACTCCAGGCGAGGAAGTTCCGCCGGGACTCCGGGGCGGCCAGGCCGCTGGCGCCGCCGATGTGTCCAAATAGGACAGCTGCTGAACCGTCTTGATCTGCTGGCTGGGTGAGAACTCGTGGCCACCGAGTTCCTGCGGGATGCCGATCTTGAACAGCTGACTGCGATGATCCATTTCCGGGTGGCAACCTATTCGGGCGCTCCGCTGCGGCAACCGGTTTCGCGGACCTTCGCGGTCGAATTGTGACTGTATTTCACGTAACCATGATGGTAAATTTCCAACATGACCCCGAATTGGGGAGGCGACTGTTGGCGCTGCGAGATATGGTTCAGACAGGTGCGCACGGAATAGCCGATCGGCCGTCCTCGATCCGATTCGAGGACACGCCAAAAAATGGGGGCGAGAGGTCGGGGACCCGCTGCAACGCGAGCCCCCGGTCCCTCGATGGCCACGGAGTGGTCTCAAATGGATCTGTTCACGAGGTGCAGCGACCTCCCGTACGAGCAGTTGTGCGAGGAGATCAGGATTGCTGGGCGGGCGCGCAAGGAAGCTCTGGGGAGGGGTGCGGCCGCCGACGTGGAAGCGGCGGAGTCGGTGCTGAACTGGTTCCTGGAGGAACTGGCGGACCGGCTGAGGCAGGGGGTGCACCGCGACGAGCAGTCGCGGGGTGAACCGGTTCCGCAGTGAATCGGACACGCGTCGTGGCGTCGGCCACGCGCGTGCCCGGCTCCCGCTTTCCCGGGCGTTTCAGCCGGTGTTGCGGGAGTTCAGCCGGGAGCCGGGAGCGGCTAGTTGGCTGCGGGCGGTCACCAGGGCGGTTCGCGCGTCGTCGCGGGCGCCCTCGGCCAGGCGGTCGGCGGCGGTGCGGACCGCGGACGCGGCGTCGTCGGAGATCTCGATATGCGGGTGCTGGTCCAGGAGGCCGACCGCGCGGGTCAACGCTTGGTGCGCTCGGTCGCCGGGATTGTGCTGCGCGGTGAGCAAATCGATGAGTGCTGTGTCCACCGCGTCGCGCAGGGCTGCCTCGGTCGAGGTGTGCGGTACTGCAGTCACGGGGCGGAAGTCTATGCCCTGCAACGGATCTTCAGCGCCCTCGGGCATCACCCACATGGTTGGTCCTTGGTCAACTGAGTGCGTCGTGAGCAGGCGCGTTCTGGATCTTCCGGCCTCGGGTGTGGTCAAGCGGCGTCGGGAAGGCAGCATCACCGCGTCTGAACCGCTGGGACTTTCGTCCCTGGAACTGCTCCGCAGCGGTGGTACGCAGAGCATGAGGTGGAATGGACGCAGGCGAGGAGGCGCTGCCATGGATGGTGTCGTGAGTAACTCGCTGGACGCGGGGCTGTCCGACGCGGACACGCGCCAGCCGTTCCAGGTCGCGAACCGGCCCTGGGTGCGCAACGAGACGCAAGCCGGGCGGGATGCCCGGTCCCGCAGAACGACGGTGAACCTGGCGCTGCTGCGAGCTCCGCTCAACGGCGTGGACCTGGACAGCAAGGACCACGCGATGCTGACTTGGCTCGCCGATCGCGACGCCGACGTCGTGGCGGGCGTGCGCAGCCTCCTGGACCGCGCTCGCGCGGCCACGCCGATCCCCGAAGCGGAACGGGACTCCCTCTGACATCAACGGGAGATCCGCGCCCCAACCGCCGATCCTGCTTGGCCCGACGACCGATCACCCGGGCCGCGCGGTCTCGGTAGCTGCGGCGCGCTCTGCCAAGCGCTGCATGGCGGTGGCACGGGCCGAGTGAACGTGGTGCAGGGTGGCTTGCCGGGCCGCCTCGGCGTCGCCGGCGAGTAGCGCGTCGAGGATCCGCTGGTGGTCTTCGCGAGCCATCTCCACCCGGCCGGGCACCATCAACGTGGTCTGCATGCCCTGGTGCAGGATCTGCTGCAGGACACCGAGGGTCTGCTGCAGGAATTTGTTGCCCGCCGCCTCCACTATGGCCAAGTGGAAGTCGGCGTCGAGCTGCTGCAGGCGGTCGAAGTCGCGCGGCACCTGCTCGGCAGCCTCCACCATGCTCTCCAGTACGTCCGAAACCCGCTGCAGCGCAGCGGTGTCCTGGCGCTCGGCGGCCCAACCAGCCGCAGGCACCTCCAGCACCTCGCGCATCGCGAACAACTCGCTGATCGAATGGCGCTGGGTGGCCAGCGCCTCGCGGAGCTCACGGGCGGTCTCGGGCTCGGCGATGAACACGCCGCGGCCGTGCACCACCAGGAGCACGCCCCTACCCTTCAGCGCGCCGATCGCCTCGCGCACCGTCGGCCGGCTCACCCCGAGCAGCTCGGCGAACTCGCGTTCCGGTGGAAGCCGGTCGCCCGGGCTGTACCGCCCCGATTCGATCGCCTGCATGATCTGCAGCTTGACCTGATTGGCGACCGACCCCGGCGACAACCGCTCCCACATCCGCATCCACTCCAGAAGTCATCCTTGACCTTGACCGCAAGTCTACGGTCCGTCCTTTCGCGGCCTGGCGGAGTCGAACCCGCCGGGCAGCCCAACGCCAGGCCCAGCAGCTGCTCGGGGCGGCACCGGGGGAGGTAGCAGCAAGAGCCTCGGCGGCTTCGACCCGGGGCCGGGCGTTTCCTACCGGCCGGGTAAAACGATTTGCCGGCGAACAGTAGGTGTTGTTCTGGCTCTACACCAACGATGATGCACAGGCAGGCGTAGCGACGTTCCTGGAGAAGCGATCGGCGGTGTTCCGTGACGACTGAACTCGAATTGCGAAACGACCACCTGGCGGTGCAGTTGACGCCTGACCGGGGCGCGGACATCACCGCGCTGACCGATGCCCGGACCGGCGCGCAGCTGCTCTACCGCACGCCGTGGGCGGATTCGGCCCAGCCCGGGCCGTGGGCGCCGGAGTCCCGCCAGTCCTGGCAGGCGTTGTACCAGGGTGGCTGGCAGCTGCTGTGCCCGAACGCCGGCGATGCGTCGGACGTCGCGGGCGGCACCTGGGGTTTTCACGGCGAAGCCTGCCTGCTGCGCTGGAAGGTCGACGAGTCCACTTCGGACTCTGCGACCCTTTCGGTGCGGTTGAGCCAGGCTCCGCTGCGGATTCGGCGGCAGGTGGTGCTGGACGGATCGGTGCTGAAGGTGGAGGACACGTTCCACAACGAGAGTCCCGACCCGGTTTCGGTGGCGATCGTGCACCACCCGGCCTTCGGCGCACCCTTGGTGACGCCGGGGGCGCGGATCGCATCGGGTGCGCAGAAGCTCACGGTGGACCCGACGTCCGGTCCCGTAGTGGAAGCCGGTGCGACGCTCGCGTGGCCGGTCTCGGAGCTGTCGACGCTGCCGCCCGGCGGTCCCGGTCAGGCCACGCTCGCGTACTTCGGTGATTTCACCGAACACTGGGTGTCGATCACGAGCGCCGACGGCGACCTGGGCGTGGCCATGGCGTGGAACGGCGACGTGCTGCCGAACGCCTGGCTGTGGTTCGAAGGCAACGCGACACCCGGATTGCCCTGGTACCGAACGGAATACGTCTTCGCGGCCGAGCCCGCGTCGACGATCCCCGCGGGCGGCGTCGAGCAGGCGAGGGCAAACGGCGGGAACCTCGTCGAAATCGCCCCGCGCGGTTCGGTGTCCACCGCGGTGTGCCTGGCGGTGCACCACGATTCCCGGCCGGTCACCGGCATGGACCTGACCGGTCGGATCACGTTCGAACGAGACGACCGATGACGTTCGACGGGAGAACGAGCGGTACCGGAAGGCTGGAATCCCCCGGCCTTCAGTTATCCAGGGGCGGGGAGGATGTCAACAAAGCCTGCGGCCGACGCCGGCGAGGCCGGTGAACCGCTCGGGGTGCTCGGCGACGTCGGCCGCGGCGACCGGACGCCACAGCGGCAGGGTCACGACACCCGGATCGATCAGTTCGAACCCGTCGAAGAACTCGGTGACCGCGGCGCGCGTGCGCATGGTCAACGGCGTGGCGGTGCGCTGCCGGTAGAGGTCGGCGTGCGACGGTGCCACGTCGGGTCGCCCATCGGCGCTGGCGTGCGAGAGGATGAGGAAGCTGCCCGGCGCGAGCCCTTCGCGGTACCTGGCGACGATCTCGTTGGGCCGGGACTCGTCACCGACGAAGTGCAGGACCGCGACCATCATCAGCGCCACCGGCCGACTCAGATCCAGCAGCTCCGCGACCTCGGGGGAGTCGAGCACCTGGTCCGGCTCCCGGAGGTCGGCGCGGACGATCGTGGCGTTCGGGTTGTCCCGCAACAGGTTCTTGCTGTAGGCGACCGCGACCGGATCGGTGTCCACGTAGACCACGCGGGAGTCCGGCGCCGCGCCCTGGGCGACCTCGTGCACGTTGCCGACGGTCGGGATGCCTGAGCCGAGGTCGAGGAACTGGCGGATGCCCTGCTCGGCGCAGTACTGCACGGCCCGCCGCAGGAAGGCGCGGTTGGCCTGCATGATCAGCGGCAGCTCGGGCCACATGTGGATGGCCTCTTCGGCCATCTGGCGGTCGATCGCGAAGTTGTGGTCGCCGCCGAGGTAGTAGTCGTAAACCCGGGCCGCGTTGGGCTTGTCGAGGTCGATGCTCTCCGGCTCGGGCGGCAGCTCCGACATCCATTCCTCCTCACGGCTGGGCGACGCGTCCCGTCGCCCAGCCGTGATGTTAGCCCCGCCCGTTATGCCCTGTCTCCGGCCATCGGTCACAAGGCGGGCTCGGCGCCGCGGCCGAGCTTGACCACCACGCCGAGGGCCAGCAGGGCGACCGCCGCGCCGCCGGTCATGGTGATCGCCATCGCGGGGCCGTCGTTGCCGAGGAGCCCGACCAGCGGCGCGATCAGCGCGCCGAGGCTGAACTGCCCGGCGCCGAGCAGCGCGGCAGCGGTCCCGGCCGCCTCGCCGTGCCGGGACAGCGCGAGCGCCGGGGCGTTCGGGAGCACGAAGCCCATCGCGCCCAGCACCAGCCACAACGGCACGATGAACCCGAACAGCCCGCCCGTCCCGGTGGTGGTCAGCGCCGTCAGCACCAATCCGGCGGCGGTCGCCGCGATCAGCGCGCCGGTGACGATCTGCCTGGGCGTGTACCGGTTGAGCAGCACGACGTTGAACTGCGACGCCCCGATGAGCGCCACCGCGCCGACGCCGAAGACCAGTCCGAACGCCTGCTGGTTGAGGCCGAACTGCTCCTGCAGCACGAACGACGAGCCGGAGATGTAGGAGAACAGCGCCGACATCGCCAGCGCCGCCACGATCGCCAGCAGCACGAAGTCGCGGTCGGTCAGTAGGGACCGGTAGGTGCGCAGCACCGTGCGGAACTCCGCGGTCTGGCGGCGCTCCGGCGGCAGCGTCTCCTTCAGCGCGAAGATGGCGACGACCAGCAGGATCGCGCCCAGGATCGCCAGCGCGCCGAACACGCCGCGCCACGAACCGGCCAGCAGGATGGCGCCGCCCAGCGTCGGCGCGAGGATCGGCGCCACGCCCATCACCAGCATCAGCCGGGACAGGGCGGTGGCCGCCGCGCGCCCGCTGAACAGGTCGCGCACCACGGCCATCGCGACGACCATGGTCGCGGCCGTGCCGACGCCCTGCAGCGTGCGCAGCGCGCCCAGCACCGCGACGTTCGGCGCGAGGAGGCACGCCACCGACGCCACGATGTGCAGGGCGGTCCCCGCGATCAGCGGAGTCCGCCGGCCGACGATGTCGGAGAACGGGCCGATCAGCAGCTGGCCCAGGCCGAGCCCGAGCAGCGTGCCGGTGAGGGTCAGTTGCACGGCGGATGCGGAGGCCTGCAGGTCGTTGCCGATCGTAGGCAGCGCCGGCAGGTACATGTCGATGGTCAGGGGGCCGAGGGCGATGAGCGCCCCCAAAACGAGGATCACCCGGAACCGCTCGAATCCGGTTGGCTCATCGGCCACCGGTTGCGCACGGTGTGCCACCGATGGGCTGTGCACCGCAACGTTGTCCATCGTTACCTTTCGAATTCACCGCGGTAGACTTGGGGAATCTGACTCGGGTTTCAGCAATCGGGTCGATCTCTTTGTTCCCGGTGCCGCGACGAATTCGCTGTGATGCGGGCTACACTGGTCGCGATCGGCCGGAAATCCGTTGAGCAGCGCCGGATTTCGACCGATTTATGTTATCGTCGCTAATTATCCATTGTGGACTGAAATCGTGCCCGGGAAATGTCAAATGAATCCCGGGTCGAAACGGTGTCGTAACACCGGGTCGATAGCCTACCGCTTCCCGCCCCTCGGCGGAACTCTCCACCCGGGTCGCTCCGCCCACGTGCGCCGGGCGGCGCTTCAGGGCGTCCGGCCGCTGGCGATGAGATCCCGCCGCTCGTGCTCGCCCAGGCCGCCCCAGACGCCGTATGGTTCGCGGGCCTTCAGCGCATGGGTCCGGCACTGCCGCATGACCGGGCACTTCCGGCAGATGCTCTTCGCCCGGCGCTCGCGGTTGTCGCGGGCGCTGCCGCGCTCGTTCTCCGGGTGGAAGAACCGGCTCGCGTTGACGTCGCGGCAGGCCGCTTGGAGCTGCCAGTGCCAGGCTTCGCTGACGGGTTTGGGCAACCGAGCTGTTGCGGCCACTGCTACCACCTCCGGTGATCTTGCGTTGGCTGGCACCAGTCGACTTACCCGCCGCGATGCCCCGGCACACCTCCTGCGGCGAAGTGAACCCGGGGTTGATCGAGCAAGATTCACTTGTTCGGACGCGTCAACGGGTCGGATGTCCACAGCGGACAGTGCCGGTCGATCCGGCCGCCCCACTACCGGCCGGGGGTAACCTTTAGCCCGGACCGGTGGCGATGGGAGCGGAGATGCACGGATACACCCAGGACAAGGACAACTACCTGAAGCGCTTGGCGCGCATCGAGGGGCAGGTCCGCGGGTTGGCCCGGATGATCGAGGAGGACAAGTACTGCATCGACATCCTGACCCAGATCTCCGCGGCCACCAAGGGCCTGCAGGCGGTGTCCCTGCGGCTGCTCGACGAGCACCTCAAGCACTGTGTTGCCGAGGCGCTGTCCGAGGGCGGGAAGAACGCCGACGAGAAGGTGCGCGAGGCCAGCGAGGCGATCGCGCGGCTGGTCAAGTCCTGACCTGCGCCGGCGCCGCGCCGAAGTCGAGTGGTTGAGGGGCACCCGCGACCTTGGTCGCGGGTGCCCCTCGCTCAAGAGATGGTCAGCCCTGGGAGAGCAGGCCCCGCATGGTTTCGATCTCGGCTTGCTGGGTGTCGATGATCTGCTGCGCGAGTTGCTTCGCCGCCGAGAACTGGCCGCTGGCGAGCTCGGTCTGCGCCATGGCGACCGCGCCCTCGTGGTGCTTGATCATCAACGTCAGGAACTGCCGGTCGAACTCCGTGCCGCGAGCCTGTTCGAGCTGCTGCATCTCGGTGTCCGACATCATGCCGCCCATGTCGCCGTTACCGATGTCGCCGTGACCCATGGCGCCGTGGTCCATGCCGGGCATGGACGCCGGGGCGCCCCAGTCGCGCAGCCAGCCGGTGAGCGTCTGGATCTCCGGGCCCTGCGCGGCCTCGATCTGCCGGGCCAGATTCTTGACCTCCTCGGACTGGGCCCGCTCCGGTGCCAGCCGGGACATTTCGATCGCCTGCTCGTGGTGCGGGATCATGCCCTGCGCGAACGTGACGTCGGCCGCGTTGTTCGCCGCCTGCGGGTTGGCGCCGGGCTGGCTCGCGCTGGTCGGAGCCCCGTGGCCGGGCATGTTGCTCATGTCGTCACCGCCGCCGCAACCGGCCAGGACGGCCGCTGCTGCGGCCGCGCCGATGGCAGCGGTGAGCACACGCGTGCGCTTCATGTGTTGTCCTCGTCTTTCGTGAGCTGAATCGGGCATGCGAAAGCAGGCCACGGGTTCCGTGGCCGCTCGGCTGCCGATCAGCGCCGAAGCACGCACAACATCGCTAACCGCCGGGGCACCGGGGTGGGCGGTCGGAAGCGGGTGAACGCCGTTATCGCGAGCGGCTTCGGGGTCTCGGCCAAGGCGCTGGCGATGCGGTGCAGGAGGGGGAGCAGGAGCGCGATGAACCCGGCGGCGATCGCTAGGCAAAGGTGCAGCAGGCCGTGGTCCGGCGCTGCGGGCGGTTCGCTGTGCTCGGCCGGCATCCCGGCGTGCATGGCGGCCGCGGCGGGCGGGGACTCGTGGTGCTGCGCGGGCACGTGGTGCATCAGCACCACGCCGAGCGCGAGGACCACCAGGATTCCCCACCGCACGAGCCTCGGACGCGCCTGCATGCCACTTACCATACCGGGGCTGGGTTATCAGGACTTGACGAGCCGGGCGATCGCGTCGCTGGCCTCGCGGATCTTCTCGGCGGCCTGCCCGCCGTCCTCGGCCACCGCCTCGGACACGCAGTGCTTGAGGTGCTCGTCAAGCAGCCCGAGGGCCACCGCCTGCAGGGCCTTGGTGGTCGCCGAGACCTGGGTCAGCACGTCGATGCAGTACTCGTCGTTGTCGATCATCCGCGCCAGGCCGCGCACCTGGCCCTCGATGCGGCGCAGTCGCTTGGCGTAGTCGTCCTTGTTCTGGGTGTAGCCGTGCATCGCGACCTCCTCGGGTACTCCGGCGACACCACCGTTATACCCCCAGGGGGTAATGCGGGCAAGGTGGCCTCAGAGGAAGCCGTCCGGCCTGACCGGCTCCTTCGCGGACTCCGGGTCGTTGCGCTCGGTGCGCCGCAGCCACAGCACGCCGCCGAGCTGCACCAGCGCGGCGGCGCCGGTCATCACCGCCGCGATGACCGCGAACGACGGCCAGTCGTAGATGAAGCCCAGCACCACGGCAGCGACGAAGAAAAGTGCCGTGCGCACCAGCAGCACGGTGAGCCGACTCTTGTTGATCACTCCGGGGCACCTTCCTGCAGACGTTCGCCACCGTTGGGCCCGTGAGTACTTTTGGGGGCTATAGCACCCGAAAGTACTCACGGGCCCTAGACGTGAGTGTAGGCGGCGCGAACCGCCAGCCGCGTTCCGCGCCAGATCAAGAAGTGCCTGCTGGGCCCGATGAACGACAACTCACGCCGGGGCGTCGGCGATTCGACTCAGCACTCCGGCGACCAGCGCGACTCGATCCGGGAACGGCCCGTTCGTATACATGAATACTGTTCAGCCAGTCGGCCCGACTCGTCAGTCGGCCCGGCTCGACTTCGGCTCGTCAGTCGGCCCGGTTCCGGGGGGCCTCGGACGTCCCTGGAATTCCGCGCTCCTTGTCGTGAAACGTCCGAGTCCGATCACGTCAAGTGATCTTGATCCGATACAGTGCGTTTGTGTCAGGGGGGACACGCGCGTGTGCCTGCGGGCGGGGCAGCGCGTCCGCGGCGTGCCGAGCGGCCTGTCCCTGAGCGGGCCAGAACCATGGAAAGTACGTGGAAGTGACAACCCAGAACGAGCCTTCGGCACCCCCTGGCAAACCGCGACGTCGCCGGTCCGAGCGGTCGAACAACTCCATCCGGTCGCAGCTGACCTGGGCAGTCGTCATCCCGTGGATCGTCGTCGGCATCCTCTGGAGCGTGGGGTGCGCCCTGTTCGCCTACCAAGCCGTCTACGCCCAGCAGGTCGCCTCCGGTGTCCGGCAGCTGTCGCTGCCCGCGATTGCCGCGCTGGAGGAGGTGAAGAAGGAACGCCTGCGCAGCCTGGAGGTCGTGAGCCAGCCGGGGCTGGACATGACCGAACTGGTCGACCAGCAGGGCCGGACCGACCGCGCGATCGGTGAGATGAACGCTGTCGGCAGCCGGCTGCTCGGGCCGGCGCCGGACGAGATCCGGCGACCGATGGCCGACCTGACCGGCTACTTCAGCCGGATGAGCGACATCCGCTCGAAGGTGGTCGCCAGAGCGGCCACGGCCGACGAGATCGACGACTTCTACAACGGCCTGTTCGACAGCGCCACGTACCTGGCCGACATGCAGGCGCGGATCATCCCCGACCCGGAGACGCTGCAAGGCGTGCTCACCGCGACAGACCTCTTCCGGGCCACGGACATGCTCTCCCGCGAGGCGTCGCTGGTCGATACCGCGCTGAGCAACGGCCAGATGACCCCCGAGCAGCATCGGCAGATCGCCCGCTACATCGACGCGCACCACACCACGACGGAACAGAGCGCCTCGACCCTGCTGCCGAACGTCCGCGTGCGGTACGAGCAGATGCTGGCCAGCCCCGACTGGCAGGAGTTGATCGCCGCCGAGAACCGCATCATCGCCACCCCCGGCTTCAACAAGAGCCAGGCGCCGGTGAAACTCGAGGACTGGCGCCGGATCACCAACGAGGTCGGCTCCGACATGTCCGGACTGGTTTACACCCAGGCGGACGACGTCTCCGCCGCAGGTGTGGACAACAGCATCAGTCCTCTGTGGACGGTGATGTGGGGCAGCCTGGGCGCCTTGGCGGTCGCGGTCGTGTCGTTCATCTTCTCCCGCCACGTCTACCGCACGGTCGTCGACGAGGCGCTGCTGACCCGGCTCCAGGGCCTGCGCACCGAATCGCTGGAAATGGCCCAGAAACTGCCGGACGTCGTGCGAAGGCTGCGCAACGGCGAGTCCGTCGACATGCAGACCGAGATGGTGGCGCTGGAGCACTACGGCCACGACGAGGTCGGCCAGGTGGCTCAAGCGATCCGGCTGTTCCAGCAGGAAGCGGTGGAGGCGGCCGTCGGCGAGACCCGGGCCCGGCAGGGTGCGCGCGTGGTGTTCGTGGGCATGGCGCACCGGATCCAGCGGCTGCTGCGGCACATGCACGGCACCATCGACCAGCTGGAGCGCAACGAGGAGAACTCCACGCAGCTGGCCAAGCTGTTCGACCTGGACAACTCGACCACCCGCGCCCGGCGCACGGTGGAGAACCTGCTGGTGCTCGGTGACCAGCAGCCGGGCCGGCGGTGGAGCCGCCCGGTCGCGCTGATGGACGTGGTGCGCTCGTCGGTCTCGGAGATCGACCAGTACTCGCGCGTGGTCATCGGGCACGTCCCGGAGGTGATGATCAGCGGTGCCGCCGTCGGCGACACGATCCACCTGATCTCCGAACTGATCGACAACGCGACCGCGTTCTCCCCGCCGGCGACCCAGGTGCACGTGGACGCCACCGCGGTGGCGCGCGGCATCGCCATCGACATCGCCGACCAGGGCCTGGGCATGGACACGGCGACCCGCGACCACGCGAACTCGATGATGTCCGAGCCGCCGGAGTTCGACCGGCTGGTGCTGGAGAACAACAAGGCGGAGCAGCTGGGCCTGTTCACCGCCGCGCGGCTGGCGCACCGCCGCGACATCACCGTGAAGTTCGGCGTTTCCGCTTACGGCGGAACCCGCGCCACCGTGCTGCTGCCGGACCGCATCCTGGACGCCGACACCGCGCTGAGCACCAGCAACGGCAGCGGCGGGCTGCCCGGCTTGCCGGCCGGGCGCGGGGCGGGGAGTGGCGCCAAACACCAACTCGACGCACCATCGGAGGTGCCGCAGTCGCGGGAATTGAGCTGGAATGGGGCCATGACCGACCAGCCCACCCCGCCGGCGCCGGAGCCGGTCGAAACGACTTACGAGTGGCCGAAGTCGGAAACTGCCCCGCCGGCCGACCCGCCCCGGTTCGAGCCCGCGCGGCAACCCGACCCGAACCCGGCACCGCTGCCGGAGTCCCCGGCGGAGCGGCGGCGGGCCGCGGGCGGACGTCCGGCGTTGCCCAAGCGCGTCCCGCAGACGCACCTCGTGGAAGGCCTGCGCGACGACCCGGACCAGGAGGAGCAGGCCGTCATCGCATCCCCGACCCGGTTGGCGGGGTTCCGGCGGGCGTTCCGCGGAGGCTTCGACGACGCGCCCGACGACCGCTCGTAAGCAGACCAGACAACAGCGCAAGTGTGTGAGGTGGGCATGACCGAAACAGCATCGAAACTGAGTTGGCTGCTGGACGACTTCGTGCAGGGCGTGCACGGTGCCGACCACGCCGTCGTGCTGTCCAACGACGGACTGGTGATCGCCAAGTCCGCCGGCATGGACCGCGACTCCGCCGACAAGTTGGCGGCTGCTTCGTCAAGCATGCGCAGCATCGGCAAGGGCGTCAGCAAGGACTTCGACCGAGGACAAGTGGCGCAGACGCACGTCGAGATGGAGCGCGGATTCCTGTTCGTCTCCGCGGCCGGCAGCGGGGCGTGCTTGGCAGTGCTGAGCACGTCGGAGGCGGACATCGAGCTGGTCGCCTACGAGATGGGCCGACTGATCACCCGGGTCGGCAGCTTCCTGTCGGCAGCTCCGAGGGACGTGCGTGGCGTGGCGGCGGAAAGGACCTGAGCGTGGACGAGGCGTGGTACGACGATGAAGCGGGCCCGATAGTCCGCCCGTACACGATCACGCGTGGACGCACTACCGGCAGGCACGCCCGGATCGACACGGCCAGCCAGATCATGACCGCCGAGCCCCAGCTGGAGGCGCCGCGGATGGAACTGACCCCGGAGTACCGCTGGATCCTGGACGCCTGCGTGCGTCCGGTGTCGCTGGCGGAGCTGGCAGTCCTGATGCAACAGCCGTTGGGCGTGGTCCGAGTCCTGTGCAGCGACCTGCTCGACCACGGCGCCATCCTCGTGCGCTCGCCGCGTACCGAAGTCAGCCGAGAAATCCTGGAGCAGGTGTACCGTGGGCTTTGCAGACTCTAGCCCGGCCGAAGGCCGTTCCTCGCAGCACAGCCCAGTGCAGGGGCGGATCGATCCGGCCCACGAGTCCAATGTGGCGCCGATCCCTGTGAAACTGGTGATCGCGGGCGGTTTCGGCGTGGGGAAGACGACGCTCGTCGGTGCGGTCAGCGAGATTCCGCCGCTGACCACCGAGGAGGAGATGACCGTCGCCAGCGAGGGCGTGGACGACCTCACCGGCGTCGAGCGCAAGAAGACCACGACGGTCGCGCTGGACTTCGGGCGCATCACCATCTCCGAGAGGATCGTGCTGTACCTGTTCGGCGCGCCGGGCCAGAACCGGTTCTGGCCGCTGTGGAACGACCTCGCGCAGGGTGCGGCCGGTGCCGTGGTGCTGGTCGACACCCGGAAGTTGGAGGACGGGTTCGCTTCGATCGACTTCTTCGAGCGGCGTGACATCCCGTTCGTGGTGGCCGTGAACGTCTTCGACGATGCGTACCACTACGAACCGGAAGAACTCCGCGAGGCGCTGACGATCCCGCCGGATGTGCCGATCGTGCTCTGCGACGCGCGGGACCGGGAACTCACCAAGAACACCCTGACGACCTTGGTCGGGCACGCGATCGAGAAGTTATCGTCCACATCGGACGTGGCCTGATCGTGATCCGGTGAAGGCGTCCCGGTCGAACGACTCGCCGGGACGCCTTTCGTCTTTCCTCTTCAACCCACGATGGGTTCGGTTCGGCAGCGGAAGTGGCGGAGGACGGGGGCGTGGGTCAGGCGGTAGCCGGGGACCTGTTCGGGGGGCCGGTCCAGCGCCAGTGTCGTGACGGGGCGCCAGGTCGTGATGGGGTGCCAGTGTCGCGACGAGGTCCTGAGCGGCCTTGAGGTTGGCCGCCCAGCTGGGGCGGGTCGCCAGCGCCTCGGCGTGGGAGCCGCAGGTGCGGTGCTCCGTTGTCTTCGAACTGGACGGAGAATTCCAGCGGGTTTCGTCGTCGGCCATGTCTTGGAGGATCAGTAGACTTGTGGCATTTGTCGCTCGTATCCATTCGAGCTTCATCTTGACTCGAGTGCTGCGGACGTCTACCCGGAATCGGAATCCTGCCAGGTGCCCTCCTGGACTTTAGTGCTAACGACTGGGCGGCGGGGCAATCACGCAGCGGGTGACCCAGGCAGAGGATGCGGGGCTGGTGCGCTCGCAGGGTCGGCGCCCGGAAAGCGGACGGTGGCGGTGGAGCTGGCGCCGCGCGGGGGCTGCTGCGCGACCTGTTTCCCAGATGACCCGGGGCTGAGCCGGATCACTTCTCCCGCGGGACGCGCCCCATCAGGAAGAACTCGTCGTTCGGGCGCAGGGCCATCAGCTGCGCCAGGCGGTTGGACATGGCGAAGAACGGGTGATCGCGCCGACGTCCCAGATCTCGTCATTGGACAGCCCCGCGTCGTGGGCTGACTCCCGCTCCATCAGCGCGTCGTGGTAGTCGCAGAACGCACGCAGTTCGGCGGGCCGGTGGCCGAGCGCGAGGAACACGTTGGGCACGAACCCGGATCTCTCCGCGATGGCGCCGATCCGCTCCCGGAGGTCCTCGGGAAGATCTGCCGGCTGAACCGACCCGAACCTGCTGATCTCTTCGCCCATGCCAGCACGGTATTACTGCCGGGGCGCGCAGTCGATGGCGTCACGGTCGGTGCTGGAGCGTCTCCGGTAGACTTCCTCGGCCGGGGCGCAGAGTGGAAGCGAGAGTCTCGATGGCACGTGATGGGGACCGCAGCGGTTTCTCCGGGGGCGTGGGCAGGATCGATCCTTTCTGCTGGATCCCGGTGGTGCCGATGCTGCTCCTGGCTTTGGCGACCGTGTTGATGGGCGTGCCGCTGCTGGGGTTGCTGCTGCTGATCCTCGCGCTGGCGATCGTGGTTTTCGACCTGTGGTTGAACAACCGCCGCAAGTCGTCGCAGCGCCGTCTGCCGCCCCGCCGCGAGCCGCCGCGTCGCGAACCCACCCGCCGCCCGGCGCGCCCGGCTGCGTCGGAACGCGCGGCGGCCCCGCGCGATGGTGGCGCACGAAACGGGGCGACCCGTGCCGTGAACCAGCCGCGTCGCAACCCCACCGGACAGGGAGCACGCCCGCAACAGCGCCCCTCCGGGCGTCCCGGCGCCCGCCGCTGACAGTCGCTGTCAGGCGGCGCATTCCCGGGTGGCCGCGCACCGCAGGCAGCGCTTGGCGAGCAGCGGCGATTGACGTTGGCGGCGGGGTGGTGGAGTGGAGCGAACGGCCTGTTTGCGTCGTCTAGGAGCCTGTTGCAAAATTACGCCCACCACGGACCGTGATCGATCGATCACGGCTGAGATGGCCACTGGCGGACAAACGGCGGCGATCGAGACTGATTTGGTACTTCGGTTCAGCCGTTTTCGCCGAAAACGCAACAGGCTCCTAGGGAGGCGGACAGGCCGTTCGCTTCGACACGATCGGCTCAGGTGAGGTCGTCGAACTCGCTGGCTTTGATGCCTTTGATCCAGGCATCCATCTCCGAGCGGGTAAATAAGACCGTGCCAGCGTCGGGCGCCTTGCTGTTCCGGACCGCGATGCGGCCGTCGGATAAGGCGGCGATCTCGACGCAGTTCCCGCTACCGTTGCCGCCGGTCCCGGAGAAGCTGCTTTTGCGCCACTCGACATCTTCGAAGTGGTTCACGATGCCCTCCTGAGATGCTTTAGGTGTGGTCGTCGAACTCGCCGGCTTTGATGGCGATTGACGTTGGCGGCGGGGTGGTGGAGTGGAGCGAACGGCCTGTTTGCGTCGTCTAGGGAGGCGGACAGGCCGTTCGCTCCGACACGATCGGCTCAGGTGAGGTCGTCGAACTCGCCTGCTTTGACGCCTTTGATCCAGGCATCCATCTCCGAGTGGGTAAATAAGACCGTGCCAGCGTCGGGCGCCTTGCTGTTCCGGACCGCGATGCGGCCGTCGGATAAGGCAGCGATCTCGACGCAGTCCCCACCGCCGCCGTTGCTTCCACCGGAGAAGCTGCTCTTGCGCCAATCGATACCTTCAACGGAACTCATGATGCCCCTCCGCGTTCATTCGTAGCTGTCCATCGCTTGGGCGATCCGGTCGATCGACTCCGCACGCGAGAGCGCGAGCTCGGTAAGAACACCGAACCGCAGCGTGCAGGTGCGGACGTGTTCGCGGTCTTCGAGGTAGAGACTACCCGCTGGTCCCTCGGTGTAGCCGATGTCCGGGATCGGATCAGGCAAGGTCAGAAGCGAGAAAGGGCCCTCCAGGCCAGGGCTTCCGCCGACCTGCTTGGCCAAGATCTGGATCGTGATGTTGATGTTCGAAGTTTCAGTCATGTCAAGCAGCTTGCGCAATTGGTCACGCATGATCGAACGACGCCCGATGGCCCGATCCAAGATCGTTTCATCGAGGATGAAGTGCATATTCGGTGGTGGGTTCTTGCTGAGAATCTGTTGCCGCACCATCCGTGCTGCGACCCGGCGCTCCAGCTCCTCGGGTGCGAACGTCGCGGGATACACCGCATTCATGACGGCACGTGCGTAGTCAGGAGTCTGCAGCAGTCCGTGATTCGGTTCTGGAAGTCCCTCATGGCGACCAGACCGGTTTCAATGCAAAGGAGCGGCCGGGCGCCCTCCGGGAGATCGTTGTTGAAGCTGGCCCACCAACCTTGCTCTCGCGAGCCGGTTGCGAGTCGCACCAGTTCGTCGCGGACCGTCGGAGCGGTGACGGCATAGGCATCGAGAAGCTGCTCGACCTCGCGCGGTTTGACGTTGTGCTCGCGGTTCTCAATTCGGGAGAGCTTCGATCTCGACCAACGTCCTGGCCCTTCACGGAGTTTGTCGATCCCTTGCTCCTGGCGGATGTCTGCCTGCTCGCGCAGCGCTTTCAAGGCGGCGGCAAGCTGCCAGCGGCGCACCACCGAGGTCCCACCGTCACTACTGTGCGTCATCCATGCCTCCATCCGTCCACCTCGCCCTATGGCGTGAGTTATGGACATGCGCTGTTCTCCCGGATCCGCAACGTGCGCCTCGCCTGGCCTTCCGCGGCGGCACCGCAGCCGCGGGGTTGATCCGGTCGCCCAACCGCAGGCAGCACCCTTTGATCGTTGCCCGCGGTTGGGCGGTGACCCCCGGGAGATCAGCCGTGAGTCTTTTAGGCTGCTGTAGCGAGGCTGCTGTAGCGAGGCTGAGTCGCAACCCAACAGACTCACGGCCCCTGACCAGATGAAACGCTGGTTCGTCAGAGCTCGATGTGGAGGTTCTGGCCCGCGTTGATCGTGCAGCCGTTGGGAAAGTGGAGGATCGGGCGGCCGGAGTCGTCCGTGGTCGGGTGGACCTCGACCGGGGCGCCGTCGAGGGTGGCCCGCGGGACGCGGCTGGTGGCGTCGAGGCGGAGGGTTCGCAGGTTCAGGCGGCCGTGGTGGAGGTCGATCGTGCTGGTGCGTGCCGACTCCGCGCGGGTCTGGCGGTAGGTGCCCCAGCCTTCGCCCGTCGTGAACGCCGCCGCGAAGTTCTTCGGGCCGATCTTTGGGGCGAAGCCCAAATGGCCGCCGGGGCCGTGGTGTTCGAACCCGAGGGCGCTCAGGTAGGTGCCGAAGCTGGCCATTGAGCGCGCGTAGTGGTCGCTGCATTCGATCTCGTTGTACGGGTTCCGGCGCAGCGGGCCGTAGCGGTCGTGCACGGAGCGGGCGAGGGCCAGGCCCTCGTCGACCATGCCTTCGGCGATCAGGTGCGCCGCCACCTGGTACTCGATGCCGTGCCAGGCCTCGTTGAAGTAGCTCACCGACCAGTTGTTGCCGGCCTCGTCGCCGCCGCCGTTCGGCCAGGCGCACATCACCAGCGCGGGGACGTCCGCGTCGTAGAAGATCCGCCCGCCTTCGATCGGGCTGTTCTCCCGGTATTCCATCGGTCGCGGCACGAAGTTGTGCCGCCAGATGCTGCGCAGCGCCGACCGGGTCGGCTCGGGCGGCAGCACTCGGGGCAGCCCGAGCTGGGCGGCCCAGCTCTGGCCGAGCAGCTGGTCGGCGAAGCAGCCGCGGTTGGTGTTGACCGAGCCGGGGTGCGCCGGATCGAGTTCGTGCACGAAGTACTCGCCGTTGAACAGGTCCCGCACGATCACCTCGGTCCCGTTCGCCGCCAGCTCGGCGCAGCGCCGGGCGAACGCGTCGTCGCCGGCCTCGCCGGCCATCGCAGCACCGGCCCGCAGCGCCGCCACGTAGAGTCCGGAAAGCCAGCTGTTGCGGCCGAACCAGGTGGCGTCCTGGGTGTTCGGCTGAGCGCCGTCGAGGATGCCGTCCGGCTCCGCGTCCGAGGCGATCAGGTACTCGACCGCCTGCCGGGTTCGCGGCCAGACACGTTGCAGCCACTGGGAATCCGGTGACATCTGGTGTTCGCGGTAGATCCGCAGGATCGTCCCGGCCTGCCCGTCGACCGCCGGGCTCCGGTCGGCTTCGCCGCGCATACTCAGCTGCCCGGTCGCGGCGTGGAACCCGATCCCGAGATCCACGCGTTCCCGGGTGTCCCGCTCCACGGTGGGGAACAGGCGGGCGAGCGCGTGCGCGTAGTGCCAGACGTGCGTGCAGGTCCCGGCGCAGCAGTAGGCGCCTTCCCAGCCGTAGAACCGGCCGTCTGCGAACCGGTAGCAGGTCGACGTCGACAGGATCGTGGTGTTGGTGGCGACCCGCTCCAGCAGCCAGTGCGGCAGCGTCGTGTCCTCGTACCAGGCGCGCTGCCACGCCCGTGTTCCGCCGATCAGGCGCTCTTGCTCACGAGCCAGGTGCGCGACGACGTCCTGCGCGCTGCCGAACCGGGCCGCGTAGTGCCGCAGCAGCTCTCGGCTGTGCTCGAGGAAGGACAGTCCCTCCCGGTCCGGCACGGGGAAGAACCAGGCCAGCACGAACCGGATCGTCCGCTGCTCACCAGGAGCTAGCGTCACGCCTGCCCGAACCACTGCGGCGCTGCGTTCGGCCAGTCCGTCCACTATGGATGCGCCGGGGGTCGGCTCGAAGATGTCTTGCGGCGAATCCCAGGACGCCGCAGCCGGGAGCACTTGCGCCCGGTCGGCGCCGAGCACGGCGAGGGCGGCGCTGCCATGATCCGGCAGCTCCGGCAGGGCGGGCTGCGCCGGGGCGTGATCGGTGAGCCGGAGCTGGTCGACCCCGACGTGCCCCCACGGGCCGGTCTCGGCGTCGATGATCTCGACGACCGCGTCCTTGCCCTGCCACGGCCCCAGGTAGAGCACGCGGTCGGCCAGGTGGTCGCTGAACGAACCGGTGGCGGTGCCGACGACCTCCCCGTCCACGACGACGTTCAGGCAGCACGTGCCCGGGTAGTTCCCGCCGCTGATGCGGAACCGCAGGTAGTTGCGGTCGATCCGGAACGGCTCGCTGCGCAGCGTCCCGGTCGCGCGGTCCCTGGCGCCCGCGTCGTCGCCGGGCGCGCTCGCGTGCGAATCGACCATCCGCATCCCGAACGCCCCCGCCTCGCCCTGGTAGCCGGGCCGGTCGAGGGTGCGGACCGGGCCGGTGCCGAACGCGTCGCCGGTGGCGGACCAGCCCGAGTAGTCGGGCTTCTCCCAGTCCTCCAGCACGAGGTCCGCGCGCGCCGGGTTGTCGTCGGCGCCTTCGGCGGCGGTGAACTGCACACCGGCCGCGCCGTCGAGCGCGAACTCCTGGGAGCGCAGGCGGAGCGGGCGGGTGTGCCGGCTGGTCAGGCATACGGGGTTCGCCATGAAACCGGCGATCTCGACGTCCACTGTGGCCGGTCCAGCATTCGCCGCGGTGTAGTCGAGGAACACCGCCGGGTACGAGCTGTCGTCGATCTCGGTAGGGATGAACGGCGAGCACGCATCGAGCCTGACCTGCACCGGCTCCTGCGCATCGGCGTAGTCGACCTCCGCGGCCGGTGGCCGCCCCGCGAAGGTCACGTCTGGGAAGCCCCGCGCGTCGAGCCAGCGGGTGCGCACGTCGTCGCCGTCTGTGACGCGCACCGCGAAGCCGTGCTCGACCGGCGAGCTCGGCGGCATCGGCCGGGTGAAGTGCAGATCGTTGATGTTGGCGGGGGCGGTCCGGTTGTCGACGTCCCAGAGCCAGAGCCGCCCGTCGCCGCCCAGGTAGAGCTGCCCGCAGCCGATGCCGCCGATCGGCAGCCCGACGTACTTCAGCTCCTCGCCGCGCAGCCGGCTCCCTTCGCCGCGGTCGGACAGGTCCTCGCGTTCGGTTTCGGCGGACACCGCACACTCCTCCTGCGCTACCGCGCGTGATCGGCGGACTTCGGGGAGAAATCCAGCCAAGTCTAGGAATCTGCCGCGTCGCGGAGGTGTCACTCGCCGCGTTGATCAGCCGGTCGGACGAAGGCCTGCAGCGAACGGTCCGTTCGCCTCGATAGGGAGCCTGTTGCAAAATTACTCCCATTACGGAACGTGATCGATCGATCACGGCTGAGATGGCCACTGGCGGACAAGCGGCGGCGATCGAGACTGATTTGGTACTTCGGTTCAGCCGTTTTCGCCGAAAACGCAACAGGCTCTAGGGCGAGCGAACGGTCCGTTCGCCTCATCCGCACGCTCGCCGGAGCCCGTTGTCGGCCGTGAGGATGCCCACTATGCGGGAGTCGTGTCTCGGCACGTGGTCGGTCGCGGATTACAGTGCTGTAGTCCATTCGTGTTAACGAGGAAGGTTTCGGCGCTATGGCTGTCGGCCACGCCCCAGCACCAGGTGTGCGGGGTTCCGGACCATCGGGGGATCCCACCCCGCGGAACTCGACCCGGCAGGTCGTGCTCGCCAGCCTCGTAGGGACCTCGATCGAGTTCTACGACTTCTACGTCTACGCGACCGCCGCGGTGCTGGTCTTCCCACACCTGTTCTTCCCGGCCGGTGACGCCACCGCCGCGACCCTGCAGTCGCTGGCGACGTTCGCGATCGCCTTCGTCGCCCGCCCGGTCGGCTCCGCCCTGTTCGGGCACTTCGGCGACCGCATCGGCCGGAAGTCCACGCTGGTCGCCTCGCTGCTGACCATGGGCATCTCCACCGTGGCGATCGGCCTGCTGCCCGGCTACGAGCAGATCGGCGTCGTCGCGCCGTTGCTGCTGGCGCTGTGCCGGTTCGGGCAGGGCTTGGGGCTCGGCGGCGAGTGGGGCGGTGCCGCGCTGCTGGCCACCGAGAACGCGCCCGCCCACAAGCGGGCCTTCTTCGGCACGTTCCCGCAACTGGGCGCGCCGATCGGGTTCTTCTTCGCCAACGGCCTGTTCCTGGTGCTGTCCGAGCTGATGGACGACGCGGCGTTCCTGGCCTGGGGCTGGCGGGTGCCGTTCCTGGTGTCGGCGGTGCTGGTGGTCGTCGGCCTGTGGGTGCGGCTGAGCATGCACGAGACCCCGGCGTTCGCGAAGGTCGTGGCCCGCAACGAGCGCGCGAAGATGCCGTTCGTGCAGGTCTTCCGCACCGACTTCAAGGCGCTGGTGCTCGGCACGTTCATCATGCTGGCCACCTACGTGCTGTTCTACCTGATGACGGTGTTCTCGCTGTCCTTCGGCACGGCCAAGACCGGGCTGGGCTACGAGCGCTCGCAGTTCCTGGTCATGCTGATGGTCGGCGTGGTGTTCTTCGGCTTGACGGTGCCGCTGGCCGGTTGGCTGGCCGACCGCTTCGGGCGGCGGCCCACGCTGATCGTCACGACCATCGCGATCATCGTGTTCGGCCTGTTGCTGGGCCCGTGGTTCGGCACTGGCTCCGGCGTGGCCACGGTGTCGTTCCTGATCGTCGGGCTCGGGTTGATGGGCATGACGTTCGGGCCGATGGGAGCGGTGCTGCCGGAGCTGTTCCCGACCGCGGTGCGCTACACCGGCGCCTCGGTGTCCTACAACCTCGCCAGCCTGCTGGGCGCCTCGGTCGCCCCGTACATCGCGACCTGGCTGGCCAGCTCCTACGGGCTGGGCTGGGTCGGCGTCTACCTGGCGGCGATGGGCGTGATCACGCTGATCGCGCTGTTCGCCGCGAAGGAGACCCGCGAGGAGTCAATCGACGACTGAGCCCAACCGCGCGAGCAGCTCGTCCAGCAGCGGCAGCGAGGTCGCGTGATTGACGCGGATGAAGCCCCGTCCGGCCGTCGAGCCGGGCGGGGCGCATCGCGTTCCGGCGTTGACCCGGACTCGAGCCTCGCGCAACAGCACGTCCGCCGGGTCCGGACCCAGCTCGCGGACGTCCAGCCACGCCAGGAAACCGGCCTGGCCGCGGTGCAACCGGACCTGCGAGCGCTCGTCCGCCCACGCCTGCAGCCTGTCGCGGGTGCGGTCCAGGTAGCTGCGCACGGCTGTGAGCCAGCCGCCGTCGTCGCGCCACAGCGCGGTCGCAACGGCGAGACCGGGCAACGAGGCGCGCATCGCCTCGTACGGCGGAATGGTTTCGACGACGTGCCTCGTGGATTCCTGGCCGACCAGCACGGCGGATTTGAGGCCAGGCACGTTCCACGCCTTGGACACGCTGGTCACCGCGACGGCGTGCGACGCGGCAAGCTCGCTGACCGCTGCGTAGGGGATGAACTCCTGGTCGCTCGCGCGCAGCGGGGCGTGGACCTCGTCGCTGATCACGAAAGCGCCGTGCCGGTCGGCGAGCTCGGCGATCGCTTGCAGCTCCTCGCGCGACCACATCCGGCCCGTCGGGTTGTGTGGGTGGCAGAGCAGCACCGCCCGCGCCCCGGCGGCGAGTGCGTCGGCGACCGCGTCGAAGTCGATCCGCCAGCCCCCTCCGGTGGGCAGCAGCGGGCATTCCCGGACCGGCCGGTCGAGGTGGGCGAGCAGGACCAGGAACGGGGGATAGGTCGGGGTCAGCAGCACGACGCCGTCGCCGGGTTCGGTCAGGTGGCGCAGCGCCGTGTCGAGCCCGGACATCACGTCGGCGACAGGCGTGAGCAGTGCGGGATCGACCCGCCAATCCTGTTCCCGCGCAGCCCAATCGGCGAACGCCGCCAGGTACTCGTCGGCCACCGGGTAGCCGAAATCGGATCGCTCGACCAGTTCCAGCAGCACGTTCCGGGCAACCGGGCACAGCGGGTAGTCCATCTCGGCGACCCAGGCGGGCAGGACGTCGGGGGCGACCAAGGCCCACTTCTGCGAACGGCGGCGCTGCAGCTCCTCGGGGTTCAGGGCGTCGAACTCGGCGTGCAACTCCGCAACGGTCATTTCCACGATTGTGCAGCAACTCGGCTCGCCCAGCCACGATCGGCGAAAATCGTTGGCGCGATCCCGGGTTCTCGTGGTTAGGTCCGGGGCATGTCCGACATCGTCGCTGGTGGGCACCTGCGCGCGTGGGTTCGGGAAGACTTCGACGTCGATCTCGTGGCGATCGATCCGGTTGGCAACGGCGCCGACGTGGCCGCGGAAGTCTGGCGCGGGACTTCAGCCGAGGGGCAGTGGTACGCGGTCAAGTGGAGCGGTGGCGGCACGACGGCCGGGCTGGCGGTGTCGGCATGGCTCGCCGAGCGCGGGGTGTCGGGGGTCGTCGGACCCGTGCCGACGCGTGGCGGCGGGTTGTGGAGCGAGCGCGCGGGGCGTCGGTTGTCCCTGGCGCCGTGGGCATCCGACGAGCACGCGTTGAATGGCGGCATGACGGCAGAGCACTGGGAGGCATATGGGGCGATGCTTGCGCGGGTGCACGCCATGCCCGCGGCGGATGCGCCGAAGTCGCTGCCTCGCGAGGAACACACGCATGAGCGTTGGGCATCGGCCGTTCGCGTCCTCCACGGCGAGTGCACTTCCGACGAGCTTCCGGCCGATGACCTGGTGCGCACCCTGATCTCGGAGTGGCGCGCCGCGGCGGACCGCATCGGGGCGCTGCTCGCGCAGGCCGACGCCTTGGGGCGGAAACTCCGCGCGCAGTACGCGCCCAACGTCGTCTGCCACGGCGATCCGCACCTGGGGAACCTGCTGCTGCGCGGCGCGGACGTGTTCCTGATCGACTGGGACGATGTGGTTCTCGCGCCGCGCGAACGGGACCTCCTGTTCGTGATCGGCGGGGTCCTGCTCCCGTTCGCGCCGGTCAGCCGGCAGGAACAGCAGTGGTTCTTCGCCGGTTACGGGCCGGTGGACATCGCCCCGCACCGCCTGACCTACTACCGGTGCGTTCGGGCCCTGGAGGACCTCGCTGTCCCGGCCGCCCAGGTGCTGGAACTCCGCGAGCCGACGGCCGAGCGAGCAGAAGCGCTGTCCATCTTCCGAGGCGTCGTGTCGTCCACCGGGCTCGCCGGTCTCGCCCTCGCCTCGGCGCAGGTCGGCTGAACGGCGGCTTCAACGGCGATCGCGCGCCGGCCGATCTTCCCGAGCGCGAAACACGTTCTTACCGGCACGGGCCGGCTCTCCGCTTCGCCCCAGGCATCGTCGACGACCTTGTCCCCGACGGACAGCCTGCCCGGCTGCGCGACGGCGAACTTGGTGCCGAAGGCGATCCACGTCTGCCCGCCGATACCGGCAAGGGTCCGCAGCGGCTCCGGGCCGGCTCGGCGCCCGGTTGCCTGGTCGATGGTCGTGACGGCGCAGCGGATCGCGAGCTTGGCGTAACCCAGCACCGCCTCGCCGATAGATCGTGCGGGCCCGGTCCTCGGCGTGCGGCTCGACGTGCGCCCGGAGGCCTGCGCCTGCCCGTACTCGTACAGGGAGATCTGCACCAGTTGATAGAGCGGGTAGGCCATCATGCCGATGAGCAGCAGCGCGGCCGGTGCGAGGTAGAGCGGCGCCGCCATTGCGTGCCGTTCAGTCCGCAATTTCAATGGAAATCGGACCTTGACCTTCGATTTCCATTGAGGTGATCTCGGTAAGAAGTGGCTGAAGGCGGCCTGCCGGAATGGGTGTGTGATCGGGTAGGGCTGGCCTGGGGAGAGTGGGACGTGGGGTCCCTGGTAGAAGAAGTTCGACCAAGAAACGATCTTCGACCAGGGAAGGCCCCACGTGGTCACGTATTCTGCCAAACTCGATGTTCCCCGTGAACTGGTGCTCTTCCTCAGCAAGCTGCTGGCCGGTGAACGCCGCCGGAAAGGGACCCGCAAGGGGCGCCGGGCGTTGACCACGTTCTGGCAGGCTGTGCTGGTCCTGCGGTGGTTCCGCGACCGCACCGACACCACCAAACTGGCCCGCGATCACGGTGTCGCCCGCGCGACGGCTACCGGTATGTCGACGAGGGCATCGAGGCGCTGGCCGCGCAGGCCCCGGATCTGCACGACGCCCTGCAACGGGCCAAAGACAACGGCGACGCCTATCTGATCCTGGACGGCAAAAACTTCTCCTCCGACCGTCTCGGCGAAAAGACCACCAGCACCAAAGGCACCGAGATCGACCTGTGGTACTCCGGGAAAACCCGCGAACAAGCCGGCAACATCCAAGCACTGACGGACCCGGACGGGTTCCCGCTGTGGGTCTCCGACGTCGAGCCCGGGTCCGTCCACGACATCACCGCCGCTGAAAACCACGTCCTCGGCGCCCTGTACTGGGCTTACTCCCAGCTCGACCTGCCCACCCTGGCCGACGGCGGCTACCAGGGTGCCGGAGCCGGGGTCCTCACCCCGATCAAACACCCCAAAACCAGCAAAGGCCGCCCACTCGACGTCGACAACCAGACCTACAACAAACTGCTGCGCGGCCTGCGCGCCCTCGGCGAACGTGGATTCGCCCTGCTCACCGGCCGTTGGCGCGCCCTACGACACTTCACCACCAGCCCCCGCAAAATCGGCCCCATCGTCAAAGCCGCACTCGTACTCACCCAATTCGAACACGGCCGACTCGCATAACCCCCTACTGAGATCACCTCATTGAAATTGGGCTCTTCTGCTGCTTCCGTGGGTGGGTTAGGCGCGTCCGGGGAGGGTGGGTCGGTGGCCGCCGAGGGCGAGCATGGCGAGAGCGATGAGTGCTTGGGGGCTGCGGAATCCGAAGGCGATGCGGGTGAGCAGGCGGATTTTGGTGTTGGTGGATTCGATGAGTCCTTGGGAGAGGCCGTGTTCGAGGGCGGCGTCGATGGGGGCGCGGTGTTTGGTGATCTTCTTGGCGAGCTCGACGAAGACGGGGATCTGGCAGCGCCGTGCCAGGAGGTCCAGCGGTCCAGGGCTTGTTTGCCTTGCTCGCCTTTGGCGGTGAAGACGTACCGGAGTCCTTCTTTGAGCAGGTAGGCCCGGTACAGGCGGCGGTCGGTGGTGGCGATCCAGGCCAGCTTCGCCTGCTGGTTTTCGGTGAGGTCTTCGGGGTTTTTCCACAGCGCGTAACGGGAGTCTTTGAGCTTCTTGGCTTTCTCGTGCCCGGGACGGGCCGGGGAGTCGGTGGCCGGGCGGCCCCGGCGGCGTGTGCCTTCGGTGCGGGCCAGGGCGCGGGCGTCGTTCCAGGCCCGTCGCCGTTCGGCATCGAGTGCTTCGGTGGCCCAGGCGACCACGTGGAAGGGGTCGGCGCAGCGGATGGCCTTCGGGGCGCGGCGGGCGACGGTGTCGGCGATCCACTGGGCCGCATCGGCGGACACATGCGTGATCTCCGCGGCGCGCCTCTCGCCGAGGGCGTCGAAAAACCGGTTCAGCGTCGCGGAATCGCGCCCCGGCGCGGCCCACACCAGCCGCCCGGTGTCGTGGTCCACCACCACCGTCAGATAGCGGTGATGCTTCTTGTAGGAGATCTCATCGATCCCGATCCGCCGCAACCCACCGAACCGGTCACTCTGGGTTTCGGCGTCGGTCCACACCCGGGCCACGATCGCACCCACGGTGCGCCAGGCGATGCGCATCAGCTCGCATACCGCCGATTTCGAGGAGCGCACCGCCAGCCACGCCACCGTGTCGTCGAAAGCCAAGGTGTGCCCGGCGCCATGACGCGCCCACGGCAGCCGCGCCACGGTGGGCCCGTGCTCCCGGCAGCGCACCCGCGGCGCGGCGGCCTCGAGATGGACCTGGATGGTGCCCAGGTCCAGGGCCCGCCACCGGCGCCGTCCCTCGCCCCGGTCATACCGCCCGGACCAGCGGCCACACCGGCCGCAACGGCCGCGCCCGCCCTTGCGCGGGCGCACGTGCACCATCACCCGTTCCGCGGCCTCGTCGAACTCCACATCCTCGATCACCGTGCGCCTGTCGACGCCCACCAGAGCACGCCATAAACTGGCCTTCGGCACGCCGTTCTCCGTCCCCTCGGTTCCTGACCTTCGACAAGCCAGAAACCTAGACGAAGCAACGGCGTGCCCCCGTCTCCGGGCCTAAAACAGCAGCTCACATCACCCACGGATCAGTCACAAGAGCCTGAAATCGGACCTTCCATCCCGGGAACCTCCGCGTGGCGCAAATTGACTTGCGTAGCGGTGCTAGTAGCGGAACCTCAGACGCCTTCTCGACTCCGGGATCCCCGGCTTGTGTATGCCCAATACGCGGCGCTGGGGACTGGGCTCGCCAAGAACCCCGACGGGGTGGGCACAGCCCGAGAACCCGCGGCGGTGCGAGTTGCGTGCGTGGGGAAAGAGAAAACCGCCGGCGCCGCTTGCCCGACGTCACCTGCGGCAAACCACATGGCGTCCCCAATCCTTGGGCATCCTTGTGAAACAGTTACGCCGTCGTCCTAGAAGAACGTGCGCACCAGGTCGATCACGGTGTCGCCGTCGATGACCGGGATCAGGGGCCACTTGTCGAACACCGTGCAGGGGTGGGACAGGCCGAAACCCATCCAGTCGCCGATCTGCGGATCGGCGTCCCGCACGGTCAGGAACGCGTGCTGGTCGGCCAGCGAAGTCACCTCGCATGAACCGGCGGCCAGCTCCCGGATCTCGCCGTCCGCGCCGCGGATCACCTGCGGTTCCGGCAGGTCCTGGTCGAACGACACGTCCCGGCGGCCCATGGTCAGCAGCGCCAGGCCCCGCTCGGGCCGGGAGGTGACCTGCGCCCACACCCGCATCGCAGGGCGGAACGGCGATTCCGCGCCCGCCAGCCGGTGCTCGCGGCCGAACGGCGAGCGGACCCGGTAGAAACCGTCGTCGTGCAGCAGGTATCCGCCGCTGCGCAGCACCGGCACGACCGGCAGCCCGGCCGGCCACGGCTCGGTGAACGCCTCGGCGACCTGGTCGAAGTACGCGCTGCCGCCGCAGGTGACGATCACCTCGTCCAGCCCCGAGAAGTGGCCCGCCTGAGCCAGTTCCGCCACGAGGTCGCGCAACCGCCCCAGGTATCCGTCCACAGTGGACAACACCTGTTCGCTGACGTCATGCCCCAGCGTGCCCTCGTAGCCGCCGACCCCGACCAGTCGCAGCATCGGGCTTTCCAGTACGAGGTCGGCGATCTCGCGCGCCTCGGCGATCGTGCGCGCACCGGTCCGGGCGCCGTCGCTGCCGAGCTCGACCAGCACGTCGACCCGCCGGGACGCGCCGCGGTGGGCCAGCGCCTCGGCCATCAGCTGCGCTCCGCGCACCGAGTCCACGAAGCAGCTGAACTCGAATTCGGGGTTGGCGTCCAGTTCGCCGGCCAGCCAGGCCAGCCCGCTGGGGTCCAGCAGTTGGTTGGCGAGCATGATCCGCTCGACGCCGAAGGCGCGATAAACCCGCAGCTGGCTGACGTTCGCCGCGGTGATGCCCCAAGAGCCGGTCGCGAGCTGCCGTTCGAAGAGCCGCGGCGCCATCGTCGTCTTGCCGTGCGGCGCGAGCTGCAGGCCGTGCAGCGCGCACCAGTCGGCCATGGTCTGCAGGTTGTGCTGCAAGGCCGCATCATCGAGCACCAGCAGCGGTCCGACGAAGCCCGCGTCGTACAACTTCGGGCGCTGCTTGAGGAACTCGCCGACGGTGCTGCCGAAGGCCTCGGACGGCATGCCTTTGAAGCGCCAGTCGATGCGCTCGTCGTGCAGCGAGCGAACCGCCGCGGTGTTGATCCCCCGTGCCGACACCAAGGCCTCCTATTGCGTAGAATGCAACAGCAGTTGCGTAGAATGCCGGATAGGTGTGTACCATCAGCCGCGCGACGCGTCAACGGATGGAGCGGCCGGTGAGCCAGAGCTTGGAACGCGGTCTGACGGTGCTGACCGCGCTGGCCGCCGGGCAGCAGACGCTCGACCAGCTCGCGAAACGCCTGGGCGTGCACAAATCAACCGCGATGCGCCTGCTGCGCACCCTCGAGGCGGGCCGCTTCGTGCGCCGCGAGGACGTGCACCACTACCGCCTCGGCAGCGCCCTGTTCGACCTCGCCCACCAAGCGCTGGAAGACCTCGACGTGCGCGGCGTGGCCCGGCAGTACCTGGTGGCGCTGGGGGAGATCAGCGGGCACACCGTGCACCTGGCGACCCTCGAAGACGATCAGGTCGTCTACATCGACAAAGTGGACAGCCAGCACCCGGTGCGGATGTACTCCCGCATCGGCCGCCGCGCGCCGGTGCACTGCACGGCGGTGGGCAAGGTGCTGGTGGCCGACTGGCCGACGCAAAAGCGCCGCCGGTTCGCCGAACAGCTCAACTACCCGAAGCTGACCACCAACACCATCGACTCGGCCGAGCGGTTCCTGGCCGAACTGGACCGGGTGCGCACCCAGGGCTACGCGGTGGACCGCAGCGAGCACGAGGACTTCATCCACTGCGTCGGCGCGCCGATCCGCAACCACCGGGGCGAGATCGTCGCGGCCCTGTCGCTTTCGGTGCCGAAGGTACTGCTGGACTTCGACGGGCTGCTCGGCCTCGTCGACGACCTGCTGCGCGCCGCCGGCGGGGTTTCCGCCGAGCTGGGGTGGAAGCCGGAAAACCCGGGAGGAAAGGAAGTCTGATGGCCAGGACCGTGGTCAGCACCGACAAGGCCCCGAAGCCGCCGGCGAACATCCCGCTGTCGCAGGGCGTTCGCAAGGGCAACATCCTGCAGGTCTCGGGACAGACCGCCGTGAGCCTGGAGACCGGCAAGGTCGTCGAGGGCGGCGTCGTCGAGCAGACCGAGCAGTGCCTGCGCAACGTCATCGCGATCCTGGAGGCCGAGGGCGGCTCTCTGGAGGACGTACTGATGCTGCGGGTGTACCTGACGGACACCTCGCAGTTCGCGGAGATGAACGAGACCTACGCCCGCGTCGTCGGCGAACCCTTCCCGGCCCGCACCACGGTCTACGTCGGCCTCCCCGCCGGCCTCCTCGTCGAAATCGACGCCCTCGCGGTCCTCGACTGATTCGAATGTTCAAGGGCGCCTTCGGCCGGATCGGTCGGAGGCGCCCTTCGCTTACCCCGCTACCCGCACCGCCACGCAAGCCAAGCCGCACATTTTTTACTCCTTGCGGCCGGTGACGGCGAGGGTCAGGCCGAGGCCGATCATGGCGAAACCGCCCGCCCGCTGGACGATCGCCAGCCGCCGCGGGGCGCTGGCGATCCAGGTCCGGGCCGTGGCCGCGAACAGGCCCCACATGCTGTCCGAGACCAGCGCGATGGCGATCGGGATGAGCCCGAGCAGCAGCATCTGCACCGGGACGTGGCCCAGCTCCGGGTCGATGAACTGCGGGACCACCGCCGTGAAGAAGATGAACGTCTTCGGGTTCGCCACCCCGACCACGACGCCTTCCCGCAGCGTCTTCAGGATGCCGAGGCTCGGCGTCTGCTCGGGCAGTTCGCCGGCGAGCGGGCGACTGCTGCGCAGCGCCTTGATGCCCAGGTAGACGAGGTAGGCCGCGCCCGCCATCTTGATCGCGGTGAACACCACGAGCGACTGCGCCACCACCGCGCCGACGCCCAGCGCCACCGCGACGGCCACCAGGTAGCACCCGATGGCATTGCCGACGACGCTGGTCAGCGCGGTGCGCCTGCCGTGCGCCAGCGCCCGGCCCACGACGAACAACACGCTCGGCCCGGGCACCGCGATGATCACCAACGACATCGCCGCGAAAACCAGCAACCGATCAACCGACACCATCACGCGCACCTCCTCGATCAGCCTGGCAAGCCAACACGCCAGACGCCAGCCGGTTTCACCGGGCAGCTTCGCGCCGCGGCGCCATGCGGCAGCTTCTACTGTGGACATATGCCGCTGCGCTCGCTGCTGTCCTGGACCGTGCTGGTGCCGGTGCTCGCGATCATCGCGCTGGCCATCACCTGGACCCACAAGGAACTCGGCATCATCCCGGTGCTCATCGTTGCGATCCTGCTCGCGGGCGCGGTGCTGACCGCCGTGCACCACGCGGAGATCGTCGCCCACCGGGTGGGCGAACCGTTCGGCTCGCTGGTCCTGGCGGTGGCCGTCACGGTCATCGAAGTAGGGCTGATCGTCACGCTGATGAGCTCCGGCGGCCCGGAAGCCGCGACGCTGGCTCGCGACACGATCTTCGCCGCGGTCATGATCACCACCAACGGCATCGTCGGCCTCTCCCTACTGGTGGGGGCCCTCCGCTATGGGCTGACGCCGTTCAACGCCGAAGGCACTGGTGCGGAGCTGGCGACGGTGACGGCGCTGGCCGCGTTGAGCCTGGTGTTCCCGACCTTCACCACGACCCTGCCGGGCCCGGTGTACTCGGCACCGCAGCTGGCGTTCGCCGCGGTGGCCTCGCTCGTGCTGTACGGCATGTTCGTGTTCACCCAGACCATCCGGCATCGGGACTTCTTCGTGCCGGTCACCGACGAGGGCACGGTCGCCCCGGAGGAAGACCACGCGCGGCCGCCGAGCGGAGGCCGGACAGCGGCGAGCCTCGTGCTGCTGGTGGTCGCGCTGGTCGCCGTCGTCGGGCTGGCGAAGGTGGAATCTCCGGCGATCGAGGCCGCGGTCGAGGCGGTCGGCTTCCCGCAGTCCTTCGTCGGCGTGGTGATCGCCCTGCTGGTGCTGCTGCCGGAGACGATCGCGGCGGTGCGCGCCGCCGCCCGCCAGCGGGTGCAGATCAGCCTCAACCTCGCCTACGGCTCGGCGATCGCCAGCATCGGCCTGACGATCCCGGCGATCGTGCTCGCCTCGATCTGGCTGGACGGCCCGCTGCACCTCGGACTCGGCGGAACCCAGCTCGTGCTGTTCATCCTGACGGTCATCGTCAGCGTCCTCACGGTCGTCCCCGGCCGCGCTACCCGCCTGCAAGGCGGCGTCCACCTCGCCATCCTCGCGGCCTTCATCTTCCTGGCCGTCAACCCGTGACGACGGCGGTGAGGGGCACCCGAGCAGGGCCGGCGGCCTGCGAAGAGGAGGAGGATCGGGTCGGTGATCGTGATCGCGCCCGCCACCACGAACACCCCGCCCCAGCCCCACGCCGACGCTGCTACCTTCCGGCGGTGCTCAATGCTCGATCAAGGATGATCAGAGCCGCGTTCTTGTCGGCGTGTTCCAAGTGTCCACAGTAGACCTATGTGAAGATGGTAGCCGGACCGGCGCCGTCCGGCGTGAAAACTTCTTCACGCGAAGTTTCTGGCCAGTGAACGGTATAGGCCACTGCGACCGGATCGGCCACGGGGCCCCTGTTGTGTTATCTGCTATTCGACCAAAAATTAGGTCGGCATTCGACTCGTGGTCAAGATCTTGCGGCAGGGAAACGACTTCGGGTATTGACTGTCCACTATGCATTGCATGGTGTGCAATGTCCGTAGTCGCGCAGGTCTTTCGGCCGTGCCGGTTTTTCCGCGGAACGGGGATCCTGGCGCCCGAGCACGAGCCGATCCGCTTCCGGAGGGCTGATGTGGGTGTGCCGGGCGTTGCGAAATGGCATGTGGCGGGCGACTGGTTCGAAACGTGCAAGTGTGAGATCCCGTGCCCGTGCTCTTTCGCGCAGCCGCCGACCTACGGCGACTGCAACGGCATCCGGCTGTGGCACATCCGAACCGGCGACTACGGCGACCTGGGGCTCAGCGGCCTGAACGTCGCGATGCTGGTTTCCTACGCCGGGAACGTCTGGACGGGGGAGCACCACGATGCGCGCGCCGCGTTCTTCTTCGACGAGCGCGGCGGCGAGGCGCAACTCGCGGCGCTTCGGGCGATCTTCACCGGGCGGGCCGGAGGTTGGCCGCAGCGGTTCGTCGAGATGCTCCGGCCGGAGATCGTGGCCGTGGAGTCGAGCCCGATCGAGGTCCGCATCGCCGACGACCTGGCCGGCTGGAGCGTCCGCCTCCCCGGATACGCGGAGGCGGCCGTCGAAGCGCTCACCGGTCCAACTGCCGCCGAAGGCGTCCGGGTCCAGGTGCACAACCTGCCGGGCGCGGAGGTCGGCCCCGGTCAGCCGCCCGCGACCTGGGGGCGGGCGACTCTCGACCGGGCCGACGTGTTCGGCTTCAGCTGGGAGCGGGTGGGCAACTCCAGCACGCACATCCCGTTCGACTGGACGGGACCGGGTGCGGCATGACCCGCTCGGGGGATCAGTAGACGGGGCCGGTGTACTTCTCGCCCGGGCCCTGCCCCGGTGCGTCCGGGTGGGTGGAGGCCTCGCGGAACGCGCGCTGCAGCGTCTGCAGGCCGTCGCGGACCGGACCCGCGTGCGGCCCGAGGTACTCGACGGAGGCGGTGACCAGCCCGGCCAGCGCGGTGATCAACCGGCGCGCCTCGTCCAGGTCGCGCTCCGCCGCGGCGTCCGGGTCCTCGGCGGCCAGCCCCAGCTTCTCCGCCGCCGCGGACATCAACATGACCGCCGCGCGGCTGATCACCTCGACGCTGGGAACATCGGCGAGCTCGCGGACGTTGAGTTCCATGTCTGCGTCGTCGTGCGCCTGCTCACCCGGCAGGTCGGACGTGGTCGGGGGCGCGGTTGGCTGCGGTTCGGTCACGCCTGCTACCCTGACACGGATGACCAGCCCCTGCTCAAGCGGGGGCGGCAAAGTGGAGTCCCGCTCCCACCCGAGTAGCCGCCACAGGCTTCCGGGTCCCGGTCCTGTCGACGGTGCGAGCCGTCGGTGGCACGAACGGTATTGCGGTACCGGTTCGATCGGTATGGAGTCAGGGTCCCGCGGGCCGCGCAGGCGGAACGACGGGACCTCTGCATTCCGGGGTGAGCTCTACGCGCCGCGGTGCAGTCAACTACAGCCATCGAACCGAGGAGGGCCCATCAGCTCCGAGACGCGCATCAACGACCGCATCCGGGTTCCGGAGGTCCGGTTGGTCGGACCGAACGGTGAACAGGTCGGGATCGTCCGCATCGAGGACGCACTCCGGCTAGCCCAGGAAGCGGATCTGGACCTTGTCGAGGTCGCCCCGCAGGCGCGCCCGCCGGTCTGCAAGCTCATGGACTACGGCAAGTTCAAGTACGAGAGCGCGCAGAAGGCTCGCGAATCGCGTCGCAACCAGCAGCAGACCGTCATCAAGGAGCAGAAGCTCCGGCCGAAGATCGACCCGCACGACTACGAGACGAAGAAGGGCCACGTGTCCCGCTTCCTCAACCAGGGTCACAAGGTCAAGGTGACGATCATGTTCCGCGGTCGTGAGCAGTCGCGTCCCGAGTTGGGCTTCCGCCTGCTGCAGCGACTGGCCGATGACGTGTCCGAACTCGGGTTCATCGAGGCGAACCCGAAGCAGGACGGTCGCAACATGATCATGGTTCTTGCGCCGCACAAGACGAACAAGACCAAGCCCAAGGCGAACGCTTAAGTCCGCAGGGCTCGTGATGTGACGCCGGGCCGGGACGCAGTCCGCGCCCCAGCCCGGCATCAGTACGAAACGAGGACGAGAAGATGCCGAAGAACAAGACCCACAAGGGCACCTCGAAGCGCTTCAAGGTGACCGGCACGGGCAAGCTGCGGCGCGAGCAGGCCGGTCGTCGGCACATCCTGGAGAAGAAGTCCAGCCGTGTCACCCGCCGGCTCGAGGGCACCGAAGCGGTGGCCAAGGCCGACGTCAAGCGCATCAACCGACTGCTGGGTCGCTGAACCCCGACCCGCTGCACCCGACGCAGCAGGTCAGCAACGCAGTTCCAGCAACCCGCACGGGCGGTTCCCCGCCCCCGATGAGATAACAGGACGGACCCCGTGGCACGCGTCAAGCGGGCAGTCAACGCCCAGAAGAAGCGCCGCACCATTCTCGAGTCGGCCCGCGGCTACCGCGGTCAGCGCTCCCGGCTGTACCGCAAGGCCAAGGAGCAGATGCTCCACTCGATGACCTACGCCTACCGCGACCGGCGGGCCCGCAAGGGTGACTTCCGGAAGCTGTGGATCACCCGCATCAACGCCGCGACCCGGCAGCACGGCCTGAGCTACAACCGGTTCGTGCAGGGCCTGAAGGCCGCCGAGGTCGAGGTCGACCGGAAGATCCTGGCCGAGCTCGCGGTCAACGACCCGCAGGCTTTCGCCGCGCTGGTCGAGGTGGCTCGCAAGAACCTGCCGGAGAGTGCGGCCTGACCACCGAAGGCCCCTACGCTGCACCGCGACCCGGGACGACGACTCCACTCACGGAGCGATCGTCCCGGGTCGCGGTCGCTCGCAAGCTCACCCGCCGCGCCGGCCGGGAGAAGGACGGGGCGTTCCTCGCCGAAGGCGCCCAGGCGGTGGGCGAGGCGCTGACCGCGCACGCCGACGGGGTGCTGCGGGTGCGCGACGTCTTCGCCACCGAGCAATCCCGGCACGCCGAGTTCCTGGACCGGGCCCGCGCCGAGTCGGTGCCGGTCCACCTGGTCACCGAGCGGGCAGCGGCGTCGCTGTCGGAGACGGTGACCCCGCAAGGACTGATCGCGGTCTGCGACCTGCCGGACACCACACCGTCCGCCGCGCTCGCCGAGCGCCCGAAGCTGGTCGCGGTGCTGGTCGGCGTGGCGGATCCGGGCAACGCGGGAACCGTGGTCCGGGTCGCCGACGCGGCCGGTGCCGGTGCCGTGCTGTTCGCCGGCGACACCGTCGACGCCTACAACGGCAAGGCGGTGCGGGCGTCCACCGGGAGCCTCTTCCACCTGCCCGTTGCGCGTGACCGCGACGTCTCCGCCGTGCTTTCCGCCTGCCGCGCGGCCGGGCTCCGTCTGGTCGGCGCCGACGGCTACGCCACCGGCGACCTCGACACCGCCGACCGGGACGGTGAGCTCGCCGAGCCCACGGCGTGGGTGTTCGGCAGTGAAGCCCACGGGCTACCGGATGAGGTGAAATCGGACCTGGATGCCACGCTCCGGGTCCCGCTCTACGGGCGTGCGGAAAGCCTCAACCTGGCCACGGCCGCAGCAGTCTGCCTCTACGCCTCAGCCCGCGCCCAGCACCGCCAGGACGCCTAGGCCGGGCGATTTCGCGCGGAATCGGCACCTCCCACGCGGCGCGGACGGCGATTTCGCGCGAAATCGCCTCACCGGATCTCGGCGAAAAGCGGTTGGGGCCGTCGCATAGACTCTAGGGGCTAGCGTGCGGCTTGAGTCGTATGCCAACGAGCAGGTTCGCCGACCTGGGCAACTGCCGCTCAGGGATCGGGCACCGATGCCTGTCGGATCAACGGGAGTCACGCACTAACGATGTCTGGAGCCAACGACCCGTACGACCCGAAAGAGGTCGCCGCGCTGTCGCCGGAGACGCTGGACCGCGCGGTGGTCGAGGCCGGCAAAGCCTTCGCTGCGGCCACCGACCTCGACGCGCTGGCCGTGGTCAAGCCCGCGCACCTCGGCGACCGCTCGCCGCTGCTGACCGCGCGCCGGGAGATCGGCGCGCTGCCGCCGAAGGCGCGCTCGGAGGCGGGCAAGCGCGTCAACCAGGCCCGCGAGGCCATTCAGGGCGCCTTCGACGAGCGCCGCGCGGCCCTGCAGGCCGAGCGCGACGAGCGGGTGCTGCGCGAGGAGACGGTCGACGTCACGCTGCCCTGGGACCGGGTCCCGGCCGGCGCGCGCCACCCGATCACGCAGCTCGCCGAGGACATCGAGGACACCTTCGTGGCGATGGGCTGGGAGGTCGCCGAGGGCCCCGAGCTGGAAGCCGAGTGGTTCAACTTCGACGCGCTGAACTTCGGCAAGGACCACCCGGCGCGCACCATGCAGGACACCTTCTACGTGGCCCCGGAGAACTCCGGGCTGGTGCTGCGCACCCACACCTCGCCGTCGCAGGTCCGCGCCCTGCTGGATCGCGAGCTGCCGGTGTACGTGGTCTGCCCGGGCCGCACCTTCCGCACCGACGAGCTGGACGCCACCCACACCCCGGTGTTCTCGCAGGTCGAGGGCCTGGCGGTGGACAAGGGCCTGACCATGGCGCATCTGAAGGGCACGCTGGACGCGTTCGCCCGGTCGATGTTCGGCCCGGAGTCCAAGACCCGGCTGCGGCCGTCGTACTTCCCGTTCACCGAGCCATCGGCCGAGATGGACGTGTGGTTCCCGGAGAAGAAGGGCGGCGCCGGCTGGGTCGAGTGGGGCGGCTGCGGCATGGTCAACCCGAACGTGCTGCGTGCCTGCGGCGTCGACCCCGAGGTCTACACGGGCTTCGCCTTCGGCATGGGCCTGGAGCGCACGCTGATGTTCCGCAACGGCATCCCCGACATGCGCGACATGGTCGAGGGCGACGTCCGGTTCACCCAGCCGTTCGGCATTTGAGGATCTGTCGATGGTTGATCTGCGTAGCGGTGCAAGTGGCGGAACCTCAGAGGCTCCCCGGACTGTGGGTGCCCCTCCTTATGTATTTCCAATACGCGGCGGAGGGGCCGTCCTCGCCAGGAAGCCTCTGAGAACCCGCGGCGGTGCCAGTTGCGAGGGTGGGCTAAGCGGCTCCGCCGCTTCAAAAACGCCTGCTATGGCACTCACCGACACCACCCACCAGAACGAGAGAGAGGCCTGACCAAGTGCGGATTCCGGTTTCCTGGTTGGCCGAGCACCTTGAGCTGCCCGAGGAGACGACCGCGGAGACGCTGGCCGAAGCGTTCATCCGGATCGGGTTGGAGGTCGAGGAGGTCGCCCACCTGACCCAGGTGCGCGGGCCGCTCGTGGCCGGTCGTGTCGCCGAGATCGAGGAACTCAACGAGTTCAAGAAGCCGATCCGGTTCTGCCAGGTCGAGGTCGGCGAGACCGAGACCGGCGAGCAGCGCGTGCAGGGCATCATCTGCGGCGCCCGCAACTTCCAGGAGGGCGACCTGGTCGTGGTCGCGCTGCCCGGTGCGGTGCTGCCCGGCGACTTCGAGATCACCTCGCGCAAGACCTACGGCAAGGTCAGCGAGGGCATGATCTGCTCGGCCAAGGAGCTGGGCATCGGCGAGGACCACGACGGCATCCTGGTGCTGCCGCCCGGCTCTGCCGACCCCGGCGATGACGCGGTCGAGCTGGTGGGGCTGGAAGACTCGATCATCGAGCTGTCCATCACCCCGGACCGCGGCTACTGCTTCTCGGTGCGCGGCCTGGCCCGCGAGCTGTCCAACGCGCTGGACGTGCCGTTCGGCGACCCGGGCACCCGCCCGGTCCCGGTCGACGACCGGCCGTCGCGCGGTGTGGAGCTGCGCGACCCGAGCGCCTGCCAGCGGTTCGTGCTACGCCGGGTCACCGGCGTCGACCCGACCGCGCCGAGCCCGTGGTGGATGCGCCGCCGCCTGGCGCTGGCCGGGATCCGTTCCATCTCGCTGGCCGTGGACGTCACCAACTACGTGATGCTCGAACTCGGCCAGCCGCTGCATGCGTTCGACACCGCGAAGCTGACCGGCGACCTGGTGGTGCGCCGCGCTGAGCAGGGCGAGAAGCTGACCACCCTGGACGGCCTGAGCCGCGAACTGGACCCGGACGACATCGTGATCGCCGACGAGTCCGGCCCGGTGTCGCTGGCCGGGGTGATGGGCGGCGAGTCCACCGAGATCAGCCACAACACGCACGACGTGCTGCTGGAGGCGGCGAACTGGGCTCCGGCCAGCATCGCCCGCACCATCCGCCGGCACAAGCTGCCCAGCGAGGCGGGCAAGCGGTTCGAGCGGTCGGTGGACCCGGCGATCGCCGCGGTGGCCACCGAGCTGGCCGCGCAGCTGCTGGTCCGCTACGGCGACGGCACCATCGCGCCGGGCCGCACCGACGTCGGTGAGCCGAAGCGGCCCGAGCCGGTGACCATGCCGCTGGGGCTGCCGGACAAGATCGCCGGGGTGTCCTACGAGCGCGGCGTGACCGCCCGGCGGCTGGGCCAGATCGGCTGCCGCATCGAGGTCAGCACCTCCGACAAGGGCGTCGGTCTGGTGACGGCGACCCCGCCGACCTGGCGGCCGGACCTGAAGCAGCCGTACGACCTGGTCGAGGAAGTGCTGCGCCTGGAGGGGTACCACACGATCCCCTCGGTGCTGCCCGCCGCGCCGCCCGGGCGCGGGCTCACCGCCCTGCAGCGCCGCGAGCGCGCGGTGTCCCGCGCGCTGGCCGGTGAGGGCTACGTCGAGGTGCTGCCGTTCCCGTTCGTCGGCACGGCGATGCTCGACGCCTTCGGTCTCGCCGAGGACGACCCGCGGCGGCGCACCATGTCGGTGCTCAACGCGTTGGAGAGCGACCGGGCGCTGCTGACCACGACGCTGCTGATCGGGTTGGCGGAAACCTTGCAGCGCAACGTTTCCCGCGGCCAGCGCGATCTCGCGCTGTTCCACATCGGACAGGTCGTGCAGCCCGCGGAGAACCAGCCCGCGGTGCCGGAGGTCAGCGTCGACGGACGTCCCACCGACGAGCAGATCGCCGCGCTGCGCGCATCGCTGCCGGCGCAGCCTACACACGTCGCCGTGATGCTGGGCGGCCAGCGCGAGCAGGCCGGTTGGTGGGGCAAGGGCCGCGAGGTGAGCTGGGCGGACGCGGTGCAGGCCGCGCGTGTGGTCGCCGCGGCGGCGGGGGTGGAGCTGAACATGGCCGCGGGCGAGCTCGCGCCGTGGCACCCGGGCCGGTGCGCGCAGCTGAAGGTCGGCGAGACCGTGGTCGGTCACGCCGGTGAGCTGCATCCGAAGGTCGTCGAGGCGCTGGGCCTGCCGAGGCGGACCTGCGCGATGGAGCTCGACCTGGACGCCCTGCCGTTGTCCGACCGCCGCCCGGCGCCGCAGATCTCGGCGTACCCGCCGGTGCTGATGGACATCGCCTTGGTGGTGGACGACGGCGTGGCCGCGGCCGACGTGGTCGACGCGGTCCGTACCGGCGGCGGCGAGCTGCTGGAGGATGTGCGGCTGTTCGACGTGTACGCGGGCGAGCAGTTGGGCGAGGGCAAGAAGTCGCTGGCCTTGGCGCTGCGCTTCCGCGCTTCGGACCGGACCCTGAAGCAGGAGGAGGCCACCGAGGCCCGGGACGCGGCCGTGCGCGCCGCCACCGAGCGTCTCGGCGCCAGCCTCCGAGCGTGATCGTTCTGCCGCAATTTCCATTGAAATTGAAGGTCTGATTTCAATGGAAATTGCGCTCTTGGCCGTCAGGGAGTCGCCGTGGTCAAGCTCGATCGGTTGATCAACGTCCTCGGCGGCTTCGGGGCCCGGTTGGGCAGCCCGCCCCGGAGCAGGTCGACGGAGCTGCGTTCGGTGGCGCTGCACGACCCGGCCGATCCCGCCCCGGGTGGTGAGGATGTGCTGCTCGCCGTCGGCGTCGAGGCGAGCGGGGCGGCGGAACTGCTCTCGGCAGCCCACGCCAGCGTCGTCGTGTTCCGCTGCGCCGACCTCGACGAGCAGGCGCTCGCGGCGGCCCGGGAACGAGACGTGACGGTCGTGCTCGTCGACCCGGCCGTGTCGTGGGGGCAGCTCGCGGGCGTCGTCTACGGGCTGGTGCTGGAGGGCCGGGAAACCGAGGCCGGGCGGGGCCCGACCGACCTGTTCGCGCTGGCCGACGCGCTCGCCGACTCCGTCGGCGGCCCGGTGACGATCGAGGACCACCGCTCCGGCGTGCTCGCGTATTCCAGCCGGCAGCACAGCGCCGACCGCGCCCGGATGGCCACGATCCTGGGGCGGCAGGTGCCTGCGGAGATCCGCCGGAAGCTCGTCGAGCGCGGGGTTTTCCGGCACCTGGAGACTTCCGACGAGCCGATCTTCGTGGCTCCGCTGGAACCGGAGTCCGTGCACGGCCGGGCCGTGGTGGCGGTCCGCGCGGGCAAGGAACTGCTGGGCTCGATCTGGGTCCTGACCGAGCACGAGCTCACCGGCGCGCACCAGGCCGCGCTGGTCAGCGGCGCTCGCACCGCCGCGCTGCACCTGCTGCGCGCCCGGGCCAGCGCTGACCTGGAGCGGCAGGTCGAATCCGACCTGGTCATCGGCCTGTTGGAGGGGCATGCGGACGCCGCCGCGGTGCTGAGCCGCCTGGGCCTGCGCAGCAGAAGGCACCGCGTGGTGGCAGTGCAGGTGCACGTCGGCGGCGCGCCGGAGGCCGTCCCGCTGCTCGCGTTCGAGCGCGCGACAATGGGCTTCGGCTGGTCACGACCCGGTCGCAGCGCCCTGTTCGCGAACACCGTCTACACGATCCTGCCGCACGAGGACGCCGAGCCCGCCTGCGAATGGGCGCGGGCCCTGGTCCGCGAGCTCGCCGGCGACTCCACGGTCCTCGTCGGCGTGGGTGGACCGGCCGAGCCGATGGAGCTGGTGGACAGCAGGCGGGAAGCCGACGAGAGCCTGGCGATCCACGCGAAGAGGGCGGACCGGGTCCCGGCCGTGGTTTACGACGACGCGTGGCACGAGATCATGCTGCGGCGGCTGCGGCACGCCGCAGCGACCGGCCGCGCCCCGGATCGCGGCCCAGTGGTCGAGCTCCGCCGCCACGACCGCGAGCACGGCACCAGCTACGTCGAAACACTTCGCGCCTGGCTGGAGTGCCAGGGCGATTTGGGCGCTGCGGCGGCGAGGCTGGGGGTCCACCCGAACACGGTCCGGTACCGGATGCGGAAGATGGCCGAGCTGACGCCGCTGGTTCTCGACGATCCCGACGCCAGGCTCGCGATGATCATCGCGCTCGCAGTGTAGTCGGATTCGGCCAATCGGGTGGCCGGGATTTGTGGGATTCCGACACTGGCCGGGCGGCGCGGACCGGGCAAGCTCCACCTCAGGACATTTGAGGAGGAAGCATGCGCGAGGACGGGATCGACGGGGTTCCGCGCCGGGCCGTGGTGGTCGGTGCCGGCGTGGTCGGCTTGTCGACCGCTTGGTTCTTGCAGGAGCACGGCGTCGAGGTCACGGTGCTGGACCGCGAGGACGTGGCGGCCGGCGCCTCTTGGGGCAACGCCGGTTACCTGTCGCCGGGTTTCTCGATCCCGCTGCCCGAGCCGGGCGTGCTGCGCTACGGGCTGCGGTCGCTGTTCGACCGCGATGCCCCGCTGTACGTGCCGACCTCGGTGGATCCCGGGCTGTGGTCGTTCCTCATCGGTTTCGCCCGGCGGTGCACGCCCCGGGCCTGGCAGCGGTCGATGCGCGCGTTCGTCCCGATGAACGCGGAGTGCCTGGACGCCTTCGACGCGCTCACGACGGGCGGGGTGTCCGCGCCGACCGTGCCGGCGCCGATCACGGCGGCGTTCGAGAAGCCCGAGCAGGTCGCCGAGCTGCGGCACGAGTTCGAGCAGATCCGCCGCTGCGGCCAGGAAGTCGAAGTCCACGAACTGTCCACTTCGGACGTCGATGTGCCGCAGCTGTCGCCGCGCATCGCGGCGGTGCTCCGGGTGGAAGGGCAGCGTTACGTCGACCCGGGCGAGTTCACCCGGAGCCTGGCGAAGGCGGTGGTCGAACGCGGCGGCAAGCTGCGCACCGGGTTCCGCGTGCGGGACGTGCTGCGCGGCTCCGAACAGGTGATCGTCAAGTCCGAGCAGGAGGAGCGGGTGTCGGCCGAGGCGGTCGTGCTGGCCACCGGATCCTGGCTGAGCCGCCTGGCGAAACCGCTGGGCGTCCGCACCCAGGTGCGCGCCGGGCGCGGCTATTCCTTCACGGTCCCGACCGAGCAGCCCGTTCCCGGCCCGATCTACCTGCCCGCGGTGCGCGTCGCCTGCACGCCGTACCAGGGCGGGCTGCGGGTGGCGGGAACCATGGAGTTCCGCCCGGCGGACGACCCGCTGGACCGCGGCCGCATCGAGGCGATCGTGCGCTCCGCGCGACCGCTGCTGCAGGGCGTCGGCTGGGACGTGCGCCACGACGAGTGGGTCGGCGGCCGACCGGTGACGACCGACGGACTGCCGCTGATCGGGCAGACGAAGATGTCCGGCGTCTACGTCGCGGGCGGCCACGGCATGTGGGGCCTGACGTTGGGGCCGCTAACCGGCCGTCTGCTGGCGGAGCAGATCGCCACCGGCAAGCGCCCGGCGCTCCTGCGACCGTTCGACCCGCTGCGATGAACATCGACCTGACCTCGGCGGAACGAGCGGAACTCGACCGGCTCCGCCGGGAGAACCACCTCCTGCGAGTGGAGAAGGAGATGCTGCTGCGAATCGCCACGGAATACGCGCTGGAGCGGGACCAGGGTCATGCGAAATCTGGGCTCAGCCCGGATCGCTGTGGGTGAACCCGGGTGGCCCCGTCCTCGCCAGGACGGGGCCACCCGAGATGATTACGCGGCTGTGCCGCCATCGGCGTCGGGCTCGATCACGGCGGCGAGGTCGTTGAGCGCTGCCACCACCACATTCCAGGCGATCCGAACGGTGTCGTCCTTGGGTGAGTAGGACTGGGTCCACTGCTTCTTCGGGTGGACCAGGTTGCGGTGGTCGCGGAGAACGTGGGCGTAATCCGTGACGTCCTTGGCGATCCAGCCCTTCTCCTGCGCGAGGTTGATCAAGGATTGCAGGTGGTCGGTGGGCGCTTTGCCGGTCCCGCCGTGCATGCTCAGCGCGACGTCGTAGAGCACGCCTTCCAAGACGCTGCCGAGCATGATGATCGCGGCTGTGGGGGCACCCGATTGCCAGCAGACGTGCGCTTCGTCGAGCCGAGCCTGCAACTGGCTGCCGAAATCGCCCGCGCTCACGAGCTTGGCGATGCTCGTGGTCAAGCGACCGGGGTATCGCTGGCTGGGCGGGAGAGCGTTGCCTGGTGCTCGACGATTTGCGGTTTGGTTCCGGCGAAGGAGACGCGGTAACCCTCGATCTCCAGCAGCTCGTTGAGCTCCGCTACGACGACTTCCCAGATCTCTTTCTCGCCGAGGTACTCCCTGGGGTCCGCCAGCCGGAGAACGACCGCGCGGATCCAGTCGGGGTCGCTGCGGTGTTCCTGCAGGCGCTCCAGCACCCAGGGCTTTCGGTAGCCGTCGAGCTCACCGGCATCGGACAGGCCAGCGGCTCGGAAGAACTTTTCGATCTCGAAGCCGCGCCGGTAGTAGGGCGTGCTGTCGTCGCCGCAGATCAATGCGGCCAGTCCGGCCAGCACGTTGTCGTCCAGATGCAGGTTCGGCGGGTTTTGCCCGGTCACCATTCCTCCTCCTGATGATCGTCGTTTTCGGTGTCGAGTTCGACTGGCCGCCAACCGGTGTCAGGGCCGTTCTCCCAGTGGCCGGGTTCGATTCCCTTGGCCTTCAGCTCCGCCCAGATCGGCGCCAGCTCCCGGTCCGGATTCGCGGTGAACTCGCTTTCCCGGATACGGATCGTCGTCCATCGCATTCGGGCGAGCTCTCGATCTCGGCGAGCGTCGTTGTCCTGCTGTTGCGGGTTCACGTGCCAGAAATGTCCATCGCACTCCACCGCGAGCCGGCCGCGGTCACCGACGACGACGAGATCCAGCCGCCGGGACCCAACGGGGTACTGCGGGACCACGTGGTAGCCCCGCTTCTTGATCTCCAGGAACACCCGCTGCTCGAACAATGAATCGAACAGCTTGTGGGGCTTGTCCGGGCTGACTTCGTCGATCGCGGGGGAGGAACCGAAAACCGACGGCGGGTCCTGCATGTACGACAGCAACGAGGCACGCAGGTCCTTCGGCTTGAACTGATCCGGGTCCAAGGAGGTGAACAACCACATCTGGTCTCGTGCTCGGCTCGCGGCCACGTTGAACGCCTGCCGGAACGACTCGGCGCTGATTTGGTGCGGGGGTGTGGCAACCACGAGCGACAGCATCACGACGTCGCGCTCATCACCCTGGAAGTTCGGCGCAGTCCCAACGCGGATCTGGCGTTCTTGTCGTTCTTCCGGGGTGAACTTCTCGTTGATCAGGTTTTCCAGGAGTTGAATGTGCGCGTTGGTGGTGCGCAGCACCACGACGCCGAACGATTTGCCGGCATACGCTGGATCGTCGATGCAAGAACGCAACGTCTCGACGATTTTCTGCGCCTCGGTATCGTTTCGGATCCTTGTTTCCCTCCCCGTGGTGACCGCATTGTCCACTTTGGTTACCTTGAGCGGGGGGAGACTGTCGCCGCTGCGTTCGCGCAGCGGAATCAGACCAGACGCACCGGATCCGTCGTCGTAGAACTGGTCCGAGGACCAATTGATGATCTCGGGGACACAGCGGAAATGCTCCCGGAGGCGGATGAGCGCGTCTTTGCCGGAACGCGCGGAGAGCACTTCGTACAAATGGGACTTCGGGGTGAAAAGGCGGCGGATGTCCTCATCCAGGTCGGCAAGGTGTTCGTCGAGCTGGGAGAACACGGTGTCCAGCCGCCCCAGCGAACTCGCGCCCGGGGTGCACTGCTTGTCGTCACCCACCACGATCACGCGTGGTGCCATCCACAGCAGGTACAGGTGCTCGATCCCTACCTGGCTCGCCTCGTCGACGATCAACACGTCGAACCTGTTGCGCTCCGCCGCGATGTTCTCCAGCAGGTTCGGGAGCGGAACTACCCACGCCGGAACGGCGTCCTGGGCCTTCTGCATGGCGGCGCGGGCGGAGCGCCGGAACTCCCTGGTCTTCGTTCCCGTTCCGGCCCCGATGTTCGACATGTGCGAGCGGTAGGTGTTAAGCGCGCGCACATGGTCCTCCGACATCCGATCAAGGCAGCCGCGAACGGCTTCGACCGCGACCAGCCGTTCGGTGACGTGTTCGATCCGGTCTTCTATGCGGGTGAACTCTTCAGTCAGCCGGCGTTCCGCAGAAGCGTCGCGTCGCTGCTGCATGAACTGTTCAGCACGCGACCAGGCCCACGCCGCGCGGACGTCGCGTCGCTGCCACACCGGATCGCCCGCGGTGCGGACCCATAGATCAGCCAGCTCGAAGTGTGCAGTTTTGAGCGTCCTGGTCAGCTTTTGGCATCGGAGTTCATCGTCCCGTTCAGTCCGTGCCGTCTGCAGGTCAGCCAGGTGCTGGGCATAACCTTGCACATCCCGCTCGCCGATCGCGGCGAGCAGAGCGGCGAGTTCCGGGCAAGCGTCGGCACGTTTGGCCCAGGCATCGACTCTGCGGTAGAGGTCGTGCACACGGTTGCGCGCTTGTTCCAGCAGCTGTTGCCGCTTCGCTGCTGGCACCGCCTGCAGCACCTCCAACAGCGTTGGGAGATCTGGTATTTCCTGCTCGATCTTGTGGTTCGCAATATTCTTGGTTACTAGATCGAAGAGATCTCCCAATCGCATCGCAGCGTCGAGCAGTGCGGAGTTGTCGGCCAACTCCGACAGCATGACGGTGACCTGCCCGGTGGTGACCGTTACCCCGACATCTGCCCACTTGGCGGCGAGCTGAACGGTCGCGACTTCGGCCTCGATGTGATCGAGAGCGGCCTTGAGTTGTTCCTGCGTCGCCGGACGCGCACCGTCCACCCGAACCTTGTCGAGCAGTTCACGGGCGTTCTTCTGCGCCCTCTTCGGCGGGATCAGGTGGCGCAGTTTGCCCCCGTTCTCGAAATGCTCAAGCAGTGCATATCCGGCCCGGAGCCAGCCGCGTGCCACACCGAGATTTTCCTGCGTGATCGCCGGTTTGTTGACCACGAAGCCGGTGCCTTGCCCGGCGAGGCGCTCCTGCAGGTTCCTGGCCTCGTCGCGCACCTCCAGGAGATGCGACCACAGGCCGGAGTTTCGACGGCCAAGTCTGTCGCGGACGGCCTTGGCAACCCATTCCTGCTCGAATGAGGCGTTCGCTGTCGCGTAGCAGCATTCCTGGAGAACCCGGCGAAGCTGCGGGCCCAGCTGGTGAAGCAGGTTCAGCTCCTTCTCAGGCAGCCGGGCGAGTTCACGTCCTGGGCCGCTGGCCGCTTGTTCGGCGGCCTCCATGGCTTCCCGTTCCTCCTGCACGTGCGAGTTCAACTCGCTCGGCGACGGAAGCTCTTCGGCAGCGGGTATCTCCTGATTGACCCGGTTGGCTCGTCCTGCTGTGCGATTCGCCAGCAGATTGCGCAGTTCGGTCAGATCGGCCGCGGCAAGCGGAGGTATGTCCTGTGCGCTTCCCGGGACGGGCGGCATCCAGGCGTGGATTTCGCCGTCGTCGAGGACCTCACGCACGATGTCGGCCAGTGTTCCCCGGTAACGGTTGAGGTCGTAGCCGGGCACGACTGGCGGGAACTGGGCCTGTTCGGTCTCGCGGAGCTTCGCGATTCTGGCGTTCAGTTCGGCGCTGTTGCGGCGGAGCTGATCCCGTTCCGTCCGCAGCGTGGCGGCTTCTTGAGAGAGCTTGTTGCGGTCGGTGGCGGCGACCGCTTGCGAAAGCGCATCCAGGCCGCGTTCCAGCTCGACTGCCGCGTCCTTGCTTCCACCTGCGAGCAGTACGCAGAGCTTGCGGACTTCGGCGGGAATCTTCTCCCGCAGCACACGCAGTGCTTGGTCTTTCCGGCTGGTGACCAGCACGCGCTGGCCTTGGGCGAGCAACGCCGACACGAGGTTGGCGATGGTATGTGTTTTTCCGGTCCCAGGCGGGCCTTGGACGACCACGCCCGTTTCGGTGCGCAGCAGTTCGAGCACGCGCGACTGCTCTCCGTTGGCCGGCAGCGGAAAGAGCGGATCCGCGCCGAGCAGGTCGCCGCGCTCGGCGCCTTGGGAAGACAGCCACTGGTCGCGTTCGTGACGCTCGGTGTTTATGACCAGCTGCGCCAGCGCTACCGGTACCGGCGTGCCGGGATCCCGGAGTTTCTCGGCAATGCGCTGGTATGCCTCGGAGACCAGCACGGACGTCCGGCGCTGCAGCAAGAGCGCCGGCGACGGGCTGAAGGTGAGGACTTCCGGCAGGGCCGAACCCCGGCCGGGCCGGGCGGCGACTTCGGCGATGCCTCTGCTGAGCGCGGAACCGGCCCACTCCCGAATCGAGCGCAACGTTTGTTCGTCGGGAATCGGCGTGATCGAGGTCTTGAGCTCGTTCTTGAGCTCTCTGGCTCGGTCTGGCCGGTACTCGGGAATGCTTTCGAACAGTTCGCGGTCTTCGAAGCGCCGTTTTCCCGGGATTCGGGTGACGGTCACCTTGCCGGACTTGTCCAACGCGGGAACGGCCTGTTCCACCAGGACATGCCGGAACAGGGTTTCGCCGTTCGGGGAGCGCAGGCTGAAGAGCCCGACGGCCAGGACGAACTCGAACTCGTCGTCCTTCTGCTCAAGTGTCCGGACTGCTTTTTCGAGCGTCTCGTACAGTTCCCGCTGGCCCGTCCGGCGACGTTCCTCTTCGGCCCAGGCTCGCCAGCGCGCAAGCCAGATCTGGAAGCTTCGAACGATCTCGGGTCCGTCCTCGACATCACTTTCCAGGAAGTCCGAGCCGTCCTCGTTGCGCAGCTTCGGCTCGGGGCCAGAAGCCACGCTCGCCTGGTGTAGATCGATGAACTCCCGCAGCTGGTCGGGTATCGGAGGTGCCGCAACATTGGGCACCGGACGCACTTGCAGCAGCACTTCTTCGGCCGCGGGGTCTGATTTGACGCCGGCCGGGAGGTCGTCGAACCAGATGGTGGTAGTTGGGGCATTCGGGTGTTTTCCGGAAATGTCGCGCAGCGGGTTCCGGCTCGCCGCACTGGTCAAATCCGCGAGGTAGTTGACCAGGCTTGCGGTCTTGCGCAGGGCTTCGGACTCGCGTCCTCCAGCCGAGGCCATGAAGTCTCCTCTTCGTAGGCAACAGGACAGAATGCAGACCTCGAAGTGGATGTTCAAGGCTGAATGCGAAAGCTGAGACCGTTTTAGGCTGACATAGCCTGTTTGGGGTAACGCCTTGGACAGCAGGGCCTAGTCGAATCCCGTTGACGCGCGCGGCCGGAGTGGGTCTTTCCCCCGGCTGCAGGGGTATCTCCGGCGGTGTTTGGAGCAGTCCGGCTAACGGGCGGCCGCGCAGGACTTCTTCGGCGGCGGCACGCGGGAGTCGGCGCCGCCGGTCATCGGCGAGTGAGGTTGTGGGCCACGAACTCGGTCGCGGTGATGCCCATCAGCACGAGGTACTGGGCCCCGCCGCACAGGAACTCCGGGTCGCGCAGGTGGCCTTCCTCGCGGAAGCCGAGTTTGCCGTGCAGCGCAAGGGAAGCGAGGTTGCCGTCGTAGATCCCGACCTCGCACTTGCGGTAGCGGCCCCGCCCGAACATGTACGCGAGCAGGGTGCTGATCGCGTCGTGGGCGTAGCCGCGCCGGCGGTGCTGGGGGCCGATCCCGATGCCGTAGCTGAACCGGCCGGAACCGGGTTCCGCCTGGCTGGTGAACATCGAGCCGACCAGGGTCCGGTCGTGCAGCGTCTCGATGGCGAGCTGGATGTCGTCGCCGGATTCCGGGTGGTTCGCCCGGTGCGCCGCCCAATGCCGGAATCCGTCGAACTTCGGGAAGTGCTCGCGCGAGGACTCCCGGTCGAACCGCATCAGGGTGCGCCGGTCCGCAGGCTCGACCCGCCGCAACCGCACCCGCCGACCTACCGGACTCGACGTCGAATCGCGGTGGGCCACCTTGCCGGGGCGGGGTGGGGTCATCGTCATCGGCAACGATGATGCCGGTCGGGCCCCGTCGATCTCGAAGCGGGGTGCCGAAACACCGGGCGTGGGACCGCCTCGTTAAGGCCGGGGTTTCCGGTCATGCGCCCGAAATCCCGGGTTCGGCGGAGAGTGCCGGCCCGATCGCTGAAAGTCCGCAGGCGAACATGCGCAAGTCAGGATTCCGGAGTCCTTGTGGCGCAGCACAATCGCGGCCAACACGTCCTGCACATGCCGCGACTGCGGGCACGCGGCAGCGGACAACCGCGACGACCAGGAGAGTCCGCTTGCGCCTCGGTACGGCGTCACCAGTTTCGGGTGCTATCGAGCCGGAGTTGTTTCTGGACTACGGCGGTGGCCTTGCGGACGGCGGACTCGTCCGCGTTGAAGGCAACGGCTGCGTCAGGGTAGGTGGCCTTTGCGGTGCCGGACCAGTAGCGGATCGCCCGGTCGACGGTCGCCGCGATGACCCGGGGTGAGAACCGGGTGAGGAGGTCGTCGGGGCTCGGGAGGCGCCACCAGGCCGCCAGGCAGCGGGCGGTGAAGGTCAGGCCGTGGCGCGCGGTCGTGCGGTCGAGGAGGAGGCCGGCCACGGTGTCGAGCTTGTGATGCGCGGGTGGAGCGTGGGTGACTGGCTTGAGTATCATCCGGGCGGCCATCCCGAGATGCCAGGGGGCTGCGTAGGGGAAGATTTCTTCCAGGAGCCGATCGGGTGACCACAGCAGCAGGTACGGGAAAGTGCCGTGGTCGGTGTAAAGCGCGCCCGCGGTGCCGCCGCGTTGTCCGGCGACCGGACGGTCGTAGTTCTGGCAGGTGAATTTCATCAGTGTGTGGCCGGTGGGGACGCCGATTCCGCGCAGGGCGCCGGCGCTGCCGTAGACGCGGGTGAGAGCGGCCAGCGGAGAGTCCGGAGCGATGAGCCGGGCGAGTTTCCGGTTTTCACCCGCGCCGAGGTAGTTCCAGAATGCCGCGGCTTCCAGTTCCTCGGCCTTGCCCGGCAGAATCGGCCGGGCGACGGGCTGCTTGCGGTCGGCTCGCGGGGGTGCCGCCACCTTGTCTTTCGCAGGCACCGTTTTAGGTGTCTTGCCGGGTTTTTCCCGCGTCGGCTGGGCGGCTTGGTTCCGGGATGGTGGCGCAGGCGCAGCCGGCGGCGGCGTCGTTTTGGCAGGGGAACAGACACTGCAACCGAGGTGGGTCTTGGTCGCCACCAGCGGCGCGTGGGCGTCGCAGTTCGGGCACCGAGTGGGAGCGAGGTCACTCACCAATGGCAGGTAGTCGAAGACGACGGGCCAGCGGCGGTCGCCACGCCGGATATCGGTGGTCAGACGCCAGGCGGGCACGTCGATGATGTGCAGCCGGTAGGGCCGCAGCTTGTGCTGGTGGCGGTATTTCTCGCCGATCTCGGCCAGCCGTCGATCACGCTCGGCGATCGTGGCCTGGGCGCGGGCGTCCAGCAGGGCCGCGCGGTCTGGATCGGCATCGGTGCGGCGTTTGTCGATGGCGGCGAGCGCCGCGGCATAGTACTCGTTGGCCCGGGTGGTCTCGGCGGCGCGCTCGGCATCCGCCGTCTGGGCCAGTACTCGGCCTCGCGACGCGGCCGCCTCGTCGAGTAGCGAATGCGTGGCGGCTAGCGCCGGGATCAGGGCGTTTCCCGGGACGTGGCGCGCGGGTCCGGTGTCGGTGGCGGCCATGGCGTCTCGCACCCGGGCCGCGACTTGCTCGGGCCAGGCGATCAGCGACGCGAGGTCGAGCAGGCATTCGGAGACTTCGGTGAACTGCTCCTCGGCCGAGACGGTGTGGCTGACCAGCGCGCCCAGTCGCAGCGTCGCACGATGGGTCCGGATCGGTGCGCCGGTCGCGTCGATCCGGCCGTGGTCGACAGGCATGCGGTCGCGGATCAACGCCAGCAGGTCTTCGGTGGACATCGGTTTCGAGCCGTGAGGCAGGGTGAGCGTCCCGACGTCGGCGGCGTCGATGACGGCTCCGGCGGCCTTGTCGATCACGGGATGTCCGGCGCCGAGGAACTGCACGCCATCTTCCCGGGCGATGTCCGGATCATCGGTGATCAGCGTGGACTCCGGCAGGTCGTGCGCGGCGGCCAGTTGGTCGGGCAGAACCGTCAGCACCGCCTCGCCCGAGGGTTCCCACAGCCCGCCCTGGGAGTCCAGGTAGTCCAGCCAGAAAGCGAAGGCGGAGTTGCGGCGGCCGGTCATTCGTTGTCCTCCCCGACCAGGGCATCGACATTGCGCCGATCCGCCACGTAGGACGTGCGTGCCGCCGCGAGTTCTTCGCCGATTTCGTCCATGCGGCGGGCGAAGGCGGATTCGTTCTCGGTCGAGGCGAAGGCCTCGAACACCGCCTTTTCGAAGTCGAAATCCTCGTCGATCCGGCCAAGGATCATGTCGAGTTCCCCGACGACGAGCTCGAACATGTTGATTTTGGTCTCCAGAACGTGCAAGATCCGTTCCTCGATGGTTCCCCGGCAGGCCAGGTTGGTCAGCAGCACATCGTGGGTCTGGCCGACCCGGTGCAGGCGGCCGAGGCGCTGTTCGATCTGCATGGGGTTCCACGGCAGGTCAAGGTTGATCATGACGTGACAGAACTGGAGGTTGCGGCCTTCGCCGGCGGACTCCGTGGACAGCAACACCTGTTCGGTGTCGCGGAAGGCTCCGATCACCCGCTCTTTTTCTGCCCGGGGCAGGCCGCCGTGGTAGACGACGGCGCTGATCCCCGCCGCCCGTGCCGCTTCGGCGACCGTGTCCAGGGTCTGCCGGAAAGCGGTGAACACCAGCACCTTCTCCCCGCGTGCCGCGTACTCGCCCAGCTTCGCCGTCAGCAGGCGAAGTTTGGCCGGATAGGTGATCGACTTCGCCGTGGCCGCCAGATCGGTCCAGCCGAGTTTGGTCATGGTCGGCGCGGCTGCCGCCGGTGTGGAACCGGCCAGCCTGGCGACCGAGCGCAGCGCCAGTCGCCGTGCGGCGGGCGCTTCCTTGGCCTCGACTCGGATCCGCTCGGTCAGCTCCGCATACAGAGCCTGCTCGTCGGCGTCCGGAGTGACCAGCGTGGTTTCGGCGAGGCGTTGCGGTAGCCGTAGCGCGACCTCGCTGCGCCGGTGACGCACCATCACCTGGCGGGTCCTGCTCCGCAGCTCAGCCAGGTTGCGGGGGCTGTTCACGTCGCCACCGGCGGCAACATGCCGGGCGCGGAACTGCGCCGGCGTGCCGAGCAATCCGGGCGCGACAAGGGAAATCATCTCGTACAGATCCTGCAGGCGGTTTTCCACCGGGGTGGCCGTCAACAGCAGGAGGAACCGCGCACTCAGCGCCCGGATAAGTTTTCCCGACGCGCTGCGCGCGGACCGCAGCCGGTGTGCCTCGTCGGCGATCACCAGGTCCCATCCGGCGCCGGTGAGTTCGGCCTTCAGCGGGTCCCGGCGGGCCGCGGCCAGCGAGACCAGCAGCACCGGCCGGTTTCCGCGTTCATCGATTGCCCGATCCTTGCCGGATATGATCGCGGTGGGCAGGCCGAATTTGCGTTCCAGTTCGTCCCGCCACTGCTCGACCAGGCCAGCTGGGGTGATCACCAATGTCCGGTCGGCCAAGCCCCGGAGTCGTAGCTCGGAGGCGATCAGTCCGGCTTCGATGGTCTTGCCCAGCCCGACCTCGTCGGCGAGGATCGCCCGGCCTCTCATGCGCCGCAATACGGTGGACGCGGTCTCCCGCTGGTAGTCGAACGGCTCGAATGCCAACTGCGGCAATGACAACAGCGTGTCGAACCCGGGCCGCCGCAACACCGAGACCGCCTGGTCCACCAGTGCCGAGCGGGCCGGGTCGACCGGCGCGGCCGGGGACAACTGGCCGAGTAGGCTGAGCAAGGTCTCGGGCAAGGTTTGCGGCCCGGCGTCCCCGGGATCATCGCTCTGCGTCACCAACATCATGCCCACCATAGCGCGGACGACCGGTCGACCTGCTCAGCGGTGCTGCGACGGTGTTGTGCGAGGTTATCCAGGTGAGTCCGGTGAGCAAGGGACGCAAGCGCAAGCCCGCGAAAGGCCGGCGCAAGACCGGTGAACACCGCGTCCATCCGTCGGATCGCTGTTTGGGGCGCCGTCGCCCGGGACCGAATTCGATCACGTGTCCGGCGCAGCCACACCGCGTACCAGGTCAAGGTCGGTATCGTCGGCAGCGAACCGTCGATCTGGCGGCGCCTTTCCCTGCCCGGCGACACACCGCTCGATGAGCTGCACCACATCCTCCAGATCTCCTTCGGCTGGGAGGGCTGACACCTGCACGAGTTCGAGGCTAAGGGCAGGCACTACCCCGATGTCAGCGGCGGATCCAGGCGCGGTGTCCATGACGAACGCAGGGCGACCCTCAGCCTCGTCGCCCCGCGCAAGGGCGACCGGGTGCGCTACAACCGCGTAGGCCCGTGAGTACTTTTGGGGGCTATAGCACCCGAAAGTACTCACGGGCCCTAACCAGCAGGTCCGTGTGCCTAACGCTTCAAAGTGCCGAGGAACCGCGCAAAGGCGCCAGGGCCGAAGACCAGCACGGGACCATCAGGATCCTTCGAGTCCCGCACGCCGACAACAGCCGGCTGGACAGCCACTTCGACGCAGGCGCCGCCGTTGGAACCACTTCGACTGCTCCTGCGCCAGGCCACTTCGACGCACTGGCCTCCGTTGGAACCGCTGTAGGTGCTCTTGCGCCAAGTTGCGGCGGTGAAATCCGGGGTAGGCATTGTTACCCCTCCTGGTCACTCACTGGTATGACGTGGCCACCTTATAGATGAGATCCCGGGATTCCGACGGCGGGAGAGCAGCCGCTCGGAGGCGTCCGTAGACCACGCTGTAGCGCGTGTACTCGTTCGGCTCCCAGAGGTAGGTAGCGCCGAGAATGTCTTCCAGGTAAACAGCCGATAGTTCCTGCTGGGCGAGTTGGAAGAGCGTGAACGACGAGAGAACCGTTATCCGACTTGCTGCTTCGAACGGCATTACTCGAAGTTCGACCTTGGGATGCTCGGAGAGATCAAGCAGGTGGTGCAGTTGGGCCCGCATGATCTCCCTGCTGCCCTGAATCCGTCGAAGCGCGGCTTCGCTGACCACCATGTCCAAGGCCTGCAGCCTGCTTGGCTTCCGCAGGATGGCCTGGCGCTGCATGCGGGTCTGAACCTGGCTCTCGATCAACCGAGGATCTGCGGCAGGTTCCCAATTCCGGATCGTCGAGCGAGCGTAGTCCTCTGTCTGCAGCAACCCCGTGACAGTCTCGAGCTCGTAGTTGTAGATCTCCGATGCGTCGCTCTCCAGCGCCAGGAAGTGTTGGAACCAGTCCGGGACCGCGTCGCGGTACATGGTTTGGCGACGGCTGCGTTTCGGAACCTGCGTCGCAAGGCCCGTCAAGTACTTTCGGCGCTTCGCCGGTGCGCCGTAGAAGTCCGACAACGTCTCGACTTCTTCTGGTGTCGCGGCTTGCTTGCCGTTCTCGATCTTGCTGATCTTGGGGACGGCGCCGCCCAGAACTTCGGCTGCTTCGGCGGCGGTGCGGCCCGCGTTCTCGCGTAGGCGGCGCAGCTCGATCCCGATCTGGATCTTGAGCACCTTCGGGTCCGGAGACGTCGCCATGCCGCACATCTTGGCACCCCGCTGCTCCGAAATCGGACATCGCAAGATCGACCACTCGATTCGGCGACTGTTAACGAGCAAGTTTCTCGGTAATCTTCTCGCACGTTGATCGGCAGATGGGAGTCGGGATGTTGGAGCGGCGTTTTCGCTGGGGCCTTGGGGTGAGGACGAGCTTCCGGCGGTGCTGGAGGACCTGGCCGGGGCGTACCAGCCGAAGAAGTTCGCGCTGTGCGAAGTCGACCGTGACGGCGACAAGGTCGCCGCCGCGCGGATCTACCTGTGGGGCTTGGACTTCTGCCGTGCTCCGGGCGGCGATGGCCTGGGTGCGGTGTTCGTCAGTCCACACGGCTGGACGGGCAACTCCGACTCGGCCGAAGGCACCCTGGAGTGCTTCTCGCTGATCCGCGACCTCCGCCTGGTCTGGCTCAGACGGGTCTTGAGTGCGTAGTCGGGCTGGAGCCCGGCTACGCACTCAAGACCCTCTGTTCGGCCCTCGCGGGTGGGAGGATTGGGGCGAACGGCCCGTTTGCTTCATCTAGGAGCCTGTTGCGTTTTCGGCGAAAACGACTGAACCGAAGTACCAAATCAGTCTCGATCGCCGCCGTTTGTCCGCCAGTGGCCATCTCAGCCGTGATCGATCGATCACGGTCCGTGGTGGGCGTAATTTTGCAACAGGCTCCTAGGTGGTCGAATGGTCCGTTCGCCGCGCGCGGCCGAACGCCCGTTTGATTAATATTGCATCGGAGTGCATAATCATCCGTATGACGGTTCGAGTGGCTGTTGCCGGTGCAAGCGGGTACGCGGGCGGGGAACTGCTCCGCCTGCTGCTGTCGCACCCGCAGGTGGAGATCGGCGCGTTGACCGCGGGCGGGAACGCCGGGAGCAAGCTCGGGCAGCACCACCCGAACCTGCTGCCGCTGGCGGACCGCGTGCTCACCGAGACCACGACCGCCGAACTCGCCGGGCACGACGTCGTCTTCCTCGCGCTCCCGCACGGCCACTCCGCGGCCATCGCCGCCGAGCTCGGCGAGGACACCACCATCATCGACTGCGGCGCCGACCACCGGCTCAACGATCCCACCGACTGGGCCCGCTGGTACGGCGGCGAACACCCCGGCACCTGGCCCTACGGCATCCCCGAGCTCCCCGGCGCCCGCGACCGGCTCCGCGGCTCCCGCCGCGTCGCCGTCCCCGGCTGCTTCCCGACGGTGTCCTCGCTGGCGCTCGTCCCCGCGCTCGCCGCCGGGCTCGTCGAGCCGGACGCTGTCGTCGTCGCGGTCACCGGCACCTCCGGTGCCGGCCGCGCGCTCAAGCCGCACCTGCTCTCCGCCGAGGTGATGGGTTCCGCCAGCGTCTACGGCGTGGGTGGCGCGCACCGGCACACGCCGGAGCTGATCCAGAACCTGAGCGCCGCGGCGGGGGAGCCGGTGAAGGTTTCGTTCACCCCGGTCCTCGCTCCGATGCCGCGCGGCATCCTCGCCACCTGCTCCGCTCCGCTGCGCGAGGGCGCTGACGCGGACGCCGCGCGCAAGGTCTACCTCGACGCTTACGGCGACGAGCCGTTCGTGCACGTGCTGCCCGAGGGCCACTGGCCGCAGACCTCCGCCACGCTGGGCGCGAACACCGTCCACCTGCAGCTGGCGGTGGATCCGGACGCCGGGCGGCTGATCATCGTCGGGGCCGAGGACAACCTCACCAAGGGGACCGCCGGTGGTGCCGTGCAGTGCATGAACCTCGCGGTCGGCCTGCCGGAGACCACCGGGCTGCCGACCGTCGGGGTGGCGCCATGACCGGGCTCAAGCTCCGGCTGCACGCCGAGCCGCTGGCGGTCGGCATGGTTCCGGCGCACGCCAACCTGGCCCTGACCGGCGGGACCGCGCCGATCCACGGCAGCCTGACCACCGGGGCGGGCCGCACCATCGTCTTCCCGCATTCGCTGGCCGCCGAGGCCGGTCCCGATGTGCGGGTCGAGGGCCCGTTCCGGGCGCTGGAGGTCGCCGGGCCGCTGGAGTTCGCGTTGACCGGCTTCCTGGCCGCGCTGCTGGTGCCGCTGGCCGAAGCCGAGATCAGCGTCTTCACGCTGTCCACTTTCGACACCGACTGGGTCCTGGTGCCCGCGGACGCCGCGGAGAGGGCCGCCGACGTCCTGACCGCCGCCGGGCATGTCGTCGAGGCGACGTTATGAGCGTGGTAAGCCGCCCGTTCCGCAAGGTGCCCCGGCTGCGCCCGTTCCGCAAGATGCCCCGGGCGTGAGTGTCCCGCAAAGCAGAGGAGAGCCAATGAGCGTGACCGGACCTGCCGGTTTCCGGGCGGCCGGGGTCGCCGCCGGGATCAAGGCCGCGGGCGCGCGTGATGTCGCGCTGGTCGTCAACGACGGCCCGCAGCAGGCCGCGGCCGGGGTGTTCACCACCAACAAGGTCAAGGCGGCGCCGGTGCTGTGGTCGCAGCAGGTGCTCAAGGAGCGCAAGCTTCGCTCGGTGGTGCTCAACTCCGGCTGCGCCAACGCCTGCACCGGCCCGGAGGGCTTCCAGGACACCCACGCCACCGCCGAGAAGGTGGCCGACGTGCTGGGCGTCGGCGCCATCGAGGTCGCGGTCTGCTCCACCGGCCTGATCGGCGAGCGGCTGCCGATGGACGCGCTGCTGTCAGGCGTGGACACCGCGGCCAAGGCGCTGGCGAACGACGACCAAGCCGGTCTCGACGCGGCCACCGCCGTGCTCACCACCGACAGCAAACCCAAGCAGGCTCTCGGGAAGCACGACGCGGGCTGGTCGATCGGCGGCTTCGCCAAGGGCGCCGGGATGCTCGCGCCGAACCTGGCCACCATGCTCAGCGTCATCACCACCGACGCGATGATCGGCGGCGACGACCTCGACGAGGCGCTGCGCGCGGCCACCCGGGTCACCTTCGACCGGCTGGACGTCGACGGCGGCACCTCCACCAACGACACCGTGCTGGTGCTGGCATCCGGTGCCTCCGGCGTCGAACCGTCCAAAGAGGACTTCGCCGAGCTGCTCACCGCGGTCTGCACGGACCTGGTCCGCCAGCTGCAGGACGACGCCGAGGGCGCTACCAAGACCATCGACATCACCGTGCGCGGCGCGGCCAGCGAGGCCGACGCGGTCGCCATCGGCCGCACCATCGCCGAGGACAACCTGGTCAAGACCGCGATGTTCGGCTCCGACCCGAACTGGGGCCGGATCGCGATGGCGCTCGGTCGGGTCGACGCCGAGATCGACGTGGCCAAGCTGGAGATCGCCACCAACGGCGTCACGCTCTACGCCGACGGCACCAAGGCCCGCGACCGCAGCGCGGCGGACCTGTCCGGCCGCGCCATCGAGATCGTCGTGGACCTGCACCTCGGCGAGCACGCGGCGACCATCCTGACCACCGACCTGTCCCACGATTACGTCGAAGAGAACAGCGCATACTCGTCATGACCCAGCAAGAAACCAGCGACCGGCTGGCCACCGCGGCCGAGAAGGCCAGCGTCCTCGTCGAGGCCCTCCCGTGGCTGCAGCGCTTCCACGGCGCGACCGTCGTGGTCAAGTACGGCGGCAACGCGATGATCGACGACGAGCTCAAGCGCGCCTTCGCGCACGACATGGTGTTCCTGCGGCTCGCCGGGCTGCACCCGGTGGTGGTGCACGGCGGCGGCCCGCAGATCACCGCGATGCTCGACCGGCTCGGCTTGGAAGGCGAGTTCCGCGGCGGCCTGCGGGTGACCTCCCCGGAGACCATGGACGTGGTGCGCATGGTGCTGGTCGGCCAGGTCGGGCGGGAGCTCGTCGGGCTGATCAACCAGAACGGGCCGTTCGCGGTCGGCATGTCCGGCGAGGACGCCCGGCTGTTCACCGCCGAGCGCCGCACCGCGACGGTCGACGGCGAGGCCGTGGACGTCGGGCTCGTCGGCGACGTGGTGTCGGTCAACGCCGACGCGGTGCTCGACCTGATCAAGGCCGGTCGCATCCCGGTCGTCTCCACCGTCGCCCCCGACGTCAACGGCGTGGTGCACAACGTCAACGCCGACACCGCCGCCGGGGCGCTGGCAGTCGCGCTCGGTGCCGAGAAGCTCGTGGTGCTCACCGACGTCGAGGGCCTCTACACGAACTGGCCGGACCGCTCCTCGCTGGTGTCGCGCCTGGACGCCGACCAGCTGGCGGAACTGCTGCCCGGCCTGTCCAGCGGCATGGTCCCGAAGATGGAGGCCTGCCTGCGCGCGGTGCGCGGCGGGGTGCCGCGGGCGCACGTCATCGACGGCCGCCTCGCGCACTCGGTCCTGCTGGAGGTTTTCACCAGCGCCGGAGTCGGCACGATGGTGCTGCCCGCACAGGCAGAGGAGGGCGAGAACTGATGACCACCAACGCCGCGGGAGCGCAGCGCTGGCAAGCGTCCATGATGGACAACTACGGCACCCCCAAGCTGACCCTCGTCAGCGGCTCGGGCGCCGAGGTGACCGACGCAGACGGCAAGACCTACCTGGACTTCCTCAGTGGCATCGCGGTCAACGCGCTCGGCCACGCGCACCCCGCCGTGGTGCAGGCCGTCACCGCGCAGATCGGCAAGCTCGGCCACGTCTCCAACCTCTACGTGCACGAGCTGGGCCTCAAGCTCGCCGAACGGCTGCTGGACCTCGCCGGCGCGACCGGCCAGGGGCGGGTGCTGTTCTGCAACTCCGGTGCCGAGGCCAACGAGGTCGCGTTCAAGATCGCGCGGCTGACCGGCAGGGCCAAGCTCGTCGCCGCCCACGGCGGCTTCCACGGCCGCACCATGGGAGCCCTCGCGCTCACCGGCCAGCCCGCCAAGCAGCAGCCCTTCGAGCCGATGCCGCCCGGCGTCGTGCACTTGCCCTACGGCGACGTGGCCGCGCTCGAGTCCGAAGTGGACGACAACACCGCGGCGGTCTTCCTGGAGCCCATCCAGGGCGAGAACGGCGTGGTCGTACCGCCCGAGGGCTACCTGCAGGCAGCCCGGGAGATCGCCACCCGCAACGGCGCGCTGCTGGTGTTCGACGAGGTGCAGACCGGCATTGGCCGCACCGGCTCGTGGTTCGCCTTCCAGCGCGCGGGCGTCTTGCCCGACGTGATCACCCTGGCCAAGGGCCTCGGCGGCGGCCTGCCGATCGGCGCCTGCATCGGCATCGGCGCCGCCGGCGACCTGCTGCACCCCGGCCAGCACGGCACCACCTTCGGCGGCAACCCGGTGGTCTGCGCCGCGGCGCTGGCGGTGCTGGACACCATCGCCGCCGACGCGCTGCTCGAACACGTCGAGCAGGTCGGCAAGGACCTGGTCACCGGCCTGCAGCAGCTCGATCACCCGCTGATCGGCGAGGTGCGCGGCGCGGGCCTGCTCGTCGGCATCGGCCTCACCGAGCCGGTGTCGGTCAAGATCGCCGCCGCCGCGCAGGAAGCCGGCTACCTGATCAACCCCATCCAGCCCGACGCGATCCGGCTGGCCCCACCACTGATCGTGCGCCCCGAGCAGGTGCAGCGGCTGCTCGCCGACCTGCCCGCCTGGCTCGACGCTGCCAAGGAGAACCACTGATGCCCCGGCACTTCCTCCGCGACGACGACCTCGCGCCCGACGAACAGGCCGAGGTCCTCGACCTCGCCGACCAGTTCAAGGCCGACCCGCTCGGCTCCGACGCGCTGGCCGGGCCCAAGTCGATCGCGGTGATCTTCGAGAAGAACTCCACCCGCACCCGCCTCTCCTTCGAGGTCGGCATCGCTCAGCTCGGCGGCCAGCCGGTCGTCGTGGACGGGCGGATGATGCAGCTCGGCCGCGAGGAGACCATCGAGGACACCTCCCGGGTGCTGTCCCGTTACGTCGACGCCGTGGTGTGGCGGACCTTCGCGCAGGCCCGCATCGACGCCATGGCCTCGGCGTCCCGCGTGCCGGTGATCAACGCGCTCACCGACGACTTCCACCCCTGCCAGGTGCTCGCCGACCTGCAGACCATCCGGGAACGGCACGGCAAGCTCGCCGGGCTGACCCTGACCTACCTCGGCGACGGCGCCAACAACATGGCGCACTCGCTGATGGTCGGCGGTGCCACCGCAGGCATGCACGTCCGCGTCGGCGCGCCGGAGGGCTTCCGGCCGCTGGACTGGGTGCTGGACGCGGCCAAGAAGCGAGCCGCCGAGACCGGCGGCTCGGTCGAGCTGTTCAACACCCCGAACGGCGCGGTCGAGGGCTCGGACGTGCTGGTCACCGACTCCTGGACGTCGATGGGGCAGGAGAACGACGGCAAGGACCGGGTCAGCCCGTTCCGGCCGTTCCAGGTCAACTCCGAGCTGCTGGCCGCCACCGGCAAGGCCGACACGAGCGTCCTGCACTGCCTGCCCGCGCACCGCGGCATGGAAATCACCGACGAGGTGATCGACGGCCCGGCCAGCGCGGTGTTCGACGAGGCAGAGAACCGCCTGCACGCGCAGAAGGCGCTGCTGGCGTGGCTGGTGCGACGACCATGACGACCCGGGTCGCGCGGCAGGCCCGCATCGTCGAACTGGTCGCGTCGATGGGCATCCGCAGCCAGACCGAACTGGTCAAGCTGCTATCCGGCGACGGCATCGAGGTCACCCAGGCGACGCTGTCCCGGGACCTCGATGAGCTCGGCGCGGTCAAGCTGCGGGGCGCCGACGGCGGCGCGGCGGTCTACGTCATCCCCGAGGACGGCAGCCCGGTCCGCGGTGTGCAGGGCGGCACCTCGCGGCTGAGCCGACTGCTCGGCGAACTGCTCGTCGGGGCCGGCGGGGCGGGCAACCTGACCGTGTTGCGCACCCCGCCGGGCGCGGCGCAGTTCCTGGCCAGCGCCATAGACCGGGCCGCGCTGCCGGAGGTGGTCGGTTCCATCGCGGGCGACGACACCGTGATGATCGTCGCTCGCGAGCCCCTCACCGGGCACCAGCTGGCCGAGCGGTTTACCGAGATGGCAGCCGGGGAACGGCAGCCCGAAGTGGACGCCGAAGCGCGGTCCACGGTGGACGGCAGCGGGCAGGGTTCTAGGGAGCAAGGCGATGAGTGAGCGGGTCGTGCTGGGCCTGGCGACCTATGACGCGGGCAACTCCTTTGTGGGGCTTGCCCAGCAAGGTCGCCGCGCCCAGCGCGTCTGACACCGACAGGATGGGCGCCCACCACCCCATCACCCGGTGGGGGCGCAATTTCGCGAGAATTTGACCGTCACCCGGGTGAACGTCAATTTCTCGCGAAATTGCGCTCCCCCCGGCACAAAACCGCACCGACAGCAACAACCTGACACGACTGAGGGAACACCGTGACGCAGCAAGGCAGCGAGCCCACCAAGCTCTGGGGCGGCCGGTTCGCCTCCGGCCCGGCCGAAGCGATGGCCGCGCTGAGCCTGTCGACGCACTTCGACTGGCGCCTGGCGCCCTACGACATCGCCGGCTCCCGAGCCCACGCCCGCGTGCTGCACCGCGCCGGGCTGCTCACCGCCGACGAACTCGAGCGGATGCTCGCGGGCCTGGACACCCTGGCCGCCGACGTCGAGGCGGGCACCTTCCAGCCGGTGATCGACGACGAAGACGTGCACACCGCCCTCGAACGCGGCCTGCTGGAACGCGTCGGCCCGGAACTCGGCGGCAAGCTGCGCGCCGGCCGCTCCAGGAACGACCAGGTCGCCACCCTGTTCCGGATGTGGCTGCGCGACGCCAACCGTCGCGTCGTCGCTGGCGTCCTCGACATCGTCGACGCCCTCGTCGCCCAGGCCACCGAACACCCCGAGGCGGTGCTGCCCGGCCGCACCCACCTGCAGCACGCGCAACCGGTGCTGCTGGCGCACCACCTTCTCGCGCACTGCCAGGCGCTGCTCCGCGACGTCCAGCGCTTCCGCGACTGGGACGCCCGCACCGCCTACTCGCCCTACGGCTCGGGCGCCCTGGCGGGCTCCTCGCTCGGGCTCGACCCGCAGGCCGTCGCCGCCGAGCTCGGCTTCGCCGGTGCCGTCGACAACTCCATCGACGGCACCGCTTCGCGCGACTTCGCCGCCGAGGCCGCGTTCTGCCTCGCGATGCTCGGCGTGAACCTCTCGCGCATCGCCGAAGAGGTGATCATCTGGAACACCGCCGAATTCGGCTACGTGACCCTCGACGACGCCTGGGCCACCGGCAGTTCGATCATGCCGCAGAAGAAGAACCCGGACGTCGCCGAGCTGGCCCGCGGCAAGTCCGGGCGGCTCATCGGCAACCTCAGCGGGCTGCTGGCCACGCTGAAGGCGCAGCCGCTGGCCTACAACCGGGACCTGCAGGAGGACAAGGAGCCGGTCTTCGACTCCGTCGAGCAGCTGGAACTGCTGCTGCCCGCGATGGCGGGCATGCTCGGCACCCTGACCTTCCACACCGAACGGCTCGCCGAGCTCGCGCCCGCCGGCTTCACCCTCGCCACCGACATCGCGGAGTGGCTGGTGCGCCAGGGAATCCCGTTCCGCGTCGCTCACGAGGCGTCGGGGGAGTGCGTGCGCACCGCCGAGGCCCGCGGCGTCGGACTTGAGGAACTGACCGACGAGGAGCTCGCCGCGGCCAACCCGGCGCTCACCCCGCAGGTACGCGAGGTGCTGACCGTCGAGGGCTCGATCGCCTCCCGCGACGCGCATGGCGGCACCGCCCCGAACAGGGTCGCCGAGCAGCGCGAACGCGTTGTCGCCGGAGTGCGGCGACATCGCGAGTGGCTCTCCAAGTGATCACGGTTTGGGCACGACCGGTAGGGTCGAGCGTGTGAGTCAGGTGACACGCGACGAACTAGCCCTCGATCCGCTGTGGGTGGCCCGCCGGTTGCTCGGCTGCGAACTGCGATCGACGAGCCCGCAGGGCGAGGTCGGCGTGCGCCTGGTCGAGGTCGAGGCCTACCGCGGCATGGACGACCCCGCGTCGCACTGCTACCGCGGGCGCACCGAGCGCAACGCGGTGATGTTCGGCCCGGCCGGTCACCTGTACGTGTACTTCGTCTACGGGATGCACTTCTGCATCAACGTCGTGTGCCTCACCGACGGTGTCCCCGGCGCGGTCCTGCTGCGCGCCGGGGAGGTCACCACGGGTACCGAGCTCGCCCGCTCCCGGCGGTCGGCGGTCCGCAAGGATGCCCAGCTCGCCAGCGGGCCCGCTCGGCTGGCCGGGGTGCTCGGCATCACCGGAGAGCACAACGGCGTCGACCTCACCAGTCCGGAGTCGCCGATCCGGCTGTACAACGGCACCCTGGTCGGCGAGGACGACATCCGCAGCGGGCCCCGGGTCGGCGTCGCCGCGGCGATGGATCTGCCGTGGCGGACCTGGGTGGACGGCTCCTCGGCGGTCAGCTCGTACCGGCGTGGCGGGCGTCGCCGCATCCAGGCCCGGACGTAAACCCGGTTGCGGGGATGCGCGAAACTGAACTGCGTGAGCGAGCACATCCTTGACGAGCTGACCTGGCGCGGCCTGATCGCGCAATCCACCGACCTCGACTCGCTGCGGCGGGAACTCGACGGCGGACCGCTCACGCTCTATGCCGGTTTCGACCCGACCGGCCCCAGCCTGCACGCCGGGCACCTGATCCCGATCCTGACACTGCGCCGCTTCCAGCAGGCCGGGCACCGGCCGGTGGTCCTCGCCGGCGGCGCCACCGGCTTGATCGGCGACCCGCGCGACTTCGGCGAGCGCAACCTGCACGACGAGAACACTGTGCTGGAGTGGACCGGCAAGATCCGTGCCCAGCTGTCCGCGTTCGTCGATTTCGACGACTCGCCGACCGGGGCGATCGTGGAGAACAACGCGCACTGGACCGCCGACCTGCCGGTCACGGCGTTCCTGCGGGACATCGGAAAGCACTTCTCGGTGAACACGATGCTGGCGCGGGAAACCGTGAGGCGGCGGCTGGAAACCGACGGCATGTCCTATACCGAGTTCAGCTACATGCTGCTGCAGGCCAACGACTACGTGCAGCTGTACCGAAAGTACGGCACGCGGCTGCAGCTCGGCGGCTCCGACCAGTGGGGCAACATCATCGCCGGGGTCGACCTGGTCCGGAAGCAGGAGTCGGTCGCGGCGCACGCGCTGACCCTGCCGCTGGTCACCGACTCGGAAGGCCGCAAGTTCGGCAAGTCCACCGGCGGCGGCAACGTCTGGCTGGACCCGACGATGACCACGCCGTACGCCTGGTACCAGTACTTCGTCAACGCCGCCGACGCCGACGTCGCGAAGTACCTGAGGCTGTTCACCTACCTCGACCGCGAGGAGATCGACGAGCTGGAGCGGACCACGGCGGAGCGGCCCCAGTTGCGGGCCGGCCAGCGCCGACTCGCCGAGGAGCTGACCACGCTGGTGCACGGCGCGGACCAGACCCGCAAGGTCGTCGCGGCCAGCCAGGCGCTGTTCGGCAAGGGCGAGATCGCCGACCTCGACGAGTCGACCCTGGACGCCGTGATGGCCGCCGTGTCGACCGCGGAGGTCCGCCTCGCCGACGCCCCGACGATCGTGGACCTGCTCGTCGAAACCGGCCTCGCGAACGGGAAGGGCGCGGCGCGGCGCACCATCAAGGAGGGCGGCGCGTACGTCAACAACGACAAAATCGCAGATGAGGAGTGGTCACCGAGCAAGGACGATCTGCTGCACGGCCGCTGGCTGGTAATTCGTCGTGGCAAGCGTCACACTGCGGGCGTCAAGGTCGTGCACTAGCCTGGAATCAGCACCGGAAAGGGGCGCTGAACTGCATGTTCAGTTCTTTCCGGTGCCGCTCCGAGCCGATTTGACTTGGTGCGGATCAACGCGTAAATTGTTTCAGGTCAGCGCGGAACGGGCCGATGAAAAACGGACCGGGCACTGACACGGGGTCGCGAACCAAGCTCCTGCCTTCTGGTGGTAGAGTGGGCGTCCCAATGGGAAATCGAGATTGGTCAGGCGGGCTTTCTGTCCGCAGGACACGGTCGCGGTTTCCAGTCAGATCTTTGATTAACAGTGCTTGGCTGTGGCCGAGTGGAATAGCGAGCCGAAATTCGGCGGCGATCCGGTGGGGTGACCCCCCGGTGAGACCGAAAAAGGGTCTGCTACTCTGGTCAACAGCAAAAGCGCGAAGAGGAAATGCTCCCCGGAGCTGCGGGCCCTTTTGGTGGGGTCGGGTGATGGTGTGGGTGTGTTCTTTGAGAACTCAACAGCGGACTGTTTTGGTTAGTGTTCTTTTATGCCCCCGACCATGCAGGTTTTGTGTGGTTGGTGGTTTCTTTGAGTATGATGCTCGCCTTTGATGGTTTGAGTGTCTGCTGGGATTGTTCAACAGCATTGTTGGAGAGTTTGATCCTGGCTCAGGACGAACGCTGGCGGCGTGCTTAACACATGCAAGTCGAACGCTGAAGCATCTTCGGGTGTGGATGAGTGGCGAACGGGTGAGTAACACGTGGGTAATCTGCCCTGCACTCTGGGATAAGCCTTGGAAACGGGGTCTAATACCGGATATGACACACTACTGCATGGTGGTGTGTGGAAAGTTCCGGCGGTGCAGGATGAGCCCGCGGCCTATCAGCTTGTTGGTGGGGTGATGGCCTACCAAGGCGACGACGGGTAGCCGGCCTGAGAGGGTGACCGGCCACACTGGGACTGAGACACGGCCCAGACTCCTACGGGAGGCAGCAGTGGGGAATCTTGCGCAATGGGCGAAAGCCTGACGCAGCAACGCCGCGTGGGGGATGACGGCCTTCGGGTTGTAAACCTCTTTCGACATCGACGAAGGCTCCTTTTGGGGTTGACGGTAGGTGTAGAAGAAGCACCGGCTAACTACGTGCCAGCAGCCGCGGTAATACGTAGGGTGCGAGCGTTGTCCGGATTTATTGGGCGTAAAGAGCTCGTAGGCGGTTTGTCGCGTCGGCCGTGAAAACCTGCAGCTTAACTGTGGGCTTGCGGTCGATACGGGCAGACTTGAGTTCGGTAGGGGAGACTGGAATTCCTGGTGTAGCGGTGAAATGCGCAGATATCAGGAGGAACACCGGTGGCGAAGGCGGGTCTCTGGGCCGATACTGACGCTGAGGAGCGAAAGCGTGGGGAGCGAACAGGATTAGATACCCTGGTAGTCCACGCCGTAAACGTTGGGCGCTAGGTGTGGGGATGGGTTCCACTGTTTCCGCGCCGTAGCTAACGCATTAAGCGCCCCGCCTGGGGAGTACGGCCGCAAGGCTAAAACTCAAAGGAATTGACGGGGGCCCGCACAAGCGGCGGAGCATGTGGATTAATTCGATGCAACGCGAAGAACCTTACCTGGGTTTGACATGCACTAGACAGCTCCAGAGATGGAGTTTCCCTTGTGGTTGGTGTACAGGTGGTGCATGGCTGTCGTCAGCTCGTGTCGTGAGATGTTGGGTTAAGTCCCGCAACGAGCGCAACCCTTGCCCCATGTTGCCAGCGGGTTATGCCGGGGACTCGTGGGGGACTGCCGGGGTCAACTCGGAGGAAGGTGGGGACGACGTCAAGTCATCATGCCCCTTATGCCCAGGGCTTCACACATGCTACAATGGCCGGTACAGAGGGTTGCGATATCGTGAGGTGGAGCGAATCCCTTAAAGCCGGTCTCAGTTCGGATCGGGGTCTGCAACTCGACCTCGTGAAGTCGGAGTCGCTAGTAATCGCAGATCAGCATTGCTGCGGTGAATACGTTCCCGGGCCTTGTACACACCGCCCGTCACGTCATGAAAGTCGGTAACACCCGAAGCCCATGGCCCAACCCTTGTGGGGGGAGTGGTCGAAGGTGGGACTGGCGATTGGGACGAAGTCGTAACAAGGTAGCCGTACCGGAAGGTGCGGCTGGATCACCTCCTTTCTAAGGAGCAATACACGCCCCGGCCTTTGGGTTGGGAGTGTCCGAGTGAAGTACCCGACTGTGGTGCTGCTTGGGTGCTCAATGGATTGTGGAACACACTAACGTTTAGCAAAACGGTCCGCTGTTGGGTGTCTGAGGGAACACGCTTTGTGGCCTCTGTTTGGGGGTCGGGTGTTTTCTTGGTGGTTTGGTTGTTGTTTGAGAACTGTATAGTGGGTGCGAGCATCTTTGTGGCCAAGTTATGTAGGGCACATGGTGGATGCCTTGGTACCAGGGGCCGATGAAGGACGTGGGAGACTGCGATAGTCCTCGGGGAGTTGTCAACCGAGCTGTGATCCGAGGGTGTCCGAATGGGGTAACCCAGCCCGAGTGATGTCGGGTTACCAGCGCCTGAATATATAGGGTGTTGGGGGGAACGCGGGGAAGTGAAACATCTTAGTACCCGTAGGAAGAGAAAACACTGGTGATTCCGTGAGTAGTGGCGAGCGAAAGCGGAAGAGGCTAAACCGTGCGCGTGGGATACCTGGTAGGGGTTGCGTGTGCGGGGTTGTGGGACGTTACTGGAAGACGCTACCGAGTCTTCAGCGTTGCTGTGTCGTGTTAGTCGAACAGGTTGGGAAGCCTGGCCGGAGTGGGTGAGAGTCCCGTAGGCGAAAATGCGATCAGTGCGTGTGGTGGTGTTCCCGAGTAGCAGCGCTTTCGTGGAGGGTGCTGTGAATCTGGCGGGACCACTCGCTAAGCCTAAATACTTCCTGGTGACCGATAGTGGATAGTACCGTGAGGGAATGGTGAAAAGTACCCCGGGAGGGGAGTGAAAGAGTTCCTGAAACCGTGTGCCTGCAAACCGTCAGAGCCTTTGGGTGATGGCGTGCCTTTTGAAGAATGAGCCTGCGAGTTACTGCTGCGTGGCGAGGTTAACCCGTGTGTGGGGTAGCCGGAGCGAAAGCGAGTCTGAAGAGGGCGTTTTTAGTCGCGTGGTGTAGACCCGAAGCGGAGTGATCTACCCATGGCCAGGGTGAAGCGCGGGTAAGACCGTGTGGAGGCCCGAACCCACCAGGGTTGAAAACCTGGGGGATGAGTTGTGGGTAGGGGTGAAAGGCCAATCAAACTCCGTGATAGCTGGTTCTCCCCGAAATGCATTTAGGTGCAGCGTTGCGTGGTTGCTTGGGTGGGGTAGAGCACTGGTTGGTTGATGGGCCTTCGCGGGTTACTGAGATCAGCCAAACTCCGAATACGCCTGAGTTGAGCGTGGCAGTGAGACGGCGGGGGAGAAGCTTCGTCGTCGAGAGGGAAACAGCCCAGAGCATCGGCTAAGGCCCCTAAGTGTGCGCTTAGTGGGAAAGGATGTGGGATCGCCGAGACAACCAGGAGGTTGGCTTAGAAGCAGCCATCCTTGAAAGAGTGCGTAATAGCTCACTGGTCAAGTGGTCCTGCGCCGACAATGTAGCGGGGCTGAAGCGCACCGCCGAAGCCATGCCAATAACACTGTGGTGTTGTTGGGTAGGGGAGCGTCCTGCATGCGGTGAAGCGCCGGAGTGATCCTGGTGTGGAGTGTGTGGGAGTGAGAATGCAGGCATGAGTAGCGAGTGCAGAGTGAGAATCTCTGCCGCCGGATGACCAAGGGTTCCTGGGGAAGGTTCGTCCGCCCAGGGTGAGTCGGGGCCTAAGGCGAGGCCGACAGGCGTAGTCGATGGATAACGGGTTGATATTCCCGTACCCGTGTTGATGCGTCCATAGCGAAACCTTTGATACTAACCATCTTGGTGTGTGTTGATCCTTTGGGTGATATGCGTGCTGGCATGGGACCTGATGGGGCGGTAGTTAAGTGATGGGGTGACGCAGGAGGGTAGCTCTGCCAGTGAGTGGTTGTACTGGTGTAAGCCTGTAGCCCGGTGTGTAGGTAAATCCGCACACCAACAGGGTGAGGGGTGATGCGTAGCCGTTGTGGCGATGTGAGTGATCCCATGCTGTCGAGAAAAGCCTCTAGCGAGTATCTTCACGGCCCGTACCCGAAACCGACACAGGTGGTCAGGTAGAGAATACCGAGGCGGTCGGGTGAACTGTGGTTAAGGAACTCGGCAAATTGCCCCCGTAACTTTGGGAGAAGGGGGGCCACTGCTGGTGAACATCCTTGCGGTGGGAGCTGGTGGTGGTCGCAGAGGCCAGGGAGAAGCGACTGTTTACTAAAAACACAGGTCCATGCGAAGCCGTAAGGCGATGTATATGGACTGACGCCTGCCCGGTGCTGGAACGTTAAGAGGACCCGTGAACCCGTAAGGGTGTAGCGGAGAATTTAAGCGCCAGTAAACGGCGGTGGTAACTATAACCATCCTAAGGTAGCGAAATTCCTTGTCGGGTAAGTTCCGACCTGCACGAATGGCGTAACGACTTCTCCGCTGTCTCGACCACAGGCCCGGTGAAATTGCAGTACGAGTAAAGATGCTCGTTTCGCGCGGCAGGACGGAAAGACCCCGGGACCTTTACTATAGCTTGGTATTGGTGTTTGGTTCGGCTTGTGTAGGATAGGTGGGAGACTGTGAAGCATTCACGCTAGTGGGTGTGGAGTCGTTGGTGAAATACCACTCTGGTCGTTCCGGGCATCTAACTCGGGTCCGTGATCCGGATCGGGGACAGTGCCTGGTGGGTAGTTTAACTGGGGCGGTTGCCTCCCAAAGAGTAACGGAGGCGCCCAAAGGTTCCCTCAGCCTGGTTGGCAATCAGGTGTTGAGTGTAAGTGTATAAGGGAGCTTGACTGTGAGACTGACGGGTCGAGCAGGTGCGAAAGCAGGGACTAGTGATCCGGCACTGGCTGGTGGAAGCGGTGTCGCTCAACGGATAAAAGGTACCCCGGGGATAACAGGCTGATCTTGCCCAAGAGTCCATATCGACGGCATGGTTTGGCACCTCGATGTCGGCTCGTCGCATCCTGGGGCTGGAGTTGGTCCCAAGGGTTGGGCTGTTCGCCCATTAAAGCGGCACGCGAGCTGGGTTTAGAACGTCGTGAGACAGTTCGGTCCCTATCCGCCGCGCGCGCAGGAGACTTGCGGAAGGCTGTCCCTAGTACGAGAGGACCGGGACGGACGAACCTCTGGTGTGCCAGTCGTTCTGCCAAGAGCGTGGCTGGTTGGCTATGTTCGGGAGGGATAACCGCTGAAAGCATCTAAGCGGGAAGCCTGTTCCTAGATGAGGTCTCCCACCCGTTGTGGGTTAAGGCCCCCAAGAGATGATTGGGTTGACAGGCCAGATATGGAAGCACGGTAACGTGTGGAGTTGACTGGTGCTGATAGGCCGAGGACTTGCTCACAAAGATTGCTACGCACCCACTATACGGTTCTGGGGCAACAACCAGAACCTATTTGATAATAGAACATGTGTCATTCGTGTTCTGACGCCTGGTTTCCTGTCGTTTTCGGCGGGTTGAGGGTTGTCGGTGGCGATGGCGGGGAGGGTCCGCCCGGTCCCATTCCGAACCCGGTAGCTAAGCTCCCCAGCGCTGATGGTACTGCACTCGACAGGGTGTGGGAGAGTAAGACACCGCCGACACATTATTTGAAAGGGGCCGACCGGACCCGTCCTTGGAGGGACGGATCTCCGGTCGGCCTCTTGTTTTTCGTCCAGGCATCGTCGCGGTGTCCGTTCGAACGCCGCACGGTCCACACGAGTTGTCCCCGTTCACATCGGGGGTGCCACCCCCCGCGACCCGCCACCAGGTGGGACTAAGCTGTTGGGGCTTCAGTTCTTTTTCTGCTTCAGGAGGTTCGGTGTCCGGTTCCGACGACAGGCGCGGCGACTCCCGCCGTGGGGCCGGTGCCGGCCGAGGCGGCCAAGGCGGCCGCGGAAACTTCGATCGCCGTGGTTCCTTCGGCGGTCCCAGCCGGGACCGCGACGGTGGTGCGCGCCGCTTCGGCGACCGCGACAACCGCGGCAACCGCAATGATCGAGACGACCGCAACCGGGACGACCGGGGCGGCCGCGACAACTTCGGCGGCGGCCGCGACCGGTTCCGCGGCCAGGGCGGGCGCCCCGGCGGTCAACGCGACGACCGCGGTGGTTTCCGCCGAGACGACCGCGGCGGTTTCCGCCGTGACTCCGACAACAGGGACCGCTTTCGCCGAGACGATCGACGCGATGACCGTCGTGACGACCGCAGCCGCGACGACCGGCCCCGCCGGTTCGACGCGCAGGACGGCCGTCGCGGCTTCGACAACCGCCGTGATGACCGTGGTGGTTTCAAGCGTGATGACCGTGGTCGTGATGACCGTGGTGGTTTCAAGCGTGATGACCGTGGTCGTGATGACCGTGGTGGTTTCAAGCGTGATGACCGTGGTCGTGATGACCGTGGTGGTTTCAAGCGTGATGACCGTGGTCGTGATGACCGTGGTGGTTTCAAGCGTGATGACCGTGGTCGTGATGACCGTGGTGGTTTCAAGCGTGATGACCGTGGTCGTGATGACCGTGGTGGTTTCAAGCGTGATGACCGTGGTCGTGATGACCGTGGTGGTTTCAAGCGTGATGACCGTGGTCGTGATGACCGTGGTGGTTTCAAGCGTGATGACCGTGGTCGTGATGACCGTGGTGGTTTCAAGCGTGATGACCGTGGTCGTGATGACCGTGGTGGTTTCAAGCGTGACGACCGTGGTCGTGATGACCGTGGTGGTTTCAAGCGTGACGACCGTGGTCGTGATGACCGTGGTGGTTTCAAGCGTGACGACCGTGGTCGTGATGACCGTGGTGGTTTCAAGCGTGACGACCGTGGTCGTGATGACCGCGGTCGCGGCGACTTCCGCCGTGATGACCGGCGCGGCGGCTACGGGCGCCGCGACGACCGGCCGGGCAAGCCCGGCTTCGACGACCGCCGGCGGGACGACCGCGGTGGTTTCCGGCGCGATGACCGGCCCCGGCGGGACGACGACCGGCCGCGCGACGACCGGCCGCGCGACGACCGGCCGCGCGACGACCGGCCCCGTCGGGACGACCGGCGGCGCGATGACCGGCCGCGTCCGCAGGGCGACCGGTTCGACCGCGACCGTGGCGGCCGTCCGGATCGGGACCGTCGCGGCGGAGACCACCGCGGTGGCGAGCAGCGAGGCGGCGACCGTCGGGGCCGGGGTGGTTTCCGGCACGACTCGCCGCGGGCGGAGTCGCGTGACGAGGCGGCCGTCGAGTCGCCCGCGAAGAGCGAGCCCGAGCTGCCCGAGGGCTTGGAGCCCGGGGATCTGGACATCGAGATCCGCCGCGAGCTGCTGACGCTGCCCAAGGGCTTGGCCGACAAGGTCGCGGTGCACCTCGTGGCCGCCGGTCAGCTGATCGACTCGGAGCCGGAGCGGGCCCTGGAGCACGCGCGTTACGCACGCCAGCGGGCTCCGCGAATTCCTTCGGTGCGCGAGGCCAACGGCCTCGCCGCGTACCTGGTCGGAGAGTGGAACGAGGCGCTGGCGGAGCTGCGCGCCGTCCGGCGCATGGCCGGCGGGCCCGGGCACCTGGCGATGATGGCCGACTGCGAGCGCGCCATGGGGCGGCCGGAGCGTGCGGTGGAGCTCAGCCGCAGCGAGGAAGCCACCCAGCTCGACCAGGAGGACGCGGTCGAACTGCGCATCGTCGCTGCGGGCGCGCGCAGGGACCTCGGCGAGATCGAGGCCTCGGTGGTGAGCCTGCAGATGGCGGAGCTGGACCCGAAGCGCCAGGAGCCGTGGAGCGCGCGCCTGTTCTACGCCTACGCCGACAACCTGCTGGCGGCCGGGCGGGAGCGGGAAGCCTTCACCTGGTTCGTGCACGCGGCCAACGCCGATGACGAGGACGAGACCGATGCCGCGGAGCGGCTTGAGGAGCTCGCCGAGAAGCTGGGTGGCCCGGACGTGGTCGACGAGCTCGTCACGGAGGCCGAGGCCGCAGCCGAGATCGACGACGAGGACCTCGACGACGAGGCCGACGGGATCGACAACGACCTCGACGACGACCTCGACGAGGAGATCGACGAGCAGTCGGAAGCCGCGAGTGCTGACTCCGAGAAGGCGGCCGAGACCGAAGCGTCCGACGAGACCTCTGAGAAGGCGGCCAAGTCGGCTGCCGCCGACGCCGACGTGAGCAACGCGGAAGGGGACGCGCGAGCGCAGTGAGCGGCACGCTTCTCGATGGCCACGACGTCGTGCTGTTCGACCTCGACGGCACGGTGTTCCGCGGCGGCGAACTCGTTCCTGGTGCGCTGGAGGCGATCCAGGAGGTGCACCGCCGCGGCATCCCGGTCCGCTACGTGACCAACAACGCGTCCAAACCGGATCAGGCGGTCGTCGATCACCTCGCCGGCCTCGGCTTGGACGCGGAGCGGGCTGAGGTGAGCACCAGCGCCCAGGCTGGCGCCGCGATGCTGGCGGAGAAGCTGCCGCCCGGCTCAAAGGTGCTCGTGGTCGGTTCGCCCGCGCTGGTGTCCGAAGTGGACAAGGCGGGGCTGGTGCCGGTCACCGAGTTCGCCGACGAGCCGGTCGCGGTCGTGCAGGGCCTCTACACCGAGATCGGGTACCGCGATCTCGCGGAGGCGTGCTTGGCGATCCGCGCGGGCGCGTTGTGGGTTTCGTGCAACGGTGACCGCACCTTGCCGACGGAGCGAGGTCTGGTTCCCGGCAATGGTGCGCTCGTCGCGCTCGTGCAGGCGGCGACCGACCAGGATCCGCTGGTGGCCGGCAAGCCGGAGCGACCGCTGCTGGACCGCGCGGTCGCCTCCGCCGGCGCCGAGGCGCCGTTGATGGTCGGGGATCGGCTCGACACGGACATCGCGGGCGCGGTCAACGCCGGGATGCCGGTGCTGATGGTGCTGACCGGCGTCAGCACGACGCAGGACCTGCTGGAGGCCGCCGGCGGCCTGCGTCCCGACTACGTCGGGGCAGATCTCCGGGCGCTGCACCAGTCGCCGAGCGAGGTCGCCATCGGCGAGCAGACGGCGTGGCAGGTCCGCGTCGGCAGCGGCTCGCTGGATCTGGCCGCGCGGGCCGGGGAACTGCCGGGCGACGCGCTGTCGGCGCTCCGCGCGCTCTGCGCCGCCTGGTGGGCCACGTCCTCAGGCCCGGTTGCAGTGCACGGCGCGGACGAGCACGCGCAGGACGTGTTGAGGCAGTTGGGCTTGGCCTGATCGGTGCATGTCGCGGCGTCGCCGTCGGGGCGTTCCGCTAGCGTGGACACGTCGCCGCTACAGCGGTCGCGGCGTGATCGATGGGAGCAGGAGCGGATGACCTCTCCGTGGCAGCAGGGGCCGCAGGCGCCGAATCCCGCGATGCTGGCGCGCCCGGCCGACGACGGTCAACCGGCGATCGACGCCATCGCGGCGGCCGTGGCCGAGCTCGACGAGGTGCGGGAGTTGCCCGTGGCCGAGCACGTCGGGCGGTTCGAGGCGGTGCACGCCGCGCTCACCGACGCCCTGTCGAAGGCCGACAACCTCCTCTCCGCAACGAGTGCACACAGGAGGAGCTGACTAGTAGCGATTTTCTTTCGCGTGTTTGATCACAGCTGAAGAGATCGAGTAGGATTCCAGGTGCCGGGATGTTCCCGGTGGCGACCCGTTCTGGAACCGGGGATCACACGCATCGGCTGAGGTTGGTGCGTCACCGTTAGCGCGGGGCTCCCCAGGAGATGAACGGGACGTAGCCATCACCGCAGCTTGCGGGACGATGAGCGACCGGCTGAGACTGCCCAGCCTGGACTCCAGTCACGGTGTCGCGGGACGGAGAGCGAATTGTCCTGCTCGAGCAAGTATGAACAACGAGTAGGAAGCAGCTGACGGTAGTGCCACGCAAGGCGCGGTTGGATGCCGAACTGGTTCGTCGCGGGCTCGCCAGGTCCCGCGAACACGCCACCGAACTGGTCGCCGCGGGCCGGGTGACGGTGCGCGGGATGGTGGCCCGCAAGTCCGCGACCGCGGTCGAGATCGACGCGCCTGTGGTGGTTGCCGAGGACGTCGACGATCCGGGTTGGGCCTCGCGCGGCGCGCACAAGCTGCTGGGGGCGTTGGAGGCGTTCGAGCCCGAGGGGCTGACCGTCGCCGATCGGCGCTGCCTGGACGCGGGCGCGTCCACCGGCGGGTTCACCGATGTGCTGCTGCGGCGGGGCGCGCGCGAGGTGGTGGCCGTGGATGTCGGGTACGGGCAGCTGGTCTGGAAGTTGCAGACCGATGATCGGGTGCGGATCCACGACCGGACGAACGTGCGGTCGTTGACCCCCGAGGATATCGGTGGCCCGGTGGATCTGGTGGTCGCCGACCTGTCGTTCATCTCGCTGAAGCTGGTGCTGCCGGCGCTGCTCGCGTGCGCCTCGCCGGAAGCCGATCTGGTGCCGATGATCAAACCGCAGTTCGAGGTGGGCAAGCAGCGGCTAGGCTCGGGTGGCGTGGTACGCGACGCCGAGCTGCGCGCCGAAGCCGTCCTGGAGGTCGTGCGGTTCGCGGCAGAACTCGGCTTGGGCCTGCGCGGCGTCGTGGCCAGCCCGCTGCCCGGTCCGTCCGGCAACGTCGAGTACTTCGCCTGGCTGCGCCCGGGATCGAGCACCGGGGCGGACGCGGCGGAAGCGCTCGTGGTGGACGCGGTGCGGCAGGGGCCGCAAACTTCAGGCAAAGGCTTACACCGGTAACTGATTGTTCCAGCCCCACACCGCAAGCGGCTGAAAGCTTTAAGGAGTGCAGTTGACCCGAGAGGTGCTGCTGGTGGTGCACACCGGCAGGCAGCACAACATGCGCACCGCGGAGAAGGTCGCCGGTCAGCTCATCGACGCAGGCCTGCGGGTGCGGGTGCTCGCCGAGGAGGCGCCGGAGCTCAGCCCGGACTGCTTCCTCCAGGTGGTCGAGCCCGGCCCGGAGGCGGCGGTGGGCACCGAGCTCGTCCTGGTGCTGGGTGGTGACGGTACCCTGCTGCGCGCCGCGGAGATCGCGCGGCTGGCCAACGTGCCGGTCTTCGGGGTGAACCTCGGCCGGGTCGGTTTTCTGGCCGGGGCCGATTCCGACGCGCTCGACGAGGCGGTGGCCGCCGTGGTCGAGTCCCGCTACTACGTCGAGGAGCGGATGACCATCGAGGTCACCGCGAAGCTCGACGGCAAGGTCCTGGTCCGCACCTGGGCGCTCAACGAGGCGAGCGTGGAGAAGAGCAGCCGGGAGCGGATCCTCGACCTGGTCGTGGAGGTCGATGGTCACCCGGTGTCGGCGTTCGGCTGCGACGGCGTGCTGTGCTCCACCCCGACCGGTTCCACGGCGTACGCGTTCTCCGCCGGTGGCCCGGTGGTGTGGCCGGAGGTGCAGGCGCTGCTGGTCGTGCCGAGCAACGCGCACGCGCTGTTCGCCCGCCCGCTGGTGGTGTCGCAGAAGTCGTTGGTGGCGCTGGAGATCGACCAGCACGGCCACCACGCGGTGCTGTTCTGCGACGGGCAACGACAGTTCGACCTGCCGCCGGGTGCGCGGGTCGAGGTGGTCGCGGGGGAGACGCCGCTGCGCCTGGTGCGGCTGCACGACACGGCCTTCACGGACCGTCTGGTCCGCAAGTTCGAGCTCCCGGTACAGGGCTGGCGCGGCCCCGCCAAAGCCGGCTAGCGCCCGGAGGACCCGCACCGCTATGCAAGCCCGCCACAAATTTCGGTTGAGTGCTGATCACCCCAGTGGGGATCCGTGGGTCGGGCGATGCCGCTAGGGTGCTTGATGTGTTGGCGGAGATGCGCATCCAGGGACTGGGCGTCATCGACGACGCCACGCTCGCACTGCATGCCGGCCTGACCGTGGTCACCGGTGAGACCGGCGCCGGTAAGACGATGGTGGTCACCGGGCTGCACCTGCTCGGCGGTGGTCGGGCGGATGCCTCGCGGGTCCGGTCCGGTGCGCAGCGTGCCGTCGTGGAGGGCCGGTTCCAGACCACGATCGACTCGCCGGCGGCCAAGGTCGCCGCCGATGCCGGGGCCGAGCCGGACGAGGACGGCAGCCTGATCGCGGTGCGGACGGTGGGTGCCGACGGCCGCTCGCGGGCACACCTCGGTGGTCGTTCGGTGCCCAACGCCGTGCTGTCCGAGCTGGCGGAGCAGGTTCTCGCGGTGCACGGGCAGAACGATCAACTGCGGCTGCTGCGGTCCGGTGAGCAGCGCGCGGTGCTGGACCGGTTTGCCGGGGAACCCGTGCTGCACGTGCTCGCCGACTACCAGCGGGTCCGCGCGGAGTGGGCCGGCGCGGTGCGGGAACTCACCGAGCGCACCGCCCGCTCGCGGGAGTTGGCCCGGGAAGCGGGGCTGCTCCGGCACGGCTTGGCCGAGATCGAGGCCGTCGCCCCGGAACCCGGCGAGGATGCCTCGCTGGTCGACGAGGCGCGGCGGCTCGCGGACGTCGACCAGCTCCGGGAGATCGCGACGAGCGCCCACCTGGCGCTCACCGGTTCTGCCGATGGCGACCTGGACGTGCCTGGCGCGATCGGCCTGATCGGGGAGGCCCGGCGGCGCCTCGGGGGCGCCGATGACCCGGTGCTGAGGGAGCTGGAGCCGCGGGTGGCGGAGGCCGTCGCGGTCCTGGCCGACGTGGGCGGCGAGCTCGGCGGCTACCTGGACCGGTTGGACGCCGACCCGGCCCGGCTGGAGCAGGTGCTGGCCAGGCAGGCGGAGCTGAAGCAGCTGACGAAGAAGTACGCCGCGGACGTCGACGGCGTGCTGGCCTGGGCGGAGGAAGCGCGCAGCCGACTGTCCGGAATGGACACTTCCGAGGAGGCGGTGGCGGCGTTGGCCGCGCGGCGCGCCGAGCTGGCCGCCGAGCTCGCCGAACACGCCGTCGCGGTGTCCGCGGCCCGCAAGGTTGCCGCCGTTGGGCTCGCCGCGGCGGTTTCGGAGGAGCTGGAAGGGCTGGCGATGCCGCAGGCGCGGCTGGAGGTCGTGGTCCAGCCGAAGGAGGTCGATCCCGGCGACCCGAACGCGCTGCCCGTGCAGGGCCGCACATTGCACGCGGGCCCGGACGGGGTCGACGAGGTCGAGCTGCAGCTGATTGCGCATTCCGGCGCCCCGGCGCTGCCGATCCACAAGGGCGCCTCGGGCGGTGAGCTGTCCCGCGTGATGCTGGCGCTGGAGGTCGTGCTCGCCGACGCCGACACGGTGCCGACGCTGGTGTTCGACGAGGTCGACGCCGGGGTCGGCGGCCGGGCCGCGGTGGAGATCGGGCGGCGGCTGGCCCGCCTGGCCCGCACCCACCAGGTCGTGGTCGTCACCCACCTGCCGCAGGTCGCCGCGTACGCCGACCGCCACCTCGTGGTGGACAAGGGCGCCGCCGACGGCGGGCTGACCCGCAGCGACGTGCGGGTGGTCGCCGACGAGCGGCGGGTCGTCGAGCTGGCGCGGATGCTGGCCGGGATGGACTCCACGGAGACCGGCCGGGCTCACGCGGAGGAGCTGCTGGACACCGCGACGGCCTACAAGCTGGCGCAGGCCCGGTTCCGGCGGCGCGGCAAGCCGGCGCCGAAGAAGCGGGAACGCAGCGGGAAGTAGGCCATTCGGCCCAACAGATTCTGCTGCTGTCGGGCCAGTCATATCGGCGTGGCGTACCAACGACAGGTGATCGGTTTGTCACCATCGGTGCATGAAACTCAGCGGTCTGCTTGCCCGTCAGCAGGTAAACCTGCCCGGTGTGGCCGGGATCGCCAGGGTCGAGCGGCGTTCGGGTGATGTGCTGCGCAGGGTCCGGTCCGGCGACATCGCGGTGATCGATCACGCGGACCTGGACCGGCGCACCGCCGAAGCGCTGGTCTCGGCCGGGGTGGTCGGGGTCGTCAACGCCGCTCCTTCGATCTCCGGGCGCTACCCGAACCTCGGTCCCGAAGTGCTGCTGTCGGCCGGCATCGCGCTGGTCGACAGCGTCGGCCCCGAGCTCGTGCACCGGGTCAAGGACGGCGCGAAGATCCGGCTGCACGACGGCGGCGTGTTCGTCGGGGACCGGGAGATCGGACGCGGGACCGCGCAGGACGCCAACTCCGTCGCCGACCTGCTCATCGAGGCCAAGGCCGGGATGTCCACTCAGCTGGAGGCGTTCTCGGCGAACACCATCGAGTTCCTGCGCAAGGAGCGGACGCTGATCCTCGACGGCGTCGGCGTGCCCGAGCTGAGCTCGTCGATGGAGGGCCGCCAGGTGCTCGTGGTGGCGCCCGGGTACGGCCACGCCGACGACCTGCAGCGGTTGAAGAAGTACATCCGGGAGTACCGGCCGGTGCTGATCGGGGTGGAGGGCGGCGCCCAGTCGCTGCGCAAGGCCGGGCACAAGCCGGACGTCATCGTCGGCGACCCGGACGGCATCGCCACCGCCACCCTCAAGTGCGGCGCTGAAATGGTGATCCCCGCCCACCTCGACGGGCACGCGCCCGGCCTGGAACGCATCCAGGACCTCGGGGTCGGTGCGGTGACGTTCCCCGCGTCGGGGAACCCGGAGGACCTCGCGCTGCTGCTCGCCGACGCGCACAAGGCGAGCCTGGTGATCACGGTCGGGTTCCACGCGACGCTGAGCGAATTCCTCGACCGCGGGCGCTCCGGCTCGAACCCGTCGACGTTCCTCACCCGGCTCCGGCTGGGCAGCAAGGTCATCGACGGCGCGGCGGTGGCCACGCTCCAGCGCAGCCGGACGCCCGTCGGGGCCATCGTGCTGCTGGTGCTCTCGGTGCTGCTGGTGGCGGTCGTGGCGCTGCTGGTCTCCGGGCTGGGCACCGCTTTCCTGACCGTGGTCGCGGACACCGGCGACTCCGTGTTCGGCTATCTCAAGGGGCTTTTCACGTGATCTCGTTGCGGTACCACATCGTGTCGATCGCCGCGGTGTTCCTGGCGTTGGCCGTGGGCGTCCTCGTCGGCTCCTCGTCGCTCAGCGGCCGGTTGTTGGCGGGCGTGGGCAACGAGCGGCAGTCGTTGCAGGGGCAGGTCGGCGCCCTCAACGCCGAGCGGACGGCGCTCAAGGCACAGGTCGCGGCCGCCGACCGGTTCAACGCGGCGGTCGGGCCGCTGACCGTGCAGGGCCAGCTGGCACAGCGCAGCGTCGTGCTGATCACCTCGGCGGACGCCTCCGAGCAGCAGCGCGACGCGGTGGCGCAGCTGCTGCGCGCGGCGGGCGCGGACGTCACCGGAGAGGTGCGCCTGGGGCAGGCCTTCGCCGACCCGAGCCGGGCGGACCAGCTCAGGGACGTGGTCACCGAACTGCTGCCCGCCGGTGTGCAGCTGCCCACGGCGGCCGATCCCGGAACCCTGGCCGGTGGCCTGATCGGGCCGCTTGCGCTGCTGAACCCGCAGACCGGCCAGCCGCAGACCGGCGAGCAGGAGCGGGCGGCGGCGTTCGCGGGCCTGGCCGGCGGCGGCTTCGCGACCGCCTCGGAGGGCTTGCGGCCCGCGCGGCTCGCCGTGGTGCTCACCGGTGGCCGGATCGAGGGCGACAGCGCGGGGGACAAGGCCGCGACGCTGGCCCGCTTCGCGACCCAGGTCGACCGGGCAGGTCAGGGCGCGGTGCTCGCCGGCGGCGCCGGTTCGGCCGACGGGACCGGGCCGGTCGGGGTGGTCCGCGCGGATCCGGCGATGGCGTCGGCGCTGTCCACCGTCGACGACCTGGACAGCAGCTCGGGGCGGGTGGTGGTCGTGCTTGCGCTGCGGGAGCAGGCAGATGGGCAGGCGGGGCACTACGGCGTCGCCGGCAGCGCCCAAGGGCCGGTACCGGCGACTCGCGGGTAGGCCGCCGGATGGCGGTTGACCCGCCCGGCCGGCCGGACCGGTAGGGGCGGGTCTCGGTGCACGCCCCGATGGTCGTGCGTTAGGCTGGAATTCCGTGGGAGCGACGGATCCTGCCGTCCTGCCAGCGCAGAAATCCAGCCAGGCGACGGCTTGACCACGGGGAGCTTTTGTTGGTGCCGCAAGCACGCACGATCAAGCACGTGTTCGTCACGGGGGGCGTGGCCTCCTCGTTGGGTAAGGGGCTCACGGCGTCCAGCCTGGGCGAGCTGCTGACCTCCCGCGGTCTGCGGGTGACCATGCAGAAGCTCGACCCCTACCTGAACGTCGATCCGGGAACGATGAACCCGTTCCAGCACGGTGAGGTGTTCGTGACCGAGGACGGCGCCGAGACCGACCTCGACATCGGGCACTACGAGCGGTTCCTGGACCGGGACCTCACCAAGAACGCCAACGTGACGACCGGCCAGGTGTACTCGACGGTCATCGCCAAGGAGCGCCGCGGCGAGTACCTGGGCGACACCGTGCAGGTGATCCCGCACATCACCGACCAGATCAAGGCCCGGATCCGGGCGATGGCCGAACCGGACGAGGACGGCCGCACCCCCGACGTCGTGATCACCGAGGTCGGCGGCACGGTCGGCGACATCGAGTCGCTGCCGTTCCTGGAGGCCTGCCGCCAGGTGCGGCACGACGTCGGCCGGGACAACTGCTTCTTCCTGCACGTTTCGCTGGTGCCGTTCCTGGCGCCCTCGGGCGAGCTGAAGACCAAGCCGACGCAGCACTCGGTGGCGGCGCTGCGCAACATCGGCATCCAGCCCGACGCGCTGGTGTGCCGGGCCGACCGGGACCTGCCGGAGGACCTCAAGCGCAAGATCGCGCTGATGTGCGACGTGGACGCGGACGGCGTCGTGGCCTGCCCGGACGCCCCGTCGATCTACGACATCCCGCGCGTGCTGCACGGCGAGGGCCTGGACGCCTACCTGGTGCGGCGGCTCGGGCTGCCGTTCCGCGACGTCGACTGGTCGGTGTGGGGCGATCTGCTGGACCGGGTGCACAACCCGTCCGAGCGGGTGCGGATCGCGCTGGTCGGCAAGTACGTCGACCTGCCCGACGCCTACCTGTCGGTAACCGAGGCGCTGCGCGCCGGCGGCTTCGCGCACCGGGCGAAGGTGGAGATCTCCTGGGTCGGCTCGGACAGCTGCGAGACCGAGGCGGGCGCGGCCCAGGCACTGTCCGGAATGGACGGTGTGCTGATCCCGGGCGGCTTCGGGGTGCGCGGCATCGAGGGCAAGCTCGGCGCGATCCGCTACGCCCGTACCAACGCCATCCCGGTCCTGGGCCTGTGCCTGGGCCTGCAGTGCATGGTGATCGAGACGGCGCGGTCGCTGGCCGGGCTGGAGCGGGCCAACTCCACGGAGTTCGAGGAGCCCGCCAAGCACCCGGTGATCAGCACGATGGCCGATCAGCACGATGTGATCTCCGGTGACCGGGACATGGGCGGCACCATGCGGTTGGGTTCCTACCCGGCGAAGCTGCTGGCCGGCTCGATCGTCGCCGAGGCCTACGGCTCCCCCGAGATCGCCGAGCGGCACCGGCACCGCTACGAGGTGAACAACTCCTACCGGGACCGGCTGAGCAAGGCGGGCCTGGTGTTCTCCGGGACCTCCCCGGACGACCGGCTGGTGGAGTTCGTCGAGCTGCCGCGCGACGTGCACCCGTTCTTCGTGGGCACCCAGGCGCACCCGGAGCTCAAGAGCCGCCCCACCCGTCCGCACCCGCTGTTCGCGGCGTTCGTGAAGGCGGCCCTGGACTACCGCGCCGCGGAGCGGCTGCCCGTGGAGCTGGAGCCCGTCCAGGAACCCGCGCCCAGCGCGTGATCGGCGGGTGATCGGCGGGTTCGAAGGCCGTTTCCAGGCCCGTTCTGCGGGCGGGTACAGCCGGTGAACCCGCAACGGCGCCGGTTGCGAGGGCGGGCCAGGCGGCTTCGCCGCTAAGAAGACAACGGCCTCTTCTAGGGTGGGCGGCGTGGACACGACGGACAACGGCGTCGCTCGCACCAACGGCGAGCACGAATTCACCACCCTGGCCAGCGAGGACGTCTACGTGGGAAAGATCCTCGCGTTGCGGGCCGACGAGGTCGGGATGCCCGGCGGCGGGCACGCGCGCCGCGAGGTCGTCGAGCATCTCGGCGCGGTCGCGGTGGTGGCCCTCGACGAGGACGACCAGGTGGTGCTCGTCCACCAGTACCGGTATCCGGTCGGCCGGCGGCTCTGGGAGCTGCCGGCCGGGCTGCTGGACGTGGCGGGGGAGGAGCCGGTGCGCACCGCGCAGCGGGAGCTCGCGGAGGAGGCCGGGATCGCCGCCCGGGACTGGTCGGTGCTGGTCGATGTGGCCACTTCGCCCGGTTTCACCGACGAATGCGTGCGGGTGTTCCTGGGCACCGGATTGTCCGATGTGGACCGTCCGGCGGCGGTCGGGGACGAGGAGGCGGACCTGTTGATCCGGCGCTTCCCGCTCGTCGAGGCGGTGCGGATGGCGCTGGCCGGGGAGATCGTCAACGGCCCCGGGGTGGCGGGGCTGCTCGCCGCCCACGCGGTCCGCGAGGGCGGGGTGGAGCCTCGCCCGGCGGATGCCGAATGGCTGGACCGGCCCCAGCGCTTCGCCGCCCGGTGAACGGTTTCGAGGAGCTGCCGCCGGACCTGCGCGGGGCGATCACCGGGTACCTCGACCACCTCGCCGTCGAGCGCGGCACCGCCCGCAACACCCTCGACTCCTACGCCAGGGACCTGCGCCGGTATGCCGAATTCCTGGTCGGGGCGGGGATTTCCGGGCTCGCCGAGGTGCGTTCGGAGCACCTGTCCGGGTTCCTGGCGGAGCTCCGGGAAGGCACCGAGCAGCGGCCCGCGCTGGCGCCGTCGTCGTCGGCCCGGGCCCTGGTGGCTGCCCGCGGCCTGCACCGCTTCGCGCACGCCGAGGGGCTGCTGCCGGTCGACGTCGCGCGCGATGTCGCGCCGCCGAGCCCGCCGAAGCGACTGCCGAAGGCGCTTTCTATCGGCGACGTCGGGAAGCTGCTCGATCACGCCGGGGGCGAGGATGCCCGGGGCCTGCGGGACCGGGCACTGCTGGAAGTGCTGTATTCGACGGGAGCGCGGATCTCCGAAGCGGTCGGGTTGGACCTCGACGACATCGACGGCACCAACCGGACCGTGCTGCTGGACGGGAAGGGCGGCCGCCAACGGCTGGTGCCCATCGGCCGACCGGCGCTGGCGGCGCTGGACGCGTACCTGGTGCGGGCCAGGCCTGGCCTGGCCGCGCGCGGGCGCGGTAGTGCCGCGGTGTTCCTGAATTCGCGCGGCACCCGGCTTTCCCGGCAGAGCGCGTGGAACGCGTTGAAGACCGCCGCGCAGCGCGCCGGCATCAACGTCTCGGTTTCGCCGCACGTGCTTAGGCATTCGTTCGCCACGCATCTCGTGGAGGGCGGCGCGGACGTCCGTGTGGTGCAGGAACTACTGGGCCACGCCTCGGTCACGACGACCCAGGTCTACACCCTGATCACGGTGAGCACGCTGCGGGAGGTCTACGCGACGACGCACCCCCGCGCACACGCTACGGAGTGACTTGGTGACGCTGCGAATGCGAGCGGGTGGTGCACGCGGTAGACGTTGATCACACGCAGATCACAGGGAACATCCGACACCACGGCGAGGCGCGTTGCCGCTGGTAACGAATGCCACTTAGGCTGCGTTTGATCGCCACGGGCACCAAAAGGAGTCAGATCGCCATGTCGCTGCCGCAGCCCGCCGCCGAAGGGCGGCCCCGGGGCGCGGTCGACCTGAGCATCGCCCCGGAGACGACGGGCCGCGAGGAGGTCGGCCTCGCGCCGAACTCGCGCGGCCTCGGTCCCACTGGCCGGCCACGTCGGCACATCCCCGAGCCGCCGCTGCTGGACCGGCACGGTCCCGCAGCGGTGCTCGCGATGTGCAACCAGAAGGGCGGCGTCGGGAAGACCACGTCGACGATCAACCTCGGCGCAGCGCTGGCGGAGTACGGGCGCCGGGTGCTGCTGGTGGATTTCGATCCGCAGGGCGCGCTCTCGGTCGGCCTCGGGGTCCAGCCGCACCAGCTCGACCAGACCATCTACAACGTGATCATGGAACGGCCGGTCGCCATCCAGGACGTGGTGCGGCAGACCAACGTCGAGGGCATGGACCTGCTGCCCAGCAACATCGACCTGTCCGCGGCCGAGGTGCAGCTGGTCGCGGAGGTGGGCCGGGAGCAGACGCTGCGCCGGGTGCTGCAGCCGGCGCTGGCGGACTACGACTACGTGCTGGTTGACTGCCAGCCGTCGCTGGGGCTGCTGACGGTGAACGCGTTGGCCGCCGCGGACGGCGTGATAATCCCGCTGGAGTGTGAGTTCTTCAGCCTGCGCGGGGTGGCGCTGCTGATCGACACCATCGAGAAGGTGCGGGAGCGGCTGAACCCGAAGCTGGAGATCAGCGGCATCCTGGCGACCATGTTCGACCCGCGCACGCTGCACTCGCGCGAGGTGATGGCGCGCGTCGTCGAGGCGTTCGGCGACGTCGTCTTCGATGCGGTGATCAACCGGACGGTGCGGTTCCCGGAGACCACGGTGGCCGGCGAGCCGATCACCCGCTGGGCGCCCCGCTCGGCCGGCGCCGAGGCGTACCGGGCGCTGGCGCGCGAGGTGATCGCCCGATGACGCGTCGGGTCGCCCTGCCAGGAGCGGCCGAACTGTTCCGTACTACTGTTCCTCGGACGGATCACGCGAATGCGCCGGGGACGGAGCAGGTTGCACCCGCGGCACAGCCCGCGGCGGGCCGGTCCGGCTCGGGACGGCGCAAGCACGATTCGAAGATCACCGTGTACGTGTCCGACGAGGAGTTGCTGGGCTTGGAGCAGGCGCGGCTGGCGTTGCGGGCCGACCACGGCATCGTCGTGGACCGGGGCCGCGTGGTGCGCGAAGCGGTTGCCGTGGTGCTCGCCGACCTCGACAAGAACGGCGCGGACTCGGTGCTGGTGCGGCGCCTGCAGGAGCCCGGCGAGTGACAGACCCCGCGGTGCCGGCCGAGCAGTCGAGCGAGGACCCCGGCGCAGGCGGCCGGTTCACGGTGCGGCTGGAGAACTTCGAGGGCCCCTTCGACCTGCTGCTGCAGCTGATCTCGCAGCGCCAGCTGGACGTTACCGAAGTCGCGCTGCACAAGGTCACCGACGAGTTCATCGCCTACACCAAGGCGCTCGGCGAGCGGTGGGACCTGAACGAGACCACCGAGTTCCTGGTGGTCGCCGCGACGCTGTTAGACCTGAAGGCGGCCCGGCTGCTGCCGGCTGCGGAGGTCGAGGACGAGGCGGACCTGGCGCTGCTGGAGGCCCGCGACCTGCTCTTCGCGCGGCTGCTGCAGTATCGCGCGTACAAGCAGGTGGCCGCGCTGTTCGGCGAGTTGGAAGCCGGGGCGTTGCGGCGCTATCCGCGTTCGGTGTCGGTGGAGGAGCGGTTCGCGAACCTGCTGCCGGAAGTGGTGATCGGGGTTTCGCCGCAGCGGTTCGCCGAGATCGCGGCCGCGGTGTTCCGGCCGAAGCCGCCGCCGACCGTTTCGCTGGACCACATCCACCAGCACGGCGTTTCGGTCCGCGAGCACGCGGCGCTGCTGCGGGTGTGGTTGGCGGCGAAGGGCAGCGCGACGTTCTCGGAGCTGGTGTCGGACTGCGGGCACACCGTCGAGGTGGTGGCGCGGTTCCTGGCGCTGCTCGAGCTCTACCGGGAGAAGGTCCTGCTGTTCGAGCAGGAGACCCCGCTGGGCGAGCTGGTCGTGAGCTGGGTGGGCGGCAGCGTGACGCAGGCGCAGGTCGAAGCCGAGGTGCAACGCGCCAGCCAGGAAGAAGAGGAGTACGGGTGAAAGTGACGCGGATCGCGTACTCTGCCGGACTCAATCCAGGCACAAGTCGTGCCCGGTACGAACATTCTTGGTGTTCGGCGTGGGGACCGGCTTCACTGCACACATGAGGGTGAAACAGATCGTGCAGGAACGTATGATCGCCTCGGTCCAGACTGCCGGACCAGGACTCCAGCGTCAGGTGTGTGTCTGCGCGGAGAGCGAAATATCCGATTCGATCAAAATTGATCGAGAACAGAGGAAGCAGTACGGGTGACCGAGCTGGATCCGCAGGCCGCGGCGGAGGAGTCGCCGACCCCGCCGCCCGCTGAGCCGCAGGAGCCGTCGGAGGCCGCTGGTGACTCCGAGGCGGTGGAGACGCCGAGTGCGCCGGACCTGACCTCCGATGCCGCGCTGGATGCCGCGCTGGAGGCGTTGCTGCTCGTGGTCGACGTGCCGGCGGGCGAGGAGCTGCTGGCCGACACGCTGGAGCAGCCGGTGGCCCGGATCCGGTCCGCGCTGCAGCGGCTCTCGGCTGGTTACGCCGAGGCGGAGCGGGGCATTGACCTGCGGCGGGTCGGCGACGGCTGGCGGTTCTACACGCGGGAGAAGTACGCGCCGTACGTGGAGCGGTACCTGCTGGACGGGCAGCGTTCGAAGCTGACGCGCGCCGCGCTGGAGACCCTCGCGGTGATCGCGTACCGGCAGCCGGTGGCGCGTTCGCGGGTCGCGGCAGTACGGGGTGTGAACGTCGACGGCGTCATCCGTACCCTGGTGGGGCGCGGCCTTATCGAAGAGGCCGGAACCGACCCGGAGACGGGCGGCATCCTGTACTGCACGACCGAGCTGTTCCTGGAGCGGCTGGGGCTGTCGTCGTTGAAGGAGTTGCCGCCGCTCGCCCCCTTGTTGCCCGAAGTGGATTCGATTGATGACGTCTGAGCACCGTTCCCCGTCCAACAGCACTACCGACCCCGAAGGCGTGCGGCTGCAGAAAGTGTTGTCCCAGGCCGGGGTGGCCTCGCGGCGCGCGGCCGAGGAGATGATCGTCGAGGGGCGGATCGAGGTCGACGGCGAGGTCGTCACCGAGCTGGGGCGTCGGGTCGACCCGACGACCGCGGTGGTCCACGTGGACGGCAACCGGGTGATGGTCAACGACGATCTGACGCACCTGCTGCTGAACAAGCCGCGCGGCATCCTGTGCACCATGTCGGACGACAAGGGGCGTCCGTGCATCGGTGACTACCTGCGGGAACGGCAGGGCAAGCTGTTCCACGTGGGGCGGCTGGACCAGGACACCGAGGGCCTGCTGCTGATCACCAACGACGGCGAGCTGGCGAACCGGCTGATGCACCCGTCGTACAAGGTGCGCAAGACGTACCTGGCGGAGGTGATGGGGGCGATCCCGAAGGACCTCGGGCAGCAGCTGGGCAAGGGCGTGGAGCTGGAGGACGGTCTGGTGAAGGTGGACCGGTTCAAGCTGGTCGACATGAACCAGAACCGGTCGCTGGTGGAGATCGTGCTGCACGAGGGCCGCAACCGCATTGTGCGGCGGCTGCTCAAGCAGGTCGGCTACCCGGTGCAGCGTCTGGTGCGGACGCGGATCGGCGAGGTGCGGCTGACCAGCGAGCGCCCGGGCGCGATCCGGCCGTTGAACGGCCAGGAGATCGGCTCGCTCTACCGCGCGGTGGGTCTCTGAAGCTGCTCCGGATCCTCCGGCCGGTCCGCTCGGATCGGCCGGAGGCTTTTCCGGTCAGGCCTTCTTCGCCTGGCTGGGGAGGAACATCCGGGCCACCGGCTCGACGACGCGGGCCGCGACCGGGCCGAGGATCGCCATCAGCAGCACGTAGGCGGTGGCGAGGGCGGCGAGCTCGCCCGGCACCGCGCCGGAGGCGACGGCCAGCCCGGCGATCACGATGGAGAACTCGCCGCGCGCCACCAGCGCGGCACCGGCCCGCAGCCGACCCATCCGGCCGACGCCCTGCATCCGGGCGGCGAACCAGCCGGTGAGCACCTTCGTCACGCAGGTCGCCACCGCCAGCAGCAGCGCCACCGGCAGCACCGGCGGGATCTGGCTCGGGTCGGTGTTGAGGCCGAACACGACGAAGAACAGTGCGGCGAACAGGTCGCGCAGCGGCTCCAGCATGCGGGTCGCGTTCGCCGCGGTCGACCCGGAGATCGCGATGCCCAGCAGGAACGAGCCGACTGCCGCCGAGACCTGCAGCTCCGAGGCGATCCCCGCGACGAGCAGCGCCGCACCCAGCAGGCGCAGCAGGAAGACCTCCGGGTCGGGGCTGTCGACCAGCGCGGACACGTACTTGCCGAAGCGCAGCGCGACTACCAGCACCAGGGTGATCACGACCAGCGACACCCCGACCGCGGTCAGGCCGCCGAGGAAGCTGACCCCGGCCAGCACGGCGGTCAGGATCGGCAGGTAGACGGCCATCGCCAGGTCCTCGAAGACCAGGATCGACAGGATCACCGGCGTTTCCCGGTTGCCGAGCCGGCCCAGGTCTCCGAGCACCTTCGCGACGATGCCGGAGGAGGAGATGTAGGTGACGCCGGCCATGGTGAACGCGCCGAGCGGACCCCAACCCAGCAGCAGGGCCACCAGCGCACCGGGTACGGCGTTCAGCACGATGTCGATGACACCGGCCAGCCAGGAGCGGCGTAAGCCGGTGACGAGTTCACCCGCGGAGTACTCCAGGCCCAGCAGTAACAGCAGCAGGACCACGCCGATCTCGGAGGCGAGGTGGGTGAACGGTTCGATGCCATGCAGGGGGATCAGCCCGCCGGTGCCGAAGGCCAGCCCGCCGATCAGGTATAGCGGGATCGGTGACACCCCGATTTTCCATGCGAGTCTCCCGAGGATGCCCAGACCGAAGAAAACCGCACCCAGTTCTATTAGGGAGATCGCCGTGTCGTGCACCGTGTTTCCTCTCGCGTGTGCCCTGCGTATGGAGTTGTCAGGGGATCGGCACGCGCTGGACCGCCGTTGGTGACGCGTGTCCCGGTCAGGTGGCCGGGAAAGTGTTCGGGACGGGTTGGATCAGCCCTTTTCGAGGATTTCGCTGGCTGCGCGCAGCCCCTTCGCGGTGCCCACGACCACCACCAGGTCGCCGGCGGAGAACTGGAAGTCCGGCCGCGGTGAGGGGTGCGCGGTGCCGTCCCGGACGACTGCGACGATCGACACGGAGGTGCGGGTTCGCATCTCCGTGTCGCCGAGGGTTCGGCCGGCGTAGGGGGAGCCCGGGGCGACGGACAGCTGCCAGGTGGTGATCCCGGCGACCTCGCTCTGCTGCTCGTTGAGCAGGGCGACCAGCTGCGGGGCGCCCAGCAGGTTGGCCAGCGTGCTGGTCTCGGCGGTGGTCAGGGCGACCGATGCGGCCACCTTGTCCGGGTCCTCGTGGTCGGAGACGATCAGCTCGAACCGGCCGTCCCGGTAGGTGATCACGCCGATGCGGTGGCCGGATCGGGTGGTGAAGTCTTGCTGCGTGCCGAGCCCTGGCAAGGGGGTCACAGTTACATCCACGCTCAAGACCTTATTCGTAGATCCTTCGTATTTGTCCCGCGGTCCGGATGGATCTGGATGCGATTGGGATCCGCAGGGGCGGACCAGGCAGAATTGACGGTTGGTCCGGCCGGGTGTCGGGCCGATCGGTTCCGGCTCGGGAAGGACATGCACGTGGCACACGCCAGGCTCCGCGGTGTGGTGGCGCTCGACGGCCCTTCGGGCACCGGCAAGTCGACGGTGTCCCGCAAGTTGGCGTCCGCGTTGGGGGCTACCTACCTCGACACCGGCGCGATGTACCGCGCCGCGACGCTGGCGGTGCTGCGCGCCGATGCCGACCCGTCGGATCCGGCCGCGGTGGCAGGTGTGGTGCGCGCAGCACGGCTGACGGTGGGCACCGATCCGGAGGGCCCCGAGATCTTCCTGGACGGCTCGGACGTGGGGCGGGAGATCCGCGGGCCGGAGGTGACCGGCGCGGTGTCGGCGGTGTCGGCGGTCGCCGAGGTGCGGGAGCAGTTGGTCGCCCACCAGCGGAAGCTGATCGGCGAGGCGATGGTGTCGCCGGGCGGCATGGTCGTCGAGGGGCGCGACATCGGCACCGTGGTGTCGCCGGATGCGGGCTTGAAGGTCTACCTGACGGCATCCGCGCACGCCCGCGCGCAGCGCCGCACCGCCCAGGACGTCTCCGAGGGGCGGGCCGGTGACCTGGACCGGACCCACGCCGACGTGCAGCGCCGGGATGCGCTGGACTCCGGGCGGAAGGTGGCGCCGCTGCGCAAGGCCGACGACGCGGTGGAGCTCGACACCACGGACCTGGGCGTGGTGGAGGTGCTCGCGCAGTTGCAAAAGCACGTGGAAAGCCGTGGCCTGCTGGTCGCGGCGGAGCGGACGACGCCATGAGCGACGAGACCCTGCCTGAGGGCGCGTCCGGTGGAATGCACCGGTTCGGCCAGTGGATTTCGCGGCGGATCGTGCGGCTGCCGTACCGGGTGCGGATCCACGGCGCGGAGCGGATCCCGCCCACCGGCCCGGTGGTGCTGGTGGCCAACCACAGTTCGATGATGGACGGGCCGCTGCTGGTCGGAATGATCCCGCGCAACGCGGTGTTCCTGATCAAGCAGGAGATGTTCCGCGGTGCGCTGGGCTGGTTCCTGCGCCGCATCGGGCAGATCGGGGTGCGCCGCGGTGAGCCGGACCGCACCCCGCTGCTGGCGGCGGTGCGGGTGCTGCGGGCCGGTGGTCTCGTCGGGGTGTTCCCGGAGGGGACCCGGGGCGAGGGCGATGTGACCAACGCGCAGCACGGGGCGGCGTGGTTGGCGCGGGCGTCGGAGGCGCTGGTCCTGCCGGTGGCCTGCCGGGGCACGCGCCGCCCGGACGGCTCGGGCCGTAGGCTGCTACCCAGGATTGACGTGTTGTTCGGGGAACCGATCGCGCTGCCAGCAGGCAAGGGCCGCGCCGGGCTGGTCGTGGCGACCGAGGCGGTGCGCACCGAACTGGTCGAGCTGATCGCCGAGTTGGATCGGCTGGTCGCGGACCAGAGCCAAGACTATTCGAGAGGGAAACGAGCGTGACCGACGAGTCGGTGGAAGGCATGGACGGCACGTGGTCCGACGAGGCCGAGTGGGCTGAGTTCGACGACGTCGAAGCGGCCGAGGGCGAGGAGCCGTCGAAGCCGCAGCCGGTGCTGGCCGTGGTCGGCCGTCCCAACGTGGGCAAGTCGACACTGGTGAACCGGCTGCTGGGTCGTCGGGAAGCCGTCGTGCAGGACACCCCTGGTGTCACCCGGGACCGAGTGGCCTACGACGCGTTGTGGAACGGGCGTCGCTTCACGGTGGTCGACACCGGTGGCTGGGAGCCGGACGCGAAGGGGCTGCAGGCGTCGGTGGCCGCGCAGGCGGAACTGGCCATGCACACCGCCGACGCGGTGCTGCTGGTGGTGGACGCCCGGGTCGGTGCCACCGAGACCGAACAGGCCGTGGCCAGGGTGCTGCGCCGGTCCAAGCGGCCGGTGCTACTGGCCGCGAACAAGGTCGACGACCAGCGCCTCGTCTCGGACGTGCATTCGCTGTGGTCGCTGGGTCTGGGCGAGCCGATGCCGGTCAGCGCGCTGCACGGGAGTGGCTCCGGTGACCTGCTGGACGCCGTGCTGGAGGCGTTCCCGGAGACGCCGCGCGAGATCTTCGGCGCGACCGGTGGGCCGCGGCGGGTGGCGTTGGTCGGCAAGCCGAACGTGGGCAAGTCGAGCCTGCTCAACAAGCTGACCGGGGAAGAGCGGTCCGTGGTGCACGACGTCGCGGGCACCACGGTGGACCCGGTGGACTCGCTGGTGGAGTTCGACGGCGAGGTGTGGCGGTTCATCGACACCGCCGGGCTGCGCAAGCGCGTGAAGACCGCCAGCGGCACCGAGTACTACGCGTCGCTGCGCACCAAGGCCGCGATCGAGGCGGCCGAGGTGGCGATCGTGCTCATCGACGGTTCTGAGCCGTTGAGCGAGCAGGACCTGCGGGTGATCACCATGGTCGTGGAGGCCGGCCGGGCGTTGGTGATCGCCTACAACAAGTGGGATCTGGTCGACGAGGACCGCCGCCACCAGTTGGAGAAGGAGATCGACCGCGAGCTGGTGCGGGTGCGGTGGGCCGAGCGGGTCAACGTGTCGGCGAAGACCGGTCGCGCGGTGGCGAAGCTGGCCCCGACGCTGCGCACGGCGCTGGATTCGTGGGACACCCGGATCCCCACCGGCCGGTTGAACGGTTGGCTTTCCGAGCTGGTCGCGGCCAACCCGCCGCCGGTGCGGGGCGGCAAGCAGCCGAAGATCCTGTTCGCCACGCAGGCGCAGTCGCGGCCGCCGACGATCGTGCTGTTCACCACCGGGTTCCTGGAGGCCGGGTACCGGCGGTTCCTGGAGCGCAAGTTCCGGGAGACGTTCGGGTTCGTGGGTAGCCCGGTGCGGATCTCGGTGCGGGTTCGGGAGCGGAAGGCCAAGGGCGGGCGCCGCTGATCACAGTGCGCTCGGGTGGCGTGTGCGCTGCGTTTTCGCGGCCCCGCTAATCTGCTGGCGACTCTCGGAACAGGGGAGGTGGCCGCGAGGTGCGGGCTGAGGACGGCGGGGGGCCGATCCGCGTTGTGCTTGCCGATGACGAGGCGATGCTGCGGCGTGGCCTGCGGGTGTTGTTGGAGGGTGACGGTTCGATCAGGGTGGTCGCGGAGGCGGGCAACGGGGACGAGTTGCTGGCCGCGGTGCGCGCGTACCGCGTCGACGTCGCCCTCATCGACGTGCAGATGCCCGGCAAGGACGGGCTGACGGCGTTGCGGGACTTGGCGACGCTGGCGAATCCGCCGGCGTCGGCGGTGTTGACGACGTTCGACCTGGACGACTACGTGGCCGATGCCTTGCGGTTCGGGGCGCACGGGTTTCTGCTCAAGGACGCGGAGCCCGCGGTGCTGGTTCGGGCGGTGCACGATCTGGCGGCCGGTGGGGCGGTGCTGGATCCGCGGATCACCGCGCGGTTGTTGCCGAGGTTCCGCAGCCTGTCCGGCAACACGCACGAGACGCAGCTGGTGCGGGGGTTGTCCGGGCGGGAGCGGCAGGTGCTCCAGTTGCTGGCGGATGGTCGGTCCAACGCCGACATCGGGGTCCGGCTCGGGCTGACCGAGGCGACGATCAAGAGCTACGTGTCGACGGTGTTGAGCAAGCTCGGCGCGCAGAACCGGGTGCAGGCCGCGTTGATCGCGCAGCGCGTGGCGGGCGGCTTCCGGTGAGGTCGGTGCGCTGGTCCAGGTTTGGCGTCGAGGCGCTGGTCGTCGGGATTCCGGCGGCCGCCGTGCTGGCCGCGCCCGACCCGTTCAGTTATGCGACGGTGTCCGGTTTGGTGGCTTCGGCGCTGCTGCCGTTGCGGCGGTGGCCGCGGATCGCGGTGCTGCTGTGCATGCCGGCGTTGGCCGGTGGTTTGGGTTGGGCGCCGACGGTCGTGGCGTTGTACGCGTTGGGGCGCTCGCAGCCGCGGATCCGGTTGTTGGTCGGCTGGGTGTTGCTGACCGCGGCGGTCGCCGTGGCGCCGGTGATGATCATGCAGTCGCTGGGGGTCGGGTCGATCATCCTGACCGTGGCGTTCGTGCTGCTGGCGGCAGGCGCGCCGACGGCGTTGGGGGCGCTGGTGGCGTTGCGGGAGCAGCTGGCCGACAGCCTGCGGAAGCTGGAGGCGGCCACGGAGGCGGAGCTGCAGGCGAAGGCCGAGACGGCGCGCGCGGAGGAGCGGGCCCGGATCGCGCGGGAGATCCACGACGCGGTGGGGCATCACGTGACCTTGATCGCGATCGAGTCGGCGGCGTTGGCGGCCACCACCGAGGATCCCGGTGCGCAGGACACCGCCGGGCGGCTGCGCGGGCTGGCGAAGCAGGCGCTGGACGAGATGCGTGCGACGTTGGGGCTCGGCACGCCCGGGCAGCAGGCCGGGTTGAGCACGATCCCGGAGCTGGTCACGCGGGCACGCGCCGCCGGTGTGGATGTGGAGCTTTCCTCCGAGATCAGCGACCCGCACGCGGTGCCGCCTGCGGTGGAGCGCGCGGCTTACCGGGTGGTCCAGGAGGCGTTGACGAACGCTTCCAAGCACGCGCCCGGTGCCGGCATCAAGGTGCGGCTGGCGTTCCGTGCGGGCTCGCTGCACGTCGCCGTCACCAACGGCGCCCCCGACCGGCAGGGACCGGCCGTCGAGATCGGCAGCGGCGGGTCCGGGCTGGCCGGCCTGGCGGAGCGGGTGCAGATGGCAGGTGGGTGGCTGGCCGCCGGGTCGTCGGAGGACGGTGGCTTCGAGCTGGTGGCCGTCCTGCCGCAGCAGCGTTGAGCGTCCGCCGTCGAATTGGCATTCATGAGTCGGGCGCAAAACGAGTTCGGAGACGCCCGGCGTCAGCGCGCCAGCGACTTGCGCAGGAAGTCCACTTGCAGCAGCAGGAGATTCTCGGTGGTGGTCTCCTCGGTCGGCAGGTGGCTGACGCCCGGTAGCGGGAGCACGTTGTGCGGGCGGGCCCACGCAGTCAGCGCGGCGGACAGCCGCAGCGCGTGGGCCAGGACGACGTTGTCGTCCACGGTGCCGTGCACGATCAGCATCGGGCGTTCCAGGTTTCCGGCGTCCGCGAGCAGCGAGTTCTTCAGGTAGACGTCGGGGACTTCGTTGGGGTCGCCCAGGTAGCGCTCGGTGTAGTGGGTGTCGTACAGCCGCCAGTCGACCACCCCGGCACCAACGACCGCGGCGTGGAAGACGTCCGGGCGGCGCAGCACGGCCAGCGCGGCGAGGTAGCCGCCGAAGGACCAGCCGCGGATGGCGACCCGGCCGAGGTCGAGTTCGGGGTGTTGTCCGGCGGCCGCGTGCAGGGCGTCGACCTGGTCCTGCAGCGGCGGGCCTGCTAGGTCGCCGGCGACGGCACGGTCCCATTCGGGGCCTCGCCCGCCCGTTCCGCGGCCGTCGGTGACCAGCACCGCGAAGCCCTGGTCGGCGAACCACTGCGACGTCAGGTAGCCCTGCTGGCGGGAGAGGACGCGTTGCGCGTGCGGGCCGCCGTACGGGTCCAGCAGCACGGGCAGCGGGCCGTCGGCCGGGTCGTAGCCGCCCGGCAGCAGCAGGGCGCTGCACAGCTCGCGGTCGCCGAGCCTGAGCAGTTCGACGTTGAGCTTCATCTCGGGGTCGTCGGCCTGGTTGCCGATCTCGGCGATTTCCTGCTCACCGCGGTGCACGCGGACCCGGGTGCGGGGTTCGTCCAGCGTGGACGTGGCGACGACCAGCACATCACCGGAGCGGGTTCCGATGTGGACACCGGGCCGGTCGGTGACCTGCCGGGCACCGTCGGCGGTGACGCGGTAGAGGTGCAGCTGGGTCGGGTCCTGCTCCGAGGCGGAGATCAGGATGTCCTCGTCCCCGATGTCGAGGACGGCCCGCACCTGCAGGGGCGCGGTGGTCCAGGGTTGATCGCCGACGACCAGCCGGTACGCGCCGTCGTCCGCGCTGATGCGCACCAGGTCGCCGTTCGGGGTCCAGGCGGGCCAGCCGGGTTTGATCTCCACCCAGTGCGGGTCTGTGTCGCGGTGTACCTCGGTGGTCCGGCCGGTGGCCGGGTCGAAGGCGAGGACGAGTTGGGTGCGCTGGTCGCGGGTTTCCACGGCGATCAGCGGCCGGCCGTGCCGGGACCAGTGCGCGGTGACGAGGTACGGGAAGGCCTGGCGGTCCCAGTCGACGTTCACCCGGTTGCCGTCGAGGTCGAAGACGGCCAGGGACACGTCCGCGTTGGCGGTGCCGGCGGCCGGGTACCGCATGGCCGTCGGCTTGCTCAGCGGGGCGGACGGGTCGGCGATGTACAGGTGCTGCACCGGGGATTCGTCCACGCGGGCCGCCAGCAGCCGCGAACCGTCCGGGGACCACCAGTAGCCGCGGTGGCGGTCCATTTCCTCGGCGGCGATGAACTCCGCCGCGCCCCAGGTGATGTCGGCGCCGTCCGGTTCGGCCAGGGCTCGGTCGCCGGAACCGTCCACATCGATCACCCGCAGCTGGCCGCGGGAGAGGTAGGCCACCCGGTTCCCGTCGGGGCCGGGCCTGGGGTCGGCCACCGGCTGCTGCGCCGGCAGTTCGCGGGCGTCGCCGGTCGCGACGTCGACCACGAACAGCCGACCCGAGATGGTGAAGGCGGCGAGGTGCCCGTCGCGGTCGGTGGCGTAACCGGTGATGCCCAGGGCCCGCTCCCGGGCTCGTTCCCGGCGGGCCTGCTCCTCGGGCGAGACCTCGTCGTCGGTGCGGAGCGCGCCCGGGTCGGCGAGCATCCGCTCCTGGCCGGTCTCGGTGTCGAGGGCCCACAGGGCGTTGCTGCGATCGGTGCCGCCCGCTGAGCGTAGGAAGAGCACGGAGGCACCGGCGGTGAAGGTCCGCGGCGCGCCCAGGGTGAAGCCCTGGGTGCGGGCACTGCGGCGGGGGAACGACGCTGACGGCATGCAGCCACCCTGCCATTTCCACCGGGCATTTGCGCGATCGGGTGGCGGTGCGGCGAAAAGCCGCCACGGGTGGATTATTCGCCCGTGTGTCGGTAGGGGGTGTAGCGCGGCCCGAATCCTACGGTCGACGCCGATTCGTTTTGGCCCACAGCGGCTTCCCGGTTCTGCGGGGGTCGACCGACCTGGGATGAGACCTGCCATGTACCTCTCGATGGTGGTGCCGTGCTTCAACGAGGAGCGCGGCCTGCAACGGTTGCACGACGCGCTGGTCGCGGCGTTGTCCGGACGCGTCCGGGATTACGAAGTGATCCTGGTCGACGACGGCAGCACCGATCGGACGCTGTGCGAGGCGCGCCGGTTGGCGGCGCTGAACCCGCGTTTCCGCTATGTGTCGCTGAGCCGCAACTTCGGGAAGGAAGCGGCGATGTTGTGCGGGTTGCGGCATGCGCGGGGCCGCCGGGTTGCGCTGCTGGACGCCGATTTGCAGCATCCGCCGCTGTTGTTGCGGCGGATGCTGGACCTGCTGGACTCCGGGTACGACCAGGTCGTCGCGCGGCGCGGCCGCGACGGTGAGGGCCGCTTCCGGTCAGCTCTGTCCAAAGTGTACTACTGGGTGTGCGGCCGGCTCGTGGACGTGCGGTTGCAGGACGGGGTCGGAGATTTCCGGGTGCTGTCGCGCCGGGCGGTCGACGCGGTGCTGTCGCTGCCGGAGTACCACCGGTTCTCCAAGGGGCTTTTCGCGTGGATCGGCTTCGACACGGCGTACGTGTCGTTCCGGAACGTGCCGCGGGGCGGTGGGGGTTCGCGGTGGACGTTCGGTGCGCTGGTGAACTACGGCATCGACGGCCTGACTTCGTTCAACAGCAGGCCGCTTCGGCTGTCGATCTACCTGGGCGTGCTGGTGGCGCTGCTGGCCGGAGCCTACGTGCTCTTCGTTGTGGTGAACACCATTGTGGACGGTGTGCACGTGCCCGGTTACGCGACGTTGCTGGCCGGGGCCGTCGGATTGGGCGGGCTGCAGCTGCTGTTCCTCGGGGTTCTCGGGGAGTACCTGGGCAAGAGCTACTTCGAGGCCAAGCGCCGGCCGCACTACCTGGTCAAGGAGTCGAGCCCGGAATTCCACCCGCATGCCCGCGAGCGCCGGTTGCACCCGGCCGCCGAGTTGGCTTCGTAGGGGGAGCGATGTGGTGTAAGACAAGCAGATCGGAGCTCCTGCGGTTCGCGTTCGTCGGCGGCGCGAACACGGCCGTGCACTGCACCGTCTACCTGGCGTTGTGGCTGCTGGTGCCGTACCTGCTGGCGCACCTGGTCGCGACCGTAGCGGCGACGCTGTGCTCGTACCTGCTCAACTGCCGGTTCACCTTCGAGGTGGCGCCGAATCGGCGCACCCTGCTGCTGTTCCCGCTGTCCAACCTGGCCGTGATCGGGTTGAGCACCGCTGTCGTCGCCGTTTCGGTGGCGGTGTTCGAAGTAGATTCGAGGCTGGCTCCGGTCGCGGCGGGTCTGGTCGTGGTGCCCGTGACCTTCCTGCTGAGCAGGGCGGTGCTGACCGAGCGGCTGCCGCTGCTCGAATGGCGCAGCGCGGTCGGGGTCGGGGTCGCTGTCGCGCTGTTGAGCCAGGTTCCGGTGCTGGTGAACCCGTCGTTCTACTTCTGGGACGACAGCGCGGCGCAGTTCCTGCCGATGTGGCACCGGCTGGGCGAGCGGCTGCTGGCCGGGGATTGGCCGCTCGGGCTGGACCTCGACTCGTGGATGGGCGGTAACCTGGCCGCCGAATCGCTGTTCGGGATCTGGAATCCCGTGCACCTGCTGGATTGCCTGCTGGTGGTGTGGCTCGGCGATCTCGCCATCGGTGCCGCGGTGGTGAAAACGCAGTTCCTCGTCACGCTCGGTGTCGGAACCTTCTTGCTCTGCCGCTGTTATGGGGCGGACCGCGGGATCTCGTCGGTGCTTGCGGTGGCGCTGCCGGTGTCCGGCTTCGTGCTGTACTTCCAGGCCGCCACCTGGGCGGGCGGGCTCATGGGCTTCGCCTGGCTGCCGTGGGCCTGGTGGGCGTTGCGCCGTGTGCTGGACGGGCGTCTGCCGGCGTTCGTGGCGTGGGTGCTGTGCTATCTGTGCGTTTCCGCCGGTGACCCCTACGGGGTGCTGGCGCTGGGCGCGGTCTTCGCCGGGCTGCTGGCAGAAACCGGCCGGAACTGGCCGAGAATCCGGCGGTTGGTCCTGGTGGGCGTGGCGGTCGCGGCGAGCCTGCCACTGATCTTCTTCCCGGTGCTGGAGACCTCGGCGGTGGGGTGGCGGTCCGGGCGCGAGCTGTTCAACATCGGTCAGCTGGTGCCGGGCATCGGCGACCTGCTGAACGCGAGCACGCCCTCGTTCGTGCCGCAGATCCTGTCCTTCGGCACCTTCCGGATGTCGGTGCCGGCCACCTACTTCGCCTGGTTCGCCGTCCCGCTGCTGGCCTGGCTGGACTGGCGGTCCGCCGGGGCGTTGTGGCGCCGCTGCCGGTGCGCCGCGTTGATCGCGGGCTGCTACTTCCTGCTGTGCCTCGGGCCGTCCAACGTGTGGCTGTTCCGCTGGCCGCTGCGGCATGTGGTCGTGCTCCACCTGGCGATGGCAGTGCTGCTTGCCGTGTCGCTTTCGCATGGGCTGCGCACTGATCACTTCAAGGTGCGGTTGGCTTGCTCGGCCGGGACCGTGTTGCTCGGCGGGTATCTCTCGTTCGCGGCGTGGCCTTCCTTGGCCCCGAAGCACTTGATGTCACTGGGCATGATCTCCGCGTTGCTCGCGGCCGTCCTGATCCTGCACCGCAAGCAGTTGATGGCCGCGGTGCTGCACCTCGGCACGGCCTGCGCGCTCGCCCTGCAGATGTTGTGGTTTCCGGCGAATCGCGATGTCGCCGTCTACAACTTCCCGGCATCGATCGCCGAACTCCGTTCCCGCTACGCGGAATTCCACGGCGGCACCGTGTTGCAGATCGCCGACCGCAACTTGATCCCACCGGACGACGTCGCCTCGCGAAGCGCTTGGAAGCACCTGCTGTTCGGCAACATGCACGCGGCCGCAGGGGTCGCGAGCCTGGTCTCCTACACCGGCATCGGGCACGACGCCCTGCATACCCGGCTCTGCCTGAGCTATTACGGGGCCACCTGCCCGCAGGCCTACGACCGGCTCTGGCAGCCGGATGGGCTGGTCGACCGGCTCAAGGTCACCCACGTCGTGGTGCAGCGCCGGCTCCGCGAGGTTCCCGAAGCTCCGGCGGGCTGGAAGGTCACCCGGCGCGATGCGGATGTCGTTGTGCTCAACCGGGAAACGGCCCTGCCATGGCCGGGCGGGCGGCTTAGCGCCGGCCACGGGGTGCAGGTGCTCGACGACCGGCAGCACGGGCAGCGGCACGAAACTGTGCGGTTCGGCCGCACCGAAGACCGGGCCGAGCTGGTCTTCGCGCGCCTGGCCTGGCCGGGCTATCAGGCCACGGTGGACGGGCGCCGGGTGCCGGTCGCCGGAACTGATGCGGGGCTGCTCACCGTTCGCCTCCCGCCCGGCCTGACCGGCGGCACGCTCGCGCTGTCCTGGAGCCCGCCCGGATTCGCCCTGCACCTCCTGCTGGCTTGCACCGGAGCGCTGCTCGCGCTCGCGCTGTCCGTAGCTGGGCTGCAGCGGGGGAGGCGAACGCGATGAGAGGATTCGCCGCCGCGATCGCGCTGCTGCTGATCGCTGTGCTCGTCGATCCCGCCGCTGCGGCGCAGGTGCGTTCCCACCTGCAGGTCGTGGCGCATCCCGACGACGACATCCTGTTCATGAACCCGGACCTGGCCATCTCGATCCGCTCCGGAGCGACCGTGACGACCGTGTTCCTGACGGCGGGGGAGAGCGATGTGCGGCCCGCGGGGCGGTATGCCGCGCAGCGGCAGGCCGGGGCGAGGGCGGCGTTCGCGGCGATGGCCGGAGTGCCCGACGTCTGGGACCGTGCCGGGCTGCCGCTGCCCGGGGGGCGTCAAGCCGAGGTGCAGACCTTGCGCGATCGGCCGACGGTGCGGTTGGTGTTCCTGAACCTGCCCGATGACAACGATCCGCACGTTACGGGCGGCAGGCATGCGCTGACCCGGCTCTGGCACGACGCAACGGCACGCGTCGAGGCACTGCGGCCGGACGGATCTGCGCTGGTGGCGACCAGCATTCACGACCGGGCCTCCGTCATCGACGCGCTGGGAGAGCTCTACGGGAAGTTCGCGCCCACGATCGTGCGGACCCATGACCCCGAACCGGACCCCAGGTACCAGCCGCAGTGGGGACCCCACCACAACCACCCCGACCACGTGATGACGGCGCGATTCGCGGAGCTTGCGATGCGGTCCGCCGGATCGGCGCACCTGATCCACTACCGCGACTACAACGTCGCCGACGCGCCGCCGAACCTGCCGGCGGAGATCGTCGCCGGCAAACGGGGGATCTTCGCGCGCTACGCGGCGCACGACGCCGAGGTGAGCATGGGGGAGCCCTATGCGACGTGGCTGCGAAGCATGCGGCACCGCTGGCCGTGGAACACGAACTGGGCGACGACCGGTCGCGACGGCGAGCCCGTTTACGTCTACGTGCGGGGAGGAAAGTTGTTGAGGGGAAACGGATCACGTGAGTCCGTTGTGGACACCAGTGGTTTCGTGCCGCGTGCCGGTTCGCCGGGGTTCGCCGGCCCGGACACCCTTGTGGTCCAGGACCGCGCGGGTGTGATCTTCCTGAAAAGCGGGCAGGACCGCTGGCAGGATCTCGGCTTTCCGCCGACCGAAGCGCCGCTCGGCCAGGTCGGACCGCCGGCGGCGGTCGCGGCACCGGGAGGGAGAGTGCTGGTCGCGGTCCGCAACGCCCGTGGCGGTGTGAGCGTCCGGTTCGCCGACCAGGCAGCTTGGACGGACCTCGGCGGCACCGGGGTCGACGACGCCGTCTCGGTGCTCCTGGCCGGCACCGGTGAGGCGCACGTCTTCGCCACCGCGCAGGCCGGGTTGCTGCACTGGCGGCTCGACGGCACCGGTTCCCGGCTCGTCGCGCCGCCGGAAACGCACCGCCCGGCCGGATCCGTTGCCGTGGCCCGCGGCCACCGGGCGTTCGCGGCGTTCCGCGAGGCGGCCACCGGGCGCGTGGTCGTGCTCGGCGAACACGCGGGATGGTCCGTGGTCACCACCGCTGCCACCACTGACACCGCTGCCACCTCCGATCCCGCACTCGCCGTGCTGGACGGCGACATCCCGGTCGTCGCGGTCCGCGACGGCGAAGGGCGGATCGCGGTGCTCGGCACCACGATGGCCGTCCTGCCCGGCCGGATCGTCGGACGGCCCGCCTTCACCTCGGACGGCCGCCACCTTGTCGCGCTCGGAGACGACGGCCGAATGCACGTGAGCCCGCGTCCTCGGGACGCGGGCTCACGGCGGCGGCGGAACTTACGCCGAGGAGCGGGCCGTCGCGACGTGCTGCGCGGCGCGCTCCGTCGACTTCTGCTCACCGGGGTCGCAGCTGTCCTTGACCTTCAGGCTCAGGATCGCCACCAGGATGTAGAGGGCGCTGAACGCGATGGCCACCCCGCCGCCGCCGACCAGCGGGTACAGGATCGTGACCACGACCGGGCCGACGAACGCCGCGCCACCTGCACCGAAGTTCAGGATCGCCAGGGCCGAACCCTTGTCCTTGGGCGAGACCATCGACGGCATCAGCGCCGACAGCGGGACGAACCCGGCCAGCAGGATGCCGTAGACCACGCCGAAGGTGGCGGTCACCGCGAAGCTCTGGGTGGACACCGCGGTGAAGTACCACAGCGGAGTCGCGACGGCGCAACCCGCGCAGCCGAACCAGGTGATCGTGCGGCGCCAGCCGAAGCGGTCGCCGAACACGCCGAAGAACAGGTTCGCGGCGATGTTCGCGCCGTAGCTGATCGACGCGAGCGTGGCCAGCTGCGGGGCGGTCAGGAAGCCGCCGCCCGGGGTGGCCGGGCCGAGCACGAACGGGAACATCGCGAAGAAGCCGTACTGCGGCGCGGTGTTGACGATGCGGATCAGGCCACCGGCCAGGGTGCGGCGGTCGCGCCAGAGGATGTCCACGCCCTCGCCCAGCCGCTTGAGGCTGCGCGGATTGGAAACCGTCTCGTCGGCGATCGGCTTGAGGCCATGCTCCTCGCGGACGGCGAAGCTACCGATGAGCACACCGACGGTGACCACCGCCAGCGACAGCACCAGCGTGCCGTGCTGGCTCAGGCCGAACACGCCGATGGAGACCGCGGCCAGCGCCGCGCCCAGGGTCGGCAGACCGCCGGTGAAGGCGAACCAGAACCACCCGGCGACCGAACCGCGCATCTTGGTGGGGCTGGCGATCTGCGCCCACACCAGGAACGCGAACGCGAACAGCGGGTAGGCGAAGCCGCGGATGCCGTAGGCGGCCACGATGAGCGTCGCGTTGTGCGACGGTAGCGCCACGAACAGGAACAGCGCCTCGAACACCACCCACCAGGCGCCACCGAGCCACATGACCCGGCGCGGGCCCCAGATCGAGGAGAGCGTCCCGGAGAACCACGCGGCGATCATGGCCGCGACGCCGTAGAGGGTGACCGTGGCGAACGCCGCGGTCGCGCCGGGCAGTCCGCCGCCGTCGGGTTGCTGCAGGTAGTCCGAGAGGAAGGTGGTCTCCACGCCGTCGCCGATCATGAAGATCAGGACGGCGATGAAGCCCCAGAACAGCTGCCTGGGAATACCGATGCGGTCGAGTGTGCCGGCCGGCCGCAACGGCTCGGCATCCGCAGAGGTCTGTTGGGACATCACTGTCTCCAAGGGATCGGAACTTCCCGGTGTGCGCGTCTAAGACGCGCCCCCGGTCGACGGGTGCTGGCTATCATGCACCTTGTTCAGTTTAACGCGCAAGACGTTAATTTGTTCGCAATCTGATGTGAAGATCAACAACGACCCTGGCCGTCCGCGATGCCGCTGCCCCCGGGGGATAGCTCGCGGCTAGCTCATCTGGGACAGGCGGACGTCGGTCTGCTCGCGCATCTCCTCGACCAGCGCTACCTCCAGCTCGCCCGCCAGCAGCACGTGGTCGAAGGCGCGTACCGGGGCGAACTGGTGCAGCGCCGAGCGGCCCACCTTGCTGGCGTCCATCATCAGCACCTTGGTCGTCGCACTGGCCAGCATCGCCCGCTTGACCAGCACGATCTCCTGCTCCTGGTGGTAGGTCAGCCGCGCGTTCATCGCCGAGGTGGACAGGAACACGATGTCCACCGAGAAGGCGCTGATCATCTCCTGACAGGGCAGGCCCAGGTAGGAGTCGTGGGTCCGGGAGTACTCGCCGCCCAGGCCGATCAGCCGGATGTCCGGCACGTCGCGCAGCGCCTCCTGCACCTGCCGGTAGTTGCTGACCACGGTCAGCGGGCCGACCTCGGGCAGCAGCCTGGCCAGCGCGAGCGCGGTGGTCGAGTCGTCCAGCATCACCGACATGCCCGGGTTGATGAACTGCAGGGCGTCCTTGGCCAGCGCTTCCTTCTCGGCGGTGTGGGTGTGCAGCCGGAAGTCCGAGCTGCTCTCGAACACCGTGGAGGGCTGGGCGGAGACCCCGCCGTGGTATTTGCGCAGCAGGCCCCGGGTGACCAGGTCGTCGAGGTCGCGGTGCACCGTCATCAGGCTGACGCCGGTCAGCTCGGACAGTTCCGCGGCGCTGGCGAACCCCTGTGCGACCACGTGGTCGATGATCTTCTGCTGTCGCAGGAGCCGGGCGGACTGCTTCTTCGGTGCGGACGCCATGCGGCCATCTTGCCCCGTGGCGCGCGGCACGTGTCGTGGGACACCGGTCACTCGCTGAAGTATCATTCCGATGGTGACAGTTAACGTAAGTCATGTTAATTTGACCGTGTCAGTGTTTGGCGGGAGGTAAAGATGACCCAGTCCGAAGGGCCGAACGGCACCCACCGCGCGGTCGTGTTCGACATGGACGGCGTCCTGGTCGAGAGCGAACACCTGTGGGAGCGGATGTGGGCCAAGTTCGCCGCCGCCCACGGCAAGACCTGGACCGTGGAGCAGACCTGGCAGGTCCAGGGCATGAGCGCCCCCGAGTGGTCGGCCTTCCTCGCCGACTTCAGCGCCACCAGAGACTCCGCGGCGGAGACCGAGCGGGTCGTGGTCGACGACATGATCGCCGCGCTCGACGGTGGTGAGATCGAGCTGCTGCCCGGCGCCGAGAAGATGGTCACCGAGGTCGCCGCGCGCGCCCCGATCGCGCTCGCCTCGTCCGCGCCGCGCCGCCTCATCGACGCGGTCCTGGATCGCCACGGACTGACCAAGCATTTCTCGGCTACCGTCTCCAGCGCCGAGGTGCCCAAGGGCAAGCCGAGCCCCGACGTGTACCTGTCGGCCGCCGACAAGCTCGGCCAGGACCCGCAGCACTGCCTGGCTGTCGAGGACTCCAGCAACGGGTTGCGCGCCGCGGCCGCGGCGGGGATGACTGTGGTGGCCATCCCGAACTCCGACTACCCGCCGGCCGAGGACGCCCTGGCCAAGGCCGGCTACATCGCCACTGACCTGGACGACGTCCGTTCTCGCCTGGTGAGCGGGCTGCCCGCATACGCGATGTAGGGGATCCCGCAGTCGAGAAGGCTTCTGAGGTTCCGCTACCGGCACCGCTAAGCAAGCCAGCCACGAGACAGCCTTCGTGAAAAAGGAGTCCTCATGACCAGTGTTCTGGCCGCAGGTGACCACTTCGTCGCGCCCGAGGTGTTCGTCGACGCCCTGCGCCGCAGTGCCGGTTCGCACGACCTGCAGTTCAACACCCTGACGCTGCCTTGGCCCGTCGAGCCGTTCGGGCCGGTCGGCAACGTCCACGAGGCCAGCGGCACCGAGCGGCAGCTGCTCGACGCGCTCGGCGGCGTGGAGATCGTCGCCACCCAGATGGCGCCGTTCACCGCGGAGGTGCTGGCCAACAGCCCGCAGCTGAAGTTCGTCGGCGTCTGCCGCGGCGGCCCGGTGAACGTGGACCTCGAGGCCGCCACCGACAACGGCGTGATCGTCAGCTACGCGCCCGGCCGCAACGCCGCCGCGGCCGCCGAGTTCGCCGTCGGGCTGATCCTCGCCGCGCTGCGCCGCATCCCCGGCTCGGACGCCGAGCTCAAGGCCGGCAACTGGCGCGGCGACTACTACGCCTACGAGAACGCCGGCATCGAGCTGGATGGCTCGACCGTCGGCCTGGTCGGCTACGGCGCGATCGGCAAGATCGTGGCCCGGGTCCTGAAGGCCTTCGGCGCGCACGTGCTGGTGTCCGACCCGTTCGTGCAAGCCGAGGACGCCGCCCGCGACGGCGTCGAGCTCGTCGAGCTGGAGGCGCTGCTGCGCCGCAGCTCGGTCGTCAGCCTGCACGCGCGGCTGACCCCGGAGACCAAGAACCTGCTAAACGCCGACAACCTCAAGCTGCTGCCGGAAGGCGCGGTGCTGATCAACTCCGCCCGGGGCGGGCTGCTCGACTACGCGCCGCTGCCGGAGCTGCTGAACTCCGGCCACCTCGGCGCGCTGGCGGTGGACGTCTACGACATCGAGCCGCCGCCGCGCGACTGGCCGCTGTTCGGCGCGCCCAACGTCATCACCACCCCGCACCTGGCCGGGGCGACCCGCCAGACCGCGCACCGCGCCGCCGGCATCGTCGCCGGCGAGGTCGCCCGGTTCCTGGGCGGCGAGCGCCCCCGGTTCGTCGCCAACCCGGACGTGCTGGCCAAGTTCGAAGGCCTGCGGCCATGATCGTCGGGGTCGACGTCGGAACGTCGGTGACCAAGGCGTCGCTGCTCAACCGCGACGGCACGGCGCTGGTCACGCAAAGCAAGCGCAGCACGTTGAACAGGCTGCCGGGCGGGCGGGTCGAGCAGGACCTCGAAGAGGTCATCGGCTCGGTGATCCAGGTGGTGCGCGAGGTCGCCGCCGTGGCCGAGCAGGTCGGTGAGCCGATCGAGGCCCTGGCCATCACCGGCCAGGGCGACGGGCTGTGGCTGCGCGACCACCAGGGCCAGCAGGTCGGACCGGCCATCTCGTGGCTGGACGCGCGCGCCGCGGACGTGCTGGACCGCTGGGAGCAATCCGGTGTGCAGCGGGGGGTCTTCGGGCTCACCGGGTCGGGGATGTTCCCCGGCTCGGCCGGCCCGCTGCTGGCGCACCTGGCCGGGCACTCCCCGGAGCGGCTGGAGCGCGCCGCGGTCGCCGGATACTGCGTCGACGCGATCGTGCAGCGCTTCACCGGCGAGATCACGGTCGACGCCTCCGACGCGTCGCTGCCGTTCCTGGACGTGCCGAGCCGCAGCTACTCGCAGGAAGCGCTGCAGGCCTGCGGCGTGGCCGAGTACCGCAGGCTGCTGGCCGAACCGGCCCCGCCGAACAAGCTGTTCGCGCTGGACAGCAAGAGCGCCAAGGAGCTGGGGCTGCCCGCCGGTCTGCCGGTGTCGGCCGGCCCGTTCGACCTGCCCGCCTGCGCGTTCGGCTCCGGTGTCAGCAACGTCGGCGACGGCAGCCTGGTGATCGGCACGACCCTGGGCTGCCAGGTGCTGCGCGACGAGGTGGCCATCGACCCGGACGGCGAGGTCGCGGGCATGTGGCTGGCGACGCCGCTGCCGCAGCGGTACCTGCGGGTGATGCCCGCGATGGTCGGCACCGCCAACCTGGACTGGGTGCTGAGCATGGTCGGCGCCGGCGTGGACCAGCTGGAAACGTTGCTGGGCAACAGCAAACCCGGTGCCGACGGGGTGTCGGCGCTGTCGTTCCTGTCCAGCTCCGGCGAGCGCGCGCCTTTCGTCGAACCGCACGCACGCGGTCAGTTCACCGGGCTGTCGCTGGAAACCACGCAGTCCGACCTGGTGCGCGCCATGTGCGAGGCGGTGGCCTACGCGGCGCGGCACAACCTGGAAACCGCGGGCCTGACCGGTGAGGTCTCGGCGTGCGGCGGCGGTGCGCGATCGGCGGCGTGGAGCCAGATCTTCGCCGACGTGCTGGGCCGACCGCTGCACGTGCCTCACGAGGAAGGCGTGGGCGCGCGCGGTGCGGCGATGACCGCGTGGGACTCGCTGGGCGAGCCGGTGGACCGCGAGAAGTGGGCCGCGGCGCGGCGCACCGTGGTGCCGCACCCCAGCGCCGTGGAGTTCTACGAGCGCGGCTACCGCGAATACCTTGCATCGATCGACCGCGCCCGCCCGCTGTGGGGCCCGACCTCCTGACCCGACCCATCAAGACCTGGCGCTGAGGAGCAGCAGATGACGCGCTTGTACGACGACCCCGCGTCGTTCACCGAGGACATGGTGACCGGTTTCGTGGCAGCGCACCCCGAACACGTCCGGCAGGTGCCGGGCGGCGTGGTGCGGGCGAAACGCGCGCGCAAGGACAAGGTCGCCGTGGTCACCGGCGGCGGGTCCGGGCACTACCCGGCCTTCTGCGGGGTGGTCGGGCCGGGCTTCGCCGACGGCTCGGTCATCGGCAACATCTTCACCTCGCCGTCGGCCGACGACGCCTATTCGGTGGGCATCGCGGCCGACCGGGGTGCGGGGGTGGTGTTCTCGTTCGGCAACTACGCCGGCGACAACATGAACTTCGGGCTGGCGGTGGAACGCCTGGAACGCGACGGGGTCCGCGCGCACAACGTCGTGGTGACAGACGACGTGGCCAGCGCCCCGGCGGCGGAGCAGACCAAGCGCCGCGGCGTGGTCGGCGACTTCGTGGTCTTCAAGGTCGCCTCGGCAGCGGCCGAGGAGGGCTACTCCTTCGACGAGGTGGTCCGGGTCGCCGAGCACGCCAACGCGCGCACCCGCAGCCTCGGCGTGGCCTTCGGCGGCTGCACGCTGCCGGGCCAGGACCAGCCGCTGTTCGAGGTGCCGGTAGGCCGGATGGGGCTCGGGCTCGGCATCCACGGCGAGCCGGGCGTCTCCGAACGCGACCTGCCGTCGGCGTCGGAGCTGGCGAAGATCCTGGTCGACGGCCTGCTCGCGGAGGCCCCGGGCACGGGTGGTGAGAAGCCGCGGGTGACGGCGATCCTCAACGGGCTGGGCGCCACCAAGTACGAGGAACTGTTCGTCGTCTGGGGCACCGTGTCCCGGCTGCTGGCCGAGGCCGGCCTGGAGGTTATCGCGCCCGAGGTGGGCGAGCTGGTGACCAGCCTCGACATGGCCGGTTGCTCGCTGACGCTGACCTGGCTGGACCCGGAACTCGAGCGGCTGTGGCAGGCCCCGGCCGACACTCCCGCCTACCGCAAGGGGAATGTCGCGCTGGCCGAGGCGGAAGAGTCCGAAGAGGACGATGAACTGCCGGCGGCGCCCGAGAAGGTGACCGTGGTGGCCCCGCCGGAAGGCCAGGCGACCGCCGCGGTCGTGGCGAAGGCCCTGCACGCGGTGGCGGATCTGCTGCACGACAAGGAAGACGAACTCGGGCGCCTCGACGCTATCGCGGGCGACGGCGACCACGGCCGCGGCATGACGCGTGGCAGTGCGGCCGCGGTGGCGGCCGCCGACGAGGCCGTGGCGCAGGGCGTCGGCCCGGCGGCGGTGCTGGTCGCCGCGGGCGACGCGTGGGCGGCGAAGGCCGGGGGCACCTCGGGCGTGCTGTGGGGCGTGGCGCTGCGGTCGTTCGGCGACCTGCTGCCCGACCACCGCGCGGCGATGGCCAACGACCTGACGGCGGGCGCTTCGGCGGCGCTCGCGGCGGTGCAGCGGCTCGGTCGAGCGGAGCTCGGCGACAAGACGCTGGTCGACGCGCTGGTTCCGTTCGTGGAGGAACTGCGCCGCGACGTCGAGGAGGGTGCGACGGGCACCGAGGCCTGGCAGCAGGCCGCGAAGGCGGCGACGAAGGCCGCCGAGCAGACCGCGGAGCTGCGGCCCCGCACCGGCCGCGCCCGGCCGCTGGCCGAGCGCAGCGTCGGAACCCCGGACCCGGGTGCGACGTCGCTGGCGCTCGCGCTCAACCGGGTCGGGGCCGTGCTCGCCGGAAACTGATGGGCTCGCCGGAAACGGGAAGGATGAGGCGAAGTGAGTGAGCAGGCGCCGTTGCGCATCGTGGTCGGCTCCGACGACGCGGGACTGCAGTACAAGGAAGCGCTGAAGAAGGACCTGGAGAACGACCCCCGGGTGGCCAGCGTGGCGGACGTGGGCGTCGGCTCCGACGAGCACACCGTCTACCCGCACGTGGCCGTCAACGCCGCGCGCCTGGTCGCCGAAGGCGAAGCGGACCGCGCGCTGCTGGTGTGCGGCACCGGGCTGGGGGTGGCGATCAGCGCGAACAAGGTGCCGGGCATCCGGGCCGTCACCGCGCACGACAGCTACTCGGTGGAGCGGTCGGTGCTCAGCAACAACGCCCAGGTGCTGTGCTTCGGCCAGCGCGTGGTCGGCCTGGAGCTGGCGCGCAAGCTGGCGTCGGAGTGGCTGGGCTACCGGTTCGACGAGTCTTCGCCGTCGGCCCGGAAGGTTGCCGCGATCAACGGCTACGAGTCGGTGCCGGACGCATCCGGCGCCACGTGTTGAACGAGGGATGAAGTGAGCAGTTCGCGACTGGCCGAGCAACGGCGCGAGGTCATCGAGATCGCGCGGCGTTTGACGGCGGACCGGTTGGTGGTCGGCACCTCCGGCAACGTGTCGGTCCGCTGCGGCGACCTGGTGGCGGTGACGCCGTCGGGCGTCGACTACGACAAGCTGGCGGTGGAGGACATCCCGCTGGTGGACCTCACCGGCAACGTGGTCGAGGGCGATCTCAAGCCCACGTCCGAACTGCCGATGCACCTCACCGCCTACCGGAAGCACGACGCCGGGGCAGTGGTGCACACGCACTCGCTGCATGCCACCGCGTTGTCGTTGCTGCGAAACGATGTTCCGGCGGTGCACTACCAACTCGCGGACTTCGGTGGCACGGTGCGGGTGGCGGAGTACGCCACCTTCGGCAGCGACCGGCTGGCCGAGACGATGTCCGACGCCCTGGCGGGACGCGCCGGATGCATCCTGCGCAACCACGGGACGATCACCATCGGAGCCAGCCTGTCTCAGGCCTACAACCGGGCGCGGCAGCTGGAGTGGCTGTGCGAGCTCTGGCTGACCGCGACCCGGGCAGGTGCCCCGAGCCTGCTCAGCGACGAGGAACTGGCCCGCTGCGCGGAGCTGTTCGCGGGCTACGGCCAGGAGTAGCGCGTCTGCGCGAAGCGTTCCGGCCAGCAGGCGTCACTGTGCGCCCGCCGGGTCCCGTGGTGCGGGGATGAGGTCCCGGAGGTATTCGCGGTGTTGGGCGGGTAGCGCTCTGCCGCCTGGTCGTGGTGTGCGTTTGAAGTCCACCGTGCGCGGTGGGATGAACATGGGGCGCCCGTCGCGCATCGCGATGTCCCAGCGCTGACTGTGCAGGGCGCGGTGATGATGCCCGCAAAGCATCACCATGTTCGACAACTTGGTCGCCCCACCGTCGATCCAGTGGGGCGTGGTGCGCTTCCGGGGTTCCCGGCGGCCGGTCGCACCCCGGGAACGCGCACACCCCGTCGCGCTGCAGGAGCGCGGCGCGGAGGTGCGTTGGGGCGGTGCGCTTGGCGCGCCCCACGTCCAGCGGCAGCCCATCCCCGTCGAGGACCATCGGCAGAACCTCGGCATCGCAGGCGATCCGGCGGGCGTTCTCGGCGGTGATGGCGCGTTCGGTGTTGAGGGTGCCGGGCATGTCGTACTCAACGATGAGACCCAAATCCCGCTTGAGGTCGTCGAAGTCGATGGCGATCGTCATGTGCGGGCGCTGCCCGCCTGTGCGCGGGTCTTTCTCCCCATCCACTTCCTGGCGCGGCGCGGCCAGCGGCTGCATGAGAGCGGCGAAGGCCGCGCCGGTTTCGCGGTCCAGTCGCGCTTTGATGACGGTCATGCCGTCGCGCGCGACGCAGTAGTGCAACTCCCGCGCGTCGTGCTGGGCCTCTTCGTCGTCGTAGGCGCCGTCTTGATCGAGCACGTAACGGATGCGCTCGGCGAGCTTCTCCAACTCCCGGGGCGGCAAGGTGCGGGCGTACCCGGCCAGGGTCGATTCGACTTCGCCGACGTGGTGGCAGCGGGAGTACCCGGGAAGCCGGCGAATGCCGTCAACGATGACGCGCGCGTGCTCCAACCCGATCGCCCCTTCCGCCAGGGCGGCGGCGGTCTCGGGTAGATCGGCGGGCATCACCTCGCCATACAGACTCTGCCGGTCCTCGACGTTGCGAGCGACTGAGACCCGCGCTCTGGCGTCGCGGGCGTCGATGTTGAGCAGACCCTGCAACCACACCTGCGTCGATCGGGCACCACGTTCGGCGTGCACGCCCCGGTGATCCGCCTCTGCGATGACCTGCAGCTGCTGCATCATCAAGACCCGCATCGCTCGTTCCAGACCCTCGATGCGGGCAACGAGTTCTGCGTCGGAGCACGACGAAACCGACGACTGCGGACCCGTGATGTCCGAAGCCGTGTCGCGAATGCTCGTCAGCGGTGCCATAACCTCATTCTCCAGATTCGAACATTCATTCGCACGCTTTTTTGCATCGCTTGATCAGGTGAAGTCGCTTTGGCAACCCGCGAAAACCACGGTTTGCCAACAAAATCTGGAAAGTCTTCCGCCGTGCGTGCCGCTTCCAGCTGGACGTCGTCGGAATGCCGGACACGTCGTTCGAGATGAGGAAGCCGGGCGCGGCGGGAGATCACCGCGTTCCGGCGCGGACAGGCGCGGTGAAGGACCGCCTGGAGGTGTGATGTTCGCCCGTTAACCCCGCTGTCATCCCAGGTCAAGCGGCCGCAATACAGCGCGGGAAACATGGTGGCATGACTTCCGGACAGCATCGTCACGCGCGCGGGGACTGGACCCGCGAACTCATCGAGCTGGCCGCGCTGCTCCTGGCGGCGGGGACGGCGAACGTGTTCGTCACCGGGGTGCAGAGCCAGGCCGGCGGGTCGCTGGCGCTGCTGTCCATCGGTGCCGTTCTGCTGGTAGCGGGCGCCGCGAGGTGGTGGCATCGCCGGCGCCGGCCCGCCGAGGCCAATGTGCCGGCCGCAGCGCCGGTCCCGGAGGTGGTGAACGTGCAGCAGACGCTGTGGCGGCTGCGCGCGTCGGTGACCGACACGCCGGGCCGGTTGGCGCGCCTGGCCGGTGGCCTGAGCGCGCTCGGCGCGGACATCCGGACCATGCAGGTCCACCCCGTGGCCGGTGGCGTGGTGGACGAGGTGCTGCTGCATGTGCCGACGCGGGTGAGCAGGCGGGAGCTGATCGCCGCCGTCGAGACCGCCGGTGGTTGCGAGGTGACTGCGGAGCGGGCGGAGGTCCGCGAGCTCGACGACGTGCCGACCCGGACCGCGAACCTGGCGATCGACCTGGTCAACGGCCGCACCGACCTGATCCGCGCGCTGCGCGCGCTGCTGAGGCACGTCGCGGTGCACTGGCAGGAAGCGCCCGAGCCGCCGCTGGAGGTCGGTTCGTTCACCGGCGGCGCGATGTGCCTGGCGGACCCCGGCGGCGGGGTGCTGGTTCTGGAGCGGCCCGGCGGTTCCTTCACCCCGGCGGAGTTCGCGCGGGCGCGGGCCGTGGTGGACCTGGCCGAGAGCTGCCGCGTGCGGGTGCGGCCGGTGCTGGACGTCGCGCGCACCGCGAGCGGCGCGGAGTTGACGGTCCGGCTCGCGGACCGGGCGGACGTGGAACTGGTTTCGGCTTTCCACGAGCGCTGCTCCAGCGCGGCCCGCTACCGGCGCTGCTTCAGCCCCGGACCGGCGCCGGGGGAGCGCGGCCTGCAGCGGCTGCTCACCCCTGCCCTGGGGCGATCGCTGCTGGCGCTGGCGCCGGACGGTGACGTGGTCGGCATGGGGCACCTGATGTACGACGGGGATTCCGGGGAGCTGGCCCTGCTGGTCCGCGACGACTGGCAGCGGCAGGGCGTCGGGACCGTCTTGGCGCGCAAGCTGGTCGAGCAGGCCGAGGAGCTGGGGATCGGCACGCTGACCGCGCACACCCACGTCGACAACACTGCGATCGCGCGGACGCTGCGCGGCGCCGGGCTGCGACTGGTCGGCGCGCCGGAGCCGGGCGAGTGGAGCTGGTCGCGAGAGCTGCGACCGAAGGCCGGCTCCGCGGTGACGTAGCCTTCGGCGTGGTCGTGGCCAGCGTCGTCGGCTTCCCGGTCCGCACCGCGGCACTCGCGGCGGTGCGGGCCGGGAACCTGAGGGCGGTCAGCTCACGTGCGCGGCGGGGGGCAGGTCGGCCGCGGCGCCCTTGGGCCACTGGGCCGGTTCCGGGCCGAGCTCGACCAGTTGGCGGACCTGCAGCGCGCACCATGCGGACACCTCGGTCTCGTCCGCGAGGACCTCCGCGCTGAATTCCTTCCAGTCCACCCAGCGGGTTTCGGCGACCTCGTCAGGGTTGGGCTGCGGGGTGTCCTCGGTGAAGGCGACGAAAACCGGGCACTTCTCGTTCTCCACCACGCCGTTGGGCATCGTGGCGCGGTACTGGAAGCCGGGCAGCACCAACTCCAGGCCGCGCACGGTGAGCCCGAGCTCCTCGCCGAGCCGCCGGGTGATCGCCGCCTTCATGTCCTCTTTGGGTGCCGGGTGGCCGCAGCAGGTGTTGGTCCACACGCTCGGGAAGGTGCGCTTGTGGTGCGCCCGCTGGGTCAGCAGGAACTCGCCCCGGTCGTTGAACACGTAGCAGGAGAAGGCCAGGTGCAGCGGTGTGTCCTGGTGGTGCACGATCGCCTTGTCCTCGACCCCGATCGCTTGACCGGATTCGTCGAGCAGAACTACCTGTTCCACAGCCGTACCTCCAGGGCTTGACTCGGTGTGCCGAACCGCGCACCAGGCGGGGACGTTACGACAAACCAGGCGGTTCCCGCCACATGATCTCGATCATCGACGTGGTCGGGCGAACACCGCCGCTTCTCGCGTCTCACGGAGTCGGCCGCAACACCACCTTGCCATAGGTTTCGCGGTTCTCCAGGGCGGCGTGCGCCTTGGCCGCTTCGGCCAGCGCGAACGGCGGTCCGACCAACGGCCGCAGGCTGCCGTCGGCGAGGGCGGCCAGCGCCTCGTTCTCCAGGGTCCGCATGCCGCCGGGCACCTTCAGCAGGTTCGGTCCGAGGGCGACCTTCGCGGCCAGCGCGCGGGCGAGCAGGTCGTCGGAGGTGAACTGGTGCTCGCCGAACTCCTTGCCGTACATGGTGATCCGGCCGTCGGGCCCGAGGAGGTCGAAGGCGGCGCGGCCGTACTCGCCGCCGGCGCCGTCGAGCACCAGGCTCACCGCGCGCCCGTCGAGGGCCTCGCGGACCGACTGGGCCCAGTCCGGCGCGGTGTAGTCGACGGCGATGTCGGCGCCGAGCTCCCGCACCTTGGCGACCTTGGCCGCCCCACCGGCCGCGCCCACCACGGTCGCGCCGATGTTGCGGGCGTACTGCACCGCCAGCGCGCCGATGCCGCCGGCGGCCGAGGTGACCAGCACGACGTCGCCGGCGGTCGGCCGCGCGGTGCGCAGGATGGACATGGTGGTCCGCCCGGTGCCGATCATCGCGACCGCCGCGTCGAAGTCGGCGCCGTCGGGCAGCACCTGCAGCGCCTCGACTTCGCGGACCGCCAGCTCGGCGTAGCCGCCGCTGGCCATGCCGAGGTGGGCGACCACGCGCCGCCCCAGCCATTCCACGTCGACGCCCGCGCCGAGCTCGTCGACCACCCCGGCCGCCTCGCGGCCGGGTGTCATCGGCAGGTCGGGCTGCGGGAAGGGGCCCCGCTGGCCCCCTTGCCGGATCGAGGTGTCGACGACGTGCACGCCGGCGGCGGCGACCGCGATGCGCACCTGCCCGGGGCCGGGGTGCGGGTCGGGCACCTCCTCGTAGCGGAGGACCTCCGCGGGGCCGAACTCGTACTGCCGAATCGCGTGCATTCCGTGCTCCTTGAGCCGCTTTCTCGTTGCCGGGAGAGCGAAGGCCGGTTCGCGCTCCCGGTCGCGACGCTAGGAGTTCGACCAAAGTGGAGGTCAAGGTGTCGGCCGCTACCTGGGCGAGGTGCTGCTCCGCAACGGTCCGGGCCACTGGGGTTTACCGCGACCTGGTGGACTCGATCTACGACCGGGTTCCGCTGATCCGGTCCAACGCACCGGACGCCTTCCGGGCAACCGTGATCCCGCAGCACGAGCTCTGCCACGCCGCCGCGGACCGCGATCCCGGCATCCCCTCGAAGTCGGTCGAGGGAGCTCCACGACTCGGTCGAACGGTACGCGGAGGCGCGGCGTGCGCCTTGGCCGCGACCTGGTCGACCAGCGGAGCGGGGCTGTCAGCGGAGGCGGTAGGTGATCTCCTGGACCGCCGCGCGCATCGCGGCGGCCATCTCGTCGAGCCGGTCGGCCACCCGCGTCGTCGGCCCGGCGATCGACACCGCGGCGGTGCCGGCGTCGGCCCGGTGCGACACCACGGGCCCGGCCACCGCGGAGACGTCCGGCACCGTCTCGCCCCGGTTGTAGGCGACCCCGTCGGCGGCGATGTCCGCGAGCTCGCCCTCGACCCGGGCCCGCTCATCGGGGTCGGGGAAGTTCTCGCGCAGGTACGCCTCGCGGGTGGTCCGGTCCAGGTTCGCCAGCATGCACTTGCCGATGCTCGTCGGGTAGAGCGGGCGCCGCTTGCGCAGCGGGGCCGAGTAGCGGATGAGCTGGGTGGATTCGACGGCCTCCAGGTACACCACCGAGTCGCCCACGAGCGTGCCCAGCATGACGGTCTCGTCGAACTCCGCGCGCAGCTTCTGCATCGTCGGCTTGGCCGCGTCCACCAGCGGCGTGCCCGGGGTCGGCAGCAGCGCGCCGACCGCCGGACCGAGCAGGTAGGCGCCGCCCTGCTCCTGCAGATACCCGGTCGCCACCAGGCCCTTCACCAGGCCGTGCATTGAGGTCTTCGGGGCGTCCAGGGCCCCGGCGAGCACGCTCAGCCGCACACCGTGCGGATCGGCGGCCACCGTCTCCAGGATGGTGGTGACTCGGCTGACGGTGCGGTGCTCCTTGGCCGGGCCGCGCGCCCGGCCACCTGATTCGCCCATGGCGTCCCCTCGGCTCTGCCTGCGCCTGAAGGATAGCTGCGGGACGTGGACCGCTACTGGCCGTTGTGCAGGGAACGGTGATCTGCTGGCCCTGGACCGCAACCTCCAGGCGATCACCAAGGCTGTGCAGACCTACGCCGAGCAGTTCCCCAGCCGTAACCGGCGATCCGTTCAGGAAAAGGGCGCCTCCGGCCACCAGCCGGAGGCGCCCTTCGCGCGGGTCAGCAGGTCTGCAGCAGTCGCTGCATCACCCGCGTGGAGAACCGCAGCGATTCCAGCGGAATCCGCTCGTCCACGCCGTGGAACATCCGCGAGTACGGCAGGTCCGGCGGCACCCGGAGGGCCTTGAAGCCGAAGCCGTTGATGCCGATCGTCGCGAACGCCTTGTTGTCGGTCCCGCCCGCGTTGCAGTACGGGGCCGGGTGGCCGTCCGGGTCCTCCGCGCGGATCGCCGCGCACATCGCGTCGACCAGGGTGCCGGAGAACTCGGTCTGCATCGCAACGTCGTGGTGGATGAACTCGCGGCGCACCGACGGCAGCAGCAGGGAGTCGATGGTGTCCAGCAACTCCTGCTCGTGGCCGGGCAGGAACCGCCCGTCCACCGCGGCGGTGGCGCGACCCGGGATGACGTTGGTCTGGTAGCCGCCCTCGATCATCGTGGGGTTCGCCGAGTTCCGCAGGATCACGTCGACCAGGTCGGCCACCGGCCCCATCTTCTTCAGGCTGCCGTCCACATCGGACGGATCGAAGTCGGCGCCGAGCAGTTCGGCGGCGCGCTCCAGCAGCACCCGCACCGGCTCGATCAGCCGCACCGGGAACCGGTGCCGCCCGATGCGGGCCAGCGACTCGGCGAGGTCGGTGACGGCGTTCTCGTCGTTGGGCGAGGAACCGTGCCCGGCCCGGCCGGTGGCGATCAGCCGCAGCCACGCCTGGCCGCGCTGGGCGTTCTCGATCGGGTACAGCCGCTGGCCGTTGCCCAGGTCGAACGACACGCCGCCGCCCTCGGTGATCGCCTCGGTGACCCCGTCGAAGAGCTCCGGCCGGTTGCGCACCAGCCAGTGCGAGCCGAACTTGCCGCCGTCCTCCTCGTCGGCGAGGAAGCCGAACACGATGTCCCGCGGCGGTTTCCGCCCGGTGCGGGCGATTTCCCGCGCCACCGCGAGGATGACGGCGTCGAAGTCCTTCATGTCGATCGCGCCGCGACCCCACAGACAACCGTCGTGGATCTCCCCGCCGAACGGGTCGAAGGTCCACTCGCTCGCATCCGCTGGCACTACGTCGAGGTGGCCGTGCATCAGCAGCGCGCCCCGCGTCGGGTCTTCGCCTTCGATGCGGGCGATCACGCTGGCCCGCCCAGGCGCGCTCTCGACCAATGTGGACTCCACGCCGACCTCGGCGAGCTTCGCCGCGACGTATTCGGCCGCCGCGCGCTCGTTGCTGGCCGGGTTGGAGGTGTCGATGCGGATCAGGTCCCGGCACAGGTCGACGACCTCGTCCTCGGCCCCGCTCATGACTTGGGTCCTTCCAGCGTCGAGGTCCCCACCGGGCGCACCAGCCCGGCGAAGGACAACACCGTGTAGAGCAGGAAACCGGTCAGCAGCGCGTTGAGCGCCGGGATGCCCGCGTCGACGAAGTAGCCGACCGCGAAGCCCGCGACCCACACCACCAGGGTCGCCGGCACCCAGGTGGCCACCTTGTCCGGCAGCGTGCCGGACGGGCGGGTGCGGTCCAGTTCGCCGCGCATCCGGCGGGCCACCCAGTACTCGGCGACGATGATGCCGCCGATCGGCGGGATCGCCACGCCCAGGATCTTCAGGAAGTCGGTGAAGTGTTCCAGGAAGCCCACCGCCGACAGCACGGTGCCGAGAACACCGATCACGAGCGTGACCGACGCCCGGTGCAGGCGCTTGCCGAACACCGTGTCCACGAAGTTCACCACGCCCAGCGAGGACGCGTAGAGGTTCCAGTCGTTGATCTTCGCAGTGGACAGGATCACGATGACCAGCCCAGCGAAACCGGACGTGGACAGCACGATCGAGGTCACGTCCTTGCTGCCGACCAGCTGCCCGAGCAGCACGCCGGTCATGCCGACGATGTACTCGCTGAGGATCATCGAGCACGAGCTCTGCAGCAGGACGTGCCAGCCCTTGCGGTTGTAGCGGGTCATGTCGGGGGCGACGACCGCGCCGGACATGAACCCGCCGGCCACGATGGTCGCCGCCGCCGGGATGGACATCGCCGCAGCGGTCGGCTCCCGGGCGATCAGCTCGCCGATGGAGTGCTGCGACAGCGTGCTGACCACGCTCCAGGCCACCAGCGCGAAGAACAGCGGCACGGCGATCTTGGCCAGCACCATCATGTACTTGAAGCCGTAAATCACCAGCACGGTCAGCACGACACCGGAGATCGCACACCACGCCCACACCGGGCCGCCGACCAGCGACTGCATGCTCTTGCCGAAGATGCCGTTCTGCACCCCGAACCAGCCGATCATGCTCATCGCGATGACGAGGCTGACCAGCGCCGAACCGTTGCGGCCGAACCCGGCGAAGCGGGTGAGCATGGTCATCGCCAGCCCCTCGCGCTGCCCGGCGAGGCCGACCAGGAAGATCACGATCTCCAGCAGCACCGCGCCGAGGGTGAACGCCCAGAAGGCATCCCAGAACCCCATCGCGATGCCCAGCGAGGCGCCCAGCACGAACTGGGACAGCGAGCCGGACTGCCCGAGCCACTGCAGCAGCATCGACCCGAACCCGTAGCGCGCGTCCTGCGGGACGCGGCGCAGCGAGTAGTCGTCGCTGCCGATCTGCTTGCCCGGCTGGGCTTCGGTGGATTGCGTCGCGGCCATCAGTCCTCCTCGGCGGGCAGGGAGCCCAAGGTCTGCAGGTGGGCGAGGGAGCCGTAGCGGGCGACGAGGTGGTCGAACTCGGCCTGGTCGTGGAAGGTCAGCTGACCCGCGCCGAACTCCTTGGCGACCTCGACGGCGTAGCGGGCCGCGGCGGCGATGTCGGTCTCGTGGCTGGCGCCGGTGGCGCAGCCGGGCACGGCGGCGGCGACCACGATCGCCAGGCCCACCACCGGTGCGTCGGTCGCGGTGGCCGGCTGCAGGATCGAGTTGATGTGGTAGACGCCGTTGCCGTACGGGGTGATGTCCTGGGTGGTCACCGGGTAGGTCACCAGCGGCTCGCCGGTGACTGTCTCCAGCAGGGTGCCCAGCCGGTCGGCGACCCGCAGCACCCAGCCCTGCTTGACCGTCGGCGACAGCGCCAGGCCCTTGTGGTTGATGATCCGGTTGCCCTTGGTGGTGTCGATGGACAGCACCGCGTCCATGTCGTCGCTGACCTCGTGGGCGTTCATGGTGGCGATGCCGACCGGGGAGTCCATGAACGGCACCGGCTGGTGCGGCCGGGTCGGGGCGTCCGGGCAGATGTGGGTGCTGATCAGGACGTCGCCGGGCAGCACGTCGCCGCGGGCGCGCATGGACAGCAGCTTCGCCGCGGTCGAGATGGCCGCGGCGGCGCCGTCGCCGTCGGAGACGAAACCGGTCACCTCGGGGCGGGCGCCGATGCCGCCCAGTCGACCCACGACGCCCAGCGTCGGGGCGTCGCCGCCAGCCGCCTTGCCGCGCGAGCCGGTGATGCGGACCTGCACGAAGTCGGTCGTGCCCTGGTGGCCTTCGACGGTGGTGCTGGTGGCCAGCCCGGGCTCGCCGGCCACCGCGTCGAGGTAGGCGACCACGCTGGCGCCGGTGATCTTCGGATCGTCGAGGAGATCCACCACGTCCAGGACGTGCTTGAGCATTCGAGCCCCTTGGGAAATCGGGATGCGCGCTGCGGCGCACCGCAAACCGGCTGCAGGCCGCGAGAACTCGGGCAGGGGGGAGCCGCCCGATCTCGCGGCCTGGTGGTTGGTGGGGCGTTCGCCGGAGCTGTACTCGGGGCATCTCCGGCGACCGCCGTGCCAGTTACGGTGCGCTGTCGCCGACCCGACGAGCAAGGAAATCCCGTTATTTGCAAAACGCCGCTTCGCGGGTGGTCGGGCGCCGGTCGTTAGGCTGCGGGGAGGTTCCGGTTTCGGGAGGTGCTTGATGGCGCAGGTGGAGGCCGTCCGGGTGCTCGCGGCGAATCTGCGGGCGTTGCGGGCCGAGCAGGCGCTGTCGCTGTCCGAGGTGGCGCGGCGGTCCGGCATCGCCAAGGGCACGCTGTCCCAGCTGGAGTCCGGCGTCGGCAACCCGACGATCCAGACGGTGTTCAGTTTGCCGAACACTTTGCAGGTGCCGGTGTCGACTCTGCTGACCGAGCGCATCGAGCCCGACGTGGTGCTGGTGCGCTCCGCCGGGCTGGAGGTGCTCAGCAGCAACGCCGTCGACCTGCGGATGCTGCGGCGGCTCGACCTGACCTCCTCGGTGCTGGAGGTCTACGACCAGCGGGTGCGGCCCGGCGAGGTCCAGCACTCCCACGGGCACCCCGGCCGCGAGCACGTCGTTGTGACGGAAGGGAAGTTGCGGGTCGGACCGGCGGATGCGCCATACGAGCTGGGGCCGGGGGACTACGTCTGCTTCCCGGCGCAACTGCCGCACACTTACGAGACGGTCGGCGGCCCGGTGACCTCGGTCCTGCTGCTGGAGTACCAAAGCGAGACCGACAGCCCGATGCTCCGCCACCACCCAGGGCTCGGCCAGGTTCGTTGAGCCGCAATTTCAATGGAAATCGAATGTCTGATTTCCATTGAAATTGGGGAAGTTATCCACAGGTCACGGCGTGTCGTGGCCGGACACGCCGGAGGTTCCGCGATTTCCATTGAAATTGCGGAACCTCGTTCCCCTGGGGATCGGCCCGAGTCGGGGGATTGATCGGGGCCTGGGGATCGGTTCGAGCCGGGATCGGACGAGCGGGGGATTGGCGGGGAGCGGGGGATTGGCCAGGACTGGGGGATCGGCCGGGGGTTGGGGGATTGGCGTGGGCCGGGGGATTGGCGTGGGCCGGGGGATTGGCCGGGACTGGAGGATCGGCCGGGGGTTGGGGGATTGGCGTGGTCACATCGGGGTTTAGCGTTTGTTGCGTTCATTTTAGTGAACGTTGGTGGTGGCTATGCGGCAGTTCCCCGACATCGTGGTGGTGGGCGCCGGGATCGTCGGCGCGGCCTGCGCTGAGGCGCTGAGCGCGGCCGGTCACGTCGTCGACGTCCTGGACCGCGGTGCACCCGCGGCGGGCACGACGGCATCCGGCGAGGGCAACGTGCTCGTGTCGGACAAGCCGCCTGGTGCGGAGCTCCGGCTCGCCCAGGCCGGCCGCAGGCGTTGGCCGGAGTTGGTGCGGAGCCTGCGCGAGGAGCTCGGCGGCATCGCCGACTTCGAGTGGGAGCCGAAGGGCGGCGTCGTCGCCGCGACCACTGTGGACGGATCGGAGGCGCTGGCGGTGTTCGCCGCGGAGCAGCGCGAAGCCGGCGTGGATGCGCGGGTTCTGCCGTCCGGCGCGGTGTTCGAGCTCGAACCGCACCTCACGCGGCGAACGACGCTCGCCGTGCACTACCCGGAAGACGCCCAGGTGCAACCCGTCCTCGCCGCATCAGCGCTTCTCGGCGGTGCGTCGGCGCGGCGGAACGCTGCGGCCCGGAACCGCAGCCACCGGAGTGGTGCGCGGGCGTGATGGCCGTGTGACGGGTGTTCGCACCGGCAGCAGTGTTCTGACTTGTGGGGCAGTGGTCATCGCGTGTGGCCCGTGGTCTGGCGAACTCGCCGGGGCGGCGGGCGCGCCGATCGCGGTGCTGCCGCGCCGGGGCATGGTTCTGGTGACCGCTCCCGTGCCGCCGGGCACGGTGCGGCACAAGGTCTACGACGCCGACTACGTCGGCGCGGTGGAAAGCGGCGATGCCGAGCTGCAGACTTCGACGGTGGTGGAAAAGCACTCGGGCCGGGACCGTGCTGATCGGGTCGAGCCGGGAGCGCATCGGCTTCGACGACACCGTTCGGATGCACGTGCTGCGCGAGATCGCTGGCAAGGCCGCCGCGCTGTTCCCCGTCCTGGGGCGGGTTCCGGTGATGCGCGCCTACGGCGGCATCCGGCCGTACGCGCCGGACCACCTGCCGGTGATCGGCGCCGATCCCAGGGTTCTGGGACTGTGGCACGCGACCGGGCACGAGGGCGCGGGGGTCGGGCTCGCCGCCGCGACCGGGCAGCTGCTCGCGGAGCTGTTCGACGGCCGCCCGCCGCACATCGATCCGGGACCGTTCCGGGTGGACCGCCCCGGGCTGATCGAGGAGGTGGTCTCGTGACGGGCCCGTTCCTGGTGCCGGACCGGGAAGATCCGGTGCAACCGCAGTACCCCGCCGAGTTCGCCGTCGAGGTGGACGGAGCACCGGTCGCGGTGCGAGCCGGGCAGACGGTCGCCGCCGTGCTGATGTCGATCGGTCGCACGTCGTGGCGCAGCACCAGGCAGCACGCGCGGCCGCGCGGGCTGTTCTGCGGCATCGGCGCGTGCTTCGACTGCCTGCTGGTCGTGAACGACGTGCCGGATGTGCGGGCGTGTCAACGAGTTGTGGCACCCGGCGATGTCATCCGTACCCAGCACGGTGCCGAACTGCCGGGGGGAGAGGCATGAGCATCGTGGTCGTCGGCGGCGGGCCTGCGGGCATGAACGCCGCCGCGCAAGCCGCGCGGGCCGGTGCCGAGGTGGTGCTGGTCGACTCTGCCGAGCAGCTTGGCGGGCAGTTCCACCGCCAGCTCCCGGAGCGGTTCGCGGCGCGGCGACCGGAGCGCATCCAGCACGATTGGCGGTGGTTCCGGGCGCTGCGGGACGAAATCCTGACGAACCCGCGGATTCTGCACCTGCCGAGCAGCACGGTGTGGTCGCTGGAACCGGATCGGCGGATCAACATCCAAAGTGGACCGGCCGATGCTCCGGATCGGCAGCTGACGGCACTGCGCGCCGATGCGCTGGTGCTGGCCACCGGGGCGCACGACCGGGTCCTCCCGTTCCCCGGTTGGGACCTGCCCGGGGTGTTCAGCGCCGGGGCCGCGCAGGCGATGGCGAAGGGCCAGCGGATCGCGGTCGGGCGGCGGGTGCTGGTGGCCGGAACCGGGCCGTTCCTGCTGCCGGTGGCCGAGTCGCTGCTGGACGTGCCACATCAACGCGGGCAACTACACGCCGTTCCTGCCCTACGGGCTCGGCGGCGCGATCACCGGTGCGGCCATGGCCTTCTTCGCCGTCTACGGCTACGACGCGATGAGCGCGGCGGCGGAGGAATCGGCCGACGCCCGGCGGGCGATGCCGCGCGCGATCATCTACTCGCTGGGTATCGCGACGGTGATCTACGTGCTGGTGTGCGTGGTGCTGCTGGGCATGCAGCACTACAGCGAGATCGACATCCGCAGCCCGTTCTCCGGTGCGCTGGCGTCGGCCGGCTTGCCGGGCCTCGCGCTGATCGTCGCGGTCGGCGCCGTGTTCGGCATCGTGACCTCGATGTTCGCGAACATGCTGGCGGTGACGCGGGTGTGGTTCGCGATGAGCCGCGACGGGCTGCTGCCCGCCTGGTTCGCCAAGACCCACGAGGTGCGCAAGGTGCCGCACCGGGTCACCTGGGTGGTCGGCGTGGTGTCGGCGTTGATCGCGGGCCTGCTGCCGATCCGGGAGGCCGCGGAGCTGACCAACATCGGAATCCTGGTGGCGTTCATCGTCGTCGCGGTGTCGGTGGTGGTGCTGCGCCGCCAACGTCCCGAACTGGAGCGGGGATTCCGCTGCCGGTGGGTGCCGGTGGTGCCGGCGATCGGCGTGCTCTTCTCGCTGTGGCTGATCAGCCAGCTCGACTGGGTCACCTGGGCGCGCTTCATCGGCTGGATGGTCGTCGGCCTGCTGGTCTACGGGTTCTACGGCTACCGGCGGTCGGCGCTGGCGGACAAATCGGTCGCGGGAATGCGCTGATCACTGCCAGGATGGGTGGTATGACCGAAGTGCGTACGGCGCATACCGCCGACCTCGACGAAGCGACGCGCAAAGCCGCCCGGGCACTGCTCTGGGACGTGTTCGAAGACGACATGGCAGAACACGACTGGGAGCACTGCCTGGGCGGCATCCACACCCTGGTGTGGGAAGGCGACGAGCTGATCGGCCACGCGGCGGTGGTCCAACGGCGTCTCCTGCACGCCGACCGAGCCCTTCGCACGGGCTACATCGAGGGCGTCGCGGTGCGAGCGGACCGACGGCGCCGGGGCATCGCGGCGGCGATGATGGCGGAGCTGGAGGGGGTGATCCGCCGCGCGTACGACCTCGGAGCGCTGGGCGCGAGCGACGAGGGAGCGGCGCTGTACGAGGCGCGGGGCTGGCAGCGTTGGCAGGGGCCGACGTTCGCCCTGGCTCCGACGGGAACTCAACGCACGGAGGACGAAGACAGCTTCATCTTCGTCTTTCCGGTGGAAGTCCCGCTGGACCTGACCGGCTCGTTGACCTGCGACTGGCGTGACGGCGACGCCTGGTAGCGGCGGCTCCAGTGCTCGTGAGTGTTCGTTCCGGTAAGAACCGGAACGAACACTCACGAGCATTGCGGGGCCCGGTAGCCGGGCGGGGTCGGGGGCAGGTGCCCGGCTACCGGGAGGATCGGCGCGGTGATCGGGGAGAGGCGACGCGCCGATCCGGTCGGGGGGCAGGCGGCTCGGGGAGGCTCGTCCGCTTCGGACGGGGGAGCGCGGAGCCGGTGGCGGCCGGTGTACTCGGCGTCGCGTTCGGCTTCGATGTCGTCGATGAGCTGCCAAACGGCGTAGGCGTCCTCGCCCGCGTCGCCGTGCTGCGGATTCGATGCCGGGATGAACAGCATCGCGAAGATGACGACGTTGAACGCATCAGCGTGCCGAGTTGCAACCAGAACATGACGAGTCCCTCCCGGCCGGTCACCGTCCGATGTGGTCAGATCAGCGCTCTCGCTTGACGCATTCCTGATTCCGCAAGTGCCGCGCCGCAGAGCCCCGGCGGCCGGCCGTGTCGGAGCGGACCGGATTCACAGCCCTGCTGTGCGTTTCGGCGATCTGCAAGCAAACCGAGCAGCGCGGCCGGGCCGTGGTCGGATGCCCGACGGCGGCCCACATGACTTCCGCGCCGCACTCGGCAGCCCCGCCGGGCCGAAGCACGAAATGCGTGTCCAACGCCCGCAATCCAAGCGAAGGCAACCACCGAGGCCAAACCTCCAACACCAACACCTCCACGTTGCCCGTTTTTCCGGTGAACGTCTTGTTGTCAAATAGTTCGGCAACGACGGTAACTACACAAGGTGTTACCGTGATCGCAACGAGTGATGTTCGGTGGAAGGCTTGGACGCGGTGCGCATTGCACGGCGACGACCACATGGAGTCGAGACATGGCTAGAACTCCAAAAGGGCGGGGCTCGGGGGTGCGCTCCGGCAGGCTCGCGAGGATCGAGGTCTGAAGCTGCGTGAGTTCGCTTCGACGCTCGGACGTGACCCGGGAGTCCTCTCGCGTTGGGAAACAGGTGAGCGAACTCCGAAACCTGAGCAAGTCGCCCAGATTCTCACGGCACTCGGCGTGGTCGGGGAGCGATACGAGGAGATCGTCGGCCTTGCCTACGACACCGACGCTCCGCAGTGGGTGGCTACGCGGTTGCCGGACCAGAAGCAACAGCTGTCTGCCCTGGTCGATTACGAACAGAATGCCTCGGAGATCATCGAGGTAGCTCCGCTGCTGATCCCAGGATTGTTGCAGACAGGCAGCTACGTTCGGGCGATCATGTCCGGCGGTGGCGTTCCGTCCGGCGAGATCGCGACGCGAGCGGCGATCAGGATTGGCCGAAAGGACGTCATCCTCCGCAACGAACCGGCTCGCCTGCGTGCATTGGTGGGCGAAGGCGCACTGCGGCAAGTGGTCGGCGATCGCGACACGATGATCGAGCAACTCCGACACCTGAGCGACATGAGCGAGAGGCCGAACATCGACTTGCGGATCGTGCCCTACAGGAGCGGCTGGAACCCGTCTCTGGAGGGTGGATTTCTGCTGATCAAGCAAGAGAAACTTGATCCTGTGGTGGCTTTGGAGAACAGGCGGTCCGGGTTGTTCCTGCACGAGTACGACGACGTGACCGTGTACGAGCAGGCTGTGGAAAAGATAACTCAGGTCGCCTTGAACCCGACGGCCCCTGCGAAGCCGCCGAACAAGACTTCGGTCGCGGAGGTGGTGGAGGAAAGGGGGCTGGCCAAGGGGAACACGGCCAGGCTGACACGTCCCGGACACAGGGCCGGGCCAGGCGTGCCACACGGGCTGGATCGTGTGCGTGAAGTAGCTCGAAGGGACAAGGAAGCGCGGTTCACCGCGCTGCTGCACCACGTCGACCTGAATCGTCTTCGGGCGGCCTCTGGGCGATTCGCCCACAGGCCGCGCCGGGAGTGGACGGTGTGAGGTGGGAGGACTATGGGCAGGAGTTGGAGGCCAACCTCCGGGACCTGCTCGTGCGGGTTCACAGCGGCGCTTACCGGGCGAGTCCGTCGCGGCGCGTATACATCCCGAAGGCGGATGGGCGGCAACGGCCGTTGGGCATCGCCACGTTGGAGGACAAGATCCTCCAACGGGCCGTTGTCGAGGTGCTGGGCGCCGTCTACGAGGTGGACTTCCTGGGTTTTTCTTATGGGTTCCGGCCAGGACGCGGCCCGCATTACGCGTTGGACGCGCTCTCGGTCGGGATTTCGCGGAAGAAGGTGAACTGGGTGCTCGACGCGGATATCCGCGAGTTCTTCACCAATCTTGATCATCATTGGCTGGTGAAGTTCTTGGAGCACCGGATTGCGGATCAGCGGGTCCTGCGTCTGATCGGCAAGTGGTTGAGCGCAGGGGTCATCGAGAACGGGGAACTGTCGGAGACCTCGGAGGGAGCACCGCAAGGGGCATCGGCATCGCCGCTGCTCGCGAACGTCTACCTCCATTACGTCTTCGACTTGTGGGCCCAGTGGTGGAGGAGCCGCTATGCGCGCGGTGACATGATCATTGTGCGTTTCGCGGACGACTTCGTCGCGGGATTCGAGTATCAGGAGGACGCGCAGCGTTTCCTTGCTGGTCTTCGCGAGCGGTTCGCGAAGTTTGGTTTGGAGCTGCACCCCGACAAAACCCGGTTGATCGAGTTCGGTCGGCACGCCGCCCGAGCCCGAGCGGCGCGGGGTGTCGGGAAGCCCGAGACGTTCGATTTCCTTGGATTCACGCACATCTGCGGTAAAACGAGGACCGGGCGGTTCTGGGTGAAGCGTAAGACCATCTCGAAACGGATGCGGGCGAACCTGGCTGAGGTCAAAGACCAGCTCAAGCGCGAGCAGGAGCGCAAGGGTGTGCCCCTCCTCGCCACGCTGGAGCAGTTCCTGTCCGCAGGACGCCGCCCCCGTGCGGCGGCCAATGCGCTCGGCATCCACGTCAACACCCTCTACCAGCGCCTGACCACGATCGACTCGTTGCTCGGCCCGCACTGGCGCGACGGTGAAAGAGCGCTCGAACTGCACCTCGTCCTTCACCTCGGGCAGGGCTCCCGGCTGCTCGATCAGGGCGTACCGCGAACGCCCTGACGCACGCTCCCGCAGCAGCCGTCGATGGTGAGGGTCGCCAATGTACTGACTCGAACCACTCGACAGGAATCGATGGTCCATCGGTCACAGTGCGGAGCTGCGACCGTTCGACCGCCACCGCCGCGGTGACAGCGAAAGGCACTTTCAATCATGCGACTCGCAGGAGCGACCGTCGTCGACGGAACCGGGAACGGGCCCGTCGAGGGTCTGGCCGTCGATGTGAAGGACGGCCGGATCGTCGAACAGCCGGCCGAACCCGCTTCGCGCTCTGACGTCGTCGACTGTGGCGGCCTCACGATCGTTCCGGGGCTGATCGACGCACACGTCCATCTCGGTCTCTCCAGCCACATCGACGATGCGCTCGCGTACCGGATATCGGTGGCGGAGCTGGCTGCCGACATGTTCGACAACTGTCGTCGGACGCTCCACGCCGGATTCACCACGGTCCGCGACACCGGGGGGATCGACTCGGGGCTGGCGGGAGTGGTGGCGAGCGGCAAGATCCCGGGCCCGCACATCATCCACTGCGGACCGGTGCTCTGCCAGACCGCGGGTCACGGATACCAGGGGGCGGAATGGGAACCGACCTCGCTGTGGCACCAGCACGACATTCTCGGGCTGCGGTTCGTCTCGCTCCCCGGTGACGGCCCCGACGAGGTCCGCAAGAACGCCCGTGAGGCATTCGGCCGAGGGGCGAGCTTCCTCAAGATGTGTGTGACGGGTGGCGTCGTCTCACGCCACGACAAGCTGAGTGACACCCAGTTCACGGTCGAGGAGATCGCCGCGGCTGTCGCCGAGGCCGACGCACGCGGCACCTACGTGACGGTGCACGCCCACAACAACGCGGGCATCCGCAACGCGGTCGCCGCGGGCGTCCGGTGCATCGAACACGGAACCCTGATCGACACCGAGACGGCCGCCCTGCTCGCAGAGCACGACGTCGCGCTCGTCCCCACCCTGTCCGTCGTGCGCCAGCTGACGGCAAGCACCACTGACGCAGGCCTGCCGGACTCCATGAGAGAGCGGCTCGACGGCGTGTATCAGGGAATGGTGAACGCCGTCGAGATGGCGCGCCGCGCGGGTGTCCGGGTGGGGCTCGGCACAGATCTGATCGGTCCGAATCAGGACCGGCGCGGACTCGAGCTCCTCATCCGAGCCCAGATCGAGAGCCCTCAGCTGGCACTCGAAGCGGCGACGAGGGTGAACGCCGAGATCCTCGGGATCGCCGACGAGGTCGGAACGATCGAACCGGGGAAGCGCGCCGACCTGGTGGCCTTCTCCGGGAACCCGCTGGAAGAGCCCGCGTTGTTCGAGGATCCCGATGCGGTCGTCCTCGTCGTCCAGAACGGGAAGATCGTGAAGGACCTGCGCTGACATCCGCCGGGGCCCGCCACGTCGGACCCGGTCGGTCAGAGCGGCTCGCTGCCGACCGGCGACTCGTAGGCGGCCGCGAGCGCCCGCAGCTTCAGTCCCAGGTGCAGGGTCAGCCGGTCGTCACCATTGTCGAAATGGTGGTCGGTGATCTTCTCGATGCGTCTGAGCCGGTGGTACAGCGTCGCCCGATGGATGCACAGCCGACTCGCGGTGCGCCGGATGTCGCAGGCGTTGTCGAAGAACGCGGTGAGGGTCGTGACGAGGACCTGCTGGCTGTCCGCGGCTTCGAGAGCCTCCAACGCCGGTACCCGGGCGGCACGCACCATCTCGTCGCCCGGGAGGCGCAGGAGGATGTCGTAGGCACCCAGGCGTCCCCATCTGGCCACCTCCCCCAGGGAGGGCACCAGCAGCGCCGCGCGCGCAGCGACGAAGGCCTGCCGATGGGCACGGACGATCTGGCTAAGTTCATCGACGGCGTCGCTGACACCGAGGACGAATCGGGTGTCGCGCCCGCTCAGCTGTCGGAACCGGGAGATCATGGTCCGCGTGAGGGAGTCGATCTGCCGCGGAGCCGAGTCCTCCGTGACGGCGAGCAGCAACCAGGCCCGGGAGCGGTTCGCCACCATCAGTCCGGTGCCGTCGGGCAAGTCAGCAGCCCCTCCTCCACCGCCGCCTCGACAGCCACATCGTCCGACCTCGCGGCCGTGCCCGCGGGACCTCGCTGCGCTGCGACGACCTGGTAGCGCGTCGCCTGCTCGACGAACAGCTGCTCGGCACGCAGATCATCGACGGCCTGCCTCCTGAGCTCGTCGTCCGAAGTGACAAGGTCGCGGAGAATCGTCTCGCGTCGGACGTTCGTCCGTTCGCGCAGCAACAGACGTTTGTAGAGCACCACGCCCGCGCGCGACGCGGTCTCGTCCGCCATCTCGATCTCGGCCTCGGTCAGCGGGTTCACATCGTCGTCGATGAGCCAAAGGAAGCCGAGCAGCAGACTGTTGCACCGTACGGGGGCACAGAGTCGCCTCCCGAACCCCGGCACGTCGAGCTCTGCCCTGCCCGGTGTGGTCCACGCGCCGATGCCGAGGGCCAGGAGCGGGCGGGTCACCTCGTCGGGGACCGCGCGGTTCAGGACGGAGGTGATCCGCATCGGGTCCTCGTCTCCGAAGTGCCGGCTGGCGGCGAGGAGCCGGATCGCGGGATCATCGATTGCTACCGAACGCCCGAGCCGTCCGGCCAGGTCGTCGACGAGCAATTGCAGGTCCTCGTCGGGCATGCGAACTCCTCTGGGCACTTCTCCGGCGCCGGGCGATCACCGGGCGACGAAGACTCAACCGGTACGGCGCACCGCATCGTGGGCGTGACCGAGCGCCCGGCCGTATTCGTACCGTACCGAGCCCGCGGACGACAGCAGGCCGGGCCGCCGACAATCACGTGTGTCTGTGAAGGTTCTTTCAGGCCACGGCAAGGAAGGCCGCGCCGAGCGCTTCGTGCCGGGCGACCTCGTACCCGTCCTTGTAGGCCATGCGCTTGAACGGGTGCCGGGCGACGGCTTCGGACAGCACGGTGCTGTCGGGGACGCGGCGGCCTCACGGCTGCGGACCTGCTCGACGAAGGCACTGAACTCGCTCGCGTAGCGCTCGTCCTGGTATGCGGTGGGCTCGGCGGCGCGATGCACGACCAGCCCGTCGAGGTCGGCGGGCCCGTTCTCACGGACGGCCTCGGTCCCGTCTGGCCGGGCGAGGATCCCGCGGCCGTCGCGGAACGCGGCGAGGTTGCTGTCGACCCGGGCTCCGTTCAGCCGGATCGCCTGCTCGACGACCGAGGCCGGCAGCGCAATGCCACCGGCCTGGAAGACCGCACCCACCAGCAGCATGTTGGCGAACTGCTCGTCGCCGAACAACTGCCAGTGCGACCTGGTCGGCGGCGAGGAAGTGCGCCTGTGCGACCCGGCCGTCGGGCGCGGAGCGGATGTTGCTCTGCTCCGGGAAGCCGACCCGTCAGGTGGTCGCCGTCGACGCCGACGACCTGTACCTCGTGAGCCAGGACGTTCTCGGCTGTTCGGAAATCCGCTGGACCCGCACGGCGCTCCTCGTACGAAACCTGATCCCATACCGGACCACGGCACTGCTGCGAGGCTAAGGCGTCTGCGGCCGCGACGGATGTCGCGTGATGCCAGCACGACGTTCGTCAGCCTGCCGATGTTTTTGCGCCGATCACGACGGACACTGATCCAGACACCCGTCCTGGATCGTCTGCAGTGGCCGTCAGAGCCCGCCGCGACAACATCACAACGCTTGAGAAGAAGGTGGGCTTATGAAGTCGGAGGTCGTCATCATCGGAGCCGGCGTCGTCGGCTCCTCGATCGCTCTGGACCTGGCCCGCGGAGGGTACAGCGTCGTCGTCGTCGACAAGGCGGGCGGCGTGGGGCACGGATCCACCAGCGCGTCCAGCGCAGTGGTCCGCTTCAACTTTTCGACGTGGGCAGGGGTGTCCGCCGCATGGGAGGCGAAATCCGCGTGGGACAGGTGGGGTGATCACCTCGGAGGTGACGATCCCGCGGGGATGGCACGCTACGTCCGCACCGGCCTCGCGGTCCTCGATGTCGATGTCGTTCCGCGGAGCACCTACATTCCGCTCTTCGACGAAGCCGGGATCCCCTACGAGGAGTGGGATGCCGCCACCCTGGCGAAGCGGGTTCCCGGCATCGACAACGGTCGCTACTGGCCGCCCAGGAGGATCGACGACGAACGGTTCTGGGACGAGGCCCAGGCGCAACTCGGTGCAGTGTTTACGCCCGATGCCGGGTACGTGTCCGATCCACAGCTCGCCGCGCAGAACCTCGCTACCGCGGCTCGGCGCCACGGCGCTGAATTTCTCCTGCGCCGAGCCGTGACCGCCATCGAGCGTCAGCATGACCGGCCGTCGGCGGTTCGGCTCGACGACGGCACTCGGATCTCCTGCACCATCGTGGTCAACGCGGCGGGGCCCTGGTCCGCGAAGATCAACGAGCTCGCAGGGGTAGGGTCCGACTTCACAGTGAGAACCCAACCGATGCGTCAGGAGGTCGCACACGTTGCGGCACCTGGCGGCTACAACGCGGCCGGCGGTGCCGGTATCTGCCTCGCCGACATGGATCTCGGGATCTATGTCCGGGGGGAGACCGGTGACGGGATGCTCGTCGGGGGCACCGAACCGGAATGCGACCCATTCGGCTGGTTGGACTCGCCCGACGATGCTGGCCCCACGCCGACGATGGCGGTGTTCCAGGCCCAGGTGACCCGCGCCGCCCGGCGCCTCCCCGATCTCGGGGTGCCGAACCGGGCTCGGGGCGTCGTCGGGGTCTACGACGTCGCCGACGACTGGACCCCGATCTATGACCGGACCGAGCTTCCCGGCTACTACGTCGCGATCGGCACCAGCGGAAACCAGTTCAAAAACGCGCCTGTTATTGGACAGTTCATGAGAACGATCATCGACCAGGTCGAGAACGGCGCCGACCACGACACCACGCCTCTCCGATTCACCGCACCGTACACCGGCGCCACGATCGACCTCGGAGCATTTTCGCGGCAGCGCCCTGTCAACTCGAATAGCTCGGGAACCGTGATGGGCTAAAGGTGGTTCGATTACATTGGGTGAGGCAACTGGACTGGACAGGTGTAAGCGGCGAGGCTGCACGACAGTCGAGCAGCAACTCCAGATGAATCCGCACCGGGGCACGAACCCGAACTCAGCACTGGGTGCGGTGATCATAAGGGTTGTCGCGACGGGGAGTTTCGCCGGCACGGAACCTACGAGGCTCGACCGGAGTCCGAAGTGTCAAGTCAGTAGAGTGTGGTGCACGCCGAGCCACTGGAGTCGCCGATGCAAGTTCTCGTGTCAGCCACCAACGTCAACGTCGAAATCATCGGTGTCGAAGAGACCGCCGGAATTATCTGCATCGGAAATGGAGGCTGGCGTGGTCGGACAGCGGCGAGACCCACTCCAAGGCGCCGTCGTGCTCGCCGATCCGAATATGGCATTGCCGTCACGAAAGGACACTAGATGAGCAGCATGCTGCACGGTTGCCTCACCGACACAGACTACTTCGAGCTCACGGCGTTGTCCGGACGCCGCTACGGCGTCTGGGTGACCACGCCCCCCGGATATGCGGACACTGCAGACCCCTTGCCTCTTATCTATGTGTTGGACGGCAACTTCTCCGTAGGTCTCACCGCGCCCCTCATTGTGACTCAGGCAGACCCGTATCTGAAGGTCGCCCCTTACATCCAGATCAGTGTCGGCTACGCGGGCGAAGAGGCTGCGGACTGGGAGAGGATTCGTAATCGCGACCTCGTGCCACCAGGAGAATCCGTCAGCGAGATTATGGTGTCCACACTTGCGGCAGCTCGCGACACGGGTGCGATGTCTCAGGAGCAGATGGACGCCTACCTCGTTGAGCTCGCAGACACCCGCGCGGACATCTTTCTCGATTTCCTGACCAACGAGCTTCACCCTCACCTGCAGTCGCGGCTACGTGTCAGCGAATCCGGACATGGGCTCTTCGGCTACTCCTACGGAGGACTCTTCGCTCTCTATGCATGGCTGCGCGATGCGGCTCCGTTCTCCACCTTTGGTGCAGGCAGTCCCGGCGTCATAGCAACGGATAGCCAGATATTCAATCTGATCGACGCCTTGCCAGGGCGCCGCACAGACTCGATCGCTTCGCGACTGCACCTCACGCTGAATGAAGCCGAACTGCTCGGAACTATCTCGATATATCGCAGATTGGCGCAAAATGTGCTTACTGTCGTCGACCGTCTACAGGACAAAGGGCGATCGCTAGATGTTTCTAGCGCACTGTTGCGCGAGACACACGTTACCGGATTGCAGGCATCATTTCTGGACTATCTGAAAGGGTGCCATTCGCGGCAGGAGTAGACTTTGGTGACTCTTCCGGAACGGAGTGCGGGTGAGCCCCGGCTCCTCATGAGTGGTCCGGCGTGTCGGGGTCTGGATAGACGAAAGTGCCTCGCTACCAGGGGAAACTGTGCTTGCTGAGGGTGCAGGATCATCTGATGGGGAGGCACTTTCGAGGTGCAGACTACAACGACCAGACCGAGAGTCACCGCAACCGCTGATGGCGAGGGCGTGGTGTGACATGCTGGGTCGCGGCTGCTCGCCGACGTCGCCGATCGGGCCACGCTGACCGCGCAGTTCGCCGAGGAGCTGGGCGGGCTGCGCAGGCCTCGTGCCCGCCATGATCCGGGACGGATCCTGGTCGACATGGCGGTCGCGGTCGCCGACGGCGCGACCACGATCTCCGATGTCGCGGTGCTGGCCGATCAGGCCGTGCTGTTCGGGGCAGTCGCGTCGGACTCGACATGCTGGCGACTGCTCGACCAACTTGACACCGCGCAGCTGGGCGCGGTCGCGCGGGCGCGGGCCGCGACCCGGGACGTCGTCTGGGCACAGCGCGCCGAACTCACCGGAGCGCCGTTCCCGCCTGCTCGTGATGGCAGCGATCGCCGAGATCCCGCTGTACGGCCAGGTCCAGCAGGACCGGATCGCCGAGGTGCGGATCGCCCGGGAAGCGCACGGCGATCTGCGACATATGCTGGCGGAGCTCCTCGACAATGCCACGGGCGCCTCCGACCCGGACGGTGAGCCGGTTCTGGTCCGCGCCGCGATGGTCCCGGCCGGTTTGATGATCCGGATTCGTGATGCTGGTCTGGCGCCGGCCGCCGAGGACTTCGCCCGGCACAACGCCGTGCTGACGGACCGGGTTGACCTCCGGGAAGCGCTCGCCGATGGGCGCTATGGCCTGGCGGCGGTGTCGACCATCGCGGGCCGGCGCGGATTCACGGTGCGGCTGGAGCCCAACTTGCTCGGCGGCACGGACGCGACCGTCGTGGTCCCCCGCCGGTGGCTGGTCACCGACACTGACACCCCCGTCCGCGCCACCCCGGCCCCGCGCCACGCCAGCGACGGCGGGGACGAGGCCCCCAGCACTGGCTGCCGCACCGGATCGCCGGTGACCTCGCGGCCGAAACGGCGCTGCCGCAGCGAACGCGGCGTGCCGCACCCCCAGCCCCGGCCGTCTCCCCAGCGCATCCTCCGCCGCCCGCACCGCCGTCGCCGGGCCCGGACGGGCGGCGGCCGTTGCCACGGCGGCAGCCGGGACGTGTGCTCGGCGCGGTGCCGACCGTGCCCCGGCCCACGCCGCCTCCGGCCTCCTCTGGTGGGGCGGGTACCGCGTTTGATCCGGCCGAGATCGGCGAAATCGCGGACCTGCTCGGCGGCCAGTCCCCGGCCACAACGCCCGCACCACTTCCGTCTTCGTTTCCCGCGCAGGAGCAGCCATGACGACCACACCGAATCGCGACCTTTGACGTTCAAGCTGACCGGTCTGCTGAACCAGACGCCGGGGGTGATCGCGGTCGTGCACGCCTCGACCGACGGGATCGCCCGGCACTACGCCGGCGTCTCCCAAGAGGCCGCCGAACGCATGGCCGCGTCGGCCAGCCCGATCCGGGCCGCAGCGGTCAGTGTCCCGGCCCAGGCCGTGCCCGGCGTGGCGGGCGCCGCGCTGGACTACTTCCTCTTCGAAACCGCCCCTACCTCCGATGCTCCGGGCACGTTCACGATGCTCACTCAGCCCGCACAGGGCGCGCTGCTGGTAGCGGTGGCCGACGACCGCTGCACCAAGCCAGTGCTGGCGCAGGCGATGGCCAATCTCGGCAAATCCGTCGCGTCGTACTGGGCGACCCAGGCACGCACCTCGGTGAACTGACATGCCAGGCGGGGCATTCGACGACGACTTTGAATCCGAGCTGCTCGTGCGCCCGTTCGTGGTGACACGGGGCCGCGCGGCCACCTCCCCGGGGCTGCGGGTCGATTCCACCGTGCTGGCCACCGGCCGCGTCCTGCCCAGCGACATCCAGGCCGACCATGCCCGCGCGCTGGAGCTGTGCCAGCGTCCACGGTCGGTGGCCGAGGTCGCCGCGCACATGCGCCTGCCCGTGCAGATCGTGAAGGTCCTGGTCTCGGATCTGCTCACGCACGCCGCGTTGACCGTCCGCGCCGCCGGCCCCGTCGACCGTGCCGAGGCACCTGACCGTGAATTCCTGGAGGTGGTCCTGCATGGTCTGCGCGCCCTGTGAGGAGCCGGTGCTGCCCGAGACCAGGAAGCTGGTGATCGCGGGCGGATTCGGCGTCGGCAAGACCACGTTCGTCGGCGCGGTCTCGGAGATCAGACCGTTGACCACCGAGGAATCGACGTCGCGGTCTTCCTGCGGGCGGTCAAGGCTGGTCGCTTCGAACGCTGACCGCACCCCGTTCGGCCGAGAGGTGAACGGCACCTCTTGCCGACTTGCTCGGCGAGAGGTGCCCTTCACCTCGTCTCGGCGCCGGTCCCGGGTGCTGGGGGTCCGCAACTTCAATGGAAATCAGAGCTTCGATTTCAATGGAAGTTGCGGATGACCGCGTTGCCCGCGAGGAGCTGCACAGCACCTGCCGCTTGCAGGGCGCGCCTTCGACGTCCTGCGCGAGCATCTGCTCCGCGGTGTCGAGGTACCAGCGGACGCCGTCCAGGCAGCGGTCCACATCGGCGCACGCGGCCTTCCACGGCGTGCCGATCTCCCAGGCGAGCAGCAGCGTCAGGTCGTCGCGGAGCAGGGTCATCGCCTCAACCGCCGGGGTGCGCGGCGCGGGCGGACCGGATGATCGCGTCGATCCGCCGGGAGTGCGCGCCTCGCCAGTACACCTGCGCGCAGTCCTCGCAGCGCGCGTAGTCGTCGTAGTGGCGGCGAGTTCCCGGCTCGATTTCCGCTTGGACGTCCTCTTTGGACACCGGGCGCAGGACGCCGTTGCAGGCCGTGCAGCGGGTCCACGGCTCGAGGGGAGGCGCGAACCGGCCGATGACGTCGACCATCTGCCGCGCTGGGTCTGCACCCCGCACGTAGGCCCCCGCCCGCAGTACCCGGCGGCGCAGGATGCCGCGGTCCTGGGTCAGCAGCACCCGCCGCTCCCGTTCGGCCTGCTGGATCAGCTCGTCGTCGGTGGCATCGTTGCGATAGGCGGTGTCGATGCCCAGCAGCCGCAGCCGCCGGGCCAACTTCCCGAGGTGCACGTCCAGCACGAACCGCGGTGGCGACGACTGCGGCCGGTCGACGGGCCGGATGTCGATCGCCGCACCGGGATGCGGTTGCAGAGAGGGTGTTGCAGGCGAGCCGTCGACCAGGAAGCGGCCCACCTCGGTCAGTGGAACGCCCAGCGACTCGGTGATGTGCCCGACCGTCGCGGTGCCGTCGTAGGGCAGGTCGAGGCGCGCCACCCGATGCCGTGGAGCGGTGAAGAACCACAGCTCGGGATCGATGCGCACCCGCACGCTCGCTTCCGTTGCCACCTGTCCATGGTTGGCCGCCGCAGGAGATCCCGCTCGGTTTGGCCACCCCGCCGAACTACCGGACGCCCGCAGCAGCCGGATTCACGAACACCCCTCACGATTTCACCTCGAGCCAGAGGGCAAGGGACAAGCCCAGTTGGTCCAGGGCTGGCGCCTGTGAGCCAGATGGATGTGACCGCCATCCGCACAGGCGCCAGCAGCTGCAGGCTATGGGCAAGGACGTGGGATCCAAATGGCATGGATCACGTTTCAGGCCCCTACTTCCGTGGGCGACCACGTGTTCGCTGCCAGTGAGGAATGCTCTGCGGCGAGGTCGGGAGGGTGAGGGTGAGACCTGCGCCCCGGCACTGCGGGCAGAGGCGCTGGCCGCTGACGAACTCAGGGGAATTGCTTCCGCTGTAGTGGGCTTGAACGGCCTCGACTTCACGTTCGTCGTTGCAGTGGGCGCATTTGCCCGAGGCCAGCAGATGCTCGGCAGCGCTTCGGCCGCCCGGATCACTCGCATCCGCAGTTCGCGGAGGTGATCCGGTTCCTCGTCCGGTCGTGCGTGGCGTCCGGCGACCTCGGCTTCGACCAGTGCGGCTTCGTAGGCGCGCACGTCCTTTTCGGCGTCGTGTCCGACCTCGGTCCGCTCGGGTTGGCGCATGATCGTCGGCCGTTCGATCCTCCCGTCCCTTGGGTCAGCCGCCCATGGAGGCGGTAGACCGTCGTGACGATCGCGATGCACCAGAAGATCGCCAGCGGCAGCGTGCGGCGCGAATCGCGGACCTCCTCGCCCGCTGTGGAGACCGTGTCCATCCCGATGTCGGAGAAGAACACCATGGACGCGGCAGTAGGCCGATGTGCTGCTGGTTTCGGACCAGGCCAGGGTGGTTCTGGACCTGCCGCCGGTGGGCCTGCGACCCGGTGACCCGGCCGAACTCCTCGCGATCCGGGCGGCGGACCTGGACGAAGCGGTGGCCGCCACGCAATCGTCCTGGCCGTTCGCCCAGCTCGGGGACTACATCGCCTACAAAGCCCAGCGTGTAGGCGTTCCCGTGATCGAGGTGGACGCGCACTACACCTCGCAGCACTGCCCGCTGTGCGGTCACACCGAGCGGGCCAACAGGCCCAATCGGGACTTTTTCTCTTGTCGTCGGTGTGGTCTCGCTGGACCCGCTGACGTCGTCGCCGGGGTCAACGTGCGCGGCCGCGCACGCTCGGCGTGGGTATTTGTAAACATGCCCGATCCCACCGGCTAGGTGTGTATGCGACCCGTCTCATCACAGCCAGCGGCGAGACGGGAGCGCAAGCAAAGCCCCTACGGACCGAGCCGCTTAAAAGCTCGGTCCTTAAGGGTTCCTAACAAAGGATCTTGATGTGTCGGTAGCAGATGATGCAGGTGGCCAGTCCGAGGAAGGCTTCGTGGATGTCGTCGCGGCGTTCCCAGCGGATACGCAGGCGTCGCATGCCGTGGTACCACGCTATTGTTCGTTCGATGACCCACCTGATCGTGCCGAGTCCGGAGCCGTGCCCGGTTCCGCGTTCGGCGATCTGCGGGTCGATTCCCTTGTCGCGCAACTCGTTCCGGTGTTTTTCGGAGTCGTAGGCGCGGTCGGCGTAGAGGGCGTCGGGTCGGCGGCGGGGGCGCCCGCGCTTTCCTCGCACGGGCGGGATCTTTTCGACCAGTGGGAGGAGTTGGGTGACGTCATTGACGTTGCCGCCGGTCAGGCTGAATGCCGTCGGAATGCCGCCGCCCTCGGTGATCACGTGGTGCTTGGAGCCCGGCCGGGCACGGTCGACCGGGCTCGGGCCGCTTTTGGGCCGCGTCGCGCCGCCCGCACATGCGAGCTGTCGATCACCGCCCGAGACCAGTCCAGCTTCCCGGCCGCGTTCAGCTCGGCCAAAAGCTCCTCGTGCAGCCGCTGCCACACCCCGGCCTCGTTCCACTCCGCCAGGCGTCGCCAGCAGGTCATTCCGGATCCAAACCCCAGCTCCTGGGGCAGGAACTCCCACTGGATCCCGGTATGCAGCACGAACAGGATGCCCTGCAAGACCAGCCGGTCCGGCAGCCGCTTGCGGCCCAGCTTGGGCAGCGCGTTCTCCCAACGCGGCAACAACGGCTCAATTCGCTCCCAAAACTCATCCGGCACGATCCACGGCGGCTGCTCACCCTTCCTCACAAGTCCATGATCGACCACTAAGGATCTTCAGGCACTAGAAGTGATTATTTTGTTAGGAACTCTAAGGGCCGAGTTGTTTACCCGATCATCATCACGTCCGACCTGGACCGGTTGCTGAACTTCTACACGAAGCTGTTCGGCGCGGTCGAGAAGTACCGCATCCCCGACGGCGAGCCGGCGTTCTTCATCGGCTTGCAGATCGACGACACCGAGCTCGGCCTGGTGATCGACCGGGACGTCGAGGTGGGCACGACCGGGCGCGTGCTGCTGAGCTTCGACGTCAGCGACGTCGAGGCGCTGCTCGACCAGGTGGAAGCGCTCGGCGGCCGGGTCCAGGGCCCCGAACGACATGTCGTGGGGCCAGCGGGTCGCCCACATTTTCGACCCCGACGGCAACGCCGTGAACTTCACTTCCTCGTGAGTGGCAATTCCGGTTCTTACCGGCACGAACACTCACGAACCTCACGGGGATTGGCGGACCGGTGGGCTGAACCACCAGGTGATCAGCGGGCCAGCCACCGCCAGGACCAGGACGTAGCCGGTGGTCAGGGGGCCGAGGAGGGCGTCGTGGACGGTCACCAGGCTGACGATGATGATCGAGAACTCGCCGCGGACGATCAGCACGCTGCCCGCGCGCAACCGGCCCCGCCGCCCCGCCCCGGCACGGGCCGCCGCGTACCAGCCGGTGCCGATCTTGGTGAGTGCCGTCACGGCGGCCAGCGCGATCGCCACCGGCAGCACCGGCAGCAGCGAGGGCGGGGCCACGGAGATGCCGATCGCCAGGAAGAACGCCGCCGCGAACAGGTCGCGCAGCGGCGCGACCACCGAGCGCACCCGGTCGGCCAACGGGCCGGTCAGCGCCAGCCCAACCAGAAACGCCCCGACCGCCGCCGAAGTGCCGGCCAGCTCCGCGATCGCGGCCACCACCAGCGCCAACCCGACGATCCGCAGCAGCAGCTGCTCGGTGTCGCGGTCCTCGACCAGGTGCCCGACGCGGTGCCCCCAGCGCCGCGACGCGCCCAGCGCCAGCAGCAGGACACCCACCGCGACCGCGACGCTCGCCAGGCCGTGCAGCGCCGTGCCCCCGGTGGCCAGCACCGCCAGGATCGGCAGGTACACCGCCATCGCGAAGTCCTCCAGCAGCAGGATCGACAGCACCGCCGGGGTTTCCCGGTTGCCCAGCCGGTGCAGGTCGTCCAGCAGCCGGGACACGATCGTCGATGACGACACCCAGGTGATCCCGGCCAGCGCCACGATGCCGGTCACGTCCAGCCCGAGCAGCCAGCCCGCCAGCGCGCCCGGCGCGGCGTTGACCACCATGTCCAGCAGCCCGGACGGGACGTGCTGGCGCAGCGTCACGGTGAACTCCTCGATGGAGAACTCCAGGCCGAGGGTCAGCAGCAGGAGCACCACCCCGATCGACGCGCCGAGCTCCACGAAGTCGCGGGCCGCCGGCAGCGGCGCGATGCCGCCCTCGCCCACCGCCAGCCCCACCAGCAGGTACAGCGGGATCGGCGACACCCCGAAGCGCCGGGTCACCGCGCCGATCGCACCGAGCGCGATCAGGACGATCCCCAGTTCCAGCAGGAGGGCGATCGAGGTGTGCACGGCAGTTCATCCCGCCAGGATGCGTTCCACCCCGGTGATGCCCTGCTGCGTGCCGATCACCACGAGGATGTCCCCCGCCAGCAACCCCTGGCTCGGTGCGGGGGAGGCGATGACGTCCTCACCGCGCACGATCGCCACGATCGACGCGCCGGTGCGGGTGCGCGCGCGTGTTTCGCCGAGGGTGCGGCCGTCGAACGCCGAGCCCGCGGTCACCTCCACCTGACCGGCGTTTAGGCCCGGCACCTCGCGGGTCAGATCGGCGAAGCGCTCGGCGATCCGCGGGGCGCCCAGGATCTCGGTGACCGCGTCGGCCTCTTCCGCGCTGAGCCGGAACAGCATCCGGACATCGTCGGGATCATCGCCGGGGTAGGCGACGAAGTCGAAGTCGCCGCGCCGCCGAGCCACCACGCCGATGCGCTGGCCATCGGTGGTGGTGAACTCGTACCGCAGCCCGACCCCGGGCAGCAGAACTTCGGTGACGTCCATGCGCTCATCATCGCGCCGCCGCGTCGCACCCACCGGGTACGCGTCACGCGGTGACGCAGGTTGCTGCTGGCGGGCTCGCCGAGGTGGCCGGGGTCGATCTGCGTTGCCTACCGCTGCTGGCCACCGGCGGTTCGCGGCGCGGTGGCCGACCTGGCGCCGGGCGCAGTCGCCGACATGTATCGGGCCTATGTGGACGGCCTGTTGGACGACGGCATCGACCTCGGTGACCGCGGCCGTTTCCGGCCGGTGCTGACGAAGGCCCCCGGGTTTCCGGGGGCCTTCAGTGCAAAGTGGTGATCAGCGGCAGTGCCAGCGGCTTGGCGTCGACGCCCAGCTCCACGAGCCGTGGTGCCAGACGTGGTGCCGGCTCCCCTGCACCCACCAGCAGTGGCGTGCCGGGTGGACTTGCATGGCCGCTGTCGCGACCGTCGAGCTGTCGGCGGCGGGTGCGGCGTTCGCGGTCGTCCCGATGGCGAATCCCCCGCCGGCAAGTGCCGCCGAGACGCTGAGTGCCGCGATCGTCCTGGCGTATCTGTTACGCATGGCCGACCTTCTTCCCGAGCCTCCCGCAGCCCGCGTTCCAGGGGGTGGGGTGGCCTCCCGGCTAGGCCGCGGAGGGGTTCGATTGTCGTGGTCCCCGAAACCTGTCTGCGGGTGAATGGCCGGAATCTGGCACCCAAAGGCCCGCAGCTTCGGTTCGCGCCAGCATTCCGCCCGTTCCTCGGTGGGACAAGAGGCTTTCGGCCCAACGGGCCGAGTCGCGCTATTCTGGCGCTCGGCGTCCGGTGTCAGGATTCGAACAGGGAGTCGCCCCAGTGGCCTCCGGGTTGGGTTCCCGGTGGGCAGGCGAAGATCGCCGAACCGTTGTGCTGCAGGTACTCCATCATCGAGTCCTTTTTGGACAGCAGGCGCTGTACCGGGATGAACTGGGTGCGCGGGTCTCGGTTGAAGCACACGAAGAACAGCCCGGCGTCCAGCCGTCCGAGGCCGTCGGAGCCGTCGGTGAAGTTGTAGCCGCGGCGCAACATCCGCGCCCCGCCGTGCGTTTCGGGCGCCGCCAGCCGGATGTGCGAGTCCTCCGCGATCCGCAACTCGCCGTCCGCGCCGCGGGCCTGCAGGTCGACCCGGTCGAATTCCTCGGCTCCGCCGTGCGGGGCGCCACTGCCCTTGGTCCGGCCGACGATGGTTTCCTGTTCGCCCAGCGACGTCCGGTCCCAGGTTTCGATGTGCATCCGGATCCGCCGCGCCACCAGGAAGGTGCCGCCGGACATCCACTGCGGGCCGTCGCCGGGCTGGGCCCACACGTGCCGGTCCAGCTCCTCGGTGTCCTCGGCCTTGAGGTTGTTCGTGCCGTCCTTGAAGCCGAAGAGGTTGCGCGGTGTGCTCTGCGATCGTGAGGTCGTGGAGGTCCGGCCGAACCCGAGCTGCGACCAGCGCACCGCGACCTTGCCGAATCCGATGCGCGCCAGGTTGCGCACCGCGTGCACCGCCACCTGCGGATCGTTGGCGCAGGCCTGCACGCACAGGTCTCCGCCGCTGCGCGCCGGGTCGAGGGCGTCGGCGGGGAAGTGCGGCAGGTCGACCAGCGCCGGCGGACGCCGGTCGGCGAGGCCGAACCGCCCGTCGAACAGCGACGGGCCGAAACCGATGGTCAGCGTCAGCGCGGACGCGGACAGGTCGAGTGCCTCGCCGGTGTCGCCGGGCGGTGCCTCGGCGTGCCCGGCGACCGCGCCGTGCTCGACCGCCTCCAGCCCGGCGGTCATCCGCTCCGCGGCCCGGGTCCATTCCGCCAGCAGCGCGACCAGCTCCGCGCGGTCGGTCGTGGTCACGTCGAAGGCGACGAAGTGCATGCGGTCCTGGGCCGGGGTGGTGATGCCCGCCTGGTGCGGGCCGTGGAACGGCACCGTCGGTGCCTCGTCGCCGTGACTGCCCACGACGTATCCCGCCCCGGTGCCCACACCGGCCACCGCGACACCGGCTCCGGCCAGCCCGAACAGTCGGCGGCGGGAGACCCCGGTCATCGAGCCACCACGCCGGCGGTCTTGCTCAGCGGCTCGCTCAGCGCGTCCACGGCCGCCGCCAGTTCCTTGACCTGCTCCTGGGTCAGCTCGGTGTAGAGCCGGTACCCGTCGCCGACCTGGTAGCGCGCCAGCAGCGCGTCCACCGCGGCGAACTTCTCGTCCAGGGTGGCCACCAGTTTCGGGTCCTTCTCGGTCAGGACCGGGCGCAGCGCGGTGACCACCTGCCTCGCGCCGTCCACATTGGCCTTGAAGTCCCATAGGTCGGTGTGCGAGAAAATCTCTTCCTCGCCGGTGACCTTGCCGGTGGCGACCTCGTCGAGCAGCTCCTTCGCGCCGTTGGCGGCTCCCGACGGGGTCAGCTCGACGGTCCGGGTCTGCGCCACGAGCTGGTCGACGTCGGCGAGGAGCTGGTCGGCGATCGCCGGGGTGTCCGGCTGCGGACCGGTGACCCAGAGGTCCTTCTCCAGCCGGTGGAAACCGGTGAACTGCTGGCCCGGCTCCAGGTCGGCCTCCCGGCCGTCCATCCGCGGGTCCAGGTCGCCGAAGCTCTCCGCGACCGGCTCGATGCGCTCCCACGGAATCCGGGCCTGGGCGTACAGCTGCTTGGCCTGCGCCACATCGCCGGCCTTGACCGCCGCGATGAACTGGGTGGTCCTGGCCTTGAGCTCATCGGCCTGCTCGTCCACGTAGCGCTTGTAGTCGGTGACGGCCTGCGCCGCGGCGCCGCCCTGCGCGGCGGCCGTGCCGGTCACGGTGAAGTCGCCGCGGATGCCGTCGCCGCGCATGCCGGGCTTGCACGCGGTCGTGTACTTGCCGCCCTGCGGCACCTCGGCGACCAGTTGGCGGTTGAGGCCGGGGCCGATGTTCTCGACCTCGCTGATGATCCGGTCGCCCTCGCCGTAGAGGTAGAACTCGGTTACCTGGCTGCCCTTGTTGGTGATGTCGAAGCGGATCGTGCCGGCCGGGGCGGAGGTCGCCGACAGCGTGCAGGCGTCGTCCGAGGCGTCCACGGTGATGGCGCCGGGGGCGTCGCCGGCGGGTTGCCCGGCGCATCCGGCGGCGAGCAGGATCGCGCCGAGCGCGGGCAGCAGGGTGCGGGCGTTGGTGGTCACTTGGCGTCTCCGGTGCGGGTTTGGACGGGCCGGGCGGCACCGCGGTGGGGGCGGAGGAACAGGGCCAGCACGATCACGACGTAGCCGCCCCAGACGACGGCCTCGAGCACCGTGGTCTGCGGGGAGAAGTTGAAGATCCCCTTCAGCAGCGCGCCGTACCAGGAGTTCGGCGGGACGTATTCGCTGACGTCGAAGGCGAGGGCGTGCAGGCCGGGCAGCAGCGAGGCCTCCTGCAGGTCGTGCACGCCGTAGGCGAAGACCCCGGCGGCGACGAAGACCAGCAGCACGCCGGTGACGGTGAAGAACTTCGACAGGTTGACCTTGATCGCCCCGGCGTAGAGCAGCCAGCCGAGCAGGATCGAGATCGTGATGCCGATCAGGAACCCGACCAGCGGCAGAACGGTGCCGCCACCGGCGGACTGCACGCTGGAGAAGAAGAACACCGCGGTCTCCAGCCCTTCGCGTGCGACCGCCAGGAAGGCCACGGTGGCCACGGCGACCGGGCCCAGCTGCAGCGCCTCGTCGAGCTGCCCGCGCAGTTGGGCCGCCAGGGTGCGGCCGGCGCGGCGCATCCAGAAGATCATGCCGGTGACGAAGGCGACCGCGATGATCGAGGCGATCCCGCCGAAGGCCTCCTGGGCCTCGAAGCTCAACGTCGCCGCGGTGTAGGTGAGCACCGCGCCCAGCCCAACCGACAGCGCCACCGCCACGCCGACCCCGGCCCAGACCAACGGCAGCGCGCGGCGGCGTTCGGTGCGGACGAGGAATGCGACCAGAATGCTCACCACGAGTACGGCCTCCAGGCCTTCGCGCAGTCCGATCAACGCATTACTGAAAAGCATTCGCATCTTCCTCTGCCAGCGATCGACGGGGCACCAAGAAACTAGGTAAGCCTCACCTTGGTGTCAAACGAGTGTGAACTCCATGACACCCCGGTCGGGACCAGGTCCGGCGATCTATTTCGGCCGGTTTGACCTGGTTTTTCGATGCATGTCCGGAATGGCCGAATGCCTTTCTGGCCGAACCGGGCGGGGTGGCCACACCGGCCCCGAAGATCATTTGGTCGCCGGCCGGAATTCGATTCTGTCCTTTGTGGATCGATCTGCGGTTCCGGAAGCCGGATCGCGAATTCCTTGATCTTGTTCGCCGGGTCGCGCCGGGTGTGCGGATTGTGGTGCGCGGGAGCATTGGGTCACGTTTCGTCCCACGGGGAGCCTGTTGCGTTTTCGGCGAAAACGGCTGAACCGAAGTACCAAATCAGTCTCGATCGCCGCCGCTTGTCCGCCAGTGGCCATCTCAGCCGTGATCGATCGATCACGGTCCGTGGTGGGCGTAATTTTGCAACAGGCTCCGGGGCGAGGAATATCGGTTAGGCTGGCGGGGCATCGGTGGGTTTGACCGCCCGCCGACGACGACCTGGCGGTGCCGGGTGGGTCGCCGGAGCATCCCCGCTCCCCGGCCCGTCGTCTCGGCGTTCGACCGCAGAGCTAGCCGTGCCGGTCCAAGGCGCCACCTCAGACCGCGCGGCTGTCCCGGGTGGTCAAAAGGGAGAGACGGCGAGAGCCGTCTCGGCCGCCCGCGTGGAAGAGCCCGCTGACCGGGAGGTCAGCGGGTTTTTTCGCTCCTCGGGCGGGGCGGCCGGCGGAGGCTCGTCCCCAACCCAGGCCGCGGCGAGGTCGTCCCTGCTGGTCATGCCGACTCCGCAAGGAACTCGCTCGGCACCCAAGCGATTGTTGAGCGGAATCGAGGCGGCGACTGGCGGCTCGGCGGGGGAGGGCGCACCGTACCGGGTATGTCCACTGTCAAGGCCAAGCAATCAGGCGTGTTCTACCGGCGTCCGGCCCCGGAGGCCGACCCGTACGTGCGCGAAGGCGGCCACGTCGACCCCGGCCAGACCATCGCGGTGATCGAGGCGGTGAAGACCTACAACCCGGTGAAGTCGGAATCCGGCGGCACCGTGACCCGGTTCCTGCTGAACGACGGAGTCCAGGTCTCCCCAGGACAAGAAGTCGCCGAAGTCGCCGACTGAATGCCCCCACGCGGTTGATCTTGAATCCTGCGCAAGCCCTATCATGGCCGCGCAGTGGTGGGAGGCGGGAGGACCGTGCGCGGGGTCGACTATTACGAGCTGCTGGGCGTGAACCGCGACGCGACGGCAGCCGAGATCAAGTCCGCCTACCGGTCGCTGGCGCGCAGCATGCACCCCGATGTCGGCGGCACCGCGGGAACCTTCCGGTTGCTGCAGGAGGCCTACGAGACGCTCAACGACCCGGTGCGTCGTGCCGGCTACGACCGCGCGGACGAACCGGCTCACCGCCCGCGGCCGCCGGCGGAACGGCGCAGGCGGCGGCATTTCGGCGAAGACCCGGCCTACGTGGCGAAGATGCCGCGGCTGCGCTTGGACGACCTCCCGTGGTGGGACGCCGTCGATCCGGACACCCGGGTCCGCTACCTGCCGGTCACCGGCCCGGACCGCGCGCCGACGCTGGCGCTGGTCGGCGGCTGGTCGCTGCTGCTGCTGGCCGGGCTCGCCGTCGAGCTCAGCACGATGCTGCTGGCCGCGTGGCTTTCCCTGCTGGTGGCGTCCGGCGTGGTGATCGTGCTGCTGCTGCGGCGGCACATCCGGGCGCACCGGATCGACCGGTCGTTCACCGCGGAGTTCGGCGGCCGCCGGATCTTCGGCCTGCCGGACGGGCAGGACGAGCGGGCCCAGCAGCTGACCGCCGAGCTCTGCGCGAAGTACCTGACCCGGCTGCCGGGCGTGCGGGTGTTCCACGGGCTGGCGTGGCCGGACTCGGTGTTCGAGGACGTGCACCACGCGGTGCTGTGCGGGCGGCGGCTGGTGCTGGTGGAGTCCAAGAGCTGGCTGCCCGGCCACTACACCTCCGACGAGACGAGCGCGTTGTGGCGCAACGGCCATCCGTTCCGCGGGGGCACGACGAGCTTGCCGGACGGCATCGCCGCTTTCGAAGAGCTGCTGCCCGGTGTCGAGATCCGCGGCGTGGTGCTGATCTACCCCAGCCGCGCCGGTGACGTCACGACGGTGGAGCAGGACGGCGATCCGGTTTCCCCGATGACTCCGGCCCAATTCGTCCGTGACATCGGGCGCTGGCTCGCGCAGGACGGGGCATCGGTGGACCGCGAGGTGTTCACGGCGGTGCTGGACCAGGTGGTCAGGGACTGATCCGGGCGCGACTCCTTCCGCCGATGCCGATGAGTTTTCGCTCCGTCCCTTGTCGATACTGGTAGTCGACAACATCAACGACGTGGAAAGGGCGCAACGCCATGACTACCAGTTCGAATGCGGCGGTTTCCCAGCGGCGGGGCGTGCACGTGGCGCTGTGGGTGCTCCAGGCCCTGCTCGCGGCGTTCTTCGTGTTCGCCGCGGCCCCGAAGCTCCTCGGCGACCCGACGACGGTCCAGATGTTCGACTTGATCGGGTTCGGGCAGTGGTTCCGGTACCTGACCGGCACTCTCGAACTGCTGGGTGCCATCGGCCTGCTCGTGCCGCGGCTGGCCGGGCCGGCCGCGCTCGGCCTCGCCGGTGTCATGATCGGTGCGACGATCACCCAGGTGTTCGCGTTCCACGATCCGGGCATGGCGCTCATGCCGCTCGTCCTGGTGGTGGTGTTCCTGGCGGTCGCCTGGGGACGCCGCGCGTCGATCCCGTTCCTGACCGGTCGCTGACCAGCCGCCGCCTGCCGGTGGAACCCGGTGTCCCCGACCTCGGCCCGCAGATCGGCCGGGATCGCAGCGGGGCAAGCCGCCGGAGTGACGGCCGAGGCCACCGGGCACGCCCACCCGCACCCCGGCATCCGGTACCTGCCCATCTCCGACGCCGCACCCGTCACGGTCCACCTGACCTGGAACCCGCATCCTGCGCATCCGGCGGTCCCGACCTTCCGGGAGCACACCCGGCGCATCGTCGCCGCTGCCGTGTGACGCCAGTTCGATGCATCCCAAGAGGTTTCGCGCGGTTGGGATAATGCGTTGGGGCCTTGGCAGGTGGTCGTCGTCCTCGATACCTTGTCGATCTTCGCCGGGGCCGGCTCCGCGAGCGCCCGGCGGTGTGACCGTGTGCGATCAGCCCGGCCGGGCGCGAGGATGGGCCGGTCGGGGTCTGCCGGACGAAGGAGTACCAGCGTGACGAATCCGCACCAGAACGTCAGTTTCGTCAGCAACGGGCGCACCGCGCACGGTTACCTGGCGACGCCGTCCGGTTCGGGCCCCGGTGTGGTGGTGATCCAGGAGTGGTGGGGGCTCACGGACCACGTCGCCGATGTCGCGAACCGGCTGGCGGCCGAGGGGTTCGTCGCGCTCGCCCCGGATCTCTACGGCGGGCACACCACGCACGACGCCGCTGAAGCCGCGCGGCTGATGAAGGAGCTGCCCGTGGACCAGGCGGCGCGGGACCTCTCCGGTGCGGTCGACTACCTGCTGGCGCACGATTCGGTGACGAGTCCAGCCGTCGGGGTCGTCGGGTTCTGCATGGGCGGCAAGTTCGCGATCGTGCTCGCCGCGCAGCAGGGCGACCGGGTAGGCGCCGTGGTGCCCTTCTACGGCATGCCGTCGGTGGCGGACACGGACTTCTCCGGCCTGACGGCGCCGATGCTGTGCCACTTCGGCGAATACGACCGCAGCATCAGCATGGACGCGGTCGCCGAACTGCGCGACAAGATCCAGCAGCAGTCCGGCGTCCGTCCGCAGATCCACGTCTACGCGGCGGGGCACGCGTTCTTCAACGACCAGAACCCGGCGACGTACCACGAAGATGCGGCCCGCACCGCCTGGCCCCGAACCCTCGACTTCCTCCGCCGCCACCTGACCTGACGGCGGATTCGCGCGGGTTTGGTGCGGCGAACGGCCTGTTTACTTCTTCTATGAGCCTGTTGCGTTTTCGGCGAAAACGACTGAACCGAAGTACCAAATCAGTCTCGATCGCCGCCGTTTGTCCGCCGGTGGCCATCTCAGCCGTGATCGATCGATCACGGTCCGTGGTGGGCGTAATTTTGCAACAGGCTCCTATCGGAGCGAACAGTCCGTTCGCTCCACCAGCAGCGCCGTCACTGCTGGCCGGCGAAGCGGGCGGGTTTCAGCGTCGGCAGGCCGGACTTGCCGACCAGCCGCTGCGGGCGGAAGCCGGCCAGGACTTCCGCCGGGTTGCCGGTGAGCAGTTCCTGGGCCGCGAGCTTGCCCAGCAGCGGGCCGAGGGTGATGCCGCTATGGGTGGCGATCGCGTAGATCTTGCTGCTGTCGCCGAGGAATCCGGCGACCGTAAGGCCGTCGGCCGGCATCGAGCGCTGGCCGACGCGAAGCGACTCCAGTCGGACGCCTTCGGTGCCCGCAAGCAGGTCCGTCAGGCGCGCGCACAGCTCGCGGACGTGGTCGCAGTCCGGGGCGGGCGGGTTCGCCGGGTCGGCGTGCGCGTCCAGGTCCAGGCCCTGGACCACCAGGCGGCCGCCGCCGTCCGGGCGGACGTTCAGCTTCGGCGTGGTCAGCACCCGGTCGAGCCTGGTGGGCAGCGGGTTCGTTTGACATCCTCTCTGTCCTAGAGGACGGAGATTCTTTCCACGCTGCGTGTGGACCGCGCGGCGTCCGGGTGGGTTACCGCTTCCCTGCGCGCCGCCCGGACGAGTCCCGGTCTTACGTGCGCTCCACGGTCGTTTCCGTTGTCCGCCTGCCCGGCGGCCAACACGTTCTTCGCTGCGTTCACGTCCCGGTCGTGGTGACTGCCGCACGGGCAGTCCCACGATCGGACGGTGAGGGCCATCTTGTCGTTGATGCGCCCGCAGGCCGAACACATCCGGGTGGACGGGAAGTACCGGTCCACCCGGCCGAACGTCCGCCCATACCGGGCGGCCTTTCCGGCCCACCCGGCGTCGTGCACCGACTTCGCCAGTCTCGTCCGGCCGAGACCGACGACGCACAGGTCCTCGACGTACACCGCTTGGTTCTCGCGGATGATGGTCGTGGACGGTTTGTGCTGCCAGTCCCGCCGGGTGTCGGCCACCCGTGCGTGAGCGCGAGCCACCTTGGTCACGGCCTTCTTGCGGTTGGCCGAGCCCTTCTGCTTGCGCGAGAGGTCCTGCTGCAACCGCTTGAGCTTGCGGGCCGCGCGGCGCAGGAACTTCGGGGCGGCGACCTTCGTGCCGTCCGACAGCACCGCGAAGTGGGTCAGGCCCAGGTCGATGCCCACCTCGGAGTCGACCGGCGGCAACGTTTCGTCCTCGCCTGTCTGTACGACGAACGATGCGAAGTACCGGCCCGCCGCGTCCTTGATGATCGCTACGGAAGACGGGTCCGAGGGTAGTTGCCGTGACCAGCGCACCTCCAGGTCGCCGACTTTCGGCAATCTGAGCCGTCCGTTGTCCAGCACCTTGAACCGGGAGTTTTTGGTGAACCGGATGGCCTGCTGGTTGTCCTTGCGGGACCGCAACCGCGGCGGGGCCACCTTGCGGCCCTTGCGCTTGCCCGTGATCGAGTGGAAGAAGTTGCGGTACGCGGTGTTCAGGTCCGCCAGGGCCTGCTGTAACACCACGGCGGAGACCTCGCCCAGCCACGCCCGTTCCGGCGTCAGCTTGGCTTCGGTGATCAACCGCTGGGACAACTCGCTGTCGGAGATGTACTTCTCGTGCGCGTCCCTGGCTTGCCGGCGCGGGCGCAGCCCGTCGTTGAACACCACCCGCGCGCACCTGAACGCCCGAGCCAACTCGATCTGCTGGCCCGGCGTCGGATACACGCGGTAGTTGAAACGGAGCTGCACGAGCGCACTGTACCATTGGTTTATGGCTGAATTCGAAGGCATTCGAACCGGAAGACACCGTGTTTTCGCGATGCACGTTCACTTGGTCTTCGTGACGAAGTTCCGGCACAAGGTGTTCGGCGACCGGCACCTGTCGAGGATGGAGCAGATCATGCGGGACGTGTGCCGGGACTTCGAGGCTGAGCTGGTCGAGTTCAACGGCGAGAACAACCACGTCCACCTGCTCGTCAACTACCCGCCCAAGGCCGCCATGGCCCGCCTGGTCAACTCCCTCAAGGGCGTGTCCTCCCGACGCCTGCGCCAGGAGTTCCCGACCTCGTACGCCACTACTACCGAGCCAACAAACTCTGGTCGGGCTCGTACTTCGCAGGCTCCGTCGGCAGGGCACCGCTGAGCGTCGTGAAGCAGTACATCGAACAGCAGAACCGTCCGGCTTAAGGCACTGCTCGGGCCTTCACGGCCCTCCCAGCGCGAGCCTTCACCCCCGCCCTGAAGGGCGGAGCACTGGCCCGCATTCCGGTAGCCGAGCAGGCCGAGGGTCGCCGAGCCCGCCACGTCCGGCGACGCCATCGGGACGCGGTGTCCGGCCGCGGCGGTCAGCTCCTCGGTCCAGCGGCCCGTCGCGATCACCACCGCATCGACCTCGGCGGCGCCGTCGGAGAGCTCGACGCGAACCCCATCATCCACTTCGGACAGTCCGGTGACCGCCGCCGGGCAGCGCAGTTCGGCGCCGTGGTCCCGGGCCTCGCCCCACAGCCGCGCGACCAGTAGGGCCGGGATGACGTGGCCTTCGGTCGGGTAGTGGGCGATGTCCCGGACACCGGGCGGTACGCGCAGGTCGGGGACCAGTTCGCGGGCTAGTTGCGGGGTGATCCAGTCGACGGGATAGTCGCGGCCGGTGAGCTCGGCGACCGAAGCGGCCAGCCGCTCGGCTCCCGCCTCGTCCTCGGCCCATTCCAGGTTTCCGGTGCGGGTCAGCCAGTTCGGCATCGCGCCGGCGGTCTCGGCGAGCGCGGCGTGCTCGGCCATCCCGGCGACGTTCAGGTCGTGGTAGGGGCGCGGATTCTTGTTGTGCGAGTTGGTCCAGGCGAACGACGTGCCGGTGTTCCGGCGAGCGCGCCGGTGCGTTCGAACACGGTCACCTCGGCTCCGGCGCTGGCCAGCGCGCGGGCAGTGCTCGCTCCCAGGACACCGAGCCCGATCACGGCGATTTTCATGCGTCCCTCACAAGTTCGCGATTGGGGTCCAGGTGGGCGATGTCGTGTTCGGTCCCGCCTCGGAGCACGAGGTCGGCGCCGATCTCGCCGAAGACGGGCGCGAGCTTGAAACCGTGCCCGGAGAAACCGGTCATGACGGTGGCGTTACGGCGCCCGGGAAGCGGGCCGAGCAGGGCATGGTCGTCGGGGGTGAAGCCGTCGGCGAAGGTGCCGATGCGCACTGGGTGCGGGGTGACGCCCGGCAGCAGCCGGTCGGCGGCCTCGGAGGCGGCGCGGGCGAACTCGGGGGCGGCGCTGCGGGGCAGTGCGCCCGGGTCGTCCAGGGCGGGGAATCCGAGGTGGTGCGGCACCATCTTGATCGCGACCCCGTCCAGCAGCGGGAAGCAGGAGAATGCGGCCTCGCGGTGGCGGCGGATCGCGATCGGCAGCCGGTCGGGCCCGTGGGCCGCGATGTCGCGGGCCGCGAACCAGCAGGCGGTGATCATCCGGACCTCGATCGGCAGCTGCCGCAACGGTTCCAGCCGACGGGCCCACGGGCCGGGCGCGAACACGACGTGGTCGGCGTCGAAGTGCTCGCCGCCGCTGGTGATCCGCCAGCCGGTGCCGGTTTCGGCGAGCTCGTCGACGGGGTGGTGGGGCAGCACCGCCGCCCCCGCGTCCGCCGCGGCGCGGAGCGCGGCCTGCACCGCCGGCTCGGGGCGCAGCACACCCGCCGCCGGGTCCAGGACCGCGACTTCGTCGTCGTCGATGCGGTGCTGCGGGAACCTCCGCCGGGCCGTTTCGGCGTCCAGCACCTCGTGGTCGAGGCCGTTCTCCTCGGCGCAGCCGCGGACGGCCAGGACATCTGGGTGGTCGGCGGCGCCGATGGTGAGGCCGCCGCACATGGTCAGCAGCTCGGTGGTCGTGCCCGCCTCCAGCTCGCGCCAGAGCCGGCCGGCCTGGCACAGCAGCGGCACGTAGTTCGAACCCTCTTTGTAGGCGGTGCGGAAGATCCGGGACTCGCCGGCGGATGCGCCGCGGTCGTGGCCGGGAGAGTAGGCGTCGAAGGCGAGCACGGCCGCGCCTCGCCGGGCCAGGTGCCACGCGGTCATGGCACCGATTACGCCGGTGCCGATCACCGCGACGTGTGGCTGGGGCATGGTCACTCCTAACCTGCGGCCTTCAGGAGCCCGTTGTGGACAGCGTTGTCTGCTCGATGAAGAACTCGACCAGGTCGGGCCGGATGAGGTGCCACATGGCCTCGGCGAGCTTGCCGTTGGTCAGCCAGGTCAGGCGCCGCAACCGGATCACCGCCTGGCCGGGCGCGATCCGCAGCCGGGCGGCATTGGCGTCGTCGAGCAGGACCGGGTCGACGTACACCCGCGACTTCGCCGCCGGAATCCCGTTGCGGGCGAAGTAGTCGTGCACGGTCAGGTGCGCCAGGTCCTCGTCGAACAGCCGAGGCGCCAGGGAGAACGGGATCGCGGAGAGCTCGACGGCGATCGGGTTCTCGTCGACGTCGAACTTCAGCCGCCGCAGCTGGTTGACCGGCGCGTCGTCGGCGACTCCCGGGAGCTCGACGTCGGCGTCCTCGGCGGGCACCACGCTCGCCGACTCCACGGAGTGCCGTCCCGGGACCTCGGGGCCCTGGAGGGCCGGATTCGCCAGGCGCAGCAGGTTCTCCTGCCGCGCGCCACCGGCGACGAAGGTGCCGCGCCGCCGGTGGCGTTCCGCCAGCCCGGCCTGGGCCAGCTCGGACAGGACCCGCTGCGCGGTCGCGCGGCCGACCGAGAACTGCTGCTGCAGTTCGGCCTCGGTGGGCAGCCGGGCGCCGGGTGGCAGTGCGCCGGAGCGGATCCGCCGTTCGAGCTCGGTGCGGATGCGCAGGTATGCCGGGGTCGCCACGGCAGGTAACCTAACCCTCGCGCAATTGACCGGTCAATAGTGCTTTGGGTCGGTCGAATCTCAAGCGCATATGTACGGCCAATGTCTTTCGCGGGACAGCGTCGAGTGAATCGAGCCGATCAGCCCGGCCAGCGCGGGGTTCGGGCCGTCCTGCCGCCACGCCAGCGCTATTGGGATCGGCGGGGCGTCGTGCACCGGAACCAGCAACAGGCCGGGAAACTTTCAGTTGCGCGGCGGTAGACGGCACCAGGCTGATGCTGTCGTCCAGCCCCAGCCCCAGCTCCCGCACGCACAGGCCCTCCGTCGGCACCGGCGGCCGCAGCAGCCCGGGTGCGGGTGACTCCGGTTTCAATTGAAAAATTGAAACCGCGGGTCGTGCGGAGCGCGATGTTCGTCCACAGTGGATTGAAATACGGGTTTCCGGTCCTGGCGGGGAAAACGGACACTCGTGCGAAGTGTGGTGCAATGCACGTGCGTTTCCCGTAACCCTGCGTCGGCTTGTGGCGACAAACCTGTTGAACGACCAATCATCGATGATCTTGGTTTTGGCTTTTGCTGTACAGAACTGAACAAGGAGGTCTTTCGTGGCTGCCGACCGACCGGAGAGTCGGGCATGGTGGATCTGGAGCGCGGCGGTGGTCGCCTACCTCGCCGCGGTATTTCACAGGGGCAGCTTGGGGGTCGCCGGAACGCAGGCGCTCGACCGGTTCAACGTCGGGCCGGCCGCGCTGAGCGCGTTCACGGTACTGCAGGTCGGCATCTACGCCGGCATGCAGATTCCCACCGGATTGCTGGTGGACCGCTTCGGTTCCCGAAGGGTGATCACCGTCGCGGTGGTCTTGCTGGGTGCCGGGCAAATGCTTTTCGCGCTCGCCGATTCGTATTCGATGGGTCTGCTCGCGCGCGCGGTGCTGGGCCTGGGCGATGCGTTGATGTGGGTCAGCATCCTGCGGCTGGTGGCGGCGCACTTCTCCGCCCGCCGTTACGCACTGGTGGCAACGGTGTCCAGCGCGCTGGGGGCACTGGGCGGTGTTGCGGCCACGTTCCCGCTCGCGCTGGCACTGCAGAACATGGGCTGGACGGCGACGTTCCTGCTGGTGGGCGCGTTAACGCTCGGCTACGCGGCGGTGACCGGAACGGTCGTGCGGGACGCCTCGCTCGGCGGATCGCAACCGCGCAGCAGCGGTGCGGTCTTCCAGCAGGTGCGTGACGCGTGGTCCGTGCCGGGCACGCGGCTGGCGTTCTGGGCGCACTTCTGCACGATGTTCGTCTCGGGTGCGCTGACCCTGCTGTGGGGTTTCCCGTACCTCGTGAACGGGCTGGGCGTGCCGGCCTCGACGGCGAGCGTGCTGCTGAGTCTGCTGATCATCGGGCAGGTCGTCGGCGGGCCCGTGGTGGGTGCGCTGATCGGCCGCCGCCCGGAGTGCAGAATGTGGATCGTGATGGGCTACCTGCTGCTCAACGCCCTGTCCTGGGTGGTGCTGCTGGGCTGGCCGGAGGGGCGCCCGCCGCTAGCGGTGATCGCGGCCGTGTTCCTGGTCTTCGCCCTGGGCGGCCCGGTTTCGGCGGTGGCGTTCGCCCTGGTGCGGGACTACAACCCGGTCCGCCAGGTCGGGACGGCGACCGGCGTGGCGAACGCAGGCGGCCACTCCGCGACGGCGCTCGGCGTCCTCTTGGTGGGCCTGGTCCTCGACCTGGCGCAGGGCATGCCGGGCGGCTCGGAGTACCGGGTGGCGATGCTGGCGCTGGTGGCGATGCTGCTGTTCGGCGCGTTCCGAACGGCGGTCTGGTGGCGCCGGGCCCGAGCGGCGGTGTTCGCGGCGGAGGCCCGAGGCGAAGGTGTGCCGGTGGTGCTGACCCGCCACCGCTGGGACCTCGACCTGCCCCGCGCAACCGTCAACGCCTGATCCGATCAGGCGACGCGTGAAGGGCGCCTTCGAGCAACTCACTTGCCCGGAGGCGCCCTTCGCCTACTTCGAACCGTCCACCAGGCGGTCCAGAAGTGCGAGCAGCTGGTCCGCGTCCGCGAGGTGCAGGCCCGTCGTCGGTTCGTCGAGGACGTAGATCGCCGCCTTCGCCGCCATGTGGATCGCGAGCTTCGCGCGCTGCCGTTCGCCGCCGGACAGGGTGGTCATGGGCTGGCCGAGGCGGAGGTAGCTCGGGCGAGGTGAACGCCCTGTTCCTGGCCGAGAACCGCGAGCGGGAGTTCAGGAACAGCATGGCCGGTCCCAAACGTAAATCTGGGATGCGTTCAGGGGATGCCGTTCGTAGACCACCGCGCGAACCAACTGCTCGATCGTCGCTGGAGGAGAATGGTGGAACCGCTTATCAATGATCGCGTCACCGTAGAAGTCGTGGCGTCTATCTATTGGAGTTGCGCTCAAAACCACCGCCCCTGCTGCCACTGCACGCAGATCGGCCGCCGCCCGGTCCGGCAGAACTCCGCCACGGCTTTGTCGATCGCGTCGATCGGGAGCACCGCGGAGCGCTCGAACGGAGTCGGAGTCGGAGTCGTCGCGTCGAACCACACCGTGGGGACATCGGCAGGCGGCTCAGGATTGTGGGTGTCCCAAGCACCACCACCTTCGCCTTCCCGCACGAAGTTGATCGCACCCCAAGCCGTCGATTCGTCCACATTCACACGGAGTTGATGCCCTGGTCGGTCATCGGTCGACCTGTCGTGCGGCCGATCCCGAACGTAGAAGCACACACCACGCGCACGCTCTTCGCCTAGGCACTCCCGGATCAGCTCTCGAACGCCAATCGTGTCGAAGGCGAATCGACGCTCCCGCCCGAACAATGCAGTGACCACCGTCCGCGTTTCCGTAGCCATGTCTACGCTTCTCCCTCGAATACGATCGGTTTCCGTGCGCCTGGTTCCCATACTGCCGGCGTGGACCCTCGTGAAAGGACTGCGGGCACCGCCGACCGGCAACCATATTCCTCCTCACACACGGAATTGTTGATCGCAATCACCCCATAGGGGATTCCTTGTTCCCACATGCGTTGTGCGGCCTTGACTTCCACGTGCTTCGCCACCTCAGGGCTAGCATTTGAGGACATGGGATGTTTCGGACGGCGCCGGGGCAGGTGTCGAAGACGGATAGCGCGGCGATCGAATCGTCCGGGTAGCTGCGCTGGTGGCTGGGCGACCAGGCTGGACTTCGGTGACCTGATTCGCTGGGCGAGCAGGGCAAAGCGGCGTTGACCGAGTGGGTGCGTGCTGGCGGAACAATGATCACGTTGCGGGACGGCTCGCGACTTGCCGCGAGCCTCGGGCTCACCTCGGCGACGTTCGCCGAGCCGAATACAACACGGGCCCCAACAGCACAAGCCCAACCCGCCACCGGTGGATCCGGGCCAATCCGGTCAAAGGTGCCCCTTCACCCATCAGGAATTGGCCGCGGGTTCTGGGCAAGTTTCGGCGTTGCACGGGATTTCGGTGCCGTCACAGCTGTTCTGGGCGCATCGCCTCAGGTCGCTCGGGTTCGTGTGGACAGTGGACAGTTTCGGTCGTGTTCTGCTGGCGTGGCGTGTTCGATGCGCCGTTGCCGTTGCCGTTGCCGTTGCCGTTGCCGTTGCCGCCCTTGTCGCAGGGGCAGTGCGATGGTCTTCCGCTGATCTTCGGGAGAAACTCTCCGCTCTTCCACGCGGAGCGAAGGTTTCTAACTGGGTCGTTCGGATCTGTGGCCGGCACCAGCGCTGGCCGACGATGTGGCCATGAGCGAACCCGACTCCACCACGCCGCACGAGCAGGCGAATGCCGCGATGGGTACCGAGCCCGGTGTTCGCCCCGGCTGGGGTGTCATGTCGACGACGTGCCTGTCCACTTTCATAGTCAATGCGAACACATCTGCCGTGAGCATCCTGCTCCCGTCGATCAGCGCGGACCTCGGGACACCCGTCGCGACGCTCCAGTGGGCGGTGACCGGGTACCTGCTCGTCGGGGCCGCCGTGATCGTCACTTCCGGCGCGATGGGTGACGTTTTCGGCCGTCGACGCATGTTCCAGGTCGGTCTCGTCCTGTTCGTGATCTCCTGTGTGTTGATCGGTCTCGCCGGGACCGGGTTGCAGGTGATCCTCGGGCGGTTGATCCAGGGCGCGGCCGGATCGACCATCCTCGCCTGCGGTCTGAGCCTGCTCTCGGTGACGTCTTCCGGCAACGCGCAGGTGAAGGCGGTCGCCCTGTGGGGTGCGGCGGCCGCAGCCGGGGCCGCGGCCGGCCCGGTGGTCGGCGGCGTGCTCAACGAGGTCGCCGGCTGGCAAGGCCTGTTCTGGATCGATGCGGCCATCGCCGTCGTGTGCATCCTGGTCACCCTTGCCAAGGTTCCGGAATCGCGCGACCCGAAACGCCCCCGGACGATCGATCTGCCGGGTACCGTGCTGGTCGCCGCCGCACTCGTGCCGTTTGTGTTCGCCATGACCGAGGGCTCCTCGTGGGGGTGGCTGTCGGCACCGACGCTCGTGTGCCTGATCTCGTCGGCGCTGGCCGGTGTCGGGTTCGCGGTGGTCGAGCGGCGGGTGAACGCCCCGCTGGTCGACCTGCGGCTGCTGCGCAATGTGCTCCTCGTGGGCGCGACCGGCGTGATCCTGATCGGGGCCGGGGCGATCGCCGCGCTCAGCTTCCTCGTGAGCCTGTACTTCCAAGCACCGGAGACCCTCGGCATGACGAGTCTGCAAGCGGGGCTTTCGATGCTGCCGGTCGCCGCGGTGGTGGTGCTCATCGCGCCGCTTGTCGCCCCGCTGGCCCACTACTTCGGCACGCGTCCGGTCATCGTTGCGGGCTTCGCGATCCTCACGGCCTCGTTCGTGGTGCTCGCCGGAGTTCGACCGTCGTGGGGTTATGACGCGTTCGTGTTGCCGCTGCTCGGTGTTGCGATCGGGCTGGCCCTCTCCAACTCCCCGGCCTCGTCGGTCGCCACCGCGGCAGTGTCACCCGAGCAGGTGGGCGCTGCTTCGGGGATCTCGAACATGGCGCGTTACGTGGGTGGTGCGGTCATGACGGCTGTCGTTGCCGGGATCTACGCCAAGGCCGCCGGGAGAAGCGAAAACGCAGGCGCGGCACTCGCGGATTCACTCGCAGTCGGACTGTCGCAAGCGTCGATCGCGCTCGCGGCTTTCGCCGCGGCAGGCGTAGTGCTTGCGCTGCTGGTCGCCCGGCGTCCAGCCATGCCGCGACTCGGCGACTACGCCACCGCCACGACCTCGACGACCCACACCCTGCCCGTCATCTGACGACGACCGCAGCCGAACAGCACACCTGCCGCACTCAACTCGTCGCCTGATCGGGGGCTGGAGGCTGTTTTGGATGCGCTGGTTGAAGCGAACGGACCGTTCGTGCCACCTATGAGCCTGTTGCGTTTTCGGCGAAAACGGCTGAACCGAAGTACCAAATCAGTCTCGATCGCCGCCGTTTGTCCGCCAGTGGCCATCTCAGCCGTGATCGATCGATCACGGTCCGTGGTGGGCGTAATTTTGCAACAGGCTCCTATCGGGGCGAACAGTCCGTTCGCTCCACACCGGTTGGCGAGGCGGAACCGCAGCACTCCGGCTGGGGCTGCCACCGGAACCTCCAGCCAGAACAAGTTCCCAAACAGCCTCTCTCTAGCCGCGGGGTTTGGCGTAGGTCGCGTCGGTTGCCCAGGATTCCGCTACCTCGGACCACTCCGCGGGGCTGGAGAGGAGCGCGATCGCCGCTGTTTTCAGCTCCGCCGGTTCGCCCGTGAGGAGTTCGGTCAGGTCTTCCAAGCCCGGGTTGTGGCCGACCACGACCGCCGTCATGACCGCGGGCGGGATCTCGTGGATGACCGCCAGGAGTTCGCGGGCCGAGGCCGCGTAGATCCGGTCGTCGTACTTGAGCGCCGGTTCGGCCGGGATCTCCGGGGCGGCCAGCTCCCAGGTCCGCCGGGCGCGCACCGCGGGGGAGCACAGCACGAGCTCGATCGCCGCGGCGTGCTTGCGCAGCCACTGGCCGACCTCGGGTGCGTCGCGGCGGCCCCGGTCGGCCAGCGGACGGTCGAAGTCGTCGGCGTCGTCCGGCCAGGACGACTTCGCGTGCCGGATCAGCACCAGTTTCCGCTGCGCATCGGTCATGTCGTGCCGCCCACCTGCTCGCCGGGACTACTCGTCCCACCGTAACCGGTCCGAGCCGATCATCGTGCTTCCGCATCGCGGAATCCGGTGCATTGAGTCGCAGGGCGCTCGGTGCAGCCGATGACGAACACCAGTCCTGGCACGTCGAGGTAGAGCTTGATGGCTTCGCGCACCGCTAGGACCCACGTCGCGGGAGCAGCGGTCGAGGCGACTGTTCCAACGCCACCTCCGGACCTGGAGCGGGCAGTATGGCATGCGGCTGTCGTCAGGAAACGGGAATTGACGAACCTGTGCTGTTGGGCAGTTTCCCCTTAATTGGAGGGAGGTTCAGCTCACGTCGTGGTCGAGAGTCAGGCGCCAGGTCAGTTCTCCGTCGTGCCATTGGCCCGTTGGTTCCAGACCGGTCGCCGTTGCCACCGCCGCGGATGCTCGGTGGTCCGGGTGGATGTGGGCGAGCACCGCGCGCACCGGCTTTCGGCGGAGCCAGTCCACCAGGCCTCGCGCCGCTTCCTTGGCGATGCCTCGGCGTTGCCAGGCGGTTCCCACGATCCAGGCGATCTCGGCAACCGGTCCCGGGTAGCCGGGGCCGATCGTCGCCTGGACCGTGCCGACGAGGCGCGGCTCGTCGCGCACCTGGATCACCCAGTTGCACCAGGACACCTCGGGATCCGGTGAGCCGGCGAGCATCCGCTCGTAGCGGGACCGCAGTTCCCGTGGCGTCAGCGGCGCACCACCGATGAAGTCGTACAGCGCCGGGTCGGCCAGCGCGCTCGACATATCCTCCGCGTGGTCGATGCGCAGCGGCACCAGCCCGAGCCGTTCGGTCGGGATCACTTGCGGCCTGATGCCACCCATGCCGCCGCCTTTCGACGAATCGCCCGGCTCACCGCAGGTGCTTGCGGAAGTGGATCAACTCGTAGGACCCCGCCGGGGTTCGGTGCGTCTCCTCGTAGCCCATGCGCCGGTAGAGCCGGAGGTTTCGCGGTGCTGTGCTCGCCGGTGAACAGCTCGATCGCCGCTACCTGCCGGGGAAGATTCCGCTCGACGTGCAGCAGCAGGCCCGTGCCGAGGCCGTGGCCCTGCCGGTCGGGAGCGACCATCAACCGGCCCAGCGCCGCCGTTGCCCCGTCGAGCTCCACGCGGACCGAGCCGACCAGCCGCCCCGCCTCGCGGAAGCCCCAGGTGAGGCAGGACGGCCGGGCGAGGTCTGCGCGCACGTCGTCGAGGGTTTGCGTCAGCGGCGGCAGCTGGACGTCGTCGTGGGCCTGCGCTTCGGTCACGTACGCCGCGCGTTGCAGCGTCAGCACTTCGCCGGCGTCCGCAACTGTCAGTCGCTCGAGTTTCCCGTTCATGGCAGCTTCTTCTCGAACCAGTGCTCGGCGTAAGGGCCGTTGTTGTACGCCGGGATTTCTCGGAAACCGTGCTTGGCGTAGAGGTTGCGCGCCTCCACGAGATCGGCGCGGGTGTCCAGGCGGATCGCCTGGAACCCGAGGTCCTGCGCGTGCTGCTCGACGGCGGCCAGCAGCCGGGCGGCGACGCCGAGGCCGCGGGCCTGCGGCCGGACGTACATCCGCTTGAGCTCGGCGATACCGGGTTCGAGCGGGCGGATACCGACGCAGCCGAACGGCTCCGCCCCGTTGCGGACCAGCAGGAACACGCCCTCCGGCGGGTACAGGCCGTCGTTGGGGTCTTCCGCGATCGCCTCGTCGACCTCGGCCCCGGTGGCCGGGCGGCCGTAGTACCTGCTGGCCATCTCGTCCGTGTACTCGCGCAGCAGCCCGACGACGACGGGTTCGCCCACGCCGACCGGTTCGACAGTCCCGTGCTGGTTCACGCATAGCATTCTCATCGGCCTGTCCACCGAATACTGGCCAGGCCTCCGGCTTCGTTCGCGAACCGGACTTTGACCTGCGTCGACCGGCGTGCGTTCAATGAGTCGAACACACCGGTGTGGAAAGGATCGCGGCGCATGCGCCTGCCAGGTATTTCGGCGGCGGTGACCGGCGGGGCGTCCGGTCTGGGTTGGCCACCACCCGGAAGCTGGTCGAGTCGGGTGCCAAGGTCACCGAAGAAACGTAGTGCGGAGGCCCCCGGTTTTATCCGTGGGGAGGAAGCACGTTAAGCCGTGATGAACGTGTCCAGCGGTAACCATCCCACCAGATGATTACTGGTGTCGGCCCGCTGTGTAAAATGATCAGTGTGAGGACGGCGTACAAGGTTCGGGCCTATCCCGACCCCGGGCAAGCGGCCCAGCTGGGCCGGACGTTCGGGTGCGTTCGCCTCGTGTGGAACAAGACCCTCGCCGAACGCCACCGCTCCTACCACGCAACCGGCACAAAGACCTCCTACAAGGAGACCGACGCCGCGCTGACCGCGTGGAAGAAGACCGAAGAGCTGGCGTTTCTGTCCGAGGTGTCGTCGGTGCCGTTGCAGCAGACGTTGCGGCACCAGCACACCGCCTACGCGAACTTCTTCGCTGGACGTGCTCGCTACCCGCGCTTCAAGTCGCGTAACGGACGTCGGTCGGCGCACTAACACGCGCAGCGCGTTTAGCCTGCGCGATGGAAAGCTGAAGCTGGCCAAGCACAACGCGCCGCTTGAGTATGTGTGGTCCTGGGGTGCAGAGGTTCTTCAGTCTCTGAATCCGACTATGGTGATCGTTTCCCGCGAGCCTGACGGCCGCTGGTACGTGACCTTCGCCGTGGACACCGACGAGCCCGAACACGCCCCGGCCACCGGCCGCACGGTCGGCGTTGACCTGGGTGTGAAAGACTTCGCTGTGCTGTCCACCGGGGAGAAGATCCCCAACGCTGGCCACTTGGACCGTAAGGCCCGCAACCTTGCCCGCTATCAACGTCAGATGGCCCGCAAGCAGCGCGGTTCAGCGAACCGCCGCAAGGCTCAAGCCAAGGTTGCCCGGGCGCACCGCAAGGTGCGGCACGCGCGGCAGGACTTCCTGCACCGCACCTCAACGGACCTGGTTCGTAACAATGACCTGGTCGCGGTCGAAGACCTCGCGGTGAAGAACATGGTCCGCAACCGAAAACTGGCCAAGGCGATCTCCGATTGCGGGTGGAGCGAGTTCCGGCGCCAGCTCGAATACAAAGCCGAGCGAGCGGGAAAGATCGTCGTTGTCGTTGACCGCTGGTACCCGAGCTCAAAGACCTGCTCGAACTGCGGGCACCTGCTGAAGAACCTGAAACTGTCGGTGCGGCACTGGACGTGCCCCGACTGCGGCACTCGGCACGACCGGGACCACAACGCCGCGAAGAACATCCTTGCCGCTGGTCGAGCGGTAGCCGGGTGGAAATCCGGCGATGCCTGTGGAGCTGGTGTAAGCCGGGGCGAGCTTGCTCGCGCGCAGTCGGCTATGAAGCAGGAAACCCAACCTGTGAAGGTTGGATTCCCCCGCCTTTAGGCGTGGGGAGGAAGTCAACATCCTCGACCTGCCCCACCCCCTCGGCAGGGCGCCGAGGTCGCGACGGAACTCGGCGAAAGTGTGCAGTTCGTGGCCGCCGACATCACGGACGAGCAGCAGTTCGCCGCCGCCTTGGACACCGCCGACGAGATCGGGCCGCTGCGTGCGCTGGTGCACTGCGCCGGGGCCGGGGCCGGGGCCGGGGCTGGGACTGGGGCCGGGGCGCGGATCCGGCTGGTGGAGAAGGACGGCCAGCCAGGGGCGGTGGAGCCGTTCGAGAAGGTCATCGCGCTCAACCTGATCGGCTCCTCCAACGCGCTGCGGCTGGGCGCTGCCCGGATGGCCAAGCACGATGCGGTCGACGACGAGCGCGGCGCGATCGTGCTGACCGCTTCGGTGGCGGCGTTCGAGGGGCAGATCGGGCAGATCGCCTACACCGCTTCGAAGTCGGCCATCGTCGGCATGACGCTGTGCTCGGCGCGCGACCTGGCGAGCAAGGCGATCCGGGTGTGCACCATCGCGCCCGGCATCATGGACACCCCGCTGCTGGGCCGGCTGCGCGAGGACGTGCGCAAGCCACGCCCCACGCGATCGGCAGCGCCACCGTGAAGCCGAGCTCGGCGATCACCGTCCACGCGGTGATGGAGGTGCCGCTCATCGGATCGTCGCCGATGGGGATCAGCAGGCTGAAGGCGACCGCCGTGCCGCCGACGATGCCGCCAGCCTGCAGCAGCTTGGACAGGGCGAGGAATACCCACAGCACGTTGATCCAGCCGATCCGGCCCAGCCGCGGCGGCACGTCGTTGAAGCCGGACAGCGCGGGTTTGCCGGTGCGGATCGTCCAGCGGGCGAGCTCGGCCTACACCGCGACCTTCACGGTGGTGGACAGGATCACCAGCCACAGCAAGGCGAATCTGGCTTCGGCGCCGAGCTCGGTGGTGGCGATGAGCTTGCCGGACCCGACGATTGAGGCGCTGATGATCAGGCCCGGCCCGAGGTAGCGGAGGCTGGACTTCCAGCCCCTCGGCGGTTCCTTGATGCCCTTGGCGGTCGGCAGGTATGGATCTTCGTCAGACGCGGCACTTGTTCCCATCGAGCACCCCTATGTGCCGACCCCGCGCAGTTCCGGGCCGCGGGAGAACCTGGGTTTTCACATCCGTGAAGCAGCCTCTTGGTCCGTGGAAAGTACAGCCCGATCAAGCGGGTCAACGGGCCCCGGCGGCAGGTTTCGATCGGTCCACAACGGGCATTCGGTAGCGGAGAGCCTGCCCGGAGGTGGTAGATGGATTCCCGTTGGGCCTCGCGCTGGCGGCGTCCGGAGACGCGTTGGCAGCTGATGCTCGGCGCGGAGGGACTGGTGCTGGTCCTGCTCGGCTTACTGGGGCTGTCGAATGCCGGTTGGCGGGCATCTGGGGACGTCCCGGTGCTGGTGGTCTTTCACCTCAACACGGCGCACAGCGTCCTGCTGCTGATCGTCGGCGTGCTGGCGCTGCTCGCCGCTCCGTGGCGGCGCGGGGTGGCGTTGTTCGCCGTGCTGCAGATGGTCGGCGGCGTGTTGCTGTTCGTCTACGGCACCGCGGAAAGCACTGCGGGCGAAGGGCGAACGCCGTTCCTGCTGCACCCCGCCGAGAACTTCCTGCACGCGGCGCTGGCCGTGCTGGGCTTCATCATCCTGTGCGGAGTGGAGTCGACGCCGCGCCCGGCCCGACCACGTCGCCGCCTGGTCGCCAGGCACTGAGGTGGGAGCCGGGCGTGCGCCCACCGCCTTCGATCCGGCGACCGGGATGTTGCGGGCGCTATCGCGTTTCCTCGCCGGGCAGGGCATTCCGGCGATCGGGCAGGTGCCGAACACTGGTGCTTTCCGCCGCATCGTCCGGAATCGGCCGGTTGCCGCAGCGCCGAGGCTCTTCACACGCTCCCGGTGGTCCGGGCGCCCCGGGCTACCGGGGCAATGCCGGTGAGGGTGAGGCGAACGGCCTGTTTGTGGCGTCTATTGGCGTGAACGGTCCGTTCGCTCCACGCCAGCGACGCGAAGATGCACCCGCGCCGCACGAGTTCCCGAACAACCTCTACAGCACCAAGAGTGCTCATTAGGTCACCATCCTTTGTACAGCCCTGACGAGTAGGGTTGTGACCACTCGGTCCCGGTGGGTACATGGCCCTCCGGCAAACGCCCCGGCACCGTGCTCATCGAGCGGCTTTGCACCTACCACCCCGCCACCTACCACCCCGCCACCTACCACCAAGATCAACGCAAACCAGGGGTTGACCTAGGAAACTCACGGGTGCTCGGGCCGCACGTCCGCCTGGCCGGAGTGGTCGGGTCCGGATCCGGGCAGGCGGGAATTTTTGCCGGATGTTCGTTGTTGCGCTCGGTCCGCAACCGGTTTTTTCGATGCTTGTCGGTGACTGGACGGATAGGGTTTCGAACATGGTGGGTTCATTACTGGGGACCGAGGTCCAACGGGTCGAAGACCCGGAACTGCTCCGCGGTCGGGGCACCTACGTCGGCAACCTCGAACTGGAGGGCATGCTGCACCTCGGGTTCGTCCGCTCGCCGGTCGCGCACGCGCAGATCGGCAGCATCGACGTCGCAGCGGCCGCCGCCGCGCCGGGCATCGTCGCCGCGTTCTCCGCGGCCGACCTGGACGTGCCGATCCCACCGCCGTTCGTCGACCTCAACCCGAACGTCAAGCGACCCCCGCTGGCCACCGACCGGGTTCGGTTCGTCGGCGAGGCGGTCGCGGTGGTCGTCGGCGAGAGCGCCGCTGCGGTCGCCGACGCGATCGAGCTGGTCGACGTCGACTACGACCCGCTGCCCGTCGTTGCGGACCCGGAGCAGGCCCTGGATCCCGAGGCGGAGCAGCAGTTCCCGGAGCTGGGGTCGAACGTGGCCGGTGGGTACCGTGACTCGGCCGGGGCGGACGTGCTGGCCGGGGCGGATGTCGTGGTGCGGGCCCGCATCGAGAACCAGCGCGTCGCGGTGGTTCCGCTGGAGGGCAACGCGATCGCGGTGCAGCCGGGCGGCCCGGACGAGGAGTACGAGGTCACGGTGCACGTCTCGACGCAGATGCCGCACCTCCTGCGCGACGGGGTGGCCAAGGCCTTCGGTTGGGAGCCGGAGCGGGTGCGGGTGAGCTCCCCGCACGTTGGCGGCGGGTTCGGCGGCAAGGCCGGGGTGACCTCGGAGCACGCGGTCGCCATCGCGGCGGCCAAGCGCCTGGGACGCCCGGTCCGGTGGATCGAGACGCGCTCGGAGAACATGCAGGCGATGCCACAAGGTCGCGCGCAGGTGCAGTACGCGGAGCTGGGGCTCAAGCGCGACGGCACCATCGTCGGCCTGCGCTGCCGTGTCATCGGCGACTCCGGCGCTTACGCGGGCTGGGGCGGCGCGCTGGCCTTGAGCTCGACGCGCATGATGGCGCAGGGCGTCTACCAGATCCCGAAGATCAGCTACGACGCGCTCGCCGCGATCACCAACACCACGCCGACCGGCGCATTCCGCGGCGCGGGGCGGCCGGAGGCAGCGGCGATGCTGGAGCGGCTGATGGACCTGGCCGCGGCCGAGCTTGAGATGGATCCGATTGCGTTGCGGCGCAAGAACTTCCTCGTTCCGGAGGTCTTCCCGTACAAGACGGCGGTCGGCGCCAATTACGACAGCGGCGACTACGCGCTGCCCTTCGACGAGGCGCTCCGGCTGGCCGACTACGACGCGCTGCGTGCCGAGCAGGCGCGTCGCATCGACGCCGGTGAGAAAGTGCTGCTGGGCATCGGTGTGAGCGCCTACGTAGAGATCACCGGCGGTGGTGCGGGGGACTACGCCGAGGTCGAGGTGCACGAGAACGGCGCCCGGATCAAGGTCGGCACGTCCGCGCACGGCCAGGGACACGCCACCTCCTTCGCGATGATCGTCTCCGACACGCTGGGCATTCCGATGGAGTCGATCGAGTTCGTGCAGTCCGACACGGCGGAGGTGCCGCGCGGCGGCGGGACGGGCGGGTCCCGGTCGCTGCAGATCGCCGGCAGCGCCGTGCAGGAGGCCGGCCAGGAAGTGTTGCAGAAGGCCAAGGAGCTGGCGGCGTCCCGGATGGAGGCGTCCGTCGACGACATCCAGCTGACCGACGGCGGCGAGCTCGGCGTGGCCGGGGTGCCGAGCGCGACGATCGCCTGGGCGGAGCTCGCCCGCGCCGCCGGCGAGGACGGCGGGCGGCTGGCCGCGAACATCGACTTCGTGCCGGGCGGCGCGACGTTCCCGTTCGGCGCGCACGTGTCGGTGGTCGAGGTGGACGTGGAGACCGGGTTCGTCCGGCCGCTGCGGCACATTGCGGTGGACGACTGCGGCCGGGTGCTCAACCCGATGATCGTGCGCGGCCAGCAGCACGGCGGCGCGGCCCAGGGCATTGCGCAGGCGCTGTGGGAGCAGGTGACCTTCGACGCCGAGGGCAACCCGGAGACCGGCACCCTCGCCGACTACACGATCCCGTCCGCGGCGGACCTGCCGTCCTTCGAGGCGTCGAACACCGAGACGCCGAGCCCGCACAACCCGTTGGGTGCCAAGGGAATCGGCGAGTCCGCCACCGTCGGTTCCACGCCTGCGGTGCAGAACGCGGTGGTGGACGCGCTCAAGCACCTCGGGGTGCGGCACGTCGACATGCCCACCACCCCGGAACGGGTGTGGAAGGCGATCCAGGCCGGTGGGTCGGCGACGCACTGGCAGGAGCCGCCGGCGGCCTTCGACGCGCTGCCGGTGCGTCCTGAGGACGCGCCGGACGACGCGGACGAAGCCGTGGCCTGATCCCGTCCTGTTCGAGGTGAGGGGCACCCCCGACCGAGCGGTCGAGGGTGCCCCTCACTCATTCCCCGAACGGGTTCGGCGCGTTCGGTAGGCGCGCATCTTGTGGCGTGCTCCGCAGATGTCCATGCTGCACCAGATGCTGTTGTTGCCGGGGGAGCGGTCGTAGTAGAGCCAGCGGCAGTCTTCGGCGCGGCAGACCTTGAGCCGGCCAGGCTTGCCGGTCAGCCCGTCGATGACGAGGGTCGCGATCAGCCGGCCGATCAGCCGCTCGGCCGCGGTGCCGTGCGTCGTCGGGATCACCACCTGGCCGTCCTGCCACTGCGGCGGCGGCAGGAGGCGGCGTGCGTAGTCGTTCACCTCCGCTGAGTCGGTTCCGGCGAGATGTTCGCGGATCGCCTCGCGGGCGCGCACCAGTTGTCGGTGCGCGGATTCGTCCAGTTCGCCGGCGGCGTCGTGCCATTCGCGCGTGCGCAACCAGTCCCGGGTGCTCGCCAGGTCCGCGAAGGCGTCCTCGCCGTGCAGGAAACGCGCGGAATTGCCGAACGTCTCGACTGCTTGGAGGTCGCCTGGCGCGGCCGGTCGGTCGTATGTCACGAATTCAGATTACCGGCATCGCCCCTCAGCTGGTAACGTTACTGGCAGAATTTATTAGACGGTAACTGGAGGTAGGCATGGGCTGGGAGCTGCCGGAGCAGTACGAGTCGCCGCACGGGACGGTCCGCTGGGCGAGCCTGGGGCAGGGGGACCCGGTGGTGCTGCTGCACGGGACACCGTTCTCGTCGTACGTCTGGCGCGACGTCGCCGGCGTGCTCAGCGCCCGGCACCAGGTGTTCGTCTGGGACATGCCGGGCTACGGGCGGTCGGAGAAGCGCGACGGCCAGGACGTCTCGCTGGCGGCCCAGCAGGAGGTGTTCACCGGCCTGCTGCGGCACTGGGGCCTGCGCGCTCCCTCGGTGGTCGCCCACGACTTCGGCGGAGCGGTGGCGCTGCGATCGACGTTGCTCGACGGTGTCCGATATGGACGGCTGGCGCTGGTCGACGCGGTCAGCGTGCGCCCGTGGGGATCGGACTTCTTCCGCCTGGTGCAGGAGAATTCCGACGTCTTCGCGGCGTTGCCGCCGAACCTGCACGAGGCGCTGGTCCGCGCCTACATCGCGACGGCGGCGCACCGCGAACTGCGCGGCGAGGTGCTCGACGCGCTGGTCGCACCTTGGCTTGGCGAGGCTGGCCAACCGGCGTTCTACCGCCAGATCGGCCAGGCCGACGAACGCTTCACCCGAGAGGTGGAGGACCGCTACGCGGAAGTCGACTGCCCGGTCGTGATCGCCTGGGGTGACCACGACACCTGGCTACCGCCGGACCGCGCGAAGAACCTGGCGCAGCGGATCCCGCATGCCGACCTGAACTGGATCGCCGGGGCCGGGCACCTGGTCCAGGAAGACAACCCGGCGGCCCTCGCAACGCTGATCAACGACTTCCTCGCCAGCTAACCGAGGTGCCCGTGCCTGGGCGGGTCCCCGACACCGGGTCCCGGCCGCAATTTCAATGAGCGTTTTCCAACCTCTTGTTGCGATGAGAACAACAACGGAGATAACGATCATCGAGGTCCATATGACGGGTGTTGGCGTTATCCAGGCAGTGTGACGATGGAGGCAGTCAGCAGGTAAACGCCCTTTTCCTGCCATTTCGGGCTCTTCGATTTCAACGGTTCCCGCATTCGGGGCTCCTGCAGCAGAGTGGACATGTGTCTCTGCTATCTCGTCCGCCGATCCGGCGGAGCGTTCCAGTGAATCCCGCCGCACAAATGATTTCCGTTGCGCGCCAGCGGTTTTGCTTCAGGAGTGGGTGACTGGTCGAGATCCGCCGGTGTCGCACCCCCCAGCGCAACCTCCAGAATTGTTGGCATACGCGCCGCTTCCTGCTCGCCGAGTACGACCGGATCGCCGACTACGAGCAGCAGGTCGAACTCGACGTCCGCGCTGGCGGGGGTGAGCGTCGCGGTCGAGCGCGGCGAAGTCATCGCGCTGGTGGGGGAGAACGGTTCGGACGAGACCACACTGGCCAAGCTGCTGGCCGGACTGTACACACCGGACTCCGGCACGATCCGCTGGAACGACGACGACAGCACCGAGATGTCGGGGGACGTGCTGCGGGAGCGGATTTCGGTCATCGCCCAGGACCACACCCGCTGGCCGCTGACCGCCGAGAAGAACATCACCATGGGCCGGCCCCGCGACGACGGGCAGCTGGCCGAGACGGCCCGCGCCGCCGGGGGGCGGACGAGGTCGTCGCCCGGCTCGACCAAGGCTACGACACCTTGCTGGACCGCAGGTTCCACGGCGGGCACGACCTCTCCGGCGGGCAGTGGCAGCGCATCGCGATCGCCCGCGCCTTCTACCGCGACCGGCTCTCCGCCGACCGGATCTACGTGCTGGACCGCGGAAGCGTCGTGGAGCAGGCACGCACCCCGAGCTGCTGCTGCGCAACGGCCGCTACGCGCAGCTCTACGAACTGCAGTCCGCCGCCTACCGCGTGGAGCAACCGAGCTCGGCGTGATGGACTGTCCGGGACCTGACCCGTCTCCTGCCCGGCACGGGAGCTCGGCGCGCAGCGTGCGAATCTCGTAACTGTTCGTGGTCGTTCCGTGTGCCGGTGCCGTTGCGCGCGTGGACCGGGCGGCTGCGCCGCTTCGAAGATGAGTGCTGAAGGCGCGAGGAGACCTGGATGGACTGGTTCGGCTCGGCGGCGCTCGCCCGCGTGCGGGGTGCTCGCCTTCCGCGATCAGCAAACTGCGCGACGTCGGTGGTTTCGCCTGATCCGTCGCCGGATACCGGATCATCCCCGAGCGGCTGGCCCCGGCGCTGGCGCGCGTGGTGATCGCGGCCGAGCTGCTGAGCGCGTTGCTGCTGGTCGTCCCGCCGGTTCGGGTGTGGGGCGCGGTGCTGGCGGGCGGGCTGTTCGCCGTGTTCCTGACCGGCATGATCAGCGTGCTGCGGTGGCATGCGGGTGGACTGCGGGTGCTTCCGCGCATCGGAACCGATCGGTGCCGGTTCGGTGGTCCGGACGGGGCTGCTGCTGGTCTTGGCCGTGTTCGCCGGACTCGCGGGCGATGCTCCGATCAGGCTGCGGCACGTGCTTGTGGGTGGCGGTGTTGTTCGGGTTGTCCGGACTACTCGAGGACCGCTCGGAGCCGTACGGCCCGGGGTTGGGAGCTGTGCTTCAGATTGATGCCGATGTGGCTGATTTCGACGACGGTGGCGACTGCGACGGTGGCGACCGCGTCCGTTTCGCCTATATTTCCCCGCTTTGCGGCCATTGCCGGGTGATGCTGCCAGAATCCGGCGCGGCCGCCGCGACGTTGCCCGTGATGCTGCTGAGCGCTGATGAGCCGGAAGAGGTCCGGGAGTACCTCGACGGGCAGGAGATCTCGCTGCCGTTGGTGACCGGCCCGGACGTCTTCGACGCCAACAGCGTTCCGGGCCCGCCGTACGCCGTCGTCACCACCGGTTCCGGTGTGGTGCTGTCGCACGGCGGCTCGAACCGGCCGGAGCAGCTGGCGAGCCTGCTGGCGGATGCCGGGAGCTGGCTGCGGGGTCCCAATCGGCCGATTGGTCCTCTGTGGGCGGACATCGCCGAATTGGGTACCAAGATCAAGGAAATCGCGTGATGTGCGGTCGGGGCGGCGGCGCGGACTACCCGACCGGTCGTAGATTGGTGGCGGCGCGAATGCGGTGAGCCGACCCTGACGACCTCACCGCCGATCCACGCCCGGGGAGGGACGCAGTGGCCCAGCAGGAGGAGACCGCGCGGCGACGGTGGCGCAGCCGGATGCCGAGCATCACCGCCGGCACAGTGCTCGTCGTGGCGCTGCTGTGCGTGGCCTCGGCGGTGGGCCTTGCGCTGTTCGGGAACATGCAGCCGGTGCGCAGGTTCGTCGACAACGTCCTGTTCCCGGCTCCGCCGAACCTCGCTTACGGGGCGTTCCTGGCGGTGCTGGCGGCCGCGCTGAAACGCAGGAAGTGGCTGGCGCTGTGGATCCTGATCGGCATCCTGGCGCTGCAGGTGCTCGGCGACGTCGTAGTGCTCGTGGTGCTGGGCGACCGCATCGAGGCGCTGTGGATGGAGGAACTGGGCGCCCGCTATCACGTGCCGATCGCCCACGAATGGGTCTTCGGCACCAACATCATCATCTCGGCGCTGGCGTTCGTGCCGCTGTGGCTGGCGCGCGGCGAGTTCTACGGCCGCGCCAAACGCGGCAGCGGCTACCAGGCGGCGGTGGTGTTCGTGCTGCTCATCGCCGCGTTCGTGGGGCTCGGCTACGGCCTGGTCTCGTTGTTCCCGGGTTCCCTGCGAGGCGCGCAGGAACGGTTGACCTGGACCCTCGAGCGGGTGCTCGGTGGCGCGATCGACTTCAACATCACCGGGGTCGGGCATGCGCCCGGCTGGGTCAACTTCGTCCTCGGCCTGTTCGGCGCGGCTGCCCTGTTCACCGCGCTGTTCCTGTTGCTGCGAGCTCAGCGGCTTGCCGCCGCCCTGCGTCCCGACGAGGAACAGCAAGTTCGGCGCCTGCTCGCCGAGCACGGCGAACGCGATTCGCTGGGCTACTTCGCCACCCGCCGCGACAAGGCGGTGCTGTTCTCCGACAGCGGCAAGGCCGCCATCACCTACCGAGTGGTAGCGGGGGTCTGCCTGGCCAGCGGTGATCCGCTCGGCGACCCGGAGGCCTGGCGGCCGGCGATCGACAAGTGGCTGGCGATGTGCCGGGAGTACACCTGGACACCGGCGGTGATGGGCGTCAGCGAACCCGGTGCGACGGCGTACTCGCGCGCGGGGATGAAGATCCTGCAGCTCGGCGACGAAGCGGTGCTGCACGTCGCGGAGTTCAGCCTGGACGGCCGGGACATGCGCCCGGTGCGGCAGGCGGTGAACCGGGTTCAGCGCGCCGGGCACACCGCGCGCATCCGGCGGCACCGGGAGGTGCCGGAGGCGGAGATGGCCGAGATCGCGCGGCTGGCCGAAGCCTGGCGCGACACCGAGAGCGAGCGCGGCTTCTCGATGGCGCTCGGCCGGCTCGGTGACCCGCAGGACGGCGACTGCGTGCTGGTCGAGGCACAGACCGACCGCGGCGAGCTGGTGGCGCTGCTTTCGCTGGTGCCGTGGGGTCACAAAGGGTTGTCGCTGGACGTCATGCGCCGCGACCGCAACGCGGACAACGGCGTCGTCGAGTTCATGGTCAGCTCGCTGGCTCAGGCCGCGCCGCGGCTCGGGGTGGAGCGGATCTCGCTGAACTTCGCGATGTTCCGCGCCGCGTTCGAGGAAGGCGCGCGGATCGGCGCCGGTCCGGTGCTGCGGGCCTGGCGAGGCCTGCTGCTGTTCTTCTCCCGGTGGTGGCAGCTGGAGTCGCTGTACCGGTCGAACGTCAAGTACCTGCCGCACTGGTTCCCGCGTTACGTGGCGTTCGCCGAGCGGCGCGACCTCGCGCGGGTCGGCATCGCCTCGGCGGTCGCGGAGGGCTTCCTGCCCACACCGCGCCAAAAGTCCACATTGGACGATTCGGTGGAACTCCCGGAGCTGGAAACGGAATCCGAGGTGCCGCGGCGCGTCGGATCGGAGCAGCAGCAGGTGCGGCAGGACAAGCTGGACGCCTTGCGGGCCAACGGCATCGAACCCTACCCGGTCGCGGTGCCGCGCACCGAGCGCTGCCGGGCCGTCGCCGTGAACTACCGGGACCTCCCGGCCGACGCCAGGACCGGCGAGCACACTTCGGTGGCCGGGCGCGTGGTGCTGCTGCGCGACCACGGCGGGGTCTGCTTCGCGACGCTGCGGGACTTCTCCGGCGACCTGCAGGTAATGCTCACCACCAAGGAATCCGGGACCGAGCTGCAGCAGGCCTGGCGGCAGCGGGTCGACATCGGCGACCAGGTGTCGGTGACCGGCGAAGTGGTCACGTCGCGGCGCGGCGAGGTGTCGGTGCTGGCGAGCGGCTGGCAGCTGGCGGCGAAGTGCCTGCACCCGCTGCCGGACAAGCACCGGGGCCTGCTCGATCCCGAAGCCCGGGTGCGGCAGCGCCACGTGGACCTGATCATGCGCCCGGAAGCCCGCGACACGCTGCGGGCCCGCGGCGCCGCGGTGCACGCGCTGCGGGAAACGCTGGTTCGATCGGATTTCCTCGAAGTCGAGACGCCGATGCTGCAGCCGGTGCACGGCGGGGCCAACGCGCGGCCGTTCACCACCCACAGCAAGGCCTACGACATGCGTCTGTACCTGCGAATCGCCCCGGAGCTGTACCTCAAGCGGCTGTGCGTGGGCGGCGTGGAGCGGCTGTTCGAGATCGGCCGGAACTTCCGCAACGAAGGCGTTTCGCACAAGCACAATCCCGAGTTCACGATGCTGGAGGCGTACCAGGCCTTCGGCGACTACACGACGATGCGCGAGCTGTGCCGGGACCTGGTGCTGGCCGCCGCGACCGCCGCGCGCGGCACGCCCACGGCGGTCGGCCCGGATGGCGAGTTCGCCCTCGGTGGTGACTGGCCGGTCGTGTCGGTCAACGACGCGGTGTCGGCGGCGCTGGGCGAGGAAGTCACCGCCGACACCGAGCTGTCTCGCCTCCGGAAGCTGTGCGACGCGGCGTCGGTGCCGCACCAGGAGAGCTGGGTGCGCGGCGCGGTGCTGCTGGAGATGTACGAGCGGCTGGTGGAAGCCCGTACCACCGAGCCCACGTTCTACACCGACTTCCCGGCCGACGTCTCGCCGCTGACCAGGCCGCACCGGACCGATCCGCGCCTAGCAGAGCGCTGGGACCTGGTCGCGTTCGGCACCGAGCTGGGCACGGGCTACTCCGAGCTGGTCGATCCGATCGAGCAGCGCCGCCGGCTCACCGAGCAGTCCATGCACGCCGCGGGCGGCGACCCGGAGGCGATGGAGCTCGACGAGGACTTCCTCGCGGCCCTGGAGTACGCGATGCCGCCCACCGGCGGGCTGGGGCTCGGCGTGGACCGGCTGATCATGCTGCTCACCGGCGGATCGATCCGCGAGACCCTGGCGTTCCCGCTGGTCAGGGCGGACCTCGCCGCTCGGCGCTGAGCCGCTTCGGCGCCTTGTGCCGCCACGCGAGCTCGACCAGTTCGGCCAGCCGCTCGGTCGGGATCCGGGCGATGTCGACCCGGATCCCGTCGGCTTGTCGAAGCGTCGCACTTCCTCCCGGGTGGCTACGCCCCGAATCGGGCACCGTTCCAACTGCTCAGGACCCATGGTGCTGTTGGGTGCCGTAGAGCCCGCTTGGGAACTTGTTGTGGGGCGGGTGGTGTCCTGCGCGTTGTTGGTGTGGAGCGAACGGACTGTTCACGTCGATAGGCGCGTCGTATGGTCCGTTCGCCTCGTTCGCCGAGCCTCGGGTGCTGGGTTGTTGGTGTGGAGCGAACGGACTGTTCACGTCGATAGGCGCGTCGTATGGTCCGTTCGCCTCGTTCGCCGAGCCTCGGGTGCTGGGTTGTTGGTGTGGAGCGAACGGACTGTTCGCGTCAATAGGCGCGTCGTATGGTCCGTTCGCCTCGTTCGCCGAGCCTCGGGTGCTGGGTTGTTGGTGTGGAGCGAACGGACTGTTCGCGTCAATAGGCGCGTCGTATGGTCCGTTCGCCTCACACCCATCACCGGCACTGCCCCGGCAAGTTCGGGTGCCCCGGTTCCGCGAGGGCGCGTTAAGGGCCTTGGTGCTTCGAGGCACGAGCGGCGCCGCCACAACGCCACATCCCGAACAGCCGCCATGGCGACTAGCCGCGCTCGTGGGGCTTTGACGTGCCGAAACGGTGGTTCCGTCACTGGTGTTCTGGTGGTTGGTCGGCGGTGAAGTTCTCCGCGGCGAAGGTCAGCAGGTAGGGCAGGCCGATGCGGGCGTTGCGCCACGTGTGCCATTCGCCCGGTTCGGTGCGCACCGCGACGTTCGCGCCGTGGGCGGCGAGCTGGTCGCCGAGCCGGTAGGCGAGGTCGACGTCGGAGTGCGCGACGACACCGGCGTGCAGCATCACCGAGAGCGGTCGCGTCAGCGGCAGCGCCGGGAGGTACTCGCGCGGGGTGTTTGCGCGCAGCAGGTCGGGGTGGCCGTCCAGCAAGGTGGTTTCGGGGTCGTCGTAGGGCTCGCTGGCCAGGATCACCGAGTAGGTGTTCTGGTTGCGCAGCGCCAGGTTCAGCGCGCAGAACGCGCCGCCGCTCATCCCGCCGATCGCCCGGTCGCCCCGGTCGGGCAGCGTGCGGAACCGGGCGTCGATCGCTTGCGGCACGGTCGTGGTCAGGTACGACTCCAGCTGCGGGCCGCTCGGCACGTTCAGGCATTCCCAGTCGGTGCCGGTGCCCGCGGTGGCGTCCACCGCGACGACGATCATCGGCCGCGCGGCGCGGGCGTCCGACAGCGCCTGCAGGGTCTGCACCGCGCCACCCGGGCCGAGCCAGTCGTCCGGGCCGCCGCTGGGGTAGCCGTGCACGAGGTAGACCACCGGATAGCGCTCGTTGGCCCGCCCCGGGTCATCGTATCCGGGCGGCAGCAGCACCCGGGTGCGGCCGGTCGGGATGCCCAGCCGCGGATCGGGCAGCGAGACGTCGGTCATCCGCACGCCGCCCGGCACCAGGTTCGGCTGCACCGCAGTTGGTTCGGTGTCGCTGTTGCCGCCGTTGGCGAGCATCAGCAACCGACCGAAGTCGTCGAGCGACCGAACGTAGCCGACGTAGCTGTTGACCCCGGCCGCGCATGTCAGCAGCGCCAGCAGAACCGGGACGGAATAGGCGATTCTGCGCAATTTCCACCGCTTCACGACCACGATCGCGCCGATGGTCAGCAGTGTGAGCACCCCCACCAGCACTACGGACTCCAGTGGACTGCGCCCGCCCGCCTGTTCGGTGACCGAAGCGGGGAGCTGCGGTCCCGTGCCTATGCCACTCGTCAATGCCACCCGCACGAAGACGATTATTACCCATCGAGTGGAATCGCTGTGCCGTCCGGCGATTTCGTCCGTATGACCCGGTTTTCCGGTTTGTTCCGGGAAAACCCCCGGTACGCTGGCGGGCGTCCACATCGGTCGGTGTCGGGATTCTGGGAGGTTGCCGGGAATGCGGTGGTTGGCCGATTTCTGCGCGGATCTCTCACTGGTCGACTTTTGGCCGGTGCGCGCGCTGCTGCTGGCCGCAGCACTGCTGTTGCTCGTGGTGCTGGTGTGGCGATTCCGCGACCGCGCTGCGCGCTGGCTGCTCGTCCCGCTCGTCGTGGCCGCGCTCGCGCTGAACGCGCTGGCCGGGGTGAACGCGTACTTCGGCTACTACCTGACGCTCGCCCAGGCGCTCGGGGTGGCCGAGGAGAGCGAGGGTTCGCTGGAGATGCTCAACGCCCAGATGGCACCGCCGGCGTCCGGCATCGTGGTCACCGTCGACATTCCGGTCCGGGCCTCGGGATTCCAGGCACGCCCGGCCAACGTGTACCTGCCGCCCGCGTGGTTCGCCAGCCCGCGGCCGAGGTTGCCGGTGATCGTCCTGCTGCATGGCACTCCGGGCAGCCCGACGGACTGGCTGGACGGCGGAGCGGCGCAGCGGACCGCCGATCGGTGGGCGGCCCAGCACGGTGGCGTCGCGCCGATCGTCGTGATCCCCGATGTCAACGGCGGCGTCTTCGCGGACACCGAATGCGTCGACAGCGCCCGCGGCAACGCCGAGACCTACCTGACCGAGGACGTCCCCCGGTTCGTGCACAGCAGGTTCCTCACCCGTGACCCCGGACGGGACTGGGCGGTGGCGGGGCTCAGTGAAGGCGGCAGCTGCGCGATCATGCTCGCGTTGCGCCATCCCGATGTGTTCGCGACTTTCGGGGACTTCGGCGGCCTGCTCGGCCCGCGCGATGGCGACGTGAACGACCCGGCGGGGGCTGCCGATGCGTTGTTCGGCGGCTCGCAGCAGGATTTCGACGCCCACGAGCCGTCCTGGCTGCTGATCCACGGCAGGTTCCCCGGACTGCACGGCTTCTTCGTGGTTGGCGACAACGACCCGGAACCGCGAGCGGCCGTGAACCGGCTAGCCGAGCTGTCCCGCCTGGCCGGGATCGACACCGAGCTGGTGGTGATCCCCGACGGCGAGCACACCTTCGACGTCTGGCGCACGGCCTTCGCCGACGCCCTGCCGTGGATCTCCCACCGACTGGGCCTGAACCCAGGATGATCTGTTCGCCAGGGTCGTTTTGCGTGGCGGTGCGGGTGGCGGACCCCCAGACGCCATCTGGACTCCGGGAATGTCCAATAACGCGGCTTCGGGACTGTCCTCGCCGGAGGACGTCTGAGAACCGCGGCGGTGCGAGCCTACCTCCCACCAAGATCAACCCAGGCTAAGCGGCATTGTTGGCTATGGCACCGAAAAGCGCTCACGAGACTTGAGCGGCCGAAACCGAGGCCGTGCAGGATTGGAGGCCTTCGGCGAGGTGCTCGCGGTCGAGGTTGCGGACGATGAACACCACCTTGCTGCCCCGCGCGTGGAGAGAAGGCCCGTTCGGCGAGTTCTCCGGATACTCCTCGCACAGCCGCCACAGGTCGCCCCGCGAGTGCAGGCTGGTGGCGAGTTCGGTGGGGGAGTGCACCATCGACCGGTGGTAGCTCATGTTGCCGACCCCCGGTGTCCGGGTCCTCGGTGATCACGATCCCACTGGTGATGTAGGGCGCGCGATCGGAGGCGAAGTGCTGGAGGATCGTAATCGTCGAGAGATCCACATCGGACGATAACCAGGGCGAACCGGTTCGCGTTGAACGCCGCCGACGACCCGGAGACGGCGCGGCAGGCGGCCAAGCTCGTCCAAGTCGACTACGAACCCCTCGACCCGGTGACCGATGCGGAACTCGCGCTCGAAGACGCGCGCCGAGTGCACCCGGACGGAAACCTGGTGCGGCACGTCAAGATCCGCCACGGCGATCTCACCGCCGCGCGCGAGCAGGCCGACGTGGTCGTGACCGGCGAGTACGAGGTCGGCATGAAGGAGCAGGCATTCCTCGGCCCGGACTCCGTCTTGACGCTGCCCACCGAGGACGGCGGCGTCGAGCTGTACGTGTCGTCGCAAGCTCTCGTGAGCGAATCTTCTGGTTCTTACCGGAATATTCGCTCACGACCGCGCTCTGAGTGGTGAACCCGGTTCTCACCGGCGCAAGCGTTCACGAACCGATCGGAGCGCGGCCGGAGCCGGGTGCACCGGCGAAGGCCTGCGCGATCGTCAGCGACTGGCGCGCGGTGTCGCCGACGGCACTGATCGCCAGGTCGTCGCGGTGCCGGCGCTGCGCCACCAGCAGGCAGAAGTCCAACGCCGGGCCGCTGACCCGGTCGGCGGCGGCTTCCGGGCCCCAGGCCCTCGCCGCTTCCTCGCGCGCGGAGTTCGACGCGCAGCGGCCCGCCCAGGAGGGAAGATCGTTGGTGCTGAAGGAGAATCCGAAGGTTCGCACGTCCAGGTGTGCGACGTGGCGCAGCCGGGGTGGTGGGTTCGCGCGTGACGCCGAGGGCGCCGGCGACGTCCTGGCCGTGTGCCCAGGTCTCCGTGATCCGCGCGATGGCCATCGACGCGGGCTTCATCGGCGGCCGGTACCAGACCAGGCGACCGTTGGCCGGGGCGGCGGTGAGCGCGGCCAGCGGCCGGTCGCGTCCCGCGCGCCAGCGCGCGAGCAGCTTGCCGGGCTCGGTGCGGACGCCTTCGGCGGCTCCGGCGTCGACGCCGATGTCCTCGGATTCCCGGCGCTGCCGCCCACGAACTCGTCGGGATCGGTGATGGCGAGGTGCGACTTGCAATCTGGTAGGCGATGGTTCACCCGGCCGCCGGCGTGGGCGTCGCCCACCTCTCCGGGGCCAGCCCGGCGACCCATCGCGTCCAGGTCCGCGCTTTCCGCCCGTAGGTCATCCAGCAGTTCGGTGAGCATCCAGCACCTGTCCTCGTGAGCGGCGCATGGGGCGGCAGTGGTCTCACAGCAAGCCACCTGCGAGCGCTCTGGTCAGGCGGCGTGGAAAACCGGCACGGCCTCGCCGTCCTCGTGCCGTTCGAAGCCAACGCCGAGCGCGATCCCGTCGGCGAGGTCCTCGGGAGCGACGTCGAGGATCCGCGCATGCAGCCAGGGCCCTTCGGCGAGCTCGACGATGCCGGCGACGACGTGGCCGCCGCCGGGAACGGGCACCACGGTCCAGGTCACCAGTGTCGCGGCACCGCTCGCGGGTTCCCAGCTGAGCTCGGTGGAGCCGCAGGCCGGGCACTGCGGCACGTTGGGCGCGATGACCGGCGAGCACTGCGGGCAGCGCCGGACGAGCAGTTCGCCGCGGGCGCTGCCGTCGAAGAACGCGGCGGAGGCCTCGTTGCGGGCAACTGAGGTCATGGTTCCTCCCGGATTCAGCGATGATCTTTTCCATAAGCGGCGGTAGCCGCTTGCGGTGTGGGACTCAGCTTGCACCGGCGCGGGTTCTCAGGGGTTGTTTCGCGAGGACAGCCCCGACGTGGTGAATTGGCATTCATGATGTCGGGGATCCCACAGCGAGACGTCGCCCGAGGCGCCGCTACCCGCACCGCTACCCGCGTTCCACAGATAATCCCGCTGTGGCGGCACGGCTGGCGGCTGCGTCGCAGGTCAGCGCATTGAGGCCTGGGGGAAACGTCAGAAGTGCCTAGTGACACGATTCGCGCGGTCACATTCCGTGACCTGCGGAATCTTCTTGATCGCATAGGAGGTTGATCGCTAGGGTGGGTCGCTGTGTACGTGAAGCGCTCGACCCGGCGGACCCGTGATGGTCGGGTGATCGGCTACCTGCAGCTGGCTCACAACGAGTGGGACCCGATCGCGAAGGCGTCGAAGACGAAGGTGCTCTACTCCTTCGGTCGTGAAGACCAGCTCGACATCGCCGGGATCCGGCGGCTGGTGGTGGCACTGAGCCGGCTGCTGGAACCGGGTGATGCGTTGGCTGCGACGACCCCGGCGGGGCTGACGTTCACCGAGTCCCGTCCGCTGGGTGGTTCTTACGTGCTGGATGGGCTGTGGCGCCGGTTCGGGATCGATCAGGCGATGCGCACGATGCTGGCCGGCACACGGATGGACGGCCGTGTCGAGCGGATCCTGTTCGCACTGGTGGCGAACCGGGCGCTGGCTCCGTCCTCGAAGCTGGCCGCGACCCGGTGGATCGAGCATGACACCGTGATCGACGGGCTGGATTCCGTCGTTGACGAGGCCTGCTATCGGGCGATGGACTGGCTGATCGAGGTGGAGCCGGAGCTGTCCCGCGTCGTCTACGACAACGTCGCTGACTTGTTGAACCTTGAAGTGGATCTGCTGTTCTTCGACACGACGTCCACGTATTTCGAACTCGACGAACCTGACGAGCCGGTCGGCCGTGACGAGCGCGGTGGCCTGGCTGCCGACGGCCGGGACACCGCCAAACCCGCCGGGTTTCGGACCTACGGCAAGTCCAAGGACTCCCGCCCGGATCTGCCGCAGGTCGTCATAGGGATGGCGGTGACCCGCGACGGTATCCCTGTCAGATGTTGGTGCTGGCCCGGGAACACAGCCGATTCCGCCTTGATTCGTCAAGTCAAGGCGGACATGCGGGACTGGTCGCTGGGCCGCGTCGTGTGGGTCGCCGACCGTGGCTTCACCTCGACGGAGAACAGGAGATATTTGCGGCGGGCCGGCGGCCACTACATCCTCGGGGAGAAGCTGCGCGGGGACTCCGCCGAGGCGAAAGCCGCGCTCGCCCGGCAGGGCCGCTACAAGACGGTCGCCGACAACCTGCAAGTCAAGGAGGTCAACCTCGCCGACGCCGACGACAGGTTCGTGATCTGCTTCAACCCCGACGCCGCCGAACGCGACGCCACGATCCGGCAACGGATGCTCGCCCAACTCGACGAGGCGATCACCGGATCGGACAAGCTCGCCACCGACAAGCGCGCCGAACTACGCGGCATGATCTCCACCAAGCCCGGTCTCAAGCGCTACCTGCGTGTCACCCCCGGCGGGCTACTGCGCATCGACAAAAAAGCCATCGACCGTGAGGCCAATCTCGACGGCAAGTTCCTGCTGCGCTCCTCCGACCCGAAACTGTCCAGTGAGGACATCGCCCTGGGCTACAAGCAACTGCTGGAAGTCGAACGCGGCTGGCGCGACATGAAACAGATCATCGACCTGCGACCGGTCTACCACCGCCGCGAGGAACGCATCCGCGCCCACGTCTTGCTCTGCTGGCTGGCCCTGCTACTCATCCGCATCACCGAGACCACCACCGGGCAGACCTGGCCATCAATCCGTGACGAGCTGCAACGCCTGCACCTGGGCACCTTCACCGGCCCCGCCGGCACCTTCCGGCAACGCACCGAGATCACCCCACCCCAGCGCACGATCCTCACCGCCCTCAAACTCGACGAACCCCGCCGCGTCCACGAGGTCACCCCCACAACCCGCTGACCAGTACGAACACCGCCGCCTAGTGACACGCCCCGTCACCGGGCAAAAAGCCGTTTCCCCAGGCCAACCCACCAATTCGTGGACTAGTCAGCACGCTGATCTGTGGAACCCGGGCGCTACGCAAACCACTTTTGAAACACTCGTTAATCGGGGGAGTTCGGGCTGAGCACGACGGTGGAGTGGTGGGCCAGGATGCCGCCATTGCCGCTGACCAGGACCACGTCGTTGCGCGGTGCCTGCCGCTCTCCGCCGTGGCCGCGGGCCTGGATCACCGCCTCGGACAGCGGGGTCATGCCCCACATGTAATAGGCGGACAGCTGGCCGCCGCCGGTGTTGACCGGCAGGGTTCCGCCCGGCGCCAGCGCGCCGGAGGCGACGAACTCGCCGCCCTCGCCCTTGGCGCAGAAGCCGTAGTCCTCCAGCGTGATCAGCACCGTGAAGGTGTAGCAGTCGTACAGCTCGACGACGTCGACGTCGGAGATCGACAACCCGGCCATCTTCAATGCGGCCGGACCGGCCTGCGCCGCCCCGCTGACCAGGCCGAATTCGCTGCCGCGCGCGGCCGGGTAGTTGGGGTGGCACTGCGCGAAACCGAGCACGTTCACCGGCGGTTGCCGCAGGTCGGCGGCGCGGTCGGCGGAGGTGACCAGGACGGCGATGCCGCCGTTGCTGACCAGGCAGCAGTCCAGCAGCCGTAACGGGTCGGCGATCATCCGCGACGCCTGGTGGTCGGCGAGCGTGATCGGTTCCCGCAACTGCGCCAACGGGTTGCGCGCGGCCCACTCCCGCTGTGCCACGGCGATCGCGCCGAGCTGCTCGGAGGTGGTCCCGTAGGTGTTCATGTGCCGCCGGGCCGCCTGAGCGTACATGGCGTTCACGCTGGTCAGGCCGCTTGCGCCGAGCAGGCCTTCGAAGCCGGTCGGCGTGCGCCGCCCGGTGTAGGCGGCCGCGCTGCCCTTGTCGGGCTGGCGGGGCGCGTCGGCGAACACGCACACGACAGTGTCGGCCATGCGGGACTGCACGGCCATCGAGGCGTAGGCGAGCATCGAGCCGGCCGACGAGCCGAACGCCTGCATCTCGGTCAGCAGCCGCAGGCCGCGGACCTGGAGTTCCTGCTGCAGCGTCCAGATGTCGACGCCGCCGGACATCCCGGAGTTGGCGAGTATTCCGTCCACATCGGACAGCTCGAGCCCGGCGTCGGCGACGGCGGCGCGCACGGCGTCCGCGGCGAACTGCCCCGCGGTGCGGCCGTAGACCTTGCCCAGTTCGGTCATGCCTAGACCGGCGATCACCGGCTGGCGTCCTGCGGAGCCCGTCAACGCTGCCTCCTCTGCGCGGCACCGGAGATATTTCGGACCGATTCGGTCCAAAATCTCCCCACCATGGTGACGCGCCCGCCCCTCACCACGCAAGACACCGCACTGACCGCAATTTCAATGGAAATCGAAGCTCTGATTTCAATGGAAATTGCGGATCTTCGGCGTGCTGGGCCACGACACGCCGAAGGTTGTGGATAACTTCCGCAATTTCCATTGAAATTGCGGGTAGGTCACCTGGCGGTTGCCAGCGCGGGTGCCGGGGACTCGGCCGAAGCGAGCAGGCCTCGGCGGGCCAGTTCCGGGTGCACTCCTTCGCCGAACCAGTACGCCTCTTCCAGGTGCGGGTAGCCGGAGAGCACGAACTCCTCGATGCCCACCGCGTGGTACTCCTCGATCAGGTCCGCGACCTCGGCGTGGCTGCCGACGAACGCGGTGCCCGCGCCGCCGCGCAGCAGCCCGACACCCGCCCACAGCCCGGGGTGGATTTCCAGCTCCCGCGCGTCGCCGTGCAGCACACCGCGGTGCAGGGCGGCCATGTTTCGCTGGCCGGTGGATTCGGTGGTCGTGAACTTCGCCTGGGAGCGGGCCACATCGGCCGGATCCATCTGGTCGACGAACTTCTGCGCGGTGGCCCAGGCCTCGGCGCTGGTGTCCCGGGTGATGATGTGGGCGCGGATGCCGAACCGCAGGGCGCGGCCCTCGTCGGCGGCGAGCTCGCGCAGCCGTTGTACCTTCCGGGCCACCGCGTCCGGCGGCTCGCCCCAGGTCAGGTGCACGTCGGCGTGGCGCGCCGCCACCGGCAGGGCGGCGTCCGAGGAACCGCCGAAGTACAGCGGGGGCTGCGGGTCCGGCGCTTCGAACGCGGTGGCGCCGCGGAGCTGGTAGTGCTCGCCGTCGAAGTCGAGCGGCTCGCCGGTGAAGATGCCGCGCAGCGCGGCGAGGAACTCGTCGGTGCGCGCGTACCGCTGGTCGTGGTCCAGCCAGTCGCCGTAGCGCTGCTGCTCGACGGATTCGCCGCCGGTGACGATGTTGAGCAGCAGCCGACCACCGGAGACCCGCTGGTAGGTGGTGGCCAGCTGGGCTGCCAGCGTCGGGGTCAGCGAGCCGGGCCGGAACGCCACCAGGAACTTGATCCGCCGGGTGCGGGCCAGCAGCGCCGCCGTGGTGATCCAGGCGTCCTGGCACCAGGTTCCGGTGGGGGTGAGCATCCCGGTGAAACCGAGGTGCTCGGCGGCCTGCGCGACCTGCGCCAGGTAGTCGATGTCGGGCTGGCGCGGGGTGTCGGCCCCGGTCGGCGTGACGTGCGGCCTGTCCACAATGGACCTGCCGTCGCCGTGGGTGGGCAAGAACCAGTGCGTGGTGACGCTCATGCGGTGTTCTCCCGGATTCCTCGGAGTCTGCTTGTCGTTGTGCGAAGCGGCGACAGTCGTGTCAGACGGCGGCGAGCTGGGGCGCGAATCGGGTGTCGACGAACTCGGCGAACTCGAACCGGCGGGGAATCTCCTTGGCTGCCACGAACGCGTCCGCGAGTTCCTGCTCCGAGCGGATCACTGCGTCGTCCAGCGGCACCGGCAGGTCCGGCCCCAGGCCGGTGGCCCGCCGGGTCACCTCGATCGGCAGCCCGGTGTCCGCCGACCAGGCCTGCGCGCGCTGCTCCCGGTTGCCGTCGGCGAAGCGCTGCGCCTTGGCCAGCCGCACCAGGTAGTCGGCGATGGCGGTGCTGCGGCCCGCGTCGGCCAGCGCGGCGGTTCCCGCGACCTGGAAGCTCAGGCCGTTGGCGGTGCCCTGGCCGTCGGCGATCACCCGGGCGCCCGATTCCAGCTGGATCTGCGAGAAGTACGGGTCCCAGATCGCCCACGCGTCCACGGAGCCCTGCCTGAATGCGCCGAGCGCGTCGGAGGGCTGCAGAAACACCAGCTCGACGTCGTCGACCGTGAGCCCGGCCGCGCGCAACGTCAACAGGATCTGGCCGTGTGCCGAACTTCCCTTGGCGACCGCGATCTTGCGGCCCCGGAGCTGGTCGCGGCCCTGCAGCGGCGAGTTCGGCAGCACCACCAGGGCATCGCTGGCGACGTTGCCCTTCGAGGTAGCGATGATCTTGATCTTCGCCCCGGCCGCGGCGGCGAACAGCGGTGGCGTGTTGCCGACCCCGCCGAGGTCGATCGCGTCCGCCGACACCGCTTCCAGCAGCGGCGGACCGGACGGGAAGGTCGCCCACTGCACCGTGTACGGGAAGTCGTCCAGACCGGCCGACCGCAGCAGGGAACGGGAATTGCCCTTCTGGTCGCCGACGCGCAGGGTCACCTGCGCCAGTCGTCCGGCGTCGACGGGCGCGGGCACCGGCGCCTGGGCCGGGTCGTCCCGGCCGCTCGCGCAGGCGCTGAGCAGTCCGGCGGAGGCGGTGGAAAGGGCAAGGGCAGCAAGGAAATCACGACGACGCACGGTCGATTGCTCCATCGTTGCGGGAAACGGCGCGCGGGCAGGAGAGAACAGCCCCGGAACTGCGGGGTTTGCGAGGATTCAGCGCGAGGAACTCAGCGGGGACGACAGGCGGCGCTGGCTTGCCGTCGCAGATCGACGTGCAGGCGCCAGGTCAACACGATGCGTCCGGACACGAGCACGATGCTGTCAGCCGCGCGCGGGGAAGGTCAACGACGGCTCGGTGGCTCCCACGCTTCGAGAAATCCGGGTTTCAATCCTGGAACGATGCGAAGTAGGCGGCGGCCATGTCCTCGTCGCCATGACCGGCCGCCTTCGCCCGCCGGAACCGCTCCCGCACCGCGTCGGCGAGGTCGAGCCGCACCGAATCTCCCGCGGCCTCGGCGACCAGCTCCGCGTCTTTGCCCGCGGTGCGCAACGCGAACGACGGCGTGAAGTCGCCGTTGATGATGGCTGATCCCTTGACCTGCGCGTATGCCGAATCCGTCGCTGTTCCGCCGATCGTGGACAGGAAGTCCGCGGGGTCCACGCCCAGCGCACCGGCCAGCGCCATCGCCTCGCCCACCGCGTTCGTGAGCGTCAGGATCCAGTTGTTGACGACGAGTTTCAGCCGTGTTGCGGCCGCGGCCGCGGCGTCCTCACCGAGCCAGAGGGTGCGTTGCCCGATGGCGTCGAACAGCGGTTGCACGCGGTCGCGCACCTCGGTCGGCCCTGCGGCCAGCACGACGAGTTCGCCGCGCTCCGCCGGGAGTTTCGTGCCCACCACGGGCGCGTCGACCAGCGTCACCCCGCCTGCGGCGGCATTTGCTTCCGCCAGACCTGCCAGTCCGATCGTGCCCATCTGCACCCACACCGCGCCCGGCGCCAGTTCGGGGACTGCCGCCTCGCCCGCCGCGACCGTGGAGGGCGCGTCCAACAACATCGTGATCAGCACGTCAGCGCCCTGGGCGGCCTCCGCCGGCGTCTCCGCGACGGTTGCGCCATCGGCCGACAGCGATGCCGCCTTGGCGCGCGTGCGGTTCCAGACCCGGACCGGGAAACCGGCTCCCAGCAGGGTGCGCGCCATCGGGGCGCCCATCGTGCCGGTGCCCAGGAACGCCACAGACGTCATCGAATTCTCCTACCGCCGGAGGTGAACTCATGGTGATTGTGCTACCGCTCGCCGGTTCGTGCCGCACAACTTCTAACAGCCGGAAACGGAAACCCTTCAGCTGGCTACTGTGGACAGTGATCGGCGTGCGGGCCCGCACCAGGTGCGGTGTCCTGGGGGCAGGCGCGAAACAATCCTGGGCAGGACCGGCATGACCGTGTCCCGGATCGCCTTCGGCACCTGGCAGCTCTGCGGGATTGGGGGTTCTTCGACGAGCGCGCCGCCATCGAAGCGATCCGGCGCGCGAGCTCGGCGTCAACTTGTTCGACACCGCGCAGCCTACGGGCTCGGGCGGGTCCGAGGAGGTGCTCGGAACCGCGCTTCGAGACGAGCTGACCAGGGACCGCGACAGCCTGATGATATCGACGAAGGGCGGTATCGATCCCGGCGGCGGCCGACCGCGCGATGCCGGGCGGGCGTGGCTGCGCAAGGGCATCGAGGAGAGCCTGCGGGCGCTGCGGCTCGACCACGTCGACCTCTACCAGGTGCACTGGCCAGACCCCCGCACGCCGGCCGAGGAAACCGCCGGTGCGCTGCAGGAACTGGTCGACGAGGGCAAGATCCGGCACGTCGGGGTGTCCAACTACGACGCCCAGCAGCTGGCCGAGTCCGACCGATTTCGGCCGGTCGAGACCCTGCAGCCGCCCTACCACCTGTTCCGGCGGAGATCGGGCGGGAGATCCTGCCCTATGTCCGCGAGCACGACATCGGGGTGCTCGCCTACAGCCCGCCGGCCCGGGCTGCGCACCGGGCGGCTGACCCGTCGACGCCGTTCGAGCCGGACGACTGGCGGTCGCAATCCTCGGCGTTCCGGGGCGAACCGTTGCGCCGCAACCTCGCCGTCGTCGACCGCCTCGCGGAGCTCGCCGCGACGAAGGGCATGCCGGTCGGCCGGCTGGCCATCGCGTGGGTGCTGGCCCAGCCGGGAGTGCACGTGGCGATCGTCGGTGCGCGCAGCGCACGCCACATCGAGGACAGCCTCGCCGCGGCAGACGCCGAACTATCCGCCGAGGACCTGGCGGAGATCGACCGGATCGTCGCCGACGGCGTGTCGATGGCAGAAGCCGACCCGGCAGGCGTGGCCTGACCGGGACCTTGCGTTTCCGGGCTCATTCCAGGCGGATTTGCCAGTTTCGGGAGAGGAACACGATCGCGGCCAACGCCCCGGCGGACAACACGCCACCGCCTTCGCCTAGGAACAGGCACACCACTGCGATGACCGCGGCGAACACGACCAGCGCCATCCGCGGCGACATCAGCGCCCACAGCCGCCGCCACGCGCTGGTCTCGGTCAACCGGCGGGCCAGTTTGGGATCATCGCCGATGAGCTGCTGCTCGATCTCCCGCAGGCGGCGCCGCTCATCCCTCGGAAGCATGCCCCACCTCCAACGGCTCATCCGTCAGTTGAGCAAGTATCGCAACGATGGCTTCCGCTGTGAAGGGACCATCGGCACGTGTGACGGGCGGCGCGGTTAGCCTGTGTCCGCAGTCGTCGTGGCAGGGGAGTTTCCGATGGAGATCTGGGTCAATCCGGCGTGTTCGAAGTGCCGTTCGGCGGTGTCACTGCTGGACGAGGCGGGAGTGGACTACACCGTGCGCCGGTACCTGGACGAGCCGCCGACGGCTGCGGAGCTGGCCGAGGTGCTGGAACGGCTCGGGCTGGAGCCGTGGGACATCGCCAGGACGGCCGAGCCGGTGGCGAAGGCGCTCGGCCTGAAGACCTGGGCGCGGGAGCCGTCGACCCGGGACCAGTGGATCGAGGCGCTGGTGGCGAACCCGACGCTCATCCAGCGCCCGATCATCACGGCCGACGACGGCACCACGGTCGTCGCCCGGACCCCGGAAGCCGTGCAGTCGGTGCTGCCCTGAGCGTCCTGGCGCTGCCGCAAACTGTCCAACTCGCGGGGCATTCGGTCGGTTCTCGCTACGGCCAGCCGTGGGGGAGCGGGCTCATGCCGGTGACCGGGCCGCGCCAGGCGTAGACCCAGCACGGCTCGCCGTCGAGTTCGATCCGGCGGCGCTCGTACTCCGGTCCTTCGTACTCGTCGAGCACCGGCCAGGCGCGTTCCGGATCGTGCAGCCGGAAGACCTGTGCGGGCACACGGGAATCCTCGCCGAGTTTCAGCGCGGGATAGCCGTTGGCGGTGTCGTACAGCGCGCCGGGCAACCACGTCGGCACCGCCGGTCCGACGACCAGCGGTGCCAACAACTGCCAAGCGGTCGCGCCGTGTTGGAGCGTGCCGTAGACGGCGATGCGATCGGACACGCCCGCCATGATGCGCCGATCGTCCCCGCGACGCGACGGTGCTTCCCTTCTTCCGCAAGGAAAACGGGGCGGGCGCTTGTCGCGTCCGCCCCGTCGCGGTGCCGGATCAGGCCGCCGTCGCGGCCGGTTCGCCGACCTGGAAGGTCAGCTCGCCGCCCGCCGCGGACACCCGCAGCTCGGCTCCCTCGGGCAGTTCGCCGTCCAGGAGCAGGTCGCTGATCCGGTCGCCGACCTCCCGCTCGATCGCCCGCCGCAGCGGCCGGGCCCCGAACTCGGGCCGGTAGCCGCGCTCGGCGATCCAGGCCACCGCCGCCGCGTCGAACTCGACGCCGATGCCCATCGCCTGCAGCCGGCGCACGGTCTGCTCCAGCAGCATCCGGGTGATCGTGTGCAGCTGCTCGCCGTCGAGCCGCTTGAAGACCACGATCTCGTTGATGCGGTTGAGGAATTCCGGCCGGAAGGCCTCGCGCAGCCGCGGCATGATCCGCTCGTCGAGCGCCGGGTCGGCGTCCGAAGCGGTGAAGCCGATCTTCCCGCCGGCGCTGGAGACGACCTCCGAGCCGAGGTTGCTCGTCATGATCAGCACCGTGTTGGTGAAGTCGACGGTGCGGCCCTGGCCATCGGTCAACCGGCCGTCGTCGAGCACCTGCAGCAGCGTGTTGAACACGTCCGGGTGTGCCTTCTCGACCTCGTCCAGCAGGATCACCGAGTACGGGTGCCGCCGCACGGCCTCGGTCAGCTCACCGGCCTCGCCGTGCCCGACGTAGCCGGGCGGCGCGCCGACGAGCCGGCTGGCGGTGTGCCGCTCCTGGAACTCGCTCATGTCCAGCCGGACCATCCGCTGCTCGTCGCCGAACAGCGACTCGGCCAGCGCCTTGGCCAGCTCGGTCTTGCCGACGCCGGTAGGGCCGAGGAACAGGAAGCTGCCGACCGGCCGATCGGGGTCGCCCAGCCCGCTGCGCGAGCGCCGCACCGCGCGGGCCAGCGCCCGCACCGCGTCGTCCTGGCCGACCACGCGCCGGTGCAGTTCCTGCTCCAGCCCTTGCAGCCGGACCTTCTCGGCGGCGGTCAGGCGGTTGACCGGCACCCCGGTCGCCCGCGCGACGACCTCGGCGATGTCCTCGGCGGTCACCTCCAGGACCCCCGCCTCGCCGGCTCCGCCGAGCTCGCCCTGCGCCTCGTTGATCTCGTCGCGCAGCGCGGAAGCCCGCTCGTAGTCCTCCGCGGCGACCGCCGCGTCCTTCTCCTGCTCCAGCCGCTCGATCCGGCTGCGCAGCTCGGCGCCGTCCGGCGCCACCGCCGACAGCCGCTTGCGCGCACCGGCCTGGTCGATCAGGTCGATCGCCTTGTCCGGCAGGAACCGGTCGTTGATGTACTGGTCGGACAACTGCGCCGCGGCCTGCACCGCGTCGTCGGTGTAGCGGACCTGGTGGTGCGCCTCGTAGTGCTCGCGCAGGCCCTGCAGGATCGAGACGGTGTCCGGCACGCTCGGCTCGGGCACCTGGACCGGCTGGAAGCGGCGCTCCAGGGCCGGGTCCTTCTCGATGTGCTTGCGGTACTCGTCCAGCGTCGTCGCGCCGACCACGTGCAGCTCGCCGCGGGCGAGTCGGGGCTTGAGCATGTTGCCCGCGTCCATCGCGCCTTCGGCGCCGCCGGCACCGACGACGGTGTGCAGTTCGTCGATGAACACGATCAGCTCACCGCTGTGCTCCGAGATCTCGTCGATGACCTTGGTCATCCGCTCCTCGAAGTCGCCGCGGTACCGGGTGCCGGCCAGCATCCCGGACAGGTCCAGCTGGATCACGCGCTTGCCGGAGAGCACCCGAGGCACCTCGCCGGCTGCGATGCGCTGGGCCAGGCCCTCGACGATCGCGGTCTTGCCGACGCCTGCCTCGCCGATGAGCACCGGGTTGTTCTTGGTGCGCCGGGACAGGATCTCGACGGTCTGCTCGATCTCGTCGGCGCGACCGATCACCGGGTCCAGCTCGCCGTCGCGGGCGCGGGCGGTGAGGTCCCGGCCGTACTGGTTGAGCGTGGGGGTGCTGCTGTCCTCGCGCAGCTGGTCTTGCTCGGTGCGGGGATGCTGACTCGCGGCGCGCAACGCCTCGGGCCCGGCGCCGGCGGCGCTGAGCAGCCGCCCGGTTTCCGAGTCGGCGCTCGCCGACATCGCCAGCAGGACGTGGTGCGGGCCGATGTAGGTGGAGCCGAGCGCGCGGGCCACCCGGTGTGCGTCGGCGAGCGCCGTCCGGGCCGCCAGCGTCAACGCCACCGGCCGGTCGCCGACCGCCTCACCGGCCGCCGGGAGGTGCTCCTCGACCTGCGCTGCGAACGCGTCTATTTCCACGCCGACCTGCGCCAACTGCTCGCGGGTCGGGGTCTCGTGCGCGGCCGACCACAGCAGGTGCAGCGCGTCCAGGTCGGTTTGCCCGCGGTCCCGGGCGAAGCGCGCGGCGCCGCTCAGCAGCTGCTGAGCCTGCTCGGTCATCAGCTGGGTGATGTCGATCCGGCGCGAGCCCGGGGCGGCGTCGTCGGCACCGGAGAAGCGCGCGAAGTACTCGTCGAAAGGGCCGCCGGCCGGTCCGAAGAACGTCGCCATTCCTAACCTCCTCGCGACGGTGTTGCTGGCTTCCGCCGCCATCTACTTGAGTCTGGTGCTATCAACCAACATCAGTCGGACCCAGGTAATTCCATCCAGTCCCACAAGTGGTGCGCGTCACCACTTGTCGCATCCCGCCGCGATCAATATGGTTCTCTGGAAATATTCTCTCAACGGAATATGTGCTGATGGGGGCGGGATGGACGACAAGCTGCGGCGGCTCGTCGACCGGTACGAGCTGCGGTTCGAGCGCCGGCTCGCGCACGCGCAGGAGAAGGTGTTGCGGGCGAGCGCCGATCCGGCGCAGCTGCGGGCGTGGTTCGTGGAGATCCTCGACTACGACCGCAGCCGCCTGGGCTTGGCCGCCGGCGCCGAGCTGGCCTTCGTGCCGGAGGAGGGGCACGACCTGTCTCCGGGGAAGGGGCGGACCACCCGGTTCGATCCGCCGAACCTGCTGGAGTACACGTGGGACGCGGAGATCCTGCGCTGGGAGCTGGCGGCGGACGGCCCGGACGGCTGCCGGTTGATCTTCACCAACATCGTCGCCGACCACGACTTCGCCATCGCGGTCGAACCGGGTTGGCGGGCAGGCCTGGGTCAGCTGGCCGAGTTCTTGGGCGCGAACGCTTGAGGGGCGGGGATCCTGCCCAGGGCCTGTTTCAGAAGTGGTCGTCCGAGGCGTGGTAGGGCGGGCTTTCTAAGCGGCGCGCCCGCTTAGCGGGCCCTCGGAACTTGCACCGCCGCAGGTTCTCCAGGCGGTGTCTGAGTCGAGCTGAGTGCCTGTCTTCGAACTTCGGTGCGGCCGTGCTGGGTGCCGTTTCCACAGGTCAGGTGTCGTGAGTGCGAAAACCGGCTCTTACCGGTTTTCGCACTCACGACTGCGCTGCTCGACATGAGCATCGTCAACGTCGCAATGCCCGCGATCCAGGCGGGGCTGGGCGCGACGGCGAGCGGCGCCCAGTGGGTCGTCGACGGTTACACGTTGTGCCTGTCGGTGTTCATGCTCACCGGCGGCTCGCTGGGCGACCGGTTCGGCCGCAAGTAGGTCGTCCTCATCGGCGGGCATCTTCACCGCCGGTTCGGCCTGGTGCGCCCTGGTCGCGGCGCTCGTCGCGGCTCTGCCGCGGGCGAAGTCGCCGGAATCAGCACGGGAGATCGTGGTCCCGGTGCCTGGCACTAGTGCTCCGAGTTCCGCTGGCCGACGCGGTAGGTGCCGGCGGCGCGGACGTGGTCGATCATGATCCGCTCCGCTGTCTCGCCGTCGCCCGCTTCAAGCGCGTCGAGGAGCTCGGCGTGGGCGTCCAGGTGGCGTTGGGCGTGCTCCGCGTCAAGCCAGAGAGACGCGTCGGTCGGCACCGGATAGCTGTTGCGGACCGCGCGGGCGTGCTGGCTGAGGAAGGCCGGTCCGCCGATGTCGGTGATCGCCAGGTGCAGATCCTGGCTCTGCTCGCCGAGCCGGTCCCGGTTGCCGTCGGCGGCATCGCGCACCATCGACTCGTGCCGTTCGCGGAGCCGGGCGAGCTGCTCCGGGCCGATCCGGTCGGCGGCCAGCCGGGCGCCGAGACCCTCGACCACGGCGCGGACGTTGTAGTACTCGAACAACGCGTCGTCGCTGAGGTCGATCACGGTTGCCCCGTGGTGGCTCTGGTAGCTGACCAGGCGGTCGTTCTCCAGGCGGCGCAGGGCCTCCCGGACCGGGGTGATCGACACGCCCAGCCGCTGGGCGAGCGGGGCGGCCTTCAACTGGGTGCCGCCGGGGATCTGCGCACTGCGGATCTCCTGCAGCAGCACGCTGTAGACGTAGTCCGCCTTGCTCATAGGCGGCCGGTTCGGCCCTGACATCCCCAGTCCTTCGGCTAGTCGATCTGCGTCGAGTATCCCGCATCCCCCGCGCAGCCGAGGACCGGCCGACCTATTGACTTACAAGTTGCATCTTATAAGTTATCTCGCATGACGAGTCTTAACGGGCTTCGGGTGATCGACGCCGCCACGCTCTTCGCCGGCCCGTCCGCGGCGATGCTGCTCGGCGACTTCGGCGCCGACGTGATCAAGATCGAGCATCCGCGGCGGGGCGACCCCTCGCGCGGCCACGGCGCGTCCAAGGACGGAGTCGGGCTTTGGTGGAAGACCCTCTCGCGGAACAAGCGCGCCGCCGCGGTCGACCTGTCCCGGGCCGAGGGGCAGGCCGTGCTGCGGCGGCTGGTGGAGTCCTCCGACGTGCTGATCGAGAACTTCCGCCCCGGCACGCTGGAGCGCTGGAACCTGGCGCCGGCCGACCTGCTGGAGATCAACCCGCGGCTGATCGTCGCCCGGATGACCGGCTTCGGGCAGTTCGGTCCGATGGCCGGGCAACCCGGCTTCGGAACCCTCGCCGAGGCGATGAGCGGGTTCGCCGCCAGCAACGGCGAACCCGACGGCCCGCCGGTGCTACCGCCGCTGGCGCTGGCCGACGGCATCGCGGGGCTGGCCATGGCGTACGCGATCATGGTCGCGGTCCAGGCCCGGGAGCACAGCGGGCGCGGTCAGGTCATCGACATGGCGATCATCGAGCCCATCCTGGGCCTGCTCGGCCCGCAGATGACCGCCTACCGGGCGCTCGGCGTGACCCCGCAGCGCACCGGGAACCGTTCGAACAGCAACGCCCCGCGCAACACCTACCGCACCCGGGACGGTCGCTGGCTGGCGATCTCCACCAGCGCCCAGTCGATCGCAGACCGGGTCATGACGCTGGTGGGGCGGCCCGAACTGGCCGCCGAACCCTGGTTCGCCACCGGGGCCGGGCGGGTGGCGCACGTCGACGAACTGGACGAGGTGGTCGCGAGCTGGATCGCCGAACGCGACGCCGACGAGGTGATCGCGGCGTTCACCGAGGCGCAGGCGGCGATCGCGCCGATCTACGACGTGGCCGACATCGCGAAGGACCCGCAGTACGCCGCGCTGGGCACCTTCGTCGACGTGCCGGACGAGGAACTCGGCAGCGTGACCGTACAGAACGTGCTGTTCCGGCTCTCCGACACGCCGGGCGAGGTGCGCTGGCCCGGCCCGCCGCTGGGTCGGCACACCGACGAGGTGCTCGCCGAATCCGGTTGCACCGCAGCGGAAATCGACGAACTGCGCCGGGCGGGAGTCGTCGCATGACCAACCCGATCAGCTGGTTGTACGTGCCCGGTGACCGCCCGGACCGCTTCGACAAGGCGGCTGCCAGCGGCGCGGACGTGGTGATCGTCGATCTTGAAGACGCCGTCGACGCCGGCCGGAAGGACGGCGCGCGGGCCAACGCCGTGGCTTACCTGTCCGAGCCCCGCAGCGGACCGGCGGTGCACGTGCGGATCAACGAGCTCGCGACCCGGCGCGGTCAGGACGACCTGGCGGCGTTCGCCGAGGCACCGGGCCTGGCCGCGGTGCGGCTGCCGAAGGTGGAGTCGCCGGCCGATCTCGACGCGCTCGACGAGGTCTTCGGTGATCGGCCGATGCCCGCGTTCGCGCTGCTGGAATCCGCGCGGGGCCTGGCGAACGTGCACGACATCGCCGCGCATCCGCGCATCGCCGGGATCGCGCTGGGGGAGCAGGACCTCACCGCCGAGCTGTCCATCGGCGAGGTCGCACTGGACCAGTTGCGGTTGCAGGCGGTGGTCGCCGCTGCTGCGGCGGGCATCGGGCCGGTACCGATGTCGGTGTTCGCCAACGTCCGCGACGAGGCGGGGCTGCTTGACTCGTGCCGACGCGGGAGGGACCTTGGCATGTTCGGGCGAACGGCCATCCACCCGGCGCAGATCCCGTTGATCCGCAAGGCATTCCGGCCCACCGAGGCGGAGGTGTCCCGGGCCCGCGCGGTGGTCGAGGCCGCCGATCGGGCCGAACTCGACGGCGTCGGTGCGCTCGTTCTGCCGGACGGCCGCTTCGTCGACGCACCCATCATCGCCAAGGCTCGCCGCGTCCTCGCGCTGGCCGGGGAAAACGCATAACACCAACCGAAACGCTCCACGATCAAAGGAGATCTCGTTGTGGGCGTAGCAATTTGGGCACTCGTCTGCTACATCGGCGTGATCGTCGTCTGGAACGCCGTGCTGAAGCGCAACATCGGCGAGGCGATGCTCGTAGGATTCGCGGTGGTCTGCCTCTTCGGCGGCCGCGACGCGCTGGACCTGGCCTGGGCCGGGCTCGACGAGGCGATGTCCGAGGAAGTGGTCTTCGCCGCGCTCGCGTTCGTCCTGATGGGCTACCTGATGACCCGGCTCGGCCTCATCGACCGGCAGGTCGCGCTGCTCAACTCGGTGTTCGGCAGGCTGCGCGGCGGCTCCGCGTACGTGTCGACCTCGACCGCGGCGCTGCTCGGCGGTCCGGCCGGGTCGGGTTCCGGCATCGCAGCCTCGGTCGGCTCGGTCACCATCCCCTGGATGATCAGGTCCAACTGGCGGCCGGACCTGGCCGCCTCCCTGGTCGCCGGGAACGCGGGGCTGGGCATCTCGATCCCGCCGAGCTCGTCGATGTTCTTGCTGCTGGGCTCGGCCGCCGTGGCGCCGGTCCTCACCGCGGACCAGCTGATCGTGGCGGCCTTCGTCGGCGGCCTGTGGACGGTGCTGCACCGCTTCGTGGTGGTGTTCATCTGGGTGCGCCGATTCCGTGTCCAGGCCATGGACGCGGCGGACATCACGCCGTTCCGCGTCGCGCTGCGCCAGGGGGCCGGCTCGCTGCTGGTCTACCTCGGCATCGCGATCCCGGTGCTGATGACGCTGGACATCGGCGCGGAGTTCCTGGAGTCGCAGCTCGGCGAGGCGGCCGACGACATCAGCATCGTGGTCTGGATCCCGGTGCTAACCATCGTCGCGACGCTGCTGGTCGGCTGGAAACGCCTGCCGCGCACGGCGCGCGGCTGGAACGAGGTGCTCGGCGACATGGCGCCGCGCTACGCGGTCATCGGCGCGACGCTGTTCTTCGCCTTCGCCGCCGCGGGCAGCCTCGGCGAACTCGGCCTGGTGGACCAGCTCACCGCGATCATGAACGGCATCGACGCGCCGGTGTGGGTGATCGCCTCGCTGGTCGGCGTGCTGATCGTGATCATCGCCGCGCCGCTGACCGGCACGGCCACGATCGCCGCGGTCGGCGGGGTCGCGTTCAGCGCCCTGACCGGTGCTGGCGTCGCCCCGGCCGTGGCGGCGACGGTGATCCTGATCTTCGCCTCGACCGAGGGCGCCTCGCCACCGGGCGCGGCGCCGATCTATATCGCCAGCGGCATCGCCGGCGTCGACCCGGCGCGCACGTTCGTCCGCCTGATCCTCTGGTTCGTGATCCCGACGTTGGTCATCGGCGTCCTCATCGCCACCGGCGTGCTGCCGCTGTTCGTCTAGGAAGGTGCCCCATGTCCTCCGACACCTCGTCCGCCGGGAACCTGGCCCGCCGGATCACCATGCCGCTGTTCAAGCTCGGCTTAGCGGTCTTCCTGCTGCTGGGCGTCATCGTCGTCGGCGCGCAGGCCGTCGGCGTGGTCACGGCGAACGCCGGGCTCGTCTCGGGCGTCGTGGACAGCCTCGGGAAGGCGATGACCGTCGCCGCCGGAGTCACCGGCTTGCTCGGCTTCGCCATGTCCTACCTCTTCAAGTGGCAGAACGCGGGGGAAGACTGAACTGCCTGGCCTGAAGCGAACGGACTGCTGGCTTCGTTAGGTGAGGTAAATGGTCCGTTCGCTCCATTCGTTCGGTGTGGGTCTTGCGTTGTTGGTTTGAAGCGAACGGACTGTTCGCTTCGCTAGGAGCCTGTTGCGTTTTCGGCGAAAACGGCTGAACCGAAGTACCAAATCAGTCTCGATCGCCGCCGTTTGTCCGCCAGTGGCCATCTCAGCCGTGATCGATCGATCACGGTCCGTGGTGGGCGTAATTTTGCAACAGGCTCCTAGTGTCCTGCGCCGGAGATTCGTTGACAATATGATCGGAGTGACTCCAAGATCTCGTCAGCGCTCTTCGTCCAGATGAACGGCCGGGGATCGTTGTTCCACTCGTCGATCCAGTTGCGGATATCGGCCTCGAGTGCCTGGACGCTGGTGTGCACGCCGCGTTGCAGGAGTTTGGTGGTCAATTCGCCGAACCAGCGTTCGACCTGGTTGATCCAGGACGATCCGGTCGGGATGAAGTGGATTTGGAATCGGGGATGCTTCGCTAGCCATTTCTGGATGATCTCGGTTTTGTGGGTGGCGTAGTTGTCACAAATGACATGGACGCCTAACTCCGCCGGTACGGTTTTGTCGATCTTGGTGAGAAATTTGCGGAACTCGACCGAGCGGTGCCGGCGGTGCAGCGAGGAGATGACCTTGCCGGTGGCGATGTCGAAGGCGGCGAACAGGCTGGTGACGCCGTGACGGACGTAGTCGTGGGTGCGCCGCTCGGGCATGCCGGGCATCATCGGCAACACCGGCTGGGACCTCTCCAGCGCTTGCACCTGGGATTTCTCATCGGTGCACAGAACCACTGCGTTCTCGGGCGGGTTCATATACAGGCCGACGACGTTACGGACCTTCTCGATGAACTGCGGATCGGTAGAGAGCTTGAATGTGTCGGCCAAGTGGGGTTTAAGGTTGAACGCTTTCCAGATCCGTCCCACGGTCGATTTACTCAGCCCGGAACGCTTCGCCATCGATGTACGCGACCAATGCGTCGCGTTGTTCGGTTTCTCTTCCAACGTCGAGACGACCACCTTCTCCACCTGTTCGTCGGTGATCTTCCGCGGCGCGCCTGGGCGATCCTCGTCGACCAACCCCTTCAGTCGTCGCTGGACAAACCGCGACCGCCACTTGCCCACCGTCGGCCGCGACACCCGCAACTTCTCGGCGACATCCACATTGGACAAACCATCGGCGCATGCCAGCACAATCCGACACCGCAACGCCAAAGCCTGCGAACTCTTCGCCCGCCGAGCCCAACGCTGCAACGTCGAACGCTCATCGTCGGTCAGCACCAACTCAGCCTTCGGCCGCCCAGTCCTCGCCATTCCCGCAGTATAGCCATTTCGACCATGAATTTCCGGTGCAGGACACTAGACGAGGTGAACGGTCCGTTCACCTCGTCTAGCGCGGCATCAGCGCTGGGCCCCCCGGTAGTGCGCCCAGTAGCACCGTCAGATGCCGTACCGGGCGGCGAGGTCGTTGACTCCGCGCATATTGTCTGTGCGCTTATCGCCCACCACGGGGGCCGCGATGGGTGCTTGACTTCCAGTTAGCTCGAAGTTTCAAGCTGTCGTCGGCAGATCAGGCAGTCTTGAAGGGGTACGGGTATGGAGATTTCGGTGGACCGCTCGGTGTTCGACGCCGCCTACGAGGAGAACACCGCTCCTTGGGTGATCGGCGAGCCGCAGCCGGCGATCGTCGAGTTGGAGAAGGCCGGCGGCATCAGTGGCGCCGTGCTCGACCCTGGCTGCGGTGCCGGTGAGCACACGACCCTGCTGGCAAAGCTGGGCTACGACGTGCGGGGCGTGGATTTCTCGACCCCGGCGATCGAGAAGGCCCGGGCCAACGCCGCCGACCAGCTTGTCGACGCCCGCTTCGAGGTCGCCGATGCGCTGCAGCTGACCGGAGGGCCGTACGACACCGTCGTGGACAGCGCGCTGTTCCACGTTTTCGGGCCGGAAGACCGGGAGAAGTACGTGCGCAGCCTGCACGGCGTGTGCCGACCCGGCGCGACCGTGCACGTCCTGGCGCTGGCCGACGTCGAACCCGGTTTCGGGCCGCGTATCCCCGAAGCGGTGCTCCGCGACGCCTTCGGCGGCGAGGGGTGGCGGCTGGAGGAGATCCGGCTGACCACCTACCGGGGGGTCGCGCGGGGTGAGCGGGCGGAAGCGTTAGAGGTCGAGGACGGCGCGCACGTCGACCTGCCAGCCTGGCTGGCCACCGTCACCCGGCTCTGATGTCCACATCGGACCATCTTGGGGTGTGGTCCCGGCCGTGTGCGGCTGGCACACTGGGTGGATGACCGAGGATTCTGCGTGCGCGGTGGCGCACGGTGAAGTTCTGGACCAAGCCGCCGGTGGCCGCGCGCTGGTGGCGGTTTTCGCCTCGCCGGTGGCGGAATTCTTGCTGCGCTACGGCCGGGAACTCGGCTTCCGGACGGTGCTGGTCGAACCGGACGCCGAGCGCGCGGCCGGGCTCGACGCGGTTTCGGCGGTGCCGGACCTGGGGGCCGACGCGGACGTGGTGGTCACCGACCACCACCGCCCGGAACTCGGTCCGGTGCTGCGGGACGTGCTGAAGCGCGACGTCCGCTGGGTGGGCATCATGGGCAACCCGCGCCACGTCGGACCGCACGTGGCCGCGCTCCAGGAGCTCGGCGTCCCGGCTGCCGAGATCGAGCGGGTGCACCGGCCGATCGGTCTGAACATCGGCTCCCGCACTCCACCTGAGATCGCCGTCGCGACCCTCGCGGGCCTGCTGGCCGACCGCAACGGCAAGCCCGGCGGCTTCGCCTTCTGAGCGACTCTCGCTTTTCCCGGGGCGACGTGGTTATGCTCCGGGCGCCCTACGCCGTGGATGGTCCGGCAGCTAACCCCGGAGCACACAACAGTGAATCTCTGTTGATGACATAGATGAGAGCCTGTTAGTACCCGTGGATAAGCTCACCCCGGTGAGGAGGTCGGTCAACTGTGGACGTTGCCGATGTTCCACACCAACGGCTGGTGCTTCCCGCGGGCGGTGACGGCGGCCGGGGCGGTGCATCACTGCCTGCGCAAGGTCCCCCTGAGATGTCCACGGGCAAGCTCCAGAAGAACGTCCTCCGGGCCCGGCGCGGGCCAGGTCGGGGCAGCGTCACGAGCCTCGTGAGCACTTTTCGGTGCTATAGCAGGCCGTCATAGGAGCCCAAAGCACTCCCGAGGGACAATTGAGGATCACTCCTCGGCGGCGAGGGTATCGAGCACGGCCTGCCCGTACTTGGCGAGCTTCTGCTCGCCCACGCCGTTGATGTCGCCCAGTTCGTCCAGGGTGGACGGTTGCGACGCGGCGATCTGCCGGAGGGTGGAGTCGTGGAAGATGATGAACGGCGCCTTGTTCTCCTCACGGGCGGTTGCCGCGCGCCAGGCCCGCAGCCGCTGGAAGACCGGCTCCGCCTCCGGCGGCATGTCCTGCGCGGCCTGCTTGGGCGCCTTGGACTTGGTGGCCGGGGCGGCGACGCGCTTGGGTTCGGTGCGCAACATGACCTTGCGCGGGTCGTCACGGCGCAGCACCTCGCCGCTGGATCCGGTGAGCATCAGCGTGCCGTAGTCGCCTTCCACCGACAGCAGGCGCTGGGCCAGGAGCTGGCGGATCACGCCGCGCCACTCGTTGTCGCTCAGGTCGACGCCGATGCCGAACACGCTCAGCGAATCGTGCCGGAACTGCTCGACCTTGGCGGTCTTCTTGCCACGCAGGATGTCGATGATCTGGCCGGCACCGAACTTCTGGTTGCGTTCGCGGTCCAGGCGAACCACGGTCGACAGCAGCTTCTGCGCCGCGACCGTCCCGTCCCACGACTCCGGCGGAGCCAAGCACGTGTCGCAGTTGCGGCAGGCATCTGGAGCGTCCTGGCCGAAGTACGCGAGCAGCTGTGTGCGGCGGCATTCGACGGTCTCGCACAGGGCCAGCATCGCGTCCAGGTGCCGCGACAACGTGCGGCGGTGTGCGTCCTCGCCCTCGGAGAGCTCGATCAGCTTGCGCTGCTGCACCACGTCTTGGAGGCCGTAGGCCATCCAGGCGGTCGAGGGCAGCCCGTCGCGGCCCGCGCGGCCGGTCTCCTGGTAGTAGCCCTCGACCGACTTGGGCAGGTCGAGGTGCGCGACAAAGCGCACGTCGGGCTTGTCGATGCCCATGCCGAAGGCGATGGTGGCGACCATGACCAGGCCGTCCTCGCGCAGGAACCGGGCCTGGTGGGCGGCGCGGACCTCCTTGTCCAGGCCCGCATGGTAGGGCAGCGCGTTGATCCCGTTGGCCACCAGGAACTCCGCGGTCCGCTCCACCTCGGCGCGGGAGAGCCGGTAGACGATGCCCGCCTCGCCGGCGTGCTCGGTGCGCAGCAGTTGCAGCAGCTGCTTCTTCGGGTCGTTCTTCGGCACGATCCGGTACTGGATGTTCGGCCGGTCGAAGTCGGCGACGAAGTGCCGGGACCCGGTCAGCTCCAGGCGGGTGGTGATCTCCTTGCGGGTCGCCTGGGTGGCCGTGGCGGTCAGCGCGATGCGGGGGATCGACGGCCAGCGCTCGTGCAGCACCGAAAGCGCCAGGTAGTCGGGGCGGAAGTCGTGGCCCCACTGCGCGACGCAGTGGGCTTCGTCGATGGCGAACACCGAAACCTTGCCGCGGTCGAGCAGGTCCAGCGTCGAGTCCAGCCGCAGGCGCTCGGGCGCCAGGTAGAGCAGGTCGAGGTCGCCGGAGACGAAGGCGTCCTCGGTCTGCCGGCGCTGCTCGTAGGTCTGGGTGGAGTTGAGGAAGCCGGCCCGCACGCCGAGCTCGTTGAGCGCGTCGACCTGGTCCTGCATCAGCGCGATCAGCGGCGAGACGACGACGCCCACACCGGGGCGCACCAGCGACGGGATCTGGTAGCACAGCGACTTGCCACCGCCGGTGGGCATCAGCACGAGAGCATCGCCACCACCGATGACGTGATCCACGATCTCCTGCTGGGAGCCGCGGAAGGAGTCGTAGCCGAACACCCTTTGCAGAACCTGATGGGCGTCAGTCACCTCAAGATCGGGGGAAGCCACGGCTCGCATCTTAGATCCTGTCTCCGAACTCGTTTTGCGTGACGCTGCGTGGCGGAACCTCAGACGCCGTCTGGTCTCCAGGATCCCCGATTTGTGCATGTCCAATACGCGGCATCGGGGGCTGGCCTCGCCAAGAGCCCCGACGGGGTGGGCACAGTCTGAGAACCCGCGGCGGTGCGAGTTGCTCGGGTGGGCTAAGCGGCCGCGCCGCTTCAAAGACGAAGCCAAGGCAGGTTGTAGCAGCACCCCGGACTGGAAGCGGGCCCCGGCGGGCCCGACATGCGTCGGTGTGTCGGTGCGAGCGCTGGGATTTGGTGTGACGTACGTCCAGTCGGGGGCGGTAGGGCACGCACGGGAATAACTCGCAGGGCAGAATCGTTCGTGGAAGTAATTGAATCTCGTATTAAAATGGGCGGGATCTGGCCAGCGAGGGAGTTCACATGCAGTTCGGGATCTTCACGATCGGTGACGTCACCACCGACCCGACCACCGGCCGCACGCCCTCCGAGGCCGAGCGGATCAAGGCCATGGTGCGGATCGCGCTCAAGGCGGAGGAGATCGGGCTTGACGTCTTCGCCACCGGCGAGCACCACAACACGCCTTTCGTGCCGTCCTCGCCGACGACCATGCTCGGCTACGTCGCGGCCCGCACCGAGCGGCTGATCCTGTCCACCTCGACCACGCTGATCACCACGAACGACCCGGTCAAGATCGCCGAGGACTTCGCGATGCTGCAGCATCTGGCCGACGGCCGGGTCGACCTGATGATGGGCCGCGGCAACACCGGGCCGGTGTACCCGTGGTTCGGTCAAGACATCCGCCAGGGCATCCCGCTGGCCATCGAGAACTACCACCTGCTGCACCAGCTGTGGCGCGAAGACGTGGTCGACTGGGAGGGCAAGTTCCGCACCCCGCTGCAGTCGTTCACCTCGACCCCGCGGCCGCTGGACGGCGTGCCGCCGTTCGTCTGGCACGGCTCCATCCGCAGCCCGGAGATCGCCGAGCAGGCCGCCTACTACGGCGACGGCTTCTTCCACAACAACATCTTCTGGCCCAAGGAGCACACCCAGCGGATGGTCGGGCTGTACCGGCGGCGGTTCGAGCACTACGGGCACGGCTCGGCGGACCAGGCGATCGTCGGCCTCGGCGGCCAGGTGTTCATGCGCAAGAACTCCCAGGACGCGGTCCGCGAGTTCCGGCCGTACTTCGACCACGCGCCGGTGTACGGCGGCGGGCCGTCGCTGGAGGAGTTCACCGAGCAGACGCCGCTGACGGTGGGCAGCCCGCAGGAGGTCATCGACCGGACGCTGGGCTTCCGCGAGTACGTCGGCGACTACCAGCGCCAGCTGTTCCTGATGGACCACGCGGGGCTGCCGCTGAAGACCGTTCTGGAACAGCTCGACCTGCTCGGCGAGGAGGTCGTTCCGGTGCTGCGCAAGGAATTCGAGTCGCTGCGGCCCGCGCACGTGCCGGACGCCCCGACGCACGCGTCGCTGCTGGCCGCGAAGGAAGCGAAGAAGGCGGAGGCAGCGAAATGAGCGAGCGGAACCTGGTGGTGGTCTCGGCGGGCCTGAGCCAGCCGTCGTCGACCCGGCTGCTGGCCGACCGGCTGGCCGCAGCGACCGGCCGCGCGCTGGCCGAGCCGCCGCAGATCGAGGTCGTGGAGCTGCGCGACCACGCCAAGGACGTGGCGAACAACCTGGTCACCGGCTTCCCCGGCGGTGAGCTGCGGAAGGTGCTCGACCAGGTGGCCGCGGCCGATGGGCTGATCGCGGTGACGCCGATCTTCCAGGCGTCCTACAGTGGGCTGTTCAAGTCGTTCTTCGACGTGGTGGACAACGAATCACTATTGGGCAAGCCGGTGCTGATCGGCGCCACCGGCGGGTCGCCGCGCCACTCGCTGGCGCTGGAGCACGCGATGCGCCCGATGTTCAGCTACCTGCGGGCGGTCGTGGTGCCGACGGCGGTGTACGCGGCGTCGGAGGACTGGGGTTCGTCGGGCGACGGCGCGGCCCTGGCCGACCGGATCGACCGCGCGGCGGGCGAGTTCGCGGCCCTCGTCGAACGCCGCCCGGCCCCACCCCGGCCCGATGCCTTCGACGAACCGATCCCCTTCGAGCAGCTCCTGTCCCAGACCCAGAACTGAATCCCCACGCAAGGCCTGATAGCGGCGGGGCGAGCGACGTCACCTGTTTCAGCGTGTCCCTCGCGCCGCCGTGACCAGTGACCCGACCACTAGAGCTGGAGGGGTCGTCGGACCGGCCCGCGGCGAGCCTCGACCACTGCGCCGTGGGTCGGCCGTCCGTCTGGAACTGCTCGCCGGTGGTGGCCTAGGGCTGCGCCCAGCCGGCCGGCGAGTCCTCCCAGGTCTCCTGCCGGCCGTACGGGGTGAGATCGAGCAGGTGGTAGAACGTGACGTCGGCCTCGACGCCGCGGCTGGTCGGCAGTCGCCGCCGGGCGGCCGCGATCGCGTCACCTTCGCGGGTGTGCGCCTTCTCCCGCGCCACCAGCCGGTCGATCTCCGCCCGCCAGGTGGCCCCGGTCGACGATCTCTGGCAACGGGTACGTCCTGTTCGCTTCCATCGGTTCACCCACCCCTGTTCGGGGCACACATCGGCGGCCCTCGAAAGGAGTGACCAGCCGGACGAGCGGAACTCGTCGCCGAGGAGCCGAGGAGCCGAGGAGCCGAGGCGGCGGGATGGGCGAGCGGAACCAGGTTACCGATCCCCTTCGAACAACGCCTTTCCCGAAACCAGAACTGATCTCCCCGGCGCGAAGGGCGCCTTGCTGCCAACTCGGCTGGCAGTAAGGCGCCCTTCACACTTCACTCGAACGAGGGGTGCGGCCGGAATGCTCGTCGGCGGCGCCCTTTTGCTTGCGCCGCCGGATAACGTGGCGAGCATGAGCGAGCGGATTCCGGGGGCCGAGCGGGCCGGGTTGGCCGGCGACGTCGCGAGGTTGCGCGGCGAGGGCGTCGAGATGGTCGAGATGTCCTTTGTGGACAACGCAGGGATCGTCCGGGTCAAGACGGTTCCGCTGGACCGGTTGGCCGCCGCGGCGCGGTACGGCGTCGGGGCCTCGCCGTGCTTTGAGACTTTCACCTTCGACGACGCGATGGTGCGGGGCCGCTACCTCGGTGGACCGGACGGCGACCTGCGGCTGGTGCCCGACCTCGACCGGCTGGTGCGGCTGGCGGCGCTACCGGGCTGGGCCTGGGCGCCCGCCGACAAGTTCGGCCAGGACGGGCGGCCGTTCGTCGCCTGCCAGCGGGCGTTCGCGGCTCGCCAGGTGCGGGCCGCCGCGGATGCCGGACTGACCGCCTTCGCCGCCTTCGAGCACGAATGGGCGCTGGGCGCACCCGGCGCAGAGGAGTTCGTCCCGGCCTTCACCGGGCCCGGCTACGGCCAGGTGCGCCTGGAGGCGACGGCCGACTACGCGCTCGAACTGGTCGCCGTGCTGCGTGAGCAGGGGCTCGACGTGCAGCAATTCCACCCCGAATACGCGCTCGGCCAGGTCGAGTTGTCGGTGGCAGCCAAGGATCCGCTCGGTGCCGCCGACGACGCCCTGCTCGTGCGGCACACCGTGCGCGCGGTCTCGCGCCGCCACGGCTGGCGCGCGAGTTTTGCGCCCTGCCTGGTGCCCGGCGGTGCGGGCTCCGGCGCACATCTGCACCTGTCCGTGCACGGTGCGGACGGCAACCTGCTCGCGGACGGCCCGGGGCGCTACGGCCTGCGGCCTCCCGGGGAGGCGTTCCTGGCCGGTGTGCTGCGGGAACTTCCCGCGCTGCAGGCGATCGGCGGCGGCAACCCGGCGAGCTTCCTGCGGCTGGAGCCGTCTCGCTGGGCCGGGGTGTGGCAGGTGTGGGGCAAGGAGACGCGGGAGGCGGCGGTGCGGCTGATCACCGGCACAACCGGCACCGAGCAGTGGGCCGCGAATGCCGAGGTGAAGTGCTTCGACGCCACCGCGAATCCGTACCTGGTCGTCGGCGCGGTGCTGGCGGCGGGGCTCGCGGGCGTGCGCGAGGAACTGTGGCTGCCCGCGGAGATCACCGGCGACCCGGCGGCTCTGTCCGACGACGAACGCGCTGCGGCGGGAATCAACCGGCTGCCCACGAACGCGGCGGAAGCGGCCGATGCGCTGGCGGAGTCGGCGGTGCTGACGGACGCTCTGGGCAAGGAACTGCACGACGCGATGCTCACGGTTCGCCGAGCCGAGGCGGAGCGATTTGCCGGCACCTCTCCCGAGGAGCTAGCCGCGCTCACCCGCTGGCGTTGGTGATCGGGAAAGCGCGCAGCGCGGCCTCGGCCCAGAATCTCCCGGCCTTCACCGCGTTCACCGCAATTTCCATTGAAATCGAACCTTCGATTTCAATGGAAATTGCGGCTCTTGTGACGTTTCTGTGGGTGGTGTGAGCTGGGGTTTTGGGTCCGGAGACGGGGCATGCCGTTGCTTCGTCTAAGTTTCTGGCTTGTCCAGAGTCAGGAACCGAGGAGCGGACAACGACGTGCCGAAGGCCGGTTTATGTGTGTTGTGGTGGCGTCGACCGGCGCACGGTCATCGAGGATGTCGAGTTCGACGAGACCGCCGAAGTGGTGGTGGTGCACGTGCGGGGGCACGTGCGGGGGCGGGGGCGCTGTGGTCGGTGCGGCCGTAGATCTGGGCGCTATGACCGGGGTGGTGGGCGTCGTCGGTGGCGGGCGCTGGATCTCGGGACCACCCGGGTGTTTTTGCGGGCGGCCGTGCGTGCTCTCGCACGGACGGGTGTCCGTCGGGTCGTGAGTGACAATGCCGGTTCTTACCGGTGTCATGTCTCGGTAGATGTGTCAATCCCCGGACACGCCTAACCCACGGAAGAAGCAGAAGAGCCGAAATTGCGGACAACCTTCGAAAAGCGCGATCGGGGTGTGCGTTCTGCGAGGGAGCTGTGAGCGCGGGACGGCAGGCTCGGTCGCAAGGACACCGCACCGGGGCCGGCCACGTGCACCGATCCCGAGCGGATTCGCGAGGTTCTGACCGTCGTGCCGCGGTCGGTCGAGACCGAGATGCTCCTGGGCGAGGATGCGGCCGATGCGGTTCTGGCTGGCCGACGCCGATGACGTCACCGTCGGCCAGGCGAGGGGGCGGTAGCGGAAGCATTGACCGCGTAGGAGCAGTCCGGTTCCGTCGTGTCCGCGTGAGCGCTCCGCCGCGGCGGTGGAAAACCGTTGCCGGACGGTGGTTTCGCCGATGATCCCCGGTGGGGTGTTGTCTGCCATGCAGCGCTGACGTCGGCCGAACGCGGTGCGCAAGTATGCTCGCTGTGCTGGGCGAACAGGGGAGGCGGCGATGGCTGAGGTGACCAATCCACCTGCTCGCAACACGCGCCCCCGCAACCGCCGGGCGCTGATCACCGCGGCGGCCGCGGACCTGTTCTACCGGCTCGGCTACGCGCGGGTCGGGATGAGCGACATCGCCGAGGCCGTCGGGGTCGGGTCGTCGGCGCTGTACCGGCACTTCGCGGGCAAGCAGCAGCTGCTCACCCGGGTCGTGCTCGACGAGCTCCACCCGTTCAGCTCGATCGCCGCGCAGGTGGCCGAGCGGGACCTCGACGAGGTGGTCGCGCAGCTCGCCGCCGCCGCGCTGGACCACCGCCAGCTGGGCGTGCTGTGGCAGCGCGAAGCCCGGCACCTGCCGGAGGAGCAGCGCGACGTGCTGCGGGAGGAGCTGCGCGGCGTCGCCAGCGGGCTCGCCGAGGTGGCGCGCGCCTTCCGGCACGAGCTGACCGGCGAGGACGCCCGGTTCCGCGCGTGGTGCATGTTCAGCGTCCTGACCAGCCCGTCCTACCATCAGGTGGACCTGCCCCGGCGCGAGTTCGAGCAGCTGCTGCGGGCCATGGTGGTGGTCATCGGGACGCAGCCGCCACAGCGGTTCGCCGACCACCGCGCGGCCGACTCCGACCAGCGGTCCGCCCTGTTCGCCGGGCGCGCCTCCCGGCGCCGGCTGCTGCTGTCCGCGGCGATGCGGCTGTTCTCCGACGCCGGCTACACCAAGGTGACGACCGAGGACGTCGGCGCGGCGGCGGGCATCGCCGGGCCCAGTCTGTACAACTACTTCGCCAGCAAGCAGGAAGTGCTCGGCACCGTGATCACCCGCGGCAACGCGTGGCTGGAGGTCGAGCTCGAACGGATCCTGGCCAACACCCCGGCCGCCGACGACGCGCTGCGCGAGCTGCTGCGCTCCTACATCACGTTCGCCTTCGACCACGGACGGTTCATCGACATCCTGGTCAGCGAGGTCAACCACCTGCCGGACGCGGAACGGCACCGGGCGCGGCAGACCCAGCACGCCTACGTGGCCGAGTGGGTCGGGCTGCTGTGCGAGGCGCGGCCGGAGCTCGACCCGGTGCGTTCCCGGATCCTGGTGCAGGCGGCGTTGACGGCGGCCAACGACATGGCTCGCACCGGCTCGGTGCGCGACGTCGATGCGCTGTCGCGGATCGGGGCTGCGCTGATGCTGCACACCCCGGCCTCGCCCATGTGATCGACCACATGGCCTGCTACCGGCTATTCACTTAAGCATCATCCCTGCAGGAGGCAGGTTTGTGTGGGTCGGTGATGGGCTAGGGATTGCTCACTTCGAAATTGACTTCGAAGGGCGGGCCGAACTACGCTCCGCGAAGAGTTGGTCTGCTTCCGCGTGTGCGCGCCCAGCGCTAGAGAGACCGGTTGGCCTCGTGCGCCGCGTGATGACCCGCGTCCGAGCCTGGAACGCCGCGGGCGGGCGGCCGACACTGGAGCTGAGCAGGTAACGAGGACGGGTTGGTTGCATGAGCAGCGCGACAGAGCCGGTCGGTCAGCCGCCGGTTGACGTGCCGGACATCCACACGACCGCCGGCAAGCTGGCGGATCTGTACCGGCGGAATGACGAGGCGGTGCACGCCGGCTCGGCGCGCGCGGTGGCCAAGCAGCACGCGAAGGGCAAGAACACCGCCCGCGAACGCATCGACATGCTGCTGGACCCGGGTTCGTTCGTGGAACTCGACGAGCACGCGCGGCACCGCTCCACGAACTTCGGCATGGACGCGAACCGCCCCTACGGCGACGGCGTGGTGACCGGCTACGGCACCGTCGACGGCCGCAAGGTGTGCGTGTTCTCCCAGGACTTCACCGTCTTCGGCGGGTCGCTGGGCGAGGTGTTCGGCGAGAAGATCGTCAAAGTCATGGACCTGGCGCTGAAGACCGGCTGCCCGCTGATCGGCATCAACGATTCCGGCGGCGCGCGCATCCAGGAGGGCGTCGCCGCGCTCGGCCTGTACGCCGAGATCTTCAAGCGCAACACCCACGCCTCCGGCGTCATCCCGCAGATCTCGCTGATCATGGGCCCGTGCGCGGGCGGCGCGGTGTACTCCCCGGCGATCACCGACTTCACCGTGATGGTCGACCAGACCTCGCACATGTTCATCACCGGCCCGGACGTGATCAAGACGGTCACCGGCGAGGACGTGACCTTCGAGGAGCTCGGCGGGGCGCGCACCCACAACTCGCGCTCCGGCAACGCGCACTACCTGGCCACCGACGAGGCGGACGCCATCGCCTACGTCAAGGAGCTGCTGTCCTTCCTGCCCAGCAACAACCTGGCCGAGGCGCCGGTGTTCGAGGGCTCCGACACCGACACCGGCACCGGCTCGGTCGCCGAGTCGATCACAGACGCGGACCGCGAGCTGGACGCGCTGGTCCCGGATTCGCCGAACCAGCCCTACGACATGCACGAGGTCATCTCCCGCGTCGTGGACGACGAGGAGTTCCTGGAGGTCGGGGCGCTGTTCGCGCCGAACATCATCACCGGCTACGGGCGCATCGAGGGCCACCCGGTGGGTGTGGTGGCCAACCAGCCCACCCAGTTCGCCGGCACCCTGGACATCGACGCCAGCGAGAAGGCCGCGCGGTTCGTGCGCACCTGCGACGCCTTCAACATCCCGGTGCTGACCTTCGTGGACGTGCCGGGCTTCCTGCCGGGCACCGACCAGGAGTGGAACGGCATCATCCGGCGCGGCGCGAAGCTGCTGTACGCCTACGCCGAGGCGACCGTCCCGCTGGTCACCGTGATCACCCGCAAGGCCTACGGCGGCGCCTACGACGTGATGGGCTCCAAGCACCTGGGGGCCGACGTCAACCTGGCGTGGCCGACCGCGCAGATCGCGGTGATGGGTGCGCAGGGCGCGGCGAACATCCTGTACCGGCGGCAGCTGGCGGAGGCGGCGGACAACGGCGAGGACGTCGAGGCCGTGCGCGCGCAGTTGCAGCAGGAGTACGAGGACGCCCTCTGCAACCCGTACGTGGCCGCCGAACGCGGCTACGTCGACTCGGTGATCCCGCCGTCCTACACCCGCGGGTACGTGGCGCGGTCGCTGCGGATGCTCCGCGACAAGCGCGCCAGCCTGCCCGCGAAGAAGCACGGCAACATCCCGCTGTGACGTCGTCCCACCCGCTAGGAGGTGCCCGATGAGCCACGACGTGACGCCGGATCAGCGACCGGTGCTGCGCATCGTGCGCGGCAATCCCGACGACGCCGAGATCGCCGCGCTGACCGCGGCGCTGACCGGCCTAGCCGCCGCGAAGTCCGTGGCGCCGCCACAGCAGCGGCCGATGTCGCTGTGGGGCGACCCGGCCGCCGCGCTGCGGCACCCGGCGGGCCGCAGCCCACTGCGCCCCGGCCCGCACTCCTGGCGCGCTTCGGCCCTGCCGGGCTGATGTCGTTGCCCGCCAACAAGATTTCGCCAGCCGTCCGGCGTCGCGCCGGGAAATGAGGAGTTGACCACTGTGGACCTGACGCCGATCAGCAAGGTCCTGATCGCCAACCGCGGTGAGATCGCGGTGCGGGTGATCCGCGCCTGCAAGGACGAGGGCATCGCCTCCGTCGCCGTTTACGCCGAGCCCGACGCCGACGCGGTGTTCGTGCGGCTGGCCGACGAGGCCTTCGCGCTGGGCGGTTCGACGCCCGGCGAGTCGTACCTGAACATCGACAAGATCATCGACGTCGCGAAGCGCGCGGAAGCCGACGCGGTGCACCCCGGCTATGGCTTCCTGTCGGAGAACGCCGAGTTCGCCCAGGCGGTGCTCGACGCGGGGCTGATCTGGATCGGGCCGTCGCCGCAGTCGATCCGGGACCTCGGCGACAAGGTCACCGCGCGGCACATCGCGACCCGCGCCGGGGCGCCCCTGGTGCCGGGGACGAAGGACCCGGTGCCGGGCGCCGACGAGGTCGTCAAGTTCGCCGAGGAGTACGGGTTGCCGGTGGCCATCAAGGCCGCGTTCGGCGGCGGCGGCCGGGGCCTGAAGGTCGCCCGGACGCTGGAGGAGATCCCCGAGCTGTACGCGTCGGCGGTGCGCGAGGCCGAGACGGCGTTCGGCCGCGGCGAGTGCTTCGTGGAGCGCTACCTGGACCGGCCACGGCACGTCGAGGCGCAGGTCCTCGCCGACCAGCACAGCAACGTGGTGGTCGTGGGCACCCGCGACTGCTCGCTGCAGCGGCGCCACCAGAAGCTGGTCGAGGAGGCCCCGGCGCCGTTCCTCAGCGACGAGCAGCGCCGCACCATCCACGAGGCGGCGCGGGCCATCTGCGCCGAGGCCGGCTACTACGGCGCGGGTACCGTGGAGTTCCTGGTGGGCCTGGACGGGACGATCTCGTTCCTGGAGGTCAACACCCGCCTGCAGGTCGAGCACCCGGTCTCGGAGGAGACCACCGGCCTGGACCTGGTCCGCGAGCAGTTCCGCATCGCCGCCGGGGAGAAGCTGCGGATCACCGCCGACCCCGAGCCGCGCGGCCACTCGATCGAGTTCCGGATCAACGGTGAGGACGCGGGCCGCAACTTCCTGCCCGCGCCGGGTACCGTGACCCGTTTCGTCGCGCCACACGGACCGGGTGTCCGGGTGGACGGCGGGGTCGAGTCGGGCAGCGTGATCGGCGGCCAGTTCGACTCGCTGCTGGCCAAGGTGATCGTCACCGGCGCGGACCGCCAGCAGGCTCTGGAGCGGTCGCGGCGGGTGCTGGACGAGATGGTCGTCGAGGGCATGGCCACGGTGCTGCCGTTCCACCGCGCGATCGTCCGCGACCCGGCGTTTGTCGGCACCGACGGTTTCGCCGTGCACACCCGGTGGATCGAGACGGAGTTCGACAACACCATCGAGCCATTCACCGGAGGTGTCGAGGCGGAGGAGCCGGAGCCGCGGCAGACGATCACCGTCGAGGTCGGCGGACGCCGCCTGGAGGTCTCGCTGCCGGCGGAGCTGGCGGTGTCCTCGGCCGCCCCGGCGGCGAAGGCCAAGCCGCGCAAGCGTTCCGCGGGCAAGGCCGGGGCGGCGGTGTCCGGCGACGCGGTGACGGCGCCGATGCAGGGCACGATCGTGAAGATCGCGGTCACCGACGGCCAGGAGGTCGCGGCGGGCGACCTGATCGCGATGCTGGAAGCGATGAAGATGGAGAACCCGGTGACGGCCCACAAGGCGGGCACGGTCACCGGCATGTCGGCCCAGCCGGGCGACTCGGTCTCCCAGGGCACCGTGCTCTGCGAACTCAAGGACTGAACGTCCGGGGCCGTGAGTCTTTTGGGCAGTCATAGAGGCTGCTTGGGACTCGTTGTGCGGCGGTGGTGTATCTGGCGTCGCTGGGGTGAGGCGAACGGACTGTTCACGTCAATAGGTGCAGCAAACAGGCCGTTCGCTTCATCCACCCATCACCGGCTTTGCCCTGGCTCGGGGCGCCCCGGCGCTGTTCAGCGGTCGAACCGGCCGCTCTTGACGGCCTGCACGAACCCGGCGACGTCGACCTGCAGGGTCGGGCCGTGCGGGTCCTTGGAGTCGCGGATTCGGTCTAAGGAACTTGTGAGCTCGACGCAGGTCGCGGTGTTGGCGCTGTAGCTGGACTTGCGCCAGGTCGTTTCAGCGTTCATCGTCCTTCTCCATGCTGTTGGCGATGTACCTGATCAGCTTGACAGATTCGGCTTGGCTCATCGCCACGCCAAGTACCTTCTCAGCCGCTCGTTGGTAGGTGCGTACGTCCGATTTTTCGTGCAAGAACAATGCGGACTTGCGGTTCTCCAGGTGCACGACCGTGCCCTCACCTGTCTCTATGAGGTGAAACGGCCCTTCGAGAGCGGGATGCCATCCGCTGCCGAAAGGGAAGACCCGCAGGTCGATGTTGGGCCGCCGAGTCATTTCCAGGAGGTACCTGATCTGCTCGGCCATCACCTCTCGGCCGCCGAGCAGTTGTCGGAGGGCGGCCTCTCCGATCAGCGCAACGTATTGTGCAGGTGCGTTGCGAGTGATCACATCGCGGCGCCCGATCCGAACAGCGACTCGCGCTGCTAGCTCACCGGCCGGAACTTCTGCTTCCGTCATGATGATGCGGATGTAGTCGCTGGTTTGGAGTAGCCCGGGGATCAGCAGCGGCGACACTTCAAGAATCTTCGTCGCGTTCTGCTCGAAGTCGATGTAGGCCGCCAGCTGCTGGCGCTGCGCCGGGAGAGTCGTCGCAACCCAGTTGGAGTCGTTCGCGCCGTAGGTCAGCTGGATGATCTCTTCGTACTCATCGCCATTGACGCCGAGTGATGTGAGGATTTGTGCAACCTGCTCGGGTTTCGGTGTCCGCTCGCCGGTTTCCCAGCGAGAGAGCACTCCGGGGTCGCGCCCGAGCTGGCTGGCGAACGCCCTAACGGTCAGGTCCCGGTCCTGTCGTGCTTGGCGCAGCGCGCTCCCCAGAGCCCGCCCTTTCGGTGTCTTGGTCATGCTGCGTCTCCGTGTTGTCGCCGTGCAACGGCACCCCCAGCGCCATGACCTGCCCACATCACCTGTTGCGCCCACGGTCACGACCTTGTTGACGATGCCACGTTGCTCGATGGTTGGTAGTGGGTAGAACGTGGCAACGAAAACGCTTGCTAGGGGAGGAAGTTTAATTGCACGAGCGGTGGGAAGACGTGCGACACGCGGATCGGCTGGCTGACCAGATCCGGCATTTCCAGTACCGGCAGGGGGTTGTGCCGGAGTGGTGCCGGTTCGCGCATATTCGTTGCGGCGCAAGCGATTCGCTGATCCGGTCTTGGTGTGGTCAGCTGTTTCAAGCTGGAGAGGTGGAGGACTGCTCGGTGCCCGGGGAGTCTTGTCCCAGGCTGTCGGTGGGCAAGCAAGAGTGCGCGGATTGCTTCGTGGCATCCCGGTTTCCGGGCCTTGCTGCCCGCACCGCGATGGACGGGATGATCCCGGCACGGATCGACACACCGCGCGAGATGGCATCCGCGATGCTGGTGCTGCACCAGGACCTGGCGGACGAAGCTAGCCGCATCCCGGGCGGTGATGTGGACACCGCACGCCTGGGCCGCCTGGCAGAGGACACCGAGCGCTTCGCCCGTGCCCTGCGTCGTTTCGGTTGGCTGGCCGCGCAGGGCTGACGGTCACATCGACGGATACTGGAACACCGGGATTGGTGGGACGGGCTCGGGAAACGCGTCGAGCACGTCTGACTCGGCCAATATCGCTATCACCTGATCCAGCGGAGAAGATGTCCAGATCGCCGACCGTCTCGTTGAGTTTCGCAATGCTCGCCTGAGCGTTTCGCACCGCCTTGGACATCACACGGCACGATTCGCTCAGTGAGCCTTTCCGAGTGACCAGTGGTGACGTCGGGTAGCGGTAGCTGATGATGCGCCGAAGGTGTTGCGGTGCAACACAAAGACGCGGAACTTCGGTATGAAGATGGTCCTTCCACAGATCAACTTCATAGAGGTTCCGCGTCCTGATGAGTGTCACATACACCGCCGCGCTGCCCGTACGCGACCAGGCGGTGCTGTTCCTGTCCACCCTGCTCCACGACGAACGCCGCCGCCCCGGCACCCGGACCGGCAGCCGGGCACTGAGCCCGTTCAAGCATGCCGTCCTGATCCTGCGCTGGTTCCTCGACGGCACCCGCGTGGCCGGCGACAACGCGATCGGTAAATTTGGCCACTGTGGACCTCCGAGGTGCGGCCAGGGCGAGAACATGACACCACCGCACTGCGCACGCACCCCGACATCCTTCCCGCGCTGACGGCCTGCGATGACCTGCCAGTCCTGGGCGACCTCGGGTACGAAGGCGAAGCCGGCACGATCACCGTAGCGTTCAAGAAACCCCAGGGTGGTCAACTCACCGAGGGCCAGAAGGTCCACAACAAAATTCACAACGGACAACGCGCGATCGGCGAACGCGGAAACCCATTGCTCAAAACCACGTTCAAGGCCCTCCGTAACGTCAGCTTGTGTCCCTGGGCGATCGGGAAGATCGTCGCGGCCGCCCTCGTGCTCCTGCACGTCGACCACGACCGCACCACATGATCACCCAGCGCAACTAACCGTTTACGCAAAAAGGATCATTGACAACACCATGCCGACGCTGCCACCGTCCTTGATCGCAGCGGTTGCGCCGCATCCGCGAGGGCAGGGAGGCCCGCATGACATCCATCCACAGCCGTTCCCGTCGCCGTGGTGCCGTCCTGACGGCCGCCTTGGCTCTGGCGGCCACGGCCGTCGTGGTGAGCCCGGCCGCCCCCGCCCAGGCCGCCCTTGGTGACCTGCTCTGCCCGTACTCCAGTGGCTATGCGGTGTTCGAGCCGCCGCTCCAGTCCGGTGTCACCTCGACCGTCACCGCCCATGTCTCCACCAACAACCCCTTGCCCTGTCACTCGCCCAACGGCAGCCACCCCGAGCTGGCCTGGTACGACGAGGCGGTGAACGGCACCGCCACGGTGAGCGACGTCGTCGATGGTGGCGGCCTCTGCAACCTGCTGTTCACCCTCACCGGCACCGGACGCCTTACCTGGTCCGACGGCACCACCAGCGACGACGAGATCACCTTCCAGACCGACCCCGCCAAGCCCCAGACCCTGGGCGGCAGCGCCACCATCACCCGCGGCACCCTGCAGGGCGACACCGTCACCATCGCCGAGGGCGTCATCACCCCCAACCTCGACTGCGCCACTGCGGGACTGTCCCGCCTGGACTTCCATCAGGCCACCAACATCTTCTCCTGATCGCCCGATGGGGTAGCACGCGGAGGCAGGACGGTTCCATGGCCGCCGTCGTCATGCAGTGAGGGCGTGACCTTCCTGGTCACTGGCTGGGTAGCGGCGTTGATGTTCCCGAGCGACTGATCTTTCCAGCAGGCGTCGAGATGACCGTTGACGGTGACGGTACGGAGTTTCAGGACGGCTTCGGCGCCGTCGAGGCCCCAGCGGGCTCCGCTGATGTCGAGGCGGTCGGTGTTGTGCCCTTCACCCAGGCCCGCCCCCACACTCGGCTGGTCCAGAAAGTGCCGTGAGTCGCTTTGGTCGTTGGAACGACCAAAGCGACTCAGGGCTCTTCATCGGCCGACGTGGACGACGAGCCAGCCACCGTGGTGTTCGTCGACCTCGAAGCGGTGTCCCGCTGCGCGGCCGAGCTCGACCAAGTCCTGGCGGGTGAAGGTGCAGACGTGGCCGTAGGCCGCGGTGGGCTCGTCCTCGAAGGGGACGGCAATCACGACCCGGTGGCGGGCCAACCGAAGCGCCTCGACAAGCACCACCTCGCCCTGCATCACGTCCAAGTGTTCCAACAGGTGCACCGCGGTGACCGCGTCCACCGACCGGTCCGGCAGCGGTACCCGGGCTGCGTCGCACACCAGGGTGTGCAGTCGGGTACCGCGCGCCTCGGCGACGGCGCTGAGGAGCTGCATGCTTCCTGGCACGAGGTCCGAGGCGATGACCGTGTTCTGGCCGCGCTGGGCCAACAGGAGGGGCAGGAAACCGAAGCAGGAGCCCATGTCCAGCACCCTGCCCGGCGGGACCAGCTGCATGGCCCGGCGGTAGACCGGGGCGAAGCCGGCTATCGACGATGGGGCGGGCTCGTCGACGGGGCGGGACCAGCACTCCTCTATGCGGGCAAGGGTGTTGTCGTAGACCGATCGGGGTCGCCGTCGGGCCAGTACTCATAGCCCCAGTCCTCCAGGGACTGCGCTGGGGCGTTCGAGCCGCTGGGTGGTGGTTCGGGGCCGGGGTGGACGGCATCGACCGGGAGTTGAGGTAATCGTTCCGGGAACGCGGCACCGTGTCCGGGGACGGAGGCTTCTTCGGAGTCGATGTAGTTGTTGCCCGTGTCGGTCATGCCCTGCGCGATGCCGCCCAGCACGTCAGTGGCCGCGTCGAGGACCCGCCCACACCGCCTGCGCGGTGTCGTCGTAGAGGGTGCGCCACGGGGCCAGCACCGGGTCGGCCCCCGCCATACCAGCGGCATTGGTGTGCAGGTTCCGGCTGATCCAGCCCATGTTGTCGGCCAGCTGCTGCTGGAGTCCGTGGAACGACCGCGCGGCGCGGCGCAGTTCCTCGATGGAGACGTCGACTTCGCCGCCTGGTCCGGCGGCCGGGCCAGCCGACATCGGAACGGTCGCAGACCCGCCCGACGAACCGGCGGGGGCGTCCCAGATGGCCAGGTTCGCCTGGTGCGCGCTGTGGTAGTTCTCGTCGATCAGCGACAGCAGGTCCGCCATGTCGCCGAGGAACTCGGTCATTTCCTCGGCTTCGCGAACCCACGTCGCCCGCGCCACCTCGAAGCTCTCCGCGGCTTGTCCGGTCCAGGACGCCCGCAGCGGCCCGAGGGATCCGTCGAGATCGGCCAGCTTCGTCCGGACCTGTCCGGTGGCGTTGCGGACGCTCTCCCACGCCTCGCCAATCGCGGCGTAGCGGACAGCGAACCGGTCCATCCCGTTTCCCCATAGAACTGCGGCACCTCACGCAGTCCTATGGCACGCCAAGTCGATGATCAACCGGTTTCGGCGAACTGTGATCAGTGTGGCCGCTCGCTGCGGTACTTACCGGCCGGTCGTCGTGCTGGTCGGGCCGCGCGGCAGCGGCAAGAGCGCGGCGCTGGCCGACATCCGGCGGCGCTGCGGGACGCTGGTGCCCTACGCCGAGTCGAACCTGGAGCAGGCGGTCAAGTCGCCGCGTGCGATCGTCACCGAGCCGGCCTTCGAGCTCGGCCGCAAGTACGAGAACACCGGCCGGATCCACTTGCGCCAGCTGATGCTGTGCCTGCTGGTCGTCGGCGCGCGGCTGAACCCGGAGAACCGCGAGAAGGCGCTGGCGCAGGTGCGCGCCGCGGTCGCCGCGGACGCGGAGTTCTCCGAGCGCACGAACAACGCCGTCGACGGCGTGATCGACAGCGTGATGCAGAGCGGCGTGATCCCGTGGTGGTCCAAGCCGGCCGTCGAGACGTTGTTGCGCGGCACCGAGTCGCTGTGCTGGCGCCGGCGGCTCCGCCGTTCGCCCTGACTCCGGCGGATCGCCGGTCAGACCTGCTTTTCGATCACGTGGGTGCGCAGGTCTTCGGAGGTCTGCGCGAGGTGGTCGGTCATCGCCCGCCGGGCCCGCGCCGGGTCGCCCGACTCCAGCGCGCGCAGGATCTCGGCGTGGTGCTCGATGGCGTTGGCGCGGATCTCGGGGCCAGCGGAGGTCTCCCGCCGGCCCTCGATCAGCAACCGCCCGAACGGCTCGAACATCAGCGGGATGAACACGTTGCCGGTTGACTGCATCACGGTGTTGTGGAAAGCGACGTCGGCGGCGACGAACAACTCCACATCGTCGGTGTCGGCAGCGGTGCGCATGTCGTGCAGCTGTTCCTGCAGCTGCGTGAGGTCTTCCTCGGTCCGCTTGGCGGCGGCGAGCTCGGCGGCACCAACCTCCAGCAGCCGGCGGGCGTCGATCAGGCTCTCCGACACGACCCGGCTCGACTTGGGCGCGGTCGCGGCCCGGATCATCGGATCCAGCGCGGTCCACTGCGCGGGGGCGTTGACGTAGGTCCCGCGGCCCCGCTGGATGCGGACGACGTTCTGCACCCGGAGAGCCTTGATGGCCTCCCGAACGGTCAACCGGCTGACCGAGAACTGCTCGGCCAGCTCGCCCTCGGAGGGCAGCGCCACCCCGGGCGGATGGGTACCGTCGATGATCGCGGCGAGCAGCCGCTCGGAAATCTCCTCCGGCAGCGACACCCCGAACCCCCCAGCAAGACATCAGATGTCCAGAACCCGGCGACTGTAAACGCCCACCCGCACCCCGTCAAGGATGCGCCGGTCCAATGAGGACGCTTCGTGGGCCCCGGGGTGGTGGGTATAGTCCGGTGGGGCTGGGGTTTTTGCGGACTTGGGGTTTTTTGATGACTGGTCGGGCTCCTGTGGTTGAGTTGCTGCGGTAGCAGCAGGGCACCGCCACCGCCGGGGAGCGGAAGGTCTGCCGGTAGTTGCTGGCCGACTACCCGCTGGCCGGGCTGGAGCCCGTGGCCCGGCTCTCGCCGCCCGGGCCGGGCTCAGCGCGACGACCGCATCGATGGCGCGCGCGAGCGCGATCAATGCGGCGAAGGTGCACGTGGTGGTCCACCAGCGGCAGGCCGTCGATGACCACCGCGAGGTCCTCAGTAGACACCCGTGATCCTCCGGGTGCGTTCCGCGTCGTCGAGTCCCTCGAGGTGCGCGAGTTCGGCGCGCTTTAACGAGAACGGCGTGGCCAGCAGCTTCGGGTTCGATCGGGCAACGGTCGCTCCAGCTGGCGGCGAGCGGCGGAGCGACCGGGGGGCGACCCATCGACACGGAATGAAACATCTATTCCATATTGGCAGTCAACATCGCGTTATGAAATGAACGTGCCGTGCTTCGTCCGGGTCGGAGCGCGCGGCGCCGAGCGTGCCCGGCGGCATCCGGGGCCGAGGCGTTTCGCCTGCAGGGCCGTTTGCACTGCTAGATGCTCGTGAGCGTTGGGGTGCTGTGGCGACCAGAAGCGGCGCCCGCGAGTCCCTGATCGGCCGAAACGTTGGGCTCCGCCGGACACCTGCGGGGCGGTTGAAGGCCATGCGTGACGAACGACACGATTTCGGCCTCGACCTGCCGATGAGTGTCCAATGTGGATGATTTGGGCGGCGATTCGCGGGCTTTCCGGGGCGGTTGGCTGGGCCGTTCGCGTGGCTAAATTTCGCAGCTCGGCCGCGATTCGCATGCGTCGCCGCCCCGGCGAAACCGGGGGCGACGCCGGGCGCGGCGGCCAGGTGGGGCAGGACGCCGGGGCTTCGCGCGCGTCGCGCTGTGGTCCTCGGCGTACTGACTGGTTGGTATGGGTGTGGTACTCCTTGTGGACCGCCCGGTCGGGGCGCGCTTGGAGGTGTGGTCATGGCCGATTCGCGGCACGAGTGGATGGAGCCGGGTGCGTACGAAGTCGCGCCTGGCGTGCACCGGATCCCGTTGCCCCTTCCCAACGACGGCCTGCGCGCCGTGAACGTCTACGCGATCGCCGACGGAGACACGCTGACCCTCGTCGACGGCGGCTGGGCGCTGGAGGAGTCGCGCGAACAACTCGCCACCGCGCTGCGCGGGATCGGCGCCGGGCTTGGCGACATCAGCCGGTTCCTGGTCACCCACGCACACCGCGACCACTACACCCAGGCCGTGGCGCTGCGGCGCGAGTACGGTTCCAAGGTGCTGCTTGGCGAGGACGAGCAGCACACCATCCGCACCCTGATGGACCCGGAGCACAAGCCGCTGGCCAAGCAGATCGAGCTGCTCGCCGAATGCGGCGCGAAGCCGGTGCGCGATGCGGTCGTGGCCGCCCGCGAGGACGGCCCGCGCGGCCCGCATTTCTGGGAAGAACCCGACGAGTGGATCGGGAAGTCCACCGACATCACCCTCGCCGATCGGCCCCTGCGCGCCGTGGCCACGCCGGGCCACACCCGTGGGCACCTGGTGTTCATCGACGATTCCGCCGAGCTGATGTTCGCCGGCGACCACGTGCTGCCGCACATCACGCCGTCCGTCGGCTTCGAGCAGGCCCCCAGCGAGGTTCCGCTGCGCGACTACCTGGCGTCGCTGCGGCTCGTCCGCGCGATGCCCGACATGCGGCTGCTGCCCGCGCACGGCCCGGCCACCGACAGCGTCCACCGACGCGTCGACGAACTCCTCGACCACCACGACACCCGCCTGGACGCGACCGCTGCAATCGTCGAGAAGGGCGCGAGCACCGCGTACGAGGTGGCTCGGGCGTTGACCTGGACCCGCCGCGAGCGGACCTTCGACGAACTCGGCGATCCCTTCAACCAGATGATGGCGGTGCTGGAAACCGCCGCCCACCTGGACGTGCTGAGCCTGCAGGGGAGGCTCGCGAAGGAAGAGGTCGAAGGGGTCGTGCACTACTCGCTGGCCTGACGGGTGCCGACCAGGAACGGCAGCACGCACCGCGAGCACGCCGCCGACGATGGCCAGCGTGCCGTAGCTCGTCGAGGCCATTACGACGCCGCTGGACAGCCCGGCCGTCGCGCCGGACAGCGAGACGGCCAGGTCGACCCGGCCCTGCACGCGGGCCCGGTTCGCCAGCGGTGCGACAGCGCGGTCAGCAGCAGCGCCGCCCGCCGTAGACCACGGCGGAGAGCAGGAAGGTCCGGACGACGCCGGTAGGCCGATGGATTCGGCCGCCGAACCGGTGGCTCCGGTGAGGTTCGGGCCGAGCACCGCGCCGCCGGTGGTCGCCAGCAGCACGATGCTCAACGCGCGTCCGCGGCGGGCAGGGTCCGCCAAGTCGGCACCCGCGTAGCGGGCCTGCGGGTTCGTCGTCGTTCCCGCGCCGTAGGGCAGGAACGAGACCGGCAGCAGGACAGGGCTGTCCAGCAGGACCGCGGCCACGATCCCGAGCGCGCCGAGCGCGCCGATGGCGTAGCCGGCCGCGAGGCCGTGGCGGCGGTCGCCGCGTTGCGACAACCGGCCGATCAGCAGCGATGCCGCGGCGGCGCCGAGCGTGAACAGCGCGCCGGTGAGGCCTGCCCAGCGCTTGGATTCGAGCATGTTCTCGGCCAGCAGCGCCCCGACGACCACACCGGAGGACAACCCGGCACCGGCCAGGACCTGCGAGGACACCAGTGCCCGGATTGTCCTGCACTGAACGTGTTGTCGGGTTCGGGCGGCGGCGCTCGCCGTCAGATCATCGTCGACGGCCACTCCTGGTCGCCCGCGGCAGGCAGCGGCGGACGGGCTGCGGAAGGGGCGCGACGCGGCAGCATGGTCATTGTTCATCCTCCCGCCGTCGCCTGGGGATAACCTTCCGTAATCGCCGGATGTTGCTGTGCGTGCAGGAAAATCACTCGGTCGCCGCGTACGGTGACGATCCCCGGCATGCAAGGCTGTAGGGGCCCTTCTGGGGCTTGAGGCAATTGGGGGGCGGGTACCTCGTTGGGGTCGAAGGGAACGTCGCTAGGAGCTCGTCATGTTGAGCAGGCACGAGCGGGACAGGTTGGCGGAGATCGAATCCGCGCTGGTGTCCGGTGAACCTCGGCTGGCGGAGAAGTTCGACCGGTTCGACGGTGGTCGGAGCTGGGGCGGAGCACGCCGGGTCCTGTTGTTCCTGATGCTTGCCCTCGTGGCGTTGCTGGCGTTGTTGTGCCTGGTGAGCGGGCTGGTGCTGAGCTCGATCACGTTGGCCCTGAGCGCCGTTGCGGGCGCCGTCGGCGTTTGGTGGCACGCCAGGCGGAACCGGCACCGATGAGATCCTGCTTGTCTTATGTGGACGATTCACGGAGTCGGGCGCGGGAGTGCTTGCAGCACCGTGTCGGGCTCGACGAAGACGCCATCGGGCAGGCTGTCGATGCGTTCCAGGTGCGCCGCCGGCGCGCCCAGGGCGACGCATTGCTGGTAGATCTCCTGCTTGGTGGCGGGGAAGTGCACGTGGCAGAGGAACCTGAGCAGTTCTCCGCGGTCGGGTACGGGCATCTTCGCTCCCACCGGTCGAGCCGGTAGTGTCGACAACCGACTACCCACCCCGCGTGGCGGGCACACGCGGTGCCGCGATGACCGGACGGATGTTTCGGGTGGGTCGACGGTGACCCGCAGTCGGGCGGGTTCGGGCATCACTGACTGGTGCCTCCTCGGGTCTGGTGCCTCCTCGGGCCTGGTGCGCGGTTTCCATTGAACCCGCCCCTTCGATTTCAATTGGAAATTGCGGATTTGATCTCTGATGGGGTCGTGCGGGGGCGTGGTGAGCCGGCCCTCGCGGACCGGGGCGCCGATGCACTCCCGGGGGCCGACACCGTCGGCGGGGATGGCGGAAAGCCCTGGTGAGCGCGCTTTCCGAATCGGGCATGCGGCGCGTCCTGGTGGTGCTGTGCGTCACCGAGATCACCAGCTGAGGCGTGCTGTTCTACGCCTTCCCCGCGCTGGCGCCGACGATCAGCTCGGACACCGGCTGGTCGGTCGCCGTGCTGACGGCCGCGTTCTCGACGTGCCAGATCGTCGCGGCTGGCCCGCTCCGGGGCCGCGCCCGGTGATGGCGGCGGATTCGGTGCTGGCCGTTCCGGCCCTGATCGGCGTCGCCGCCGCGCCGAACCTGGTCTGGTACTTCGCCGCCTGGATCATCGCCGGCTTCGCAGTGTCCGGCGTGCTCTACCAGCCGGCGTTCGCCGCCCTGACGAGGTGGTGGGGTCCGCGGCGACGGCCATCGGCGATCGTTGGGGCGCGGCGCAGCGGCTCACCGGGATGCTCTCCGCGCCGGTCCAGGTGGCCATCGCCTTGTCGCCGTGGTGCGGCGCGGCGCTGGCGGCGCTACTCGGCGGTGTTCGCGGTGCTGGCAACGCTCGCCGGGTTCGCCGCGCTGATCTCCCTGGCGTCGATGCCCGCAAGAGCTCCTTGATCGTCCACAGTGGTCAGATGCCGGCCATTTCCCGGGCCGCGATGGCGATGGCGGATGCGTCGATGCCCGCCTGCCCCAACAGCTCGGCCGGGGTGCCGGAACCGGGCATGCCGCGCACCGCCAGCACGCGCACCGGGGCGCCGGTGCCCGCCAGGGCGCTGAGCACGGCCTCCCCGAGGCCGCCCTCCGGCCAGTGGTCCTCGGCGGTGATCAGCCCGCCGGTCTCGGCGGCGGCCCGGCGCAGCGCCTCTGCGTCCACCGGTTTGATCGAGTACAGATCGATGACGCGGGCCTGGATTCCTTCCCTGGCAAGCGTTTCCGCCGCGCTGAGCGCCTCGTGCAGGGTGATGCCCGCGCCGACGAGCGTGACGTCGTCGCCGTCGCGCACCACCCGCGAGCCGCCGATGGGGAAGTCCTCGCCCGGTTCGTAGATCACTCGCGTGGCGCCGCGGGTGGTCCGCACGTAGCTGATCCCGGTCCGGTCGGCCATCTCCTCGACCAGCCGCACGGTCTGGTTGGCGTCGCACGGGTAGAGCACCGCGCTGCCGTGCACCGCGCGGAACGCCGCGAGATCCTCCAGCGCCATCTGCGACGGCCCGTCCTCGCCGATGGACACTCCCGCGTGTGAGCCCATCAGACGCAGGTTCGCCCGGCTCACCGCGGCCATCCGGATGAAGTCGTAGGCGCGGGTGAGGAACGCGGCGAACGTCGAGGCGAACGGCACCCAGCCGCGCACCTGCATGCCGATCGCCGCGGCAATCAGCTGCTGCTCGGCGATGTACATCTCGAAGTAGCGGTCCGGGTGGGCATCGCGGAACAGCTCCGCGAACGTCGAGTTCGACACCTCGCCGTCCATCGCCACCACGTCGCCGCGCCGGTCGCCGAGGGCACGCAGCGCCTCGCCGTAGGCCTTGCGGGTGGCGACCTCGGTGCCGAGCTCGAACGCGGGCAGCCCGCCGCCGGTCACGGGGAAGACGTGGGGCGTCTCGTCGCTGGTCGGCTTGGCGTAGTTGACCCGCAGGTCGCGGATGCCGCCGAGTTCGCGGATCGCCTCGTCGGGGTGCACCAGCGGCTTGCCGTGGAAGCCCGGCTTGTCCTCGACCTCGGCGACGCCCTTGCCCTTCTTGGTGGCCGCCAGCACGGCGACCGGTCGCCCGTCACCGGCCTCGGCATCCTTCAGCGCCTCTTCGATCTGCTCCGGGTCGTGGCCGTCGATCTCGATGGTGCGCCACCCGGCCGCGATCGCCCGGGCGGCGTAGGCGTCGAGGTCCCAGCCGTGCATCGTCTGCCCGGTCTGGCCGAGCCGGTTGACGTCGATCAGCGCGATGAGGTTGTCCAGCCGCTCGTGCCCGGCGTGCTCCAGCGCTTCCCAGACCGAACCCTCGGCCATCTCGCTGTCGCCGCAGAGCACCCACACCCGGTACGGCAGCCGGTCCAGCCGCTGCGCCGCGAGCGCCAGGCCCACCCCGATCGGCAACCCCTGCCCGAGCGAACCGGTCGCGACGTCGACCCAGGGCAGCACCGGTGTCGGGTGGCCCTCCAGGCGGCTGCCGAACTTGCGGAAGGTGAGCAGCTCGCCGTCGTCGATCGCGCCGACCGCCTTCAGGCACGAGTAATACAGCGGCGAAGCGTGGCCCTTGGAGAAGATCAGGTGGTCGTTGCGCGGATCGTGCGGCTTGGCGAAGTCCAGCCGCAGGTGGCCGTCCAGCAGCGCGGCCATCAGGTCAGCGGCGGACATGGACGACGTGGGGTGCCCGGAACCGGCGGCGCTGCTGGCGCGCACGGAGTCGACCCGCAGCTGCTGCGCCAGCTCGAAGCGGAAGGTCAGATGGTCCATGCCACGGGAGTTGCCCGCAGACACCACCGGTGAAACCAACACCAGCGGATCACGGTTTCAATTGAAACCGTGATCCCATGCCGGCGCCCTGCGTGTCAGGTGGGGTCGGAGTTGCTCAGACCGGAGAGCAGGCGCTTGATCACCTCGGGATCGATCTCGGCCGTTTCGTCGACCGGGTGTTCGGCCTGGCCCGCCCGCCTGTTGCGGGAGCGGCGGGGCAGCGGCACCGCGTTCGCCGAGACACCACCCGGCAGCGGCACCTCGCACCACACGAGCACGCCGCCGCCGCGCAAGGCGGCCGCACCGCAGTGGCCGTTGGCGAAACCGGGCGCCATGGCCGGTGGGGCCTTCGCCTGCTCGTCCTCGACCTCGGCCACGAGGCTCTCGCCGCTGAGGCGCAGCCGGACGGTGATGAAGCCGGGGGAGTCGGGGGCGGCGCTGTCGACCGCCGCGGTCACGAGCGCGGTGGTGAGCTGGGACGTCTCGTCGATCAGTTCCCGCAGGGACCACTCGGCGAGGGTGAACTGGACGAACATCTCAGTGCAGTTCACGGCGCTGGGCAGCGCAATGAGCCGCAGGTCGTCGACTTGTGTGGTCTGGGTGTTCACCTGGTTGTCGTCCTCCGTCCGCTGTGCGCCATCACCCGCGAGCCTTATTTTGCCAACTCAGGTGGGTGGCTTGTCTACAGGGGGCGGTGAGTTCTCGAATCGCCGCTCGTGGCTCGGTTTCCGGGTGTCGTGTCGATTTCTCCGGCGTGCGCACCGCGCCGGCGACCGGTCGGCCCCGCCCGGCGGTGCGCCTCAGGTGACTCGGTGCATGTCGCCATCCTTCGACTGTCTGTTGTGGACGATCGTCGACGAATCTCGTTCCGGCGCAGCATGTTTCGGCGCTGGACGGGGAACGCGTCGAGCACCGTGCGGGTCGCTGCCAGTGGTCTGGCCAGAAACGTACGGCACGAATCGCGTTTGGTACAGACCGGTACGTATCGGTTCCGCTACAGAAGTTCCAGCCCGATGCCCAGGAGGGTTCCGAGCGGGTCGGGTGTCCGCGGATGATCTGTCCGCGGACACCCGATCGAGTTACGCGAGGGCGTCCAGGCCCTCCCACATCGCCTTGCCGATCAGCTCGATCTCCGACTCGCTGATGATCAGCGGCGGCGAGACCGCCAGCGCCTTGCCCAGCGGGCGCACGATCACGCCGAAGTCGCGGATCGCGAGCTGCGCGCGGGTCAGCGCGCCGGGGTCGGCGGCCAGCAGGTCGGGGGCCAGTTCAACCGCGCCGAGCAGGCCCACGCCGCCGCGCACCTCGCCCACGGCGGGGTGGTCGGCGAGCTGCCGCAGCGCGTCGCGCAGCGGGCGCTCCAGCTCGTCGGCCCGCGGCAGCAGCTTCTCGCGCTCCAGGATGTCGATGTTGGCCAGCGCGGCGGCGGCCACCGTGGGGTGCCCGGAGTAGGTCGCGCCGTGCCGGAACGGGCGGCCCGGGTGGTTCCAGAACGGCTCGGCCACCCGCTCGGCGATCACCACGCCGCCCAGCGGCAGGTATCCGCTGGTCACGCCCTTGGCGAAGGTGATCATGTCGGGCTGCAGGCCCCACCGCTCCACGCCGAACCAGCTGCCGACCCGGCCGAACCCGCAGATCACCGAGTCGGCGACGAACAGGATCTCGTGCTCGGCGCAGATCTTGGCGACCGCCTCCAGGTAGCCAGGCTCCGGCGGGTACAGCCCGCCGGCGCCCATCACCGGCTCGGCGAAGAACGCCGCCACCCGGTCGGCACCGAGCCGGTCGATGGCCTCCCGGAGGCTCTCGGCGTCGTCGTGGGCGACCCGGCTGGCCTCCGGCACGAGCTGGCCGAACCCGGCCTGGTTGGCCTCGATCCCACCAATGCTGGTGCCCATGCCGTTGGTGCCGTGGTAGGCGTTGCCGCGGCTGAGGATGTGGGTGCGCTGCGGCTGCCCGCGCTGCGCCCAGTACTGCCGGGCCAGCTTGGCGGCGGTGTCGATCGACTCGCCGCCACCGGTGGTGAGGAAGATCTTCGCGCCTTCCATCGGCGCGAGCTGGGAGAGCCGGTCGGCCAGAGCCTCGGCCGGTGGATTGGTGAAGTCGTTGAATACGAAGTAGGACTCGAGCTCGCGCATCTGGGCGGCGGCGGCCTCGACGATCTCGGTGCGGCCGTGGCCGACGTTGGCGTACCACAGGCTCGCGGTGCCGTCGAGGTAGCGGCGTCCCTCCTGGTCGTAGATCCAGACCCCGTCGGCCTTGCTGACGCAGAACTGGTTGTTCTTGACCTGGGACATGTCCGCGAACGGGTGCCACAACGCGGTGTTGCGCGGTGCTGTCGACATGCGTTCCTCCTTCGTGTCGCGCCCCCAGCTTCGTCGGCCCACCCGCCGGTACGCCAGTGCCAAAACGCCGAAATTCGCCGGACCGGTTGGCCAGATCGCCACGAGCGGGACAGAGCTCGTTGCTGCGGTGCTGGTCACAGACGGGACTTTGGCCTCTGCTGGCGGGATGCCACCGACGGCACGGTCGTGGTGCTTGCCCGTCGTGGAGGTGATCAACGCATGAACTGGTACCCGATGCTCCGTCGGCAGCTGCACGAAGCCGCCGACGAGCGCCCGTGGACACCGGAGGAGGTGGCCGCGCTGGCCGAAGCGGTGCGCCGGGCGCCTTCCGTGCACAATACGCAGCCCTGGTCGCTGCGGGTGCAGGGGCGGGCTGCCAGGTTGCGGATGCGTTCGATGCCGGAGCTGGTCCAGCACGATCCGGACGGTCGCAACCGGCGGATGTCGTGCGGCGCGGCGGTCGCCAACCTGGCGATCGCGATGCGCGCGCTCGGCTGGGCGACCGACGTGCGCTGGTACACCGACGAGCACGGGGACGGCGAGGGGACCGTCGTCGGCACCTACCGGCAGCCGCCGAGCGCGATCGACCGGCAACGCCGACGGGCCATCGACCGTCGGAGCAGCTTCCGGCGCCCCTTCGCCGACCGGCGCATCCCGCACCTGGCGCGCACCACCGTGGTTGCCGCGTCGACCACGCAGGCGACCTGGGTGCACGGGCCGATGGAGGAGCAGGCGCTGGCGCGGCTGCTCGCCTACGCCGCGCGAGCCCACCACGACGACAAGAACTACCAGCGCGAGCTGGGTGCCTGGATCGCACCGTTCTCGGACGAGGGGCTGCCCGAGGACGCGCTGTCCGAGCGCGGGCTGCCCGCGATCGGGTTGGCGACCGGTGCCACCCGGCTGCCGGACCAGGCACAGATCGCGAAGTGGGTGGCGAAGGAGTCGGTGCTGGTCTTCAGCACGATCACCGACGACCCGCGGGATCACCTGCTAGCGGGCGAGGCCGCCGAGCGGGCCTGGCTGGAGGCGACGCGGCTGGGTCTGGTCGCGTCGGTGATGACCCAGCCGCTGCGGCTGTCCGAGGTCCGCTCTGCGCTGAGCGACGAGCTCGACCTCGGCGTGGTGCCGCAGCTGCTGATGCGGATCGGCTACCCCGCTGCGATCCCGGTGCCGCGGGCGAGCCGCCGGCCGCTGCCGGACGTCTTCGGCTGACCGTCCACTGTGGTCAATAAGCCTCGACGGCCGCCGCGTGGTCGAGCCAGGGCAACCGGTCGAACCGCGTCGATGCCGGGCTTCCCGACGTCGACCACCAGGGCGACGTGCTGCCGGCCGGACGGGACGAACTCGGCGTCGATCCCGGCCGGGTCGAAGCCGAGCATCGGCGCGGCGGTCCGCCCCGCCGCCCGCGCGCAAGCACGTCGCGGACGCGGGGATGGCGCATCGGTGCGAGGTCGGCAGTGGTGACATCCTCGATTCCGTGCGTGCCGGAGCGGATGTGTACCTGATGCCGCCGATCCAGCATGACTGGAAACGGCACAACCTGCGTGCGTGTCTTGCGCAGGTGCGCGAGGCGCCGACCGCGCGCAGCAAGGTGTTGCCGGACAACGACGAACCGCGCCTCGGGAAGCGGCTGGACCTGGTGATGGCCGCCTTGACGCACTGCCGGGAGCGCACCGCCGCGGAGTACCGGGCGCTGCTCGCGCGGGCGGGGCTGCGTGTCGAGAGCCACATCGCCACCGGCTCGGCTTCCAGCATGGTGGTCGCCGTGCTCGGCTGATGGTGCGTCCGGTTGGTGGGAAGCGCGGATCACCCGATTGACATGCCGCTGCTGCTCTGTTGCGATTGATTCGTGATGTTCCCGGTGTTCACGAAGCGGCGGCACGTGGATTTCCGCCGCGTGTCGGCCCAAGCGTGTCGTCCCTAGCGCTCCGCCAGCCCGGTTTCCGCCGCAGCGCGGAGATCCGGATCAGCAACAGTCCGCAGTGGACTGGAAGTCTCGGACTCAGGGAGCACATGTGTCCAGCGTTCTCGTAATCTCCGGCAGCCCGTCGCGCACTTCGAAGACCGAACGGATCGGCGAGCACGTCGCCCAGCGACTCGCGACCTCCGGCCGCACCGCCGACCACCTGCGCGTCCGCACCTTGCCCGCGGATGCGCTGCTCGGCGCCGACACCCGCGCCCCGGCGATCGCCGACGCCATCGGCAAGGTCGTCGAGGCCGACGGCATCGTGCTGGCCACCCCCACGTACAAGGCGGCGTATTCCGGACTGCTCAAGGCCTTCCTGGACCTGCTGCCGCAGTTCGGCTTCGCCGGCAAGGCGGTGCTGCCGCTGGCCACCGGCGGCACCATCGCCCACGTCCTGGCCATCGACTACGCGCTGCGCCCGGTCGTGCACTCGCTGGGCGCCCGCCACGCGGTGCAGAGCTTCTTCCTGCTGGACAAGCACATCTCGGTGGTGGACGACCAGCTCAGCGTCCACCCGGACAGCGCGGAGCCGCTGGCGGACGTGATCGAACAGTTCAGCAAGGCCCTCGACGGCGTCCCGCATTCCACGGTGCTAGGCCGCACGGCGTAGTCCAACGAGGTGAAGGGCGCCTTCTGCCGGGCAGGTCGGCAGAAGGCGCCCGTGAGTGGTTTTGGGGGCTATAGTAACGGAAAACACTCACGAGGGCATCGCCTCGACGGCGCAGGGCTTCGAGGTTCCGGAGTTGGGCGTATGTGAAGGGCACCTCTTGCCATGCAAACTGGACAGCCACGCAAACTGGACAGCCACGCAAACTGGACAGCCACGCAAACTGGGAAAAGATGCCCTCCACGCTTCACTTGATCGGGTCAGCGGAGTTCGGGTGGGTTCGTTTCGGAGGTCTGGATCGCCGAGGCTTCGACGCCCCACTTGCGCACGATCCGCTCGTAGCTGCCGTCCGCGATCAGTTTGTTCACCGCCGCCTGCAGTGCTGGCGCCAGCGGCGAGCCCTTGTCCAGCGCGAACCCGACGTTCAGGCGCCGGAACTCATTGAGGAACCGCAGGTTCGGCTGCCGGCCGACGGTGTAGCGCAGGCCGTTGATCGTGCTCATCAGCACGTCGACCTTGCCCTGCTGCAAGGCGGAGAACTGCGCGCTCATCTCCTTGAAGACCAGCACCTGGTAGGCCGGTCGGCCCAGCTCGCCGCAGCGGTGCTGGTTAGCGGGGCGATTCTGGTGACGAGGAAGTTTGAGCAGGAGCCGATGCTGTTCTCGGACTTGCCTTGGCCCACGTCGGCGACTTCACCGCAGCGTTCGCCCATCGGCACCGCGCTGCCGAGATCGATGCGCCCTTCGCGCGGGGCTATGCCTTGACCAACCTTGGGTCCGCATATCTTCACGCAGGGAAATCGACAAGGCGGTGCAGACCTACCGCGAGGCGGCGGAGCACCGCCACGCCATTGGGCACCAGCTGGGCAGAGCAACCAGCCTCACCAAGCTAGGCGAAGCTCTGCACGCCGCCAGTGATACCGACGGAGCTCGGGAAGCCTGGCAGCCTGCGCTCGCGGTACTGGAACAACTCGGCCACCCCGACATTCGAGCTGGTTTGCGACCACGCTTCCCACGCAGCGTCACCTGGGCGGTTCAAGCGTTGATCTCGGGATGTCACCCGACGTTTTGGCTGGTTGGGGCCCGTGAGTGGTTTTGGGGGCTACAGCGCCTGAAACCACTCACGGCACCTGGCCTGGGGATACGTTGGGCTGGGGCGCGGTGTGACCAGTCGCCGGAGGTGTTACAGCGGGCCGTCGATCCAGTTCTGGAGCAACGGGGCAGTTATTGCTATCAGGTTCTCCTTCGGTTCCGCGCTGATCGCTTTGGTTCGGAGGACCAGGCGGGCCGCTCCGAGGCCCATCAGGTGGCTGCAGACCAGTTCCGCTCGGAGGCGGGCCTTCGGGCCCGTCAGGCGCTTCGTCAGGCGGGTGACCAGTTGGCGTTCGAAGTTCGCGCGGAACTGGGCTCCCGCCGGTCGCGACGACGTGAACACCGCACGCACGAGCGGGTCGCCCTGGGTTCGGTCGTGGTAGTCCAGCAGCGTTCGGACCAGGTGTTCGCCGAGGTCGGGCAGTTCGCAGTCCAGCAGGCGCTCCGCGTCCTGCTCGAAGCCCGATGCCTCGGCGAACAGGCTTTCCTTGCTGCCGAAGTACTTCATCACCAGGGCCGCGCTGACCTCGGCGTCCGCCGCGATGTCGCGCAGCGTCACGTCGGCGTAACCGCACGACGAGAAGCGGCGGCGCGCCGCCTTGAGGATGGCTTCGCGGGTGGCGCACGCGTCGCGCCGCTGGTCCTCGTCGACCGCTGTGGCCGGAGCCGTGCTGGGCATGTCGTTCAGGCTAGCGCGACGTCCCGAGCGTGGTCGCCACCTTGGCGGTAACAGGCGCGTACCGGCGGGTCCTCGGGGTCGCCGCGGCGATCAGCGCGGCCAGCAGCGCCGCCGCACCCGCCACCAGGAACACCCATGAGTAGGCGAACGCCGACGGGTAGTTCACGCCGGCGATCTGCACCACCGATCCGGTCGTCAGCGCGACCACGATGGCGCTGCAGCTGGACGTGCCGATGGACCGGGCCAGGCTGTTCAGGCTGTTCGCGGCGGCGGTTTCGGTCTGCGGCACCGCCTGCATGATCAGCGTCGGCAAGGCCCCGTAGGACAGCGCGCCGCCGATCGCGCCCACGGTCAGGTTGAACACCACCAGCGGTAGCGGGAAGTGCAGGAAGGATCCCGCGAGGTTGCCCAGCATCAGCACCGTACCGCCCAGGATCAGCGTGGTCCGCGGGCCGCGCCGCCGCGAGATCCGCGCCGACACCGGGGAGAACAAGCCCATCGCGGCGCCGATGGGCAGCAGCACCAGGCCGGTCACCACCAGCGACATGCCGAAGCCGTAGCCGGTGTCCTCCGGGGCCTGCATGATCTGCGAACCCACCAGGAACCCGGCGAACATCGCGATGCCGACCAGCACCGAGGCGATGTTGGTCAGCAGCACCGCCGGTCGCGCCGACACCCGGAGGTCCACCAGCGGCGCGCTGACGCGCAGCTCGTAGACGCCCCACACCAGGAGCAACGCCGTCGCCGCGACGAGCAGGCCGAGGATGACTCCGCTGGTCCAGCCCCATTCGTTGCCCTTGGAGATCGCCAGCAGCAGGCAGGTCAACGCCGCCGACAGCCCCACCGCGCCGACGAGGTCGAACCGGCCGCCGGTGCGCAGGGGCGATTCCGGCACCACCCGCAGGATCAGCACGATCTCGACGATCGCGAAGACCGCCGCGCCGACGAACAGCCAGTGCCAGTTCAGGTTCTCCGCCACCACCCCGGTAATCGGCAGCCCCACCGCGCCACCGATGCCCAGCGTCGCGCTCATCAGCGCCACCCCGGAACCGACCCGGTCCTCGGGTAACTCGTCGCGCATGATGCTGATGCCCAGCGGCACCACGCCGACCGCCGCGCCCTGCAGCACCCGGCCGACGAGCACGGCGGTGAAGTCGTCGCTGACGGCGCCGATCGCACTGCCCACCGCCATGGTGGCCAGCGATATCAGCAGCATCCGGCGCTTGCCGTACATGTCGCCGAGCCGACCCAGGACGGGGGCGCACACCGCGCCGGCGACCAGCGGCGCGGTGACCAGCCAGCCCGCGTTGGACGGGGACGTGTCGAGGAGCCTGGGGAATTCCAGGAGTAGCGGTACGACCAGGGTCTGCATCAACGACACCGCGATCCCGCACGATGCGAGCACCCCGATGACCAGCCTCGAACGTCGTGGTGCGGCGGGGGGAACGGGCGTGGTGCTGCTCATCGGGATCCTCGCTATCGGCGTGAACTTGTGTTCACCACGCAAGTAAACCCGTGTTCACCTGGCGCCGCAAGATGCTGCTGGTGTCGATCCAGTGTGATTTGGGAAGATTCGCCCACGGGTTCGTCCACTGTGGATAAGCCCGGGTGGGGGATTGCGACGACGGCGGTGAAGTGCGGTCTGGTCTTCGGCCGTCCCGGTGTGCATCATGCGGCTGTCCGGCGCAATGTCACCCCGGCGATGGGAAGGAGCGCGCATGCGCACCGCGTTGACCGATCTGTTGGGCATCGAAAGTCCGCTGGTGAGCTTCAACCGCTCACCCGGCGTGGTCGCGGCCGTGACCAACGCGGGCGGCATCGGGGTACTGGCCGCGACCGGCTACACCCCGGAAGAACTCGACGCCCAGCTCACCTGGATCGAAGAACAGGTCGACGGCCGCCCCTACGGCGTCGACGTGCTGGTGCCCGGCAAGACCGCCACCGGCGACCCGGCCGACTACCCGGCCAGCCTGCGCGCCCAGATCCCCCAGGAGCACTACGACTTCGTCAACGCGCAGCTGGCGAAGTACGACATCCCACCGGTTGAGACCGCGCCGGCCGGCGACCGGCCAGCGTCGGCCCGGAGATCGTGCAGCCCCTGCTGGACGTCGCCTTCTCGCACCGGATCTCGCTGGTCGCAAACGCGCTGGGCACACCGCCGTCGACGATGCTGGAACGCGGCAAGGCCGACGGGGTGCCGATCGCGGCGCTGATCGGCTCGCCGAAGCACGCCCAGCGCCAGCTCGACTTGGGAGTCGACCTGCTGGTCGCGCAGGGCACCGAGGCCGGCGGGCACACCGGAACCATCGCGACCATGGTGCTGGTGCCGGAGGTCGTCGACCTCGCAGGGGACGTGCCGGTGCTGGCGGCCGGTGGTATCGCGACCGGGCGGCAGATGGCCGCATCGCTAGCGTTGGGCGCGGCCGGCGTGTGGTGCGGATCGGTGTGGTTGTCCAGCCACGAGGACATCACCTCGCCCGCGGTGAAGGCCAAGTTCCTCGCCGCGACCAGCGGTGACACGCTGCGCTCGCCGACCCGCACCGGGAAACCGGCCCGGCAGCTGCGCAGCGCGTGGCACGACGAGTGGGCGCGCCCGGACAGCCCCGCGCCGTTGCCGATGCCGCTGCAACCGATGCTGGTCGACGAGGCGTGGCGGCGCATCAACCGGGCCGCCGAAGACGGCAACGACGGCGCGAAGGCCCTGGCGTCGTTCTTCATCGGTCAGGTCGTCGGCACGTTCCAGGAGCTGCGACCGGCCGCGGACATCACCCGCGAAATCTTCGAGGATTACGCGGAAGTCCTCGCCAACCTCGGCAAACTCGCCTGATCTTGCCCCCGGGCTCGTGAGTGTTCGTTCCGGTAAGAACCGGAACGAACATTCACGACTTCAGGCGTTCGGCGCGGAGGTGGGTGCGGCGGATCTTGCCCGCCTCGTCGCGCAGCGGAGCGGCGACGAACTCGAAGCTGCGGGGCAGGCGGTAGGACGCTACACGCGACTTCAGGTGCTCCAGCAGCGCCGCTTCGGTCACCGGGCGGCGCGGGTAGACGATCGCGTGCGGGACGTTGCCCAGGTCGTCGTCGGGCAGCCCGATCACGCAGCTGTCCGCCACGGCGTCGTGCAGTCCCAGCGCCGCCTCCAGCTCCGCCGGGTACACGTTCGCACCGCCGACCAGGATCATGTCCGTCTCCCGGTCACCGAGGTAGAGGTAGAGGTAGCCGTCCTCGTCGAACCAGCCGATGTCGCCGAGGGATTCCCAACCGGCGTCGTCGGCCTGCGCCTGCCCGCCCAGCAGCCGGTAGGTCGGTTCGGTGCCCGGCGCGCGGCGAATCCACACCTTGCCTTCCTCGCCGGGCGGCAGCACCCGGCCGTCCGCGTCGCGGATCTGCATCTCGCCGCGCAGCGCCCGGCCGACCGAGCCGGGATGAGCCAGCCACTCCTCGCTGGTGATGATCGTGGCGGCCTGCCCCTCGGTGCCGCCGTAGAGCTCGCGGAGGATCGGGCCGACCCAGTCGATCCACTGCCGCTTGAGCCACACCGGCACCGGCGCGGCGGTGTGGAAAATGGTTCGCAGGCTGGACATGTCCGCTGCGGCGCGCACGTCTTCGGGCAGTTTCGCGATCCGGCTCAGGATCGTCGACACCGCGTACAGCCAGGTCACCTTGTGCTCGGCGATCAGCCGCAGCGTCTCGGCGGCGTCGAAGCGGCGCATCAGGATCACGTGGTTGCCGCGCAGCAGCGACATGCAGACCGACATGTTCGGCCCGTTGTGCGACACCGGGGACGGCACCAGCGCCACCCCGCCGGGCTCGATGGCGAAACCGTCGGCGGACGGGTCGATGTCCTCCACCAGCGACGGCCGCCCGGCGACGATCACCTTGGGCCGGCCGGTGCTGCCGCCGGAGGTCGGCGCCTTCCACGACGGCGAGACCACGACCGGCAACGGGCCGTCGTCCTGGGCGGGGCGGAACCGGGCGGGCAGCATCGGCTTGGACCCGGACACCGATGGTTCGACGTCGCCGATCACCAGCGCCGGATCGGTCAGCGCGACGATCTCGGCCAGCTCGCCGACCGGCAGTCTCGGGCTCAACGGCTGGGGCACCGCGCCCGCCTTCCACGCCGCGATCTCCGCGACCACGAACGGCACCCCGTTGGGCAGCACGATGCTCACGAAGTCGCCCGGCCGCACCCCGCGCGCCACCAGCTCGCGGGAGCCGGTTCGACGCGGACTCCAGTTCGGCCCGGGTGAGCGTGGTCCCTTCGCAGGTCAGCGCGGCACTGTCGGGTTCGGCGGCGGCGAGTTCGGCCAACCGGACGGGGAACGGGGTACCAGCGGCGGGCTGGTCGGCTGCGAGCACTCTGGAGCTCCTTCTCGTCCACTGCGGACAGGCGGACAGCGGGAAACAGGGGATGCCAACCGAATGAATCACCGACCAGTTGGTACGACAAAGACGTCGCGCCTAATGGTCCAATAGGCGCAAGCTATTTCGACGTGTCCGGTCGGACGATTGCAGACCGGCGGCGACTTTAGTGCACTGGGAGGACCCATGGCCCCCAGGAGGTAGTCGTGAGCAAGCTGCGTTTCGGCGTTTTCCTGGCCCCGTTCCACACCGCAGGCCAGAACCCGACCCTGGCACTGCACCGCGATCTCGAACTCGTCCAGCACCTCGACGCGCTCGGCTACGACGAGGCGTGGATCGGCGAACACCACTCCGCGGGCAGCGAACTCATCGCCTCGCCGGAGATCTTCATCGCCGCGGCGGCCGAACGCACCCGCCACATCCGGCTCGGCACCGGCGTGATCTCGCTGGCGTACCACAACCCGCTGTGGGTGGCGGACCGGATGGTGCTGCTGGACCACCTCACCCGCGGCCGGGTCATGCTCGGCGTCGGACCGGGCTCGCTGCCCACGGATTCGGCGATGATCGGGCTGAACCCGACCGAGACCCGCGAACTGCTCGAAGAGAACATCGACATCGTGCTGCGCCTGCTGCGAGGCGAGTCGGTAACGGCGCAGACCCGCACGCACAACCTGATCGACGCGCGCCTGCAGTTGCGCCCCTATTCGGATCCGCTGTTCGACGTGACGGTCGCGGCGGTGGCTTCCCCGACCGGCCCGCGGCTGGCCGGGCGGCACGGCATCGGGCTGCTGTCGATCGGCGCGACCCTCACGGCCGAGGGCTTCGACGCGCTCGGCTACCACTGGGGGATCATGACCGAGCGTGCCGAGGCCTTCGACACTCGGGTTGATCGCAGCGCGTGGCGGCTGGTCGGCCCGATGCACGTCGCGGAGACGCGGGAGCAGGCGTATCGGGACGTCGAGCACGGGATCGCGGACTGGTTCGAGTACTTCCAGAAGATCGCCGCCTTCCCGCAGATGCACGTGGCAGGCGGAAACCTCAAGGAGATGATCGCGTTCATCCGCGATTCGGGCGTCGGCGTGATCGGCACCCCGGAGGACGCGGCAGAGCAGGTGCAGCGGCTGGTCGACCAGTCCGGCGGCTTCGGCGCGATGCTGCTGATGGCGCACGACTGGGCCAACCCGGCGGCGACGAAGCGCTCCTACGAGCTGATCGCCCAGCACGTGATGCCCGCCTTCCAAGGCCAACAACAGTCCACAATGGACGCCAAGGACAGGGCCAGTGCCACCCGCGAAGGCCACGCCCAAGCCCAACACGACGCGGTCGCCCACATGACGAAGAAGTACGAATCCGAACGCTCGTAGTCATGCGGCGATTTCGCGCGAAATCGCCCCTCGGGCCACCGATCTGCCAGTACAGCTGGCGGGGTGGCCGTTACCTCGTTGTCGGGATTGGCTCGTACTGGTGCTCGGGGCGGCCGCTGGCGCCGTAGCGCAGCGTCATGATGGCTCGCCCGTCCTGGGCCAGTGCCGCCAGGTATCGCTGTGCGGTGGCGCGGGCGATTCCCAGCTCCTCCGCGATCTCCGCCGCGGAGCGGGCGCCTCGGCCGTTGCGGAGTGCGTCGAGGACGAGGTGCGCGGTCAGGGAGGACTGGCCCTTCGGCGTCGAGGGCCGGTCGCCCTCGTGCAGCAGCCGCATCGCCCGGTCGATCTCCTCCTGGTCGACCTGGCCGCCGGTCGCCGGCAGGCGTGCGTGGTAGCGGGCGTAGGCGGTGAGCCGGTCCGCGAGCTGTTCCGCGGTGAACGGCTTGACGAGGTAGTTCAGCGCACCAGCCGCGAATGCGGCGCGGACTGTGGCGGGGTCGGCGGCGGCGGTGAGCATGATCGCGTCGACGTCGAGTTCGGCCAGGAGCGCGGCCCCGGCGCAGTCGGGCAGGTAGTTGTCGAGCAGCACTAGGTCCGGGTTCTGCGTGTCGATCAGCTCTCGTGCCTGCGCTGCGGTGTGCGCGGTGCCGAGGACGCGGAATCCGGACACGCGCTCGGTGAACTCGGCGTGCACCTGCGCGACCCGGAAATCGTCCTCGACCACGACAACCCCGATCACAGCGTCGCCTCCTGGGTGGGAAGGTCACCGGTTTCGAGCACATCCGGCAGCACCGCGACGAACACCGTCCCTGGCTGCTCGCCGGTATCGGTCAGCTGCACGTCTCCGCTGAGGCTTCGCGCGGCCTGGCGGGACAACGCGAGCCCCAGTCCGCTGCCCTCGGCGTCCTTGGACGACACGCCCTCGGTGAAGATCTTCTCCCGCAACGATTCCGGCACGCCGTCACCAGTGTCCACAACGGACAGGTGCAGCGTCGCGCCGTCGGCGAGCAGGTCGACTTCGACGCGGGCCGGGCGGGCCGACCCCAGCCGCGCCGCGTCGATCGCGTTGTCGACCAGGTTCCCGACGACGGTCATGACCTCGACCGGGGCGACGACCGCCGACGGCACCCAGCTCGTCTCACCCAGTTCGAGCTCGACGCCTCGTTCGGCCGCCACCGACTTCTTGGCGGACAGGAACGCCACCAGGTAGGGGTCGCGCACCGCCTCGGCGGCCGGGCCGAGTCCGGCGACCGACCCGGAGGAGAGCGCCTGGACGTATTCGACGGCCTCCTGGTTCCGACCGGTCTGGAGCAGCCCCGACAGGGTGTGCAGCCGGTTGGTGAACTCGTGGCGCTGGGCGCGCAGCGTGTCGGTCATGCTGCGCACCGAGTCCAGCTCGCGGCTGAGCGTCTCCAGGTCGGTGCGGTCGAGGAGGGTCAGCACGCTGCCGAGCTCGGTGCCGCCGCGGACCACGGGCCGGTGGTTGGCCACCAGCGTCCGGTCGCCCGTGACGGTGATCAGGTTGTCGACCGGCCGCCGTTCGAGGAGCACGTCCCGGAGCCGCGCGGGGATGCCGAGGGCCTCGACCGGGGTACCGACCTCGATGGACGTGTCCAGCAGCCGCTCGGCCTCGCTGTTGCGCACCGAGACGCGGCCTTCGGCATCAACGGCGAGCACGCCCTCACGGATGCCGTAGAGCACCGCTTCGCGCTGGCGCACCAGCTCTGCCAGCTCCTGCGGTTCGAGCCCAAGCGTTCGCCGCTTGAGCATGCGGGTGAGCCACGCAGCCCCGGCGACCCCGACCAGCAGCGCCCCGCCGGTGAAAGCCGCAGTGGTCCCGATGAGCCGCAGGAGCGCGACGCTGATGTCCTCCGCGTCGAAACCGACGCTCACCTGACCCACGATCGTGCCGTCCGGGGTGCGCAGCGGGACCTTGCCCCGCGCCGAGAGCCCGAGCGTGCCCCGCTGCACGTCGACGACCTCGTGGCCGGTGAGCACCCAGCTCGGGTCGGTGCTGACCGGCTCGCCGATCCTGGCGGGGTCCGGGTGGGAAAGCCTGATGCCGTTGCGGTCGGTGACGACGATGAACAGCGCGTCGGTGGCCGCGCGGGCCCGGTCGGCCTGCTCGCGCACCCGCGGCAGGTCACCGCGCGCGACCGCGCCCGACAGATCGCTGTCGGCGGCCACGGAGCGGGCGACGGCGAGGGCGCGCTGGCCGTACTGGTCGACGAGGTTGCGGTCGAGCAGCGAGGCGACGAGGACGAACCCGATCGCGGTGACCAGGGTGATCAAGCAGATCTGGAGGATCAGGGCCTGCCGCGCGAACCGCACCGGGCGGCGTGACATCTTTCGACTGTACCCCGCGAGCAAAACGCGCAAAACGCGGTGAACGCGGGATAGGCGGACAACGTCGACAACCCTCCCCATGGTGAACGGGGTCACCTACGGTTCCGCAAAACGAAACGCCGCTGTAACGAGGACCACCGTCGGTCCGTCGGGGAGGAGGAGCGTTGATCGCGCTGCTCGGCTTGTGCATGGTGACCGTCTTCCTCTATCTGGTGATGAGCAAACGGCTCTCCCCGATGGTGTCGCTGATCGTGGTCCCGGCCGCCTTCGCCGTGGTCGGCGGGTTCGCGCCGGACCTCGGCGACATGATCACCGACGGCATCAAATCGGTCGCCCCGACCGCGGCCATGCTGCTGTTCGCGATCCTCTACTTCGGCATCATGATCGACGCGGGGCTGTTCGACCCGATCGCGCGCTGAATGGTCCGGCTGACCAAGAACGACCCGCTACGGCTGATCATGGGCACGGTCGGCCTGGTGGCCGTGGTGTCGCTGGACGGTGACGGCACGACCACGTTCATGATCACGGTGTCGGCGTTGCTGCCGATCTACCGCAAGCTCGGCGTCAGCCCGGTGCTGATGACCGGCCTGGCGTGCATGACCAACGCGATCCTCAACGTCGTGCCCTGGGGTGGACCGGCCGCGCGGGCGGCCAGCGCGCTGAAGCTGGACCCGCAGGAGCTGTTCGTCCCGATGATCCCCGCCCTGGCCGCCGGATTGCTCACCGTGTTCGTGATCGCCTACGCCCTCGGGCTGCGCGAACGAGCCAAGCTGCGCACCCGCACCCCCGTGCTCGTCGGAGCGGGCGGCCCCAGCGACTTCGGCGGCGGCTCGGCCGACTTCGACGTTCTCGCCCCCGACCGGGAGTCGTTGCGCCCGAAGCTGATCTGGTTCAACGCCGGGCTGACGATCGCGCTGCTCACCGCGCTGGTCATCGGTGTCCTGCCGATCGCGGTGCTGTTCATGATCGGCTGCGGGCTCGCGCTGATCGTCAACTACCCGCGGCTGGAGCAGCAGCGCGCCCGCATCGCCTCGCACGCGGACAGCGTGGTCGCGGTCGTCGCGATGGTGTTCGCGGCGGCGGTGTTCACCGGCGTGCTCTCGGGCACCGGGATGATCGAGCAGATGGCGCATTACCTGCTCACCGCGATGCCGGACGCGCTGTTCCCGTTCTTCAGCATCATCGTCGCGGTGCTGAGCGTGCCGTTCACGTTCTTCATGAGCAACGACGCCTTCTACTTCGGTGTCATGCCGATCCTGGCGGAGGCGGGTGCCCAGCACGGCATCGGTGCGGTGGAGATCGCCCGAGCCTCCTTGCTCGGTCAGCCCATCCACATGCTCAGCCCGCTGGTGCCGGCGATGTACGTCCTGATCGGTCTGGCGAAGGTCGACCTGGGCGACCACCACCGCTTCGCGATCAAGTGGGCCCTCGTGGTCTGTGCCGTGGTCATCGCCGCCGGCTTCGGCCTCGGCCTCGTCGCGATCCACTAGGCAACGCCGGGGGGTGCGGCAGGATCGAAAATCTGCCGCACTCACAAGGCGAACAGGAGGACCGCCAGGATGCTGCCGCTGCGGACCGGCGTGACGCTCTCCGAACTGCAGCGCTACGTGGCCGAGATCCGGCTGGTGGTGCTGCACCGTGATGGGATCGAACATCATGCGACCGATGGCGAATCCCGGCTCCGGTGAGAGCGACCTGCTGGTCAGGATGGAGCAGAACCTGGCCGAACACGCGTGCCACCTGCACCGGCGCATGAAGGGCGCGACCGTGGCGGACGGTGAACCCGTCTACCACCGCCTCGGCTTCCGCTCCTGCGGGCAGTTCACCGAACACGCCATCACCCGCTGAAGCCCTGGCGGGCGTTCTGAGCGCCGGGGATCGGGTGGCAGGGTGACACTTTGCCCGCAGCGGAGCGTAAGCAACCATGTGCCGACAGAAACCTTGCTGCGATCCTTGGGCGGCAGACGCGCCGAAGCCCCGTTGCCCTGATCCGGGCAACGGGGCTTCAGGCTTGCGAAAGGCTTACGCCCTGAGCCCCAATCCACCGATGATCTTGGGTAACGGTTCGGTGGCGAGAGCACGAGATGCCCTTCTGACCTGGGATGATTGATCTTGCGTAGGGATCGATCAACATGGATTGGAAGGGCATCTCGCAGGTGCGATCTTCTCATAGTGCGGCGCGGGTGAGCGCGGTGTTCGACGATGCGAATCTGGTGGCTTCGGCGGGGCTGGTTCCGGTGATGCGGTTGGCCGAACGCGTCGGGTTGTCCGAGCTTGTCGCCGAGGGTGTCCGGGTTCCCGGTTCGGAGGGTGCGAATGCGGATGCGAAGGTGGGCTCGATCGTGGCCGGGATGCTCACCGGCGCCGACAGCATTGATGATCTCGATGTGATCCGGCATGGGGCGATGCCGAAGTTGTTCGGCGGGATCCGGGCACCGTCCACTGTGGGCACGTTTCTGCGTGCTTTGACGTGGGGGCATGCCCGGCAGGTGGAGTCGGCCGCGCGGGAGTGCCTGGTGGGCATGGCCCGGCAGACTCCGGTGCTGGCCGGCGCCGCTGAGAGGACGTTCATCGATGCTGATTCCACCCTGGGCAGGGTGTTCGGCCACGCGAAGCAGGGTGCGGCGTTCGGGCACACCAAGATCGGCGGCCACAATGTGCGGCTGCGGGGTTACCACCCGCTGCTGACCACGCTGTCCACGCCCCGATCGGCGCCGGTGGTTGCCGCCACGAGGATGCGTGGCGGCAACGCCGGCTCGGCGCGGGGTGCGGCGTCGTTGGTCACCGAGACGATCAACCTTGCACGGCGGTGCGGCGCCGGGCCGGGCCGGATGCTGTTTCGCGGTGATTCCGCCTTCTACGTAGGCGAAGTCGTCTCCGCCTGCCGGGCGCAAGGTGTGGAGGTGTCGATCACGGTGGCGCAGTATCCGAACGTGCAGCGCGCGATCGCCGGCATCGCCGAGGACGCGTGGACGGCGATCAAGTATCCCCAGGCCGTCTGGGACGAGGCCAGCCAGTCCTGGGTCAGTGACGCCGAGATCGCGGAAACCGAATTCACCGCCTTCGCCAGCGATAAAGCCCATCGGGTGGCTGGTCGGTTGATCGTGCGCAGGGTCAAAGACAAAAACCACGCTGATGCCCTGTTTCCCGTCTGGCGGTATCACGCCTGCTTCACCACCAGCAGCCAGCCGCTGGTCGAGGCGGAGAAAACCCACCGTGCGCACGCGATCATCGAACATGTCAACGACGACCTCAAACACGGCCCGCTGGCCCACATCCCATCCGGGGTCTTCAGCGCCAACGCCGCCTGGCTGACGCTGGCCGCCCTGACCCACAACCTGCTGCGCGCCGCAGGCAGTCTGACCAGTGCTTTCCACGCCAAAGCCCGCGCCGCGACCCTGCGCCGCACACTGATCAACATCCCGGCACGGGTGGCCCGACGAGCCCGCTCGATCACACTGCACCTCCCGGAAAACTGGCCCCGCCAACACGACTGGCACCACCTGTTCCACACCACCCACGCCCCACCCGAAACAGCCTGATCACCCTCCCCCAACCCGCCCGCAAGGGCCCAACCCAGGAACCATGGAAAAGCTGGGCAGACCAGCGGATTCCGCACGTCCACACCCCACCACAATGATCAACAAAGGAAACCAAGATCACTTCAAACCCGCCTCGGTGGATTGGGGCTAAGGGGGTTAGGCGTTCTGAACGCCTGCCCATGCAGCGAGGCGTGCCACCGGATCTGCACGACGACGTGCTGTCGCGAGGTTTCGGATCGTCTCGTGAACCATCGGGTGGTACTTCGCTTGCTGCGGAGCAATTTCCTTTGCTCGATACAGGCTCTGGGTGGCCTTCTCATGATCGCCGTGCAGTAAGAAGCCTCGCGCTACGTCGATCCAGTGATGACCTGATCGTTCACGCTGTGTATGCGCGGGGATCTCGAAGCGCTCGGCGCGCTTCACCGCTTCAGTACCGTCGAGCGCTTCAACTGCGAGCCCCACTGACCAGATGTTGACGTTCGTCGGTCCGAAGCATAGGCGGTAGTCATCGCGGTCGACCCCGAGCCGCTGGGCGGCTTCCTGGGCTTCCTGCCAATGGGCGTCGGCGCTGGCGAGGTTTCCGGACCGGGCAGCGGCCAGGCCGGACTTGAGGTGCAGGTTGCCCCACACGGCTACGGCCGGGGCGTCGTTGTCACGGATGCGGTCTTCGATCCGCGACCGGCTCTGTTCGAGCAATCGAAGCGCGCTGTTCCAGTCGGCTGCGCCGATCATCTCGCCCGCTCGTTGGTAGTGGCCGATCAGGACTGCAAGTTCGTCGCCGCTACGTTCGGCCGCCCACTCGTAGCGGTCGACCGCCAACGACGAAAGGTCGATGTAGCCGAGCTTGTACGCGGCCTGACTCGCCGCGTAATAGGCTTCCGCCAGCAGCCAGTACGCCCGTTCCTGTTCTGTGCCCGTCGCACTCCACACCTTCGCCCGCAGCTCGGCGAGCAGGCCGGGAAGTTCAGCGCCTAGGGCGTCCAGGTCGACGGCGTGACGGTGACCGGATGCGCGGGCAACAGCGGCGGCCAACTGATCCATAGGCCGAGGACGAACATCGTCATCCGGCGGAATGCTGTAGGCCGCAAGCTCGCGCCTCAGTGGCGGAATCGTGGAGTGCACCCGGTGTTCGGCGCGGCTGTGGTGATGCTTGAACGGCTGCCCTAGCAGATCGGCGACCCCAGTGTTCAGCGCTCGTGCTACGGCGGAGACGAATGCGGGCGATGCCGGAGCCCGGCCCTGCTCAACCTTGCGTACAAGGGAGGCAGACAGGATGGCCCGCTCGGCTAGTCGTTCCTGCGAAAGCCCGGCAAGCTTCCGTGCTTGCGCGACTCTTCGTCCTACACCGCCTTCTGGCTGGTCCATCACGCTGCCCTCCGTCTGTCGGTCGCGTGCTTACACACCATTTTACCGCCTCGTCCTGGGTCTCGATCTTTGTCAGTTTTTTGTCAGTTCGCTTCCGTAAGTAGTCATATCGTCACGAGGTGTGTCCGAGAGGTAGACCTGCGGGGAGGTCGTCATGAACACCACGGAGCTGGCCAACATGCCGTCTACCAGGAAGAGCGTTACACCCTCTTCCACTACTAGGACCGCCGGCCACGTTGTAGGCCCGTCGGCGTGGTCGGTCCAAGAGGCGGGTGGCGCGGCGTTGAGTCCCGACGGATTGCCGAGGTCCCCAGATTCCGTGCGCCGCCCGCCTTCCTACCCCGACAGAGGTGAGCAATGACCGCACAAGCTGAGCGACTGTTTGTCACGTGGTTCCGCAGCGGCGCCGACGGCCAGGAGCACGCCGTCACCGACGAGGAAGCCGCGCGGGCCTACCACGCAAGCGCCGACGCTGAGTCGGTGTGCGGGCACTACGTCGTTCCGCTGTCACTCACCAGCCCACCGGGGCGGAAGTGCCCCCGGTGCCTGGCGTACCTGTTAGCCCGCGCCACGCTGACTGACCTCGACCTGCGGATGACTCCGCGTCGCATCAGGTTCTCGTTTCGACGGCTGTTCCACAGACGTTCTGGTCGGTCCGTTACTTCGTGTGCCCCCCGAACGGACCGACCAGAGCCCGACCACGGCGGCTCTGCCGAGACCCCGATCTCCGGCAGGGCTGCCGTGCACCACCCCAAGGAATGCTCATGCTGCTGACGCCGCCCACCAGCGAAGAAGCCCCGCATATCGCCGCCCTCCTGCTAGCCGTTGATGCGCGGTTCCAATTCCTGCACTTCAGTGAGGCGATCTACGCCGAACGCTGGTGCAGCTCCGGCGTGGTCGAGACCATCGCTCTGCGCGGAATGTCCGAAGCCGTCGCGGCACGCATCCGGGTCGAGGACTATCCCCACGGCGACCCGCTGTGGCAGGAGATCGGCACCGTCGCTGAAGTGATCGACGCACTGCTGGCGCTGCCGCCGCACGGGCACCCCGGCGCACCGATGCTGGCCCGCCACGCTTCCAGCTCCCTGCTTCTACCGGGTGACTTCTGATGCATCGCACGCCTGCGGCAACGGTTCCGAAGAGCTACGTCACGGCATGGTCCGGCGATCTCGGCTGGGACATGCCTCCGGACACACCCACGATGTTATTGCCCCTCCTTTCCTTTACGCCGCCTGCTGATCCTGAGAAACGAGCGAAGGACCCTAACGTCCTACGCGCAGTACTGCATGCGCTGCTCAAACTCTAGTTCCGGCCAGCGTCGCCGTTACGGCCGATCGGAAATCTGAATACACAAGGAGAAACAGAGCGATGTCGACACGGGCGGAAGCCAAACGGCGTCCGAATATCGCGGTGTCGGGCTTGACCGCGGCCGGGAAGACCACGCACGCACGGCTTCTCGCCCACGCATTCGGGTACCAGTACGTATCAGCGACGGAGATCCTGCTGGACCTGCTCGGGATCGAGTCCGATACCGGTCGAGCGTGGTTCGACCACCAGGAGCGCATCCGGAAGGCCCGAGCAGTTGGCGACGTGGATGCCGAGCTGGACCGGCGGCTGATCAAGCTGGCTACGGAAGAAGATGGCTTGGTCCTCGACAGTTGGGCGATCCCCTGGACCTGCCACGCGCCGATGATCCGATTGTGGTTCGAGTCGGATGTCATGTCGCGGACGTGGAAGTGCTTCGTCTCCCAGGGGGAATCCCCGGAACACGATCTCGACAGTTGCCTGCGGATCATCGAAGAGAAAGACGTGTCCACACGCGAGCTTTTTCTCCGCGACCACCGATTCGATCTGTTCCGTGACCGGGACGTTTTCGATGCGATCCTCGACAACACGCATCTCATTCGACGACCAACAAGACGGGCGGCCGATACTGGTATCACTGCATTCGAACCCGTCGTAACGGCGGTCGCCAAAGCTCTCATCCACGACCTACAGGATCAACTCGCATCAGTGACCCTCGATTGGACGAATGATCAGAAAAGATGTTTGGTGCATGTCCGAAGAATACGGGGTGATGAGTAGTCATGAAGGTTGCCCTTCTTTATCCAGAAGTGTACGACATGGCGCGCTTCAAAGAGCATCGGAAGGAGTTTCCGCCCTTCGGCGTTCTGTATCTTGCTGCCGTCATTGAACAGGCTGGGCATGCTGTCGCCATCGAGAAGGTTACTCCATATTCAGACAGCCTTAATCTGCCAGAATTCGACGCTGTAGGCTTTAGTCTTGCCAGCTCCGCCACATACGGCATCATGCTCCAGGCTCGAAAATTGGCGACCATTCGCGATGATGCGCTGGTAATGGTTGGCGGCGTTCATTGCAACTTCTACCCGCGCGATAGTATTCGCGATTTCAGGGCGCACGTCGCCACCGATGGAGAGTCGGAGGAATCGATACTGGAGATTCTCGACCGCGCGGACAGCAAACGCTTCGGTGGTGTCGCCGGAGCCTGGTGGTACGACAACGGCGAGTTGAAACGCGAGACCTCCCGGCCTCTGCTGCGCGATATCGACCAGCTCCCCTTGCCTGCGCGTCACCTGCTGCCGACCGAGGACTTCGTGATCTCCGATCGGCTGGCCGGGCGGAACTACCGCATGGCACACGTCATGTTCTCGCGGGGCTGCCCGTTCCCCTGTAGCTTCTGCGCTGCCGGACAAACCCGAGTCCAGTACCGCAGTGGGCAGAGTGCTCGCCGCGAGCTGACGCACCTCATCGACTCCTATGACATCGACGGCTTCGCCATCGTTGACGACAACTTCATTGTCAATAAGAACAAGGTGGGCGACATCTGCGAGAAGATCACCGACCTGAACCTTAAGTGGTCGGCGCTGTCTCGCGTAGATACGATCGACGAAACCCTGCTGGGGAAGATGGCCACGTCCGGTTGCATCGAGGTCAAGTACGGCATGGAATCTGGCAGTGAGCCACTACTGAAGGCCATGCGCAAAAACACGAAACGTCAGCAGATCACTCGTGCTATCCGCGCCACCGTCGATGCCGGGATCGAGGCCAAGGTCTTCGTCATCCACGGCTTCCCAGGTGAGAATAATGAGACCACCGACGACACGATCTCGCTGCTGAGCGAACTCGGTTCGGACCTCTCCCGCGTATCGCTGTTCCGCTTCGTCCCATTGCCCGGCACCCAGGTCTACGATCAAGCCGACGTCTATTCCGTGAAGGGAACCCACCTTCAGTCCGACTGGGATGACGACTGGTCGAAATTTCATATCCACCACAACGATCAGCATTGGTGGGGAACCGACGAGCAATGGAAAGAAACCAACGAATCCTACGCTCGTCTCAGGGAATTCGTGGAAGCCAACTGGAACAGCCAGGGCTAAGTCAGTGTCGTTCCATTATCGTGACATTCATCGCGTGATAGTGTCCGATTCATGCCACCCACAATGCTGGTGACAACGCAGGAGTGCGACCTCGACAACTCTGAGGCCGCACTCCTGTGGAATTGGCTTCTGTCTCGGCAAGGTCTCTCCACCGGCACGAAATTTCCGTCCATCGTGGACATGAGCGACGCCTCTCTCGGCCTCCACGCTGCCCGGTTACCCTCGCCGTACGCGACCGCGCTGGCGCGTGGAACAACGCCACAGGTAGCCACTACCTTGTTCGCGCCGGAGACCCAGTCCGACGTCATTACCTTGCGCTGTATGCGGAAGACGCTGCACACGCTTCCGCTGCCACTCGCTGTTGCCGCGCACGGAGCCACGCTTCACTTCCGCGAGCGTGACGCTCAACGCGCCATTACCAACGCCAGCCTGCCCATGTCCGCGATCAGCGCCACCATCGACGCCACCACGGACCTCCTGCTCGAATACGGCGCGCTGCACCACCGAGCCATCGAGACTCGTCTGGTGACCTCCCGCCGACCTGTCGTCGCCGTCCGGCTGGCACTCAAGCTGGCGTGGGAGCGCGGAATCCTCACCTACGTCAACTCGTCCGGATGCTGGAACAGGGAACACCGCACGTTCGCAGTGACCGCAAGGCAACATCCCGGACTCGACATGAAGCCCGATCGGGGAACCGCGACCGGGGAACTGATCGCCACCTACTTCGATCGCTACGGCCCGGCCACACTCAAGGACGCGATGTGGTGGTCAGGACTCAGCCGGACCGCGATCCTCGCCGCGATGACTGAATCACGTGGCGAATGGGTTCGCGTGCTCGCGCCGTGGAGCCCGTCGCCGATGTTCATGTACCGGCAGCGGTGGGAGGAATTCCAGGCTAGCGCGCCCGAGCAACGCTCCTCCGGTCTCAACTTCTTGGCCCACGAGGACGTGGCGCTCAAAGCCTATTTCGAGACCAGGAGCCGCTATCTCAGTTCGCTGCCTCCCCGGCAGGCGTTCAACCAGATCGGCGAGGTGCTTCCCACAATCATCTGGGACGGCCAGGTCATCGGCACGTGGTCGTGGCAAGGAGCCAGCAAGCGCGTGGTGTACTCCCTCGCGCGGGGCCGTAGCACCACGAAGCTGCGGAAGGCCGTAGGAACCCACGCCGCGACCTTGAGCGAAGCTCTCCGGCTGGGATGGTCCAGCACGCCGCGCTATGCCGCAGAAGACCAGTTGGCGCTGTTGTGACCACGTTGTGTCAAGACCAGGTACCACGACCGCGCGTCAGTCAGCGGGGCGGATACAGTGCCTCAACCGCCCACCGAGTTCCAGGAGGACCAGCAGGATGCTGCCGCTCCGTTCCGGCGCGACGCTCGCCGACCTTCAGCGCTATGTGGCCGAGATGGAGGACGAGCGAGGGTTCTCCGATAGCACTGTGCTGGAGCAATCGCTCAAGCTCGGAGAAGAGGTCGGCGAGCTGTTCAAGGCCATCCGCAAGCGGGAACGCCTACCGATCGACCACGACTCGATCACCGGCACCGTTGGCGAGGAGTTGGCCGATGTCCTGATCTACCTGTGCGCGATCGCCAACCGCGAGGGCGTCAGCCTTGAAGATGCGCTGCGGAGCAAGGAACTCCTCAACGAAACGCGAGTCTGGACAGTGGACAGCGCTACGCCATGATCCTGTACGGGGCACCCGGCTGCTGTTGACCTGCGTCAGCACCGCCCCGACTGCGAGAAAGATCCGCTGATGTCCATCCCGCGTATCGACTGGGATCAACTCCCACCCGCAGTACGTAACGCCGTCGACGCCCTGCTTGGACCGTACGGTCCGCCACAACGGTCAGCCCCGGCCAGAACTCCGCGATCGCGACCGTCCTGGACACCCAGCAGGGTCCCGTCTTCGTGAAGGGCCAGCACAGCGACTCGCTGTCAGCGGCCACGGAGCGGGCGACGGCGAGGGCGCGCTGGCCGTACTGGTCGACGAGGTTGCGGTCGAGCAGCGAGGCGACGAGGACGAACCCGATCTAGGAGCGGGCGGCCCCAGCGACTTCGGCGGCGGCTCGGCCGACTTCGACGTTCTCGCCCCCGACCGGGAGTCGTTGCGCCCGAAGCTGATCTGGTTCAACGCCGGGCTGACGATCGCGCTGCTCACCGCGCTGGTCATCGGTGTCCTGCCGATCGCGGTGCTGTTCATGATCGGCTGCGGGCTCGCGCTGATCGTCAACTACCCGCGGCTGGAGCAGCAGCGCGCCCGCATCGCCTCGCACGCGGACAGCGTGGTCGCGGTCGTCGCGATGGTGTTCGCGGCGGCGGTGTTCACCGGCGTGCTCTCGGGCACCGGGATGATCGAGCAGATGGCGCATTACCTGCTCACCGCGATGCCGGACGCGCTGTTCCCGTTCTTCAGCATCATCGTCGCGGTGCTGAGCGTGCCGTTCACGTTCTTCATGAGCAACGACGCCTTCTACTTCGGTGTCATGCCGATCCTGGCGGAGGCGGGTGCCCAGCACGGCATCGGTGCGGTGGAGATCGCCCGAGCCTCCTTGCTCGGTCAGCCCATCCACATGCTCAGCCCGCTGGTGCCGGCGATGTACGTCCTGATCGGTCTGGCGAAGGTCGACCTGGGCGACCACCACCGCTTCGCGATCAAGTGGGCCCTCGTGGTCTGTGCCGTGGTCATCGCCGCCGGCTTCGGCCTCGGCCTCGTCGCGATCCACTAGGCAACGCCGGGGGGTGCGGCAGGATCGAAAATCTGCCGCACTCACAAGGCGAGCAGGAGGACCGCCAGGATGCTGCCGCTGCGGACCGGCGTGACGCTCTCCGAACTGCAGCGCTACGTGGCCGAGATGGAGGCCGAGCGCGGGTTCACCCAGAGCACTGTTTCGGAGCAGGCGCGACTGGGCGAGGAGGTGGCTGAGTTGTTCAAAGCGATCCGAAAGCAAGCCGACCTCCCGGTCGATCACCGGTCGATCACCGGGACCGTGGCCGAGGAACTCGTCGACATCGCGATCTACGTCCGGGCGATCGCGAATCGCCAGGGCGTCGATCTCGAAGAAGCGTTCGGGGAGAAGGAATCGCTGAACGAGGAGCGGACTTGGTGGCCGGCGGGGGAGCGTCCTGAGTCCTGAAGGTGGATCTCGTTTCGCGGATGATCACGTGCAGCACCACCAGCCGGAGGACACAAAACGACATGCGCCGCCCGCCGCATGCGTGATGGGATCGAACATCATGCGACCGATGGCGAATCCCGGCTCCGGTGAGAGCGACCTGCTGGTCAGGATGGAGCAGAACCTGGCCGAAAACGCGTGCCACCTGCACCGGCGCATGAAGGGCGCGACCGTGGCGGACCGTGAACCCGTCTACCACCGCCTGGGCTTCCGCTCCTGCGAGTAGTTCACCGAACACGCCATCACCCGCTGAAGCCCTGGCGGGCGTTCTGAGCGCCGGGGATCGGGTGGCAGGGTGACACTTTGCCGGTCCGGGGTGATGGCCGGATTGAGTACACAGTAGACATCCAGTGCCCCGGGTTCGTGGCGCGATCTACCGCCACGTCCAGGTCGAAATCGCCGACTGCTCCGCCTCGGTTCGCTGGAAGGGCGGGAGTGGTTGTTCAGATGCAGAATTCGTCGCCTTCCGCAATGCCGTAGTTGTGATATTTTTCTGCCACTGGACCCCGGGGGTGCCGAAATCCCTGCGCCGCAACGGTTTCGCGGCGTAGAACGCGATCATAACGAATCGGCCACCACGCTTAACAGCTGAGCATGGTGGCCGATTCTTGGCAAACCTTGGGCGGCGGCTGGGTGGTCTACCCGCACTCGCTTTCGGGGCGCCGTTCGGGGCGGCGCTGTGGACGGCGCTCTTGATCAGGGCGGCGCGAACATGGGCGTCCACCTTCCAGGTTGGCGCCGACGGCGAACACCTCGGACAACTGCCCGACGCCTGCCCATCTGTTGCTCAGCAAGGAATTGGCGCACGTCTTGCTTCGTGACCGCCACGCCCTCCTGAAGATAGCCGTCCACGTAGTCGTATTCACGTTCGCCGACCTTGACCATCGTCCACGGCTCAAAGCGATCGACCGCCCCGGAGTGGCAACGCATGCACTCCAGCTCGGTGCACCAGCACTCGTCGATCTGGCCCTTGTTGCGTCCGAGGAATCCATCGTGGGTCGGGTCCCAGACGTGGTTCCACCGCCGACAACGCAGCACTTCCGGCGGTGCGACTTCCAGGTACGCACGGACCTCGAGATCGAGTGCGGACGCAGTTGCCATACGGGGCCATCCCTTCCTATGTGGTCTCCCTGCATGTTGAAACGGATTTATTGATCCGGATGGCAAACATGTGATGTCAGGCGGCGTAGCGGACTTCGGGTTTGCCGAAGTAGGAGCGAACTCGGTCAGGCAACTTCTGGAGTCGGTGGAGGAAGGAGCGGACCGCTCGTTCCAACTCGTCCCGGGATCTCGGTGCTGTGCCGGTAGATACGGTCCGTTTGAGGTTGGCGTTCAGGATCTCGTCCGGGTTGAGCTCGGGGCTGTATCCGGGCAGGAAGTCCATCTCGATCGCCTTGGTGTGGTTGGCGATCCATTGCCGGACGGTCTTGCGGCGGTGGACAGGGTGACCGTCGACGATCAGGTGGACCTTGCGGTCCAGGTGGCCGACCAGACGGTCCAGGAACGGCAGGAACACGCCGGCGTTGAACGAGCCGGTGTAGACGGTGAAGTACAGTTCGCCCTTGTTACCGATCGCGCACATGGCGTTCACGCTGAACCGTTTACCCGTCTTGCCGACCACCGGGGTCTTGCCCACCGGTGCCCAGGTGGCGCCGACGGCGGCGTCGGAGCGGATCCCGGTCTGGTCCAGCCACAGCACCACGGCGCCCTCGCGGCGGGCGCGGGCGGCGATGGCCGGGTAGTCGGCTTCCAGCCATCGGCGTACGGATTCGGGGTCCTGCTCGTAGGCCCTGCGGATCGGTTTCTGCGGTGACAGACCCCAGGAGCGTAGGTAGTTGCCGACGGTGCGCAGGCTCAACACGATGCCGTGCCGTACCCGGATCAGCTCGGCCACCGTCTTGCGGGTCCACACCAGGCCGGTCAGCCCGAACGCCGCTGGGGTGTGCTCGGCCACCGCATACCGCAGCTTGCGCTGCCGGCGGGCACTCAACGCTTTCTGCTCGCCGGGCTTGCGACCTCGGCGACGCGTGGCAAGACCCTTCGAGCCGCGTTTTGCCACGCCCGCATCCATCTGGACACCGACTGTGGGGCCACCGCGAACACCCGCGCCGCCTCGACCTGGGGCATCCCACCATGGACAGCCGCGACCACCCTGCGCCGCAGATCCTCCTGAGCCTCAGGTGGTTGGTTGCAGCACGGTGTTTTCTTTCACCGCCCGGGTATGTGCGCCCGTGCGGCTGCAAGTGGCGTGTACGAGGTGTGTTCGGTCAGCGTGCGGCGCGTTGGGTGCGTGTTGGTGGACCAGGTAATCCGCTTTGATCGCTTTCTTCGTCACCGACAGGAGCCACCATTCCCAGCCCTCGGGCGACTGGGGTGGCTGGTCGGGGATGAGCAGGTTTTCCCCGCACAGGGTGCACTGCCCGTCCTGCTTGGACAGCGGGCGCTCGGTGTAGGCATCCAGTGGGGGTGTGACCTTCCGGCGACGCTGCGCCCAATATTCGGCCAGATCCGGGTCGTCGGGAGACGCTCCGCCCTTGATCAGGGTGTGCCGCACGATGTCAGTCCAGGACGGTTTTGGTAGGTAGGCGCCGGTGTCCCGGTCGCCGAAGACCCACTGGTCGTTCCTGAACTTGTTGAACTTTCCGTAGTACCGCTGGGTGATCCAGCGTTTCGGCTTGTTGGGTGGCTCCAGCACGCCCACTTGTACGTGAGTTTCCACAGGTAGTCGGTCAGGGCTTGGAACACCCTGGTCGACACCACGGTGCGGTAGTAGGCGACCCAGCCCCGAACGATCGGGGTGATCTTCGCCAGGACAGCCGCGACGTTGGTCCCGCGTAGTGCACGGAACTCCGGGGCCAGCCGTTTCCGGAACCTCTTGATGGCCGTGACACTCGGTTTGATCGACAGCTTGCCGTTGGGGTAGCGACGCAGATGAAACCCCAGAAGCTCGAACCCCTCACCATCGAGGCGCACGATCCGGGTCTTGGCCTCGTTGAAGGCCAAGCCTCCATGATCACTGGTATGCCGAGCGGGCGCATTTTGGTCTTGTCACTGGCTTTCGGGATGTACACGCGCCGGGCCGCGAGGGGTTGCCACGAGCTTCGGGTGGCGTGCACCTGCACCGCCACTTCGACACGTGCCTGGCTGGTCAGCGCGACCAGTCCATCGATCCCCGCGGTCTTGCGGCCCGTGTTGCGTTGCGTGACCTGCCGTACGCTGATTAGGGTGTTCGACCAGGACCGCAGAAACAACTTTGCAGGTTCCTGCCCGGGGCCAGGTCCCCGTCCTTGACCGCCTTGAAAATCCTGCACCGCAGCCGCCGTACCCGTTCCTTATGGTCTCGCCAGTCCACCTCATCCCAGGCGGCACCGTCGAAAACCAGGCTTGGGTCCTCGGGTCCGTTCGCCGAAGTGTCCAACTTGCCCCTCAGTTCTGGCGTTTGCGTCTGCTTCGAATCAAAGGCTCACCTGTCCACGTCAGGACCCCTTTCAGGGCCGGGCATCAGGCCCGGTATCCGACCAGTTGTCCACCGGCGATCCGGGAGGAGTTCCCGGTGTTGCGGCCTGTGGTTTCCTGCTGCCTTTCGGCCGCCGGCGTTCGCTTCTTGGACACCCTGTCCTGCCAGGCGGGATTCCGCCCCCTTTACTGTCGGCCTACCGCCCCACATGCGCATACCCGCCCACGTGACGCGGACCCTGGCAGGGTTTACACGTTCCGCACGTATGAGACCCGGACCGGGTTGGACGCTCTCGCTACCCCGGGGACAGCGGTGTTCGCTGGCCATCGTCTTGTCCGCCGCCTGCCGCCTTCCATCGGCCAATCCCTATTCACCCCGGAACCGCAGCCCAAGCCCTCCCGGCGGAGGATCGCGCCTCTCTCACCGTTCGGGGCGTTCTCATACTCGGCGACGATCGCCAGCTTGTACTCCGGGCTGAACACCCGCCGCGATGGCCGTGCGGCAGGATCAGGCTGCTGAGCGGGCTGGCCGGGCCTGTCGGATGAAGTGGACACGTCTATCAGGATCTCCGATCCCGCCCTCGCTCTGATACCCGACACTCACACCAGGTGTCTCATCTCATCCTGACAAAGAGGGAAGCGCACTCTTGTCTTACCGAGTTTGCCGCTTCAGCAGTGTGATCTGGTGGTGCGGGGTGAGGATCTCGACGTCGTTGTCCTGGTTGTTCGTGGGCGGCGGGTGCGGTATGGCGGATGCGTTGGTCACACCGAGGTAGGCCGGTTGCAGCAGCATGGTCGGTCATCGTGGGGTGGTGTGTGCCGGGGTGGGCGTGTTTGCTCGAGTGACTTGCGCTCGACCTACTCGTATGTCGTGCCTGCCGCTTTTCGCCGGGGCGGATGAGGTTATCGGCAGGGGCACCTGCCGGGTCTCCCCAAAGTGATATGCGATGGTGGGTTGGTGGTCTGCCGGGCAATGTCGGTGGGTCTTTCGGGTAGTGGCGAAGCAGTTGTCGATCTGTTTCGGGTTAGGGTGTCGGCATGTGAGTGTGTCGAGAAATGTGCCTGTCGTCGCGGACTTTGGGGCAGTGGCCGCCGGTTTTCGGGCAGTCGTGGCCGTTGTTCATGTTCGTGCCTCTTGTTGCGCCGTCATGCTGGAATTATTGTTTCGGTCGGACAGTGGGATGGGCGGATGATCAGCTTGGGTCGGAAGAATGACCGGGTCATAGCGGTTTTCCTCTCGCGGCAGGTCTGTTGGTTGCGCAAGCTTCTGGAAGGGTGCTTGTTCCGTGTGGAACGAGTTCGCGATGGCGCGGTGGGGGATCGGGTCATCTCAAGGTTGTTCGCCGGCCATCCCGACGAGCGCGGTTACGCATCCGGGCTTTGCCTGACGCGGACATCGGTCAAGACCGTCCTTGACGATCTGTCGTACCGCGGTGGAGTCGTCGTGATCCACGGCCACGGCCACGGCCACGGCCACGGCCACGGCCACGGCACAGGGCACAGGGCACAGGGCACAGGGCTGTTCTACGCCGGCCGGGAGACGTGGGGTGATGAGTGAGACGCCCGGTGCCGCTTTGATGCGGGCTGCTGCCAGATGCCCGATGCGATGGCCGTATCGACCTGCCGCCGGCCGCGGTCGATTATTTCCGCGGCCGGTGACCGGTGTTCCTGTAAAGCCTGGAAATCCCGTCCAGCTGTATCGGTTCTGCTCTCGTGGGCCTGGTTGCTCGTCGACTGTGAAATCTTCGGCACCCGGCAATCGTGGGGCCCGCAGTACGAACCATGCGCAACGACACGTCCTGTCACCGGGAGATCATTGATTGTGGGTGGGGTGTTGTGGTGCGGGTGCCGGGTGGTTGAGGCTACCCGGCCACTGGGTTTGTGTGTGTTACCGCGCTGGTGGGTCACGGTGCGGGCATCCAGCGGGGTGGAAGGCCTGATTTCGGTGTCTGGTGGTGCTGTTTCGGGTTGTGGTGGCGTTGGGGTCGGGTGGGTGTGATGTTTTCGTCGATCATGGTGCCGGAGGAGGTGAGGCGGCTTTTTCAGGTGTTGACGGGTGAGGATATGACGGATGCGGATGAGGGTGTGTTGTTCGCGGTGGCGGATGCGTTGGAGTCGGGTGCGGTGGAGGTGGGGGAGATGGGGGCGTTCGTGGCGGAGTTGGTGGGGAAGGTGCGGACGGAGTTTTCGGGGAAGGCGGCGGACCGGTTCGCGGGGGGGTTGGAGGGCTTTGATGGGTTGTTGTCCGCGGGTGAGGAGGCGTTGCGGGAGTTGGCGGTGTTCGTGCGGGACCTGTCGCAGCAGGTGCGGTATGTGAAGTTGATGACGATTTATGGTTTGCAGTTGCTGCTGGTGGAGATGGCGTGGGCGGTGGCGATGGCGGGCGCGACCGGTGGCGCGTCGATGGCGTGGCTGGCGGCGCGGATGGCGGTGATGCGGATGTTGTTGTCGCGGTGGTGGGGCCAGTTGTTCATGCGGTTGGCGATGGCGGCCGCCGGTGGTGTGGGGTTCAACGTGCTGCCGGATCTGCAGGCCCAGTTGCAGATGCTGGGTGAGAACTCCAGTGACAAATGGGATGGGAAGCTCAGCGGGCAGGCGGCGGGGACGGGGGCGTTTTCGGCGTTGGTGTCGCTGCCGTTGTCGGCGGTAGGCGGTCTGGTCAGTAACGCGTTGATGAAGGTGCTGGTGCGGGGACTGGGCGATGAGGTGGACGAGGCGATTCTGGAGGCGGCGGTGAAGAGGGCGGTGGCCGAGCATGCGGAGTTGTATCCGGTGTCGGCGATGGCGCGCTTCGCGGATGTGGTGGGGGAGCATCTGGATGTTTATGCGGGGATGACGGTGCGGGGCATGTGGTGGGCACGGTTCGGGCATGGCGTGGGGGAGGCGTTGGAGAACGCGTTATCGGAGTTGTTGGGGGAGGTGGCGTATCAGGCGGCGATGGGCTTGCCGGTGACGTGGAATCTGTACGCGTTGTCGGCGGGTGGATCGGAGTCGGTGGCCGGGGGTGTGGGCAATCTGGCGGGTTTGGCGTTGCGGGGCAAGCTGCACCCGGATGGCCCCAGCCCATACCTCGACGACACCAGCCGGCGTGAGGGCGCCACCACCGAGGGTGGTGGGTTTGATGAGGAGAAGACCCCGCTGCTGGGGATAGGGTCCGGGTCGCAGACAGGGAACAGCCCTGGCTCCCCGGACAAGACCGACGCGTCCACCCCCTCCGATGCCTCCGATGCCTCGGACCGGCCGGGCACACCACCACCGGCGTATTCCGATGCGACACCGGATTTCGGTTCGGCCAGGCCGGTGCCGCCGCCGCGGTACGGTCCGGTTGCCGGTGGCGATCAGGTCGTGGCCGGTGTGTATGGCGTGTCTGGTGTGGACGTTTCTGGTGTGTCCGGGAACCGGATGCTGGATGTGTTGGCATCGCAGACGCAGGATTCAACGGGGGAGAGGTCAACGGCGGGTATCCCGCACGTTTCTGGTGTGTCCTCGGATGCCGCGCTACGGGACACTGTCATACCCGGATCCGGGTCTGGGCGGGTAGCGGATCTCAACGGCGAAGCGGTGTCCCCGGGGCGTGAGTCCTCGGTGGATGACCGGACGGGCCAGGGCGGGTCTTCTGGTGTGGACTCGGTCGCGGGAGGCGGGGATTGGCATCGTGGGGGTGAGGTTGCGGTGTCGCCGGATTCGGCGACGTTGCCGGCGGCAGGCCCGCAGGCGGTGCCGTTGCCGTCTCCGCGGCAGGACCCGGTGACGGCACCACTTGCGGGTCTGCCGGTGAACACGGTGCGGGTGCCGGTGCCCGCGGATGTGGTTGCTGGTGGCGGGTTGGTGGAGTTCGTGCGGGGCGGTGTCACCGATTCCACGGGCGGGCCTGTGCTGCTGGTGTCCCCAGGCAATTCGGATGCGGGTGTGGTGGTGTCGCCGGCTCAGGGTTGGGCTCTGGCACGCGAGGTGGGGCGTGATGTTGTCGCGATGACACCAGGGCAGGGCGGGCGCGGGCCACAGCGGACGGTATTCGCCGCCGACGGCTCTGCTCCCAGACCGGTGGCCGGGCCCGGTGCTCCGGTGCCGGCCGGAGCACCGGGCTCCCCGGCGGCTGCTCCGGCCGGCACGGCAGCGTCGGGAAGACCGCCGGTGCGGCAGGGGTCGCGTCCGGATGTGCGCAGGGAGATCGACCGGGCGAGGAAGCCGGAGGGCTCTGGCGATGATGAGCCGGCGGTGCAGCGGATCGTGCAGGACACCCGTGACATCCCGGGGTTGGCTCGCGGGGATGCTGCGGTGTCGCTGGAGGAGAGGCCGGCGCTGGTCGCGGCCGAGCACCACGAACTCGGCCGGGATCACCAGGACCAGGTGGTGGAGTTTCCCCAGGCGCCGGCAGACAGCCTGGATACCCAAGGCACCGGGCCCGGCATCCACGCCGGGGCCGGGCCGCAGCCGGGTAGGGACATGCTGTCGCAGTCCGCTGACGATCCGGGGTCGGACACCGGTGAGTCCCGCGGCCGCTACGTCGTGCACGGCGATCCCGGCAGAAAAGCCGATCACACAGCACAACCCGGGCACGATTTCTCCCCCGCCGCACACGACCCGCACGACACGCTTGACCGTGCGCACCAGGACCTCCCCAGCGACGCCCGTTTCGGGGCCGACGACATCGGGCTGACCGCACCACCGCAGTTCCCGCACACCGAAGGACCGACACGGGCGGAGATCTGGATCCAACCGGTCCCCCTCCCCCGCGACCCGGCGGAACCCGCGGTCAGCCCGAACGGCCATCGGCGGACCCGCGAGGACCTGCGGCGCGACCCGGTGAAACCGGTACCGGAAACGATCCAGGAGCAACGCCGGAAGCGACACGGCACACGACGGCGCCTGTCCTGGCCCGATGGCAGGCGGGCCGAGGAGACCGCCTCCACCGCAACGGATTCCTCGAACACGACCTCACAGGCTTCCCGGGAAGCCTGCGAGGTCCCCAGCGTGCCGGCTCCGATCAGGCCACAGGAAGACACCAGGGCGGTCACCGGGGGAGACGATTCCGGTTTCCTTGGTGGGTACAGCGACGACTATGCGGTGGGTTCCCTCGGGTTGTCTGACGGGAAGTCTTTCGGTGAGCTGTTTCCGGAGGATGCGGTGTCGCCGGATGCGGTGTGGTCGGGTGCGGTGGGTGTGGCGGTGGGGTTTGGGTATCGGTTTGTGCGGGGGGTGAACCAGGCCAATTATTTTTCCGGTGATGAGCGTTTTCAGGTGAATTGCCTGGAGGCGTGTGTGGCGTTCCATAATTCTGTGAAGTTCGGTCGGCAGTTCGTGGCGGGGCCGGCTGGTGATCGGGATCCGGCTGCGTTGGAGGTGGCGTTCGGCCGGCAGGCTTGGTGGGTGGAGGGTGTTGCCGGGGCGCAGTGGTATGTGCGCAGCGGACCGGTGGGTGTGGCTGTGCCGGTGATTTACCAGCGAGCCGACGGTAGCGCGCATGTGATCAATGCGGTGCATACCGACAGCAAAGACCATGATGGGCACGATGTTGTCGTGTTGTGGGATCCGCAGCGGGGCGAGGAAGCCGAGAAAGCCGATGTTTCTGCCGTGTCCGGGATGTGGGTGATTCCGGTGCCGGAGGCGGAACCGGATCGGGAGATAATGTTGCCGCCTGGTGGTTCCCAGTTGCGCGGCCAGGGCTGGAGGTCTGGGCTGCCCACCGAGGTGACAGGTCCGAAGCACCAGCCCGGTGCGTCTGGGCCGGTGGCCGGGAAAACCGGCCCGAAAGGCACGAAGAGGACGCGGGGGCAGGCCGATGAGAGTGCGCGGGGGAAGGCCGGTGAGAGTTCGCGGGGGGCCAAGCGGCGGAAGGTGGTAGCAGCCGCTGCTGGGATTGATCCCGGGAGTCCGGGGGATGGCGAGAGTGAGGTACTCACCCCGACCGATCAGGCAACACAACAGGACGAGCGGAGTGCGCAGCGGAAACAGAAAGACAGGGCAAAGAACGCGAAGTATCGCCAGGCGAGAAGGGCCGAAGCTGCCCGGGTTGTGGTGTTGGAGGAGTTGGCGGGGCGGGGGCAGCTGACTGAGGAGCAGGAGGCGGAGCTGGCGGCGCTCCAGCCGAAGGCGGCGCAACAGAAGCAGCAAAAGAAGGCAAAGAACGCGAAGTATCACCAGGCGATAAAGGCTGCCGCCGATCGTGTTGCGGAGTTGGAGGAGTTGGCGGGGCGGGGGCAGCTGACTGAGGAGCAGGAGGCGGAGCTGGCGGCGCTCCAGCCGAAGGCGGCGCGGAAACAGCAAAAGACGGAAAGGGACGCGAAGTATTACCAGGGGTTAAAGGCTGCCGCCGATCGTGTTGCGGAGTTGGAGGAGTTGGCGGGGCGGGGGCAGCTGACCGACGAGCAGGAGACGGAGCTGGCGGCGCTCCAGCCGAAGGCGGCGCGGAAACAGCAAATGACGGAAAGGGACGCGAAGCAGTACCAGGCGAGAAAGGCTGCCGCCGCCCATGTTGCGGAGTTGGAGAAGTTGGAGGGGCGGGGGCAGCTGACTGAGGAACAGGAGAGGGAGCTGGGGGCGCTGCGGTTGAAGGTGGCGGGGCGGGGGCGGAAGAAGAAGGACCGGGAGGTGATGGAGACCGGGGTGAGTGGGGCCGGGGTGGCGGGGCGGGTTGAGTGGAGTGCGGGGCCGGAGGGGGTATCGGAGTGGACTGGGGCTGATCAGGACGACCGGGACGCGTGGTTGGCTGACTTCGATCTCGGGGCGTGGCTTGATCAGGCGGTGGCGGATTCAGCAGTGTCGGGGGATGCGGGTGCGGGAGGTGCTGGGGTGATGCTGGGCGAGGGTGCTTTCGGGGACGTTGTCGCGACCGAGTTGACCGCGTTCCTGGGACAGGATGCCGGGGACGATGCGGATGCGGGAGGTGCCGGGGCGGTCGCCGGGGGGGATGATTTCGCCGGTTTCCTCCCCGACTACCACGACTGGGAGGGTCTCGTTGGGTTGTCTGGGGTCGAAGGGCCTGACGGGCCGCCTTTCGGTGAGCCGTTTCCGGTGGATGCGGTGTGGCCGAATGCGGTGTGGTCGGGTGCGGTGGGTGTGGCGGTGGGGTTTGGGTATCGGTTTGTGCGGGGGGTGAACCAGGCCAATTATTTTTCCGGTGATGAGCGTTTTCGGGTGAATTGCCTGGAGGCGTGTGTGGCGTTCCATAATTCTTTGAAGTTCGGTCGGCAGTTCGTGGCGGGGCCGGCTGGTGATCGGGATCCGGCTGCGTTGGAGGTGGCGTTCGGCCGGCAGGCTTGGTGGGTGGAGGGTGTTGCCGGGGCGCAGTGGTATGTGCGCAGCGGACCGGTGGGTGTGGCTGTGCCGGTGATTTACCAGCGAGCCGACGGTAGCGCGCATGTGATCAATGCGGTGCATACCGACAGCAAAGACCATGATGGGCACGATGTTGTCGTGTTGTGGGATCCGCAGCGGGGCGAGGAAGCCGAGAAAGCCGATGTTTCTGCCGTGTCCGGGATGTGGGTGATTCCGGTACCGGAGACGGAACCGGATCGGGAGATAACGTTGCCGCCTGGTGGTTCCCCGTTGCGCAGCCAGGGCTGGAGGTCTGGGCTGCCCACCGAGGTGACAGGTCCGAAGCACCAGCCCGGTGTATCTGGGCCGGTAGCCGGGAAAACCGGCCCGAAAGGCACGAAGAGGACACGGGGGAAGGCCGATGAGAGGACGCGGGGGCAAGCCGGTGAGAGTGCGCGGGGGCCAAGCGGCGGAAGGTGGGAGCAGCCGCAGCTGGGATTGATCCCGGGAGTCCGGGCAATGGCGAGAGTGAGGTACTCACCCCGACCGATCAGGCAACACAACAGGACGAGCGGAGTGCGCAGCGGAAACAGCAAAACAGGGCAAATAGCGCGAAGTATCGCCAGGGGTTAAAGGCTGCCGCCGCCCGGGTTGCGGAGTTGGAGAAGTTGAAGGGGCGGGGGCAGCTGACCGAGGCGCAGGAGACGGAGCTGGCGGCGCTCCAGCCGAAGACGGCGCAACAGAAGCAGCAAAAGACGGCAAAGAACGCGAAGCGGTACCAGGCGATAAAGGCTGCCGCCGCCCGGGTTGCGGAGTTGGAGAAGTTGCAGGAGCGGGGGCCGCTGACTGAGGGGCAGGAGGCGGAGCTGGCGGCGCTCCAGCCGAAGGTGGCGCAACAGAAGCAGCAACAGAAGGCATATAGCGCGAAGTATTACCAGGGGTTAAAGGCTGCCGTCGATCGGGTTGCGGTGTTGGAGGAGTTGCAGGGGCGGGGGCAGCTGACTGAGGAGCAGGAGGCGGAGCTGGCGGCGCTCCAGCCGAAGGCGGAGCGGAAACAGCAACAGAAGGCAAAGAAGGCGAAGGATTACCAGGGGTTAAAGGCTGCCGTCGATCGGGTTGCGGTGTTGGAGGAGTTGGCGGGGCGGGGGCCGCTGACTGAGGGGCAGGAGGCGGAGCTGGCGGCGCTCCGGCCGAAGGTGGCGCAACAGAAGCAGCAACAGAAGGCATATAGCGCGAAGTATTACCAGGGGTTAAAGGCTGCCGTCGATCGGGTTGCGGTGTTGGAGGAGTTGCAGGGGCGGGGGCAGCTGACTGAGGTGCAGGAGGCGGAGCTGGCGGCGCTCCAGTCGAAGGTGGCGCAACAGAAGCAGCAACAGAAGGCATATAGCGCGAAGTATTACCAGGGGTTAAAGGCTGCCGTCGATCGGGTTGCGGTGTTGGAGGAGTTGGCGGGGCGGGGGCCGCTGACTGAGGGGCAGGAGGCGGAGCTGGCGGCGCTCCGGCCGAAGGTGGCGCAACAGAAGCAGCAACAGAAGGCATATAGCGCGAAGTATTACCAGGGGTTAAAGGCTGCCGTCGATCGGGTTGCGGTGTTGGAGGAGTTGCAGGGGCGGGGGCAGCTGACTGAGGTGCAGGAGGCGGAGCTGGCGGCGCTCCAGTCGAAGGTGGCGCAACAGAAGCAGCAACAGAAGGCATATAGCGCGAAGTATTACCAGGGGTTAAAGGCTGCCGTCGATCGGGTTGCGGTGTTGGAGGAGTTGCAGGGGCGGGGGCAGCTGACTGAGGAACAGGCGGCGGAGCTGGGGGCGCTGCGGTTGAAGGTGGCGGGGCGGGGGCGGAAGAAGAAGGACCGGGAGGTGATGGAGACCGGGGTGAGCGGGGCCGGGGTGGCGGGGCGGGTTGAGTGGAGTGCGGGGCCGGAGGGGGTATCGGAGTGGACTGGGGCTGATCAGGGCGACCGGGACGCGTGGTTGGCTGACTTCGATCTCGGTGCGTGGCTTGATCAGGCGGTGGCGGATTCAGCAGTGTCGGGGGATGCGGGTGCGGGAGGTGCTGGGGTGATGCTGGGCGAGGGTGCTTATGAGGAGTTTGTCGCGACCGAGTTGACCGCGTTCCTGGGACAGGATGCCGGGGACGATGCGGGTGCCGGAGGTGCCGGGGCGGTTGCCGGGGGCGATGATTTCGCCGGTTTCCTCCCCGACTACCACGACTGGGAGGGTCTCGTTGGGTTGTCTGGGGTCGACTGGCCTGACGGGGGGTCTTTCGGTGAGCCGTTTCCGGTGGATGCGGTGTCGCCGAATGCGGTGTGGCCGGATGCGGTGGGTGTGGCGGTGGGGTTTGGGTATCGGTTTGTGCGGGGGTGAACCAGCCCAATTATCTTTCCGGTGATGAGCGTTTTCAGGTGAATTGCCTGGAGGCGTGTGTGGCGTTCCATAATTCTCTGAAGTTCGGTCGGCAGTTCGTGGCGGGGCCGGCTGATGATCGGGATCCGGCTGCGTTGGAGGTGGCGTTCGGCCGGCAGGCTTGGTGGGTGGAGGGTGTTGCCGGGGCGCAGTGGTATGTGCGCAGCGGACCGGTGGGTGTGGCTGTGCCGGTGATTTACCAGCGAGCCGACGGTAGCGCGCATGTGATCAATGCGGTGCATACCGACAGCAAAGACCATGATGGGCACGATGTTGTCGTGTTGTGGGATCCGCAGCGGGGCGAGGAAGCCGAGAAAGCCGATGTTTCTGCCGTGACCGGGATGTGGGTGATTCCGGTGCCGGAGGCGGAACCGGATCGGGAGATAATGTTGCCACCTGGTGGTTCCCAGTTGCGCAGCCAGGGCTGGAGGTCTGGGCTGCCCACCGAGGTGACAGGTCCGAAGCACCAGCCCGGTGCGTCTGGGCCGGTAGCCGGGAAAACCGGCCCGAAAGGCACGAAGAGGACACGGGGGAAGGCCGATGAGAGTGCGCGGGGGCAAGCCGGTGAGAGTTCGCGGGGGGCCAAGCGGCGGAAGGTGGTAGCAGCCGCTGCTGGGATTGATCCCGGGAGTCCGGGGGATGGCGAGAGTGAGGTACTCACCCCGACCGATCAGGCAACACAACAGGACGAGCGGAGTGCGCAGCGGAAACAGAAAGACAGGGCAAAGAACGCGAAGCAGTACCAGGCGAGAAAGGCTGCCGCCGCCCGGGTTGCGGAGTTGGAGGAGTTGGCGGGGCGGGGGCAGCTGACTGAGGCGCAGGAGGCGGAGCTGACGGCGCTCCAGCCGAAGGTGGCGCAGCGGAAGCAGCAAGAGAAGGCAAATAACGCGAAGCAGTACCAGGCGATAAAGGCTGCCGCCGCCCGGGTTGTGGTGTTGGAGGAGTTGGCGGGGCGGGGGCCGCTGACTGAGGAGCAGGAGGCGGAGCTGGCGGCGCTCCAGCCGAAGGTGGCGCAACAGAAGCAGAAAAAGAGGGAAAAGAACGCGACGGAGTACCAGGCGGTAAAGGCTGCTGCCGATCGGGTTGTGGTGTTGGAGGAGTTGGCGGGGCGGGGGCCGCTGACTGAGGAGCAGGAGGCGGAGCTGGCGGCGCTCCAGCCGAAGGTGGCGCAACAGAAGCAGCAAATGACGGCAAAGAACGCGAAGCATCGCCAGGCGATAAAGACTGCCGCCGATCGGGTTGCGGTGTTGGAGGAGTTGGAGGGGCGGGCGCCGCTGACTGAGGGGCAGGAGGCGGAGCTGGCGGCGCTCCGGCCGAAGGCGGAGCGGAAGCAGCAAGAGAAGGCAAAGAGCGCGAAGCGATACCAGGCGAGAAAGGCTGCTGCCGCCCGGGTTGCGGAGTTGGAGGAGTTGGAGGGGCGGGGGCAGCTGACTGAGGGGCAGGAGGCGGAGCTGGCGGCGCTCCAGCCGAAGGCGGCGCAACAGAAGCAGCAAAAGAGGGAAAGTGACGCGAAGTATCGCCAGGCGAGAAAGGCCGAAGCCGCCCGGGTTGCGGAGTTGGAGAAGTTGCAGGGGCGGGGACAGCTGACTGAGGAACAGGCGGCGGAGCTGGCGGCGCTCCGGCCGAAGGTGGCGGGGCGGGGGCAGAAGAAGAAGGACCGGGAGGCGATGGAGACCAGGGTGAGTGGGGCCGCGGTGGCGGGGCGGGTTGAGCGGAGTGCGGGGCCGGAGGGGGTATCGGAGTGGACTGGGGCCGATCAGGACGACCAGGACGCGTGGTTGGCCGACTTCGATCTCGGTGCGTGGCTTGATCAGGCGGTGGCGGATTCAGCAGTGTCGCGGGATGCGGGTGCGGGAGGTGCTGGGGTGATGCTGGGCGAGGGTGCTTATGAGGAGTTTGTCGCGACCGAGTTGACCGCGTTCCTGGGACAGGACGCCGGGGACGATGCGGATGCCGGAGGTGCCGGGGCGGTCGCCGGGGGCGATGATTTCGCCGGTTTCCTCCCCGACTACCACGACTGGGAGGGCCCCGTTGGGTTGTCTGGGGTCGACTGGCCTGACGGGGGGTCTTTCGGTGAGCCGTTTCCGGTGGATGCGGTGTGGCCGGATGCGGTGGGTGTGGCGGTGGGGTCTGGGTATCGGTTTGTGCGGGGGGTGAACCAGGCCAATTATTTTTCCGGTGATGAGCGTTTCCAGGTGAATTGCCTGGAGGCGTGTGTGGCGTTCCATAATTCTCTGAAGTTCGGTCGGCAGTTCGTGGCGGGGCCGGCTGATGATCGGGATCCGGCTGCGTTGGAGGTGGCGTTCGGCCGGCAGGCCTGGCGGGTGGAGGGTGTGGCCGGGGCGCAGTGGTATGTGCGCAGCGGACCGGTGGGTGTGGCTGTGCCGGTGATTTACCAGCGAGCCGACGGTAGCGCGCATGTGATCAATGCGGTGCATACCGACAGCAAAGACCATGATGGGCACGATGTTGTCGTGTTGTGGGATCCGCAGCGGGGCGAGGAAGCCGAGAAAGCCGATGTTTCTGCCGTGACCGGGATGTGGGTGATTCCGGTGCCGGAGGCGGAACCGGACCGGGAGATAATGTTGCCACCTGGTGGTTCCCAGTTGCGCAGCCAGGGCTGGGGATCTGCGCTGCCCACCGAGGTGACAGGTCCGAAGCACCAGCCCGGCGGGTCTGGGCCGGTGGCCGGGAAAACCGGCCCGAAGGGCACGAAGAGGACGCGGGGACAGGCCGATGAGAGGACGCGGGGGAAAGCTGATGAGAGTGCGCGGGGGCAGGCCGGCGAGAGTGCGCGAGGGGCCAAGCAGCGGAAGGTGGAAGCAGCCGCAGCTGGGATTGATCCCGGGAGTCCGGGCAATGGCGAGAGTGAGATACTCACCCCGACCGATCAGGCAACACAACAGGACGAGCGGAGTACGCAGCAGAAACAGCAAAACAGGGCAAACGCGAAGTATCGCCAGGCGAGAAAGGCTGCCGCCGATCGGGTTGTGGTGTTGGAGGAGTTGGAGGGGCGGGGGCCGCTGACCGAGGTGCAGGAGGCGGAGCCGGCGGCGCTCCAGCCGAAGGCGGCGCGGAAACAGCAACAGAAGGCATATAGCGCGAAGTATCGCCAGGCGGTAAAGGCTGCTGCCGATCGGGTTGTGGTGTTGGAGGAGTTGGCGGGGCGGGGGCAGCTGACTGAGGAGCAGGAGGCGGAGCTGGCGGCGCTCCGGCCGAAGGCGGAGCGGAAACAGCAAAAGAAGGCAAAGAGCGCGAAGTATCGCCAGGCGAGAAAGGCCGAAGCCGATCGGGTTGTGGTGTTGGAGGAGTTGGCGGGGCGGGGGCAGCTGACTGAGGAGCAGGAGGCGGAGCTGGCGGCGCTCCAGCCGAAGGTGGCGCAACAGAAGCAGAAAAAGAGGGAAAAGAACGCGACGGAGTACCAGGCGGTAAAGGCTGCTGCCGATCGGGTTGTGGTGTTGGAGGAGTTGGAGGGGCGGGGGCCGCTGACTGAGGAACAGGCGGCGGAGCTGGCGGCGCTCCAGCCGAAGGCGGCGCGGAAACAGCAACAGAAGGCAAAGAACGCGAAGTATCGCCAGGCGGTAAAGGCTGCTGCCGATCGGGTTGTGGTGTTGGAGGAGTTGAAGGGGCGGGGGCAGCTGACTGAGGAGCAGGAGGCGGAGCTGGCGGCGCTCCAGCCGAAGGTGGCGCAACAGAAGCAGCAACAGAAGGCAAAGAACGCGAAGTATCGCCAGGCGATAAAGGCCGAAGCCGATCGGGTTGCGGTGTTGGAGGAGTTGGCGGGGCGGGGGCAGCTGACTGAGGGGCAGGAGGCGGAGCTGGCGGCGCTCCGGCCGAAGGTGGCGGGGTGGGGGCGGAAGAAGACGGATCGGGAGGTGATGGAGACCGGGGTGAGTGGGGTGAGCGGGGCCGCGGTGGCGGGGCGGGTTGAGTGGAGTGCGGGGCCGGAGGGGGTATCGGAGTGGACTGGGGCTGATCAGGGCGACCGGGACGCGTGGTTGGCTGACTTCGATCTCGGTGCGTGGCTTGATCAGGCGGTGGCGGATTCAGCTGTGTCGGGGGATGCGGGTGCGGGAGGTGCTGGGGTGATGCTGGGGGAGGGTGTTTTCGGGGACGTTGTCGCGACCGAGTTGACCGCGTTCCTGGGACAGGATGCCGGGGACGATGCGGATGCCGGAGGTGCCGGGGCGGTCGCCGGGAGCGATGATTTCGCCGATTTCCTTGGTGGGTACCACGGCTGGGAGGGCTCCGTTGGGTTGTCTGGGGTCGAAGGGCCTGACGGGCTGCCTTTCGGTGAGCCGTTTCCGGTGGATGCGGTGTGGCCGGATGCGGTGGGTGTGGCGGTGGGGTTTGGGTATCGGTTTGTGCGGGGGGTGAACCAGGCCAATTATTTTTCCGGTGATGAGCGTTTTCAGGTGAATTGCCTGGAGGCGTGTGTGGCGTTCCATAATTCTGTGAAGTTCGGTCGGCAGTTCGTGGCGGGGCCGGCTGGTGATCGGGATCCGGCTGCGTTGGAGGTGGCGTTCGGCCGGCAGGCTTGGTGGGTGGAGGGTGTTGCCGGGGCGCAGTGGTATGTGCGCAGCGGACCGGTGGGTGTGGCTGTGCCGGTGATTTACCAGCGAGCCGACGGTAGCGCGCATGTGATCAATGCGGTGCATACCGACAGCAAAGACCATGATGGGCACGATGTTGTCGTGTTGTGGGATCCGCAGCGGGGCGAGGAAGCCGAGAAAGCCGATGTTTCTGCCGTGTCCGGGATGTGGGTGATTCCGGTGCCGGAGGCGGAACCGGATCGGGAGATAATGTTGCCGCCTGGTGGTTCCCAGTTGCGCGGCCAGGGCTGGAGGTCTGGGCTGCCCACCGAGGTGACAGGTCCGAAGCACCAGCCCGGTGCGTCTGGGCCGGTGGCCGGGAAAACCGGCCCGAAAGGCACGAAGAGGACGCGGGGGAAGGCCGATGAGAGTCCGCGGGGGCAGGCCGGTGAGAGTTCGCGGGGGCCAAGCGGCGGAAGGTGGTAGCAGCCGCTGCTGGGATTGATCCCGGGAGTCCGGGGGATGGCGAGAGTGAGGTACTCACCCCGACCGATCAGGCAACACAACAGGACGAGCGGAGTGCGCAGCGGAAACAGAAAGACAGGGCAAAGAACGCGAAGTATCGCCAGGCGAAAAAGGCCGAAGCCGCCCGGGCTGCGGAGTTGGAGAAGTTGGAGGGGCGGGGGCAGCTGACTGAGGGGCAGGAGGCGGAGCTGGCGGCGCTCCAGCCGAAGGTGGCGCAGCGGAAGCAGCAAGAGAAGGCAAAGAGCGCGAAGCGGAACCAGGGGAGAAGGGCCGAAGCCGCCCGGGTTGCGGAGTTGGAGGAGTTGGAGGGGCGGGGGCAGCTGACTGAGGGGCAGGAGGCGGAGCTGGCGGCGCTCCAGCCGAAGGTGGCGCAGCGGAAGCAGCAAAACAGGGCAAAGAACGCGAAGTATCGCCAGGCGATAACGGCTGCCGCCGATCGTGTTGCGGAGTTGGAGGAGTTGGAGGAGTTGGAGGAGTTGGAGGGGCGGGGGCAGCTGACTGAGGAGCTGGAGGCGGAGCTGGCGGCGCTCCAGCCGAAGGCGGCGCGGAAACAGAAAAAGAAGGAAACAGACGCGAAGGATTACCAGGCGATAATGGCTGCCGCCGCCCGGGTTGCGGAGCTGGAGGAGTTGAAGGGGCGGGGGCCGCTGACTGAGGAACAGGAGGCGGAGCTGGCGGCGCTCCAGCCGAAGGCGGCGCGGAAACAGAAAAAGAAGGAAACAGACGCGAAGTCTCGCTGGGCGAGAAGGGCCGAAGCCGCCCGGGTTGCGGAGTTGGAGGAGTTGGAGGGGCGGGGGCAGCTGGAGGGGCGGGGGGAGCTGGCGGCGGAGCTGGCGGAGCTGCGGCCGAAGGTGGCGGGGCGGAAGCAGCAAGAGAAGGTAAGTAACGCGAGGCGGTACCAGGGGAGAAGGGCCGAAGTTGCCCGGGTTGCGGAGTTGGAGGAGTTGGAGGGGCGGGGGCAGCTGACTGAGGAACAGGAGAGGGAGCTGGCGGCGCTCCAGCCGAAGGCGGCGCAACAGAAGCAGCAAAAGAAGGAAGAGAACGCGAAGTATCGCCAGGCGGTAAAGGCTGCCGCCACCCATGTTGCGGAGTTGGAGGAGTTGGCGGGGCGGGGGCCGCTGACTGAGGAGCAGGCGGCGGAGCTGGCGGCGCTCCGGCCGAAGGCGGCGCAACAGAAGCAGCAAGAGAAGGCAAATAGCGCGAAGTATTACCAGGGGAGAAAGGCCGAAGCCGCCCGGGTTGCGGAGTTGGAGGAGTTGGCGGGGCGGGGGCAGCTGACTGAGGAGCAGGCGGCGGAGTTGGCGGCGCTGCGGTTGAAGGTGGTGGGGCGGGGGCGGAAGAAGAAGGACCGGGAGGTGATGGAGACCGGGGTGAGTGGGGTGAGTGGGGCAGCGGTGGCGGGGCGGGTTGAGCGGATTGCGGGGCCGGAGGGGGTATCGGAGTGGACTGGGGCTGATCAGGACGACCGGGACGTGCGGTCGGCTGACGTCGATCTGGATGCGTGGCTTGCTCGGACGATGGCGGATTTAGATGGGGTGCAGGTGCCCCAGGGTGCCGCGGATGCTGGGGTGATGCTGGGCGAGAGTGCTTATGAGGAGTTTGTCGCGACCGAGTTGACCGCGTTCCTGGGACAGGATGCCGGGGACGATGCTGCGGGTGCCGGCGGTGCTGGGCCGGTTGCCGGGGGCGATGATTTCGCCGGTTTCCTCCCCGACTACCACGACTGGGAGGATTCCGTTGGGTTGTTTGGGGCCGAAGGGCCTGACGGGCTGCCTGCGGGAGACCTCGAGGGGTAAGTGGGTCTGCTGGATCCGCCTGAGAGACTGTTGGGTAACTGGGTGGTTACGCAGCGATGTTGGTTTCGGCGGTGAGTCGGCGGGCGGCTTCGCGTTCGGTGGCGTTGGACCACTTGACGCTCTGGCCGGCGAGCCGGGTGGCCATGAGGCGGATCATCGCGAGTTTGATCATGTTTTCGGAGTTCGCGGTCAAGCGTTCGTAGTCGCGGGCGAGGCGACGGTTGCGGATCAGCCACCCAAAAGTTCGTTCGACCACCCACCTGCGTGGTAGCACCTGGAACCCCTTGACATCGTCGCTGCGTTTGACGATTTCCAGTACCAGCCCGAGTTTTTCCTTCGCCCAGGCCAGCAGGCCGTTGACGATGGAGTTGGCGTATCCACCATCGGCCCACACCAGTGCGACCGAGGGGAACCGGGCGGCCAGGCGCCGCAGGATCTCGCGCCCGCCGCGCTCCGCGCGGTCCTGCACCGATGCGGAGGTGACCATGATAACCAGCAGCAGGCCGAGCGTGTCCACGATGAGGTGCCGTTTGCGGCCTGTCGTTTTCTTGCCCATATCGAACCCGCGCGATTCGCCGCCCTCACTGCTTTTGATGGACTGGGCGTCGAGCACGGCCGCCGACGGGTCCGCCGTGCGTCCGGCCTGGCGCCGAACCTGATCGCGCAGCGCGTCGTGGACACGGTCGATCGTGCCGTCGGCACTCCAGTCCCGAAACCAGCGATAGGCCGCGTCCCAGGGCAGCAGATCGTGGGGAATCATCCGCCACTGACAACCCGAACGCAGCACGTAGAAGATCCCGTCCAATACCAGGCGATCGTCGTATTTCCTTGCCATACCGCCCTTTCGGCGGTCTCGTACCGGCATCAACGGTTCCAGGACGGCCCACACCTCATCGGTCAGACTGGACGGATAACATGGGCGGCGATCATCCCCGCCGGTATCGCAGTTGCACACACAACAAGATCACGGCGGGGATGATCTCTTTGTCATCTCGACACGCTGGCCGAGATCAACATCACGCCACGCTCAGTGTCGCCCCAGTTACCCAACAGTCTCTGAGATTGCGGAGTTGGCCGAGCTGACGGGTCGAATGGAGCGGCATGTGAACACGATGCCGCCGGATGTCGACCCGAAGGGTGTGCGTACGAACGTCGAACGCGCGAAGAAAATGGTACGGCAGGGACACTGGACTCCAACCGATTTGCAGACCGCCGGGGCGAGGTTGCCTGGGGTGCGGAAAGCGGAGAGGGCGTTGCACGATATTCGCCTGGCAAAGGTGCGTGAGGTGTATGTGCAGGCCAAGCAGGCGATAGCGCAGGGACATGTTCCGGTCACCTATTTCAAAGACGGCGTGCCCGGTGGGGTGAGCTCCCGGCCGGACATGCGCCTGGGATTCGAGGTGAAATCAAGCTCCCCGGCGACAATTTCGGTGACCGGGCCAGCAGTCTGGGGGCGGCGGTCGAACGAGAGGGGCTGGTGGACTGGAAGGCTCAAGGCTCGCAGCTGATTGGTAAGGAGGCTGCCAAGGCGATTGCGGCCAGTGGTAGGTGGGCGTTGATCAAGGAGGGGCCGTCGTTCGAGGTGGAGGCGACATCGCCGACCCTGCGTCATGACCGTCATGGCACTGTGTGGCCCAGCATGGAGAAGATGCTGGGCGCGGTTCGGCGGCACGGCGGTTATGGCTCGGAGTCAGGGGGCATGTGAATGTCAGTTTTGACTGGCGGTTGACCCCCGGCAGTACGTGCGTGTGGCGCAGTTCGTGACGGTCCACGCGCCGGTGCTCTTCCGGCTGGGCAACGTTGCGGGCGGCGACGCCTCTAAGCAACGCGACGTCTGGCATGCGGCGCCGCTTCCGCTCCCGCCGGATCCGTACACGGTGGACGAAAACGGTGGGGATGCCGCCTCGTACGAACCCGTTGTCCACGTGAACGTGGACAAGGACGAGGCTGTGCGCTTTGAGGTCTCGGGGCGCGAGGACGATCGGCTCGAGTTCCGGATGTGGGCTGGGGACGCGGGTGAGCTGACCGGAAACCCCGCGCTGTGGCAGGTGCGGGCCGAGTTGAGCGCGGTGATCACGCTGGCCGGTGTCCGGTGACAGATAGATCGGCCCGACGTTGAGTACTGACCTGGGTGGGCCTGAATGGTTGGCAGATGATCGAGCTGTTGGTTGTCATCGAAGGTGGCCCGTGAGTCTGTCCAAAGAGGATCGTGCCAGCTAATCCGGCCCAGCGGTGGTTTCATCGAAGCGACGCAGAACGTTGGCTGCGTTGGTGATTGTTTCGGGATATGTTGCGGCGTCGATGAGGTCGGGGTGGTCGAGGGCGAGATGGCGGTTGGTCGAGCTGATCGCTGTGATGCGCGGGTCGATGGGATTCGGGTAGCTGTGTGGCCTGGTAGCGATGATCCGTTGGCGTTCGGTTACTTCACGCGCCGGGGGTCTCTGGTGCTTGTCAGCGCTGATAGCGGTAATCGTCGTGGAAGTCCGGGTGGTCCTCGTACTCGGCGGCGAAGCCGAGCACGACCCACCGCAGATCCCAGAACGTCTCAGCACCTCGCCGTTGTGCTCCACGAGCCCAGCGTTGCGCGGCCGGATGAGGATGCGCTTGAGTGTGGCCGGGAGCCACCGCTTCGATCCGCGCGGGGTCTCCACGCCCATCGCCGTCCATTCCTTGCAGATCGCGTACAGCGACTCCCCGGAGATCACCCGCGAGACCGCGTTCTGGATCATCGCGACCTCGTGGCCGATCAGCTTGACGCCGACCTCCTCGCGGTTGAGCACGTTGCCGTAGGCGTCCCGGATCGGGCCGGCGTACCCGAACGGCCGAGCGCCGCCGATCCACTCACCGCGGCTCAGGGCGACGATCTTCTGGGAGCAGATCCGCTCGGACATGTGCTCGACCTCGTACCGGGCAGCGGCCCCGAGGTTCCGGGCGACCAGGCGGCCCGCCGGGGTGGTCAGGTCGAGGTGACCGGCCTTGACGCAATACGTGGCGACCTCGCGCGGCTGGCAGACGAGGATGTACTCCTCCAGTTCGGCGGGTGACCGGTGCAGGCGGTCGGTGTGCCACGCCAAGATCAGGTCTGCCCGACCCGCCTTGAGGTCACCGAGCATACGGATGTAGTGCTTGCGCGGCTTGCCGGAGTACGCGGACATGTCGTTGTCCACGTAGACATCCACCACGACGACCCGCTTGCCCAGGGAGCGCGACAGCATCTCGGCGAGCTTCCGGCAGTCACCTTCCTGCCGTTCAACACCGAGGCCCGCGCCCACCTTGTCCTTACCTTCAACATCGTCGCTGCGGCCCGCTTCACCCCCGACACCGCGCGGACGCGGATCAACGAGACAGTCCGGGCGTTGGCCGCCACCGGACGTCCCTTCTCCTGGTGGGTAGGCCCCGCTTCCACACCGGCGGACCTGAGCGCCCGCTTGTCGGCCGCCGGTCTGCCCGCCGCGGAACGCCCAGGCCCGTCCGGAGTTCTCCCTGATCCCGCTACTGACCTAACAGCCGCTCGACCAGGGGGAGAGTTTTACCTACGTGCGTCAGACGGTGCGCAGCAACGGCGCCGCTGTCGTCGCGATCGGGGCGCAGAAGCCCACCTCCAGCTACACGCTGGAACGCATCGAAGGCGAGATCGCCACCGTGGCGCACCTGTCCGAGCGGATCCCGCGTCAGTACCTCGGCGACTACGCTGGCCTGCAACAGTTCCTCGGCACCGAGATGGGCTACGGCATCCAGCGCGCCACTGACCGGATCATCATCAACGGCAGCGGCACCGCCCCCGAGTCGTCCGGCATCCTCAACACCACCGGAGTCCTCGCCCAGCCGTATGCCACGGACGTGTTCGGGTCCTGCCGCTCGGCGATGACACGCCTGGCCGAGGCCGGGGAGACCGCCACCGCGTTTGTGTTCACCCCAACCGACTGGCAGGCCGTCGAAACACTGCGGGACGCCAACGAACGCTTCCAGCTCGGCGCGGCACCCAGCACCACCCCGGCTCGTACTCTGTGGAGCGTGCCCGTGGTGCTGTCCACCGAACTTCCCGCAGGCACCGCCCTGGTCGGCGACTTCCGCACCGTGACCCTGTTCGTCCGGGAAGCAATTAGGCTCGACTGGTCAGAGGCAGGACCCGAACTGTTCGACAAGAACGCCGTGAAGTTCCGCGCCGAAAACCGCGTCGGGCTCGCACTGACCCGTCCCGGTGCACTGTGCACGGTGGACATCACCGCCGCGTAAATCTTTACCGCGCAACGAAAAAGCCGCCCTGATGGACTAGCATCGGGCGGCTTTCTCGTGTCTCGATTAGCGTTCGGCCTGCTCGCGCCGCCACTGGATCAGTGTCATGTCCGCTTCTTCAGCAACAAGACCGATGTCGTCGTTGTCCGCCAGGGCTTCGAGAATCGGTTCCGCTTCGGCCGCGTGGTCGCGGTCGAGCAGGTAGGTCGCTGCCGCGCACCGGATCGCCGGAGCCTGGTCCTCCGCTAGCAGCGGCAGCAGCACCGCACTCGTGATCCCTTGCTTGTCCCACTCTGCAATCTGTGCGTTGGCGGCGTCGGTGTGCTTGTCCGCCTCGCGAGCGTTCGCGTGATCGCTGTCAAGCGCCGTCTCGCGAGCAGAGATGTATGCGGCAAAGTCTTCCCGCGCCTTTGTCAGCGCCTCGTCACTGGTCATCGTCGTTTGCCTTTCTCAGCGCCTGCCGGACAGCCCGCAACCCGCGCCGGTACTGCTCGTCCCAGCTCATGCCATTCATCGTGTCCCGGAGCGTTTGATTACCTCTTAGTAGCTTGCTCGCGTACCGGGCCGTGATCATACGGTGCACCCCTACCGGCAACCAGATCATGTTGTCCGTCGTGTTGATCCGCTCTGCGGAGAATCCGCTGCGGTGATCCTTGGACTGCGACTGCTCGACGATGTGGTGCAGCTCGTGTCCTGGTCGTCGCCCGAGTGCTCGTTTGGCCGCGCTGAACGACGGGAACGAACGCGGGCCGCCTTCCTCGTCGGCTACTGTCTTCGGCGTGTCCGGCTTCGGCTTGGCCGGTTCCTGTGTCGGTGCAGGTGGTGGAGTGGCGTTGCCGCCCGTGCTCGGTGGGACGCCGCCACCGCCCTCGTGATGCTGGGCGATCTCCGCGAGTCGCGTACGGAGTGCGATCAGACCCCGGATCACGTCGGTTGTCGCGGTGACGACCTGCTGTGTCTGGCCGATGAGGTCCGATTCCGGCCCAGTGATCTCCGCGAGCTGGTCGCGTACACCCTCGATCAGATCGCACAGGTTGCCCGCCGTCTGCACCGGAACGGCATCGGCGACCGTCTTCAGTTGCGCCGCACGGTCGCCGATCGCCTCGCCGGTCATCCCTGCGCGTGGTAGGTCGCCTTCTCACTGATCATCACACGTAGGTGCTCCATACCAGCCGTGAGCTGGCTGACTTCGTTGGACACCGCACCGATCTGGCCGTGTAACTCCTGTGTGCTGGACGTGTCGCCGAGGATGCCCGCAACCTGCTGTTGCAAGCTTTCCAGCTCGCCCTAAAACTGTTGGACACCACCGATTGGTACCTGCTCGGACAGTGCTTGCAACTGCTGTGCCTGCTCGGCGATGGACATGCGAAACTCCCTCATCATCAACTCGGAACCGGGCAGGAACGCCGATGGGCGGACAGCGACGTCCTGCCCGGCATGAAGCGGTGACGGCTGCTGGGGTCGTGCCGTCCCGCTGTGCTGGAAACCGATCAGGTGGACAGGGTTCAGGGAGTACCGCCGCCCGCCTGATCGGAGCTCGATGCAGCACACCCACTCGCCACGCAGTCACGCAGTCATGCGTCAGGGCGTACTCGCGCAGGTTCTCGTCCACGCATACCCGACACGCTCGGGCGCAGCGCGGCTGATTCGGCGGGCCGATCGTCAGCCCACACCGCGTCGTGTTGACCGTGCCGGGTTGACGTTCGTGTGCCGTGCCCGCGTGATCAGCTCGAGTCGCACACACGCCCACTCCAACCCTGAGATCAGAGTCGAAAGTGTCGCTGTGCCAACGAAAACTGGAATCAAAAAGAAGATCACCCGCCATACGATCAAGGTATGGCGGGTGATCACACGCGGGGTATGACGTGGCGTACTACTGCACGTTTGGACTAACGAACGCCGACCTTCTGCGCCAACTCATGGAGCCGGGGCGGACGGGAACGCGACGTGTGCAGCAACTCCCTGACGACGGCCTTCGGCAGTGCTTGATGCCGCGCCCAGTTCGGTGCGATTTGCTCTGCCACCGACACCATGTGCAGTGACTTCTCGTGCTCTCCAAGTTTCAGGTACGCAAGCGCACGATCCGCCAGATGCCGACAGCGGCTCTGCTGTGGCTGTGACTTCATGCTCTGGGGCCCAGCGTGAGGAGTGTCCAACGCACGCCGGTAATCACCCAGATTGATCAGGATGTCCGTGGACTGCATGGTGATGCGTGACGGACCAAACGCCGTGTGGTGGTCATTGCGGCCGTTCGGTATCCGACTCGCGGTCTCAGACGCTTCTGCCAGGTAGTCGCGTGCACTGGCGTCGTGCCCCGCGCGTGCGGCAGCGTTCCCCGCCTGCAAGATCAACGATCCGTAGACGCTCAACTCGGGCATCGTCGCGTCGCCCGTGGGATCGATGCCTTCAGAGGTCTGCACGGATAGCCGTTCCGATTCGTCGTAACGGCCGCTGACCATGAGTTGCCATGCGAGTGACCCCCGAGCACTTGCTAGCAGGCACGGATCATCCCCTCGTTCCGCGAGAGATACGGCCTCACGTGTGGCGATAAAGGCAGCGTCCGGGTGCCGCAGCAACGTCAAGGTGGAACCAGCGGCCCACAACACTTGTCCCAACGCCTGTGCAATCGCGGAGTGGTCTGCACTGGGTGCCGCGTGCAACGCCGCCCGAAGATCCGTGATGGTCTGAGGGAGCACCGCAACCGCCGCATCGTGATCCCCGGACCAGTAGACGCCCCAGGCGTATACAGCAGCGCGCTGAGCTTCCTGCGCCGTCATGGAGTCTGGGTCGCTCATGCCGATCAAGTCGCCAACATCGATCACGGCACTGCGCAGTGCCGTGATGTCCTGCTGCCCGTCGCGATCCGGCAGTGTCACCGCGCCGAGCAGCGCCGGAAGCGGTACGTCAAGTGCACGTGCGATCTTGTGAAGACTTGCCACCTTCGCTGTGTGGCGGGCTCCCTGTTCGAGCTTGCGAACAAGATCAACCGAGACGCCTGCCCGGTCGGCTAGCTGACGCTGGGTGTAGAGCTTGCCTCGAAGCTCTCGGATGCGCTCGCCGATCGCCCTGCCTGCGAGTTCGTCAGCCATGCCTCGCCACCACCTTCGCGGAGTAGATCCCTCGCAGTCCCCCGGCCCGTCGACCGGGGGCGCTTCCCCGCGAAGGGATGATCCAACGGTACCGACTCGCGACCTCGATCAGCTACAACCGATGTTTGGAATGTCACAAATCATGGGTTGCGTCGGGGGCGGCGAAGACCACCCGCTCCTGGTCGTGTTCGCGGTGGTGGGCGAGCTCGACCGCGCCTAGTTCGCGTGCGCGGGAGATCGCATCGGGCCACGGCCCCTCGGCCGCCAGGTCCAGGTGCAGCCGGTTCTTCGTGGTTTTCGGTTCGTCGACGCGGATGAATCCCAGTGCGCCGCCGTCGTTCGCGTCGGAGGAGATCACGACGTAGTCGCCGCCGTCGTGGCTGACGTGCCAGTCCAGCAAACCCGCCCACCACCTCGCCAGCTGCTGCGGCTCGGCGCAGTCGATCGTGACGTGCTTGATGCTCAGTCGTCCAGTCGGCACCGGAATTCCCTCTGCCCAAATCCGAAAGCGGTTGTGCGCCGGTAGCGATCGTCGCACAGGAGTCGGGATCATTCGATCAGCAGCGCGATGGCGGTGCGGGTGAGCTCGGCGTCGGCCAGGTCCGAGCGGTGTCCGGCGATGCCGGATCGCAGCAGCGCTGCGCCTTCGATCAGCGCGGCAAACGTCTGCGCCTTCGCTTGGCGTTGCGGTTCCGGCAGGTCGGGTTGGCAGTGGCGGATGAATGCGGCGACGTGGCCGGTGTACTTGTCGTAGAAATCGCGCACCACCTGGGCGATTTCCTCGTCGCGGGCCGCGATCGCCCAGATCTCCACGTAGAGCTGGACCAGCAGGGGATCGTCGTGCTCGGCGAGCAGCGCCGCGACCACTGCGGACGGGTGGGCTTGGGGGCCGGCCGCCGATTCTTCGCCCACGGCCAATCCGGTGGTGTCGACCAGGCGCTGCAACGAACGTTGCAATGCTCGTTCCAGCACGCAGCGGATCAGCGCCGCCCGGCTGGGGAAGTAGTGCTGCAGGTGCCCGATGCGGACGCCAGCCTCCGCTGCGATCGCGCGCATCGACGATTCCGCATTGCCCACCTCGGTCAGCACTCGCTCGGCGGCGTCGAGCAGCGCCGTCCGTCGGCGGGCGCCCTGCGCGGTCAGCTGCTCCTCCGGGCGGGCGGTCTTGGGCTGGTCACCGGGAGAACTGCTTTCGGCCATCTCCAACACCTCCGGTGGATTTCGGCAGCGATCCTAAGAGGATAGTCGTGGGCCCGGCAGTCAGTGGAGCCGGATTCACGACAGGTCGACGGTCACATCGTGTTCCGCCAAGGCAGCGACCACGTCCTCCGGATGCGGGGTCAGCTCGGGGAAGGTCACGCCGACCGGAGCCGCGCCGCCATCCTCGCCGAGCACGCGCCGCAGTCCGAGCAGGCCGCCGACCGCCGTGAGGTGAGCCTGACCGGCGGGGTCGATGATCGTCGCGGTGCGCTTGCCGTTCCTGCCCGCGACGTCGATCCGGATCTGCGCGGTGCCGCCTTTCCCGGGCGAGTACAGCAAGGAACGGCGCAGCGAGCGCCAGCGGTTTCCTCGGCCCCAGCGGAAGAATCCGAGTTTCTTCACTGCGAGGAGGGTCGAGGTTGAAGCGTTGGTGCTGAACCCGATCCGGGTCACGGCCGTGTCGATGCCGAGGGTGAGGGGGAGGGTGAACTGCTCCGGCGTGTCGATGGAGGCGACCTTGGTGCGCGAACCGGCGACGTCGACCGACCGCACGTCCGACAGCGGCATCACTTCCCGCCGCTCGCCGTCGACGACGACCTCGTAGTCCAGCCCGAGGGCGGTCCATGAAGTCGACGGAGTCGACGCCCGCGCGAGCCTGCTCGTCCACCTGGTGATGTCGACGTACGGGATGCTCGCCTCCACGGCTGCGCGCAGCACCCGGTCGGCCGGGTCATTCACGGTGCTGATCACCGCCCGCGCCTTCGCCGCGAACGGTCGGGGGTCCGCCAGGTCCCACCGCCGCACTTCGGCGCCGAGTTCCTCGGCGAGCGCGGCTCCGCGCTCGGGCGTTCTTCCGGTCAGCAGCAGGGGCCAATGGGGCGCGGCCAAGCGCGCCACCTCGCCGCCGATCGTGCCGTAGCCGCCAACTACCAGTACTGGTCCACCCGCGTGGAACTCCAGCTCGTCACTCACATGGAGCAGTTCTAGGTCATATGATCTAGAACGGCAACGGGCGCCGTCGTGCTGCCTGCGCGACCTGTCGTCCAAACGACTTGCGAGAACCGTTGACCGCGTTGGCCAAGCGCTTCTGACGCGGCGGTTCTGTTGGCATACTCGAGAAGACTGCTCAGGGAGGCGCTGTGGATCTGGCAATGACCAACGTCAGGCTGTCCGAGGGGATCACCCTGGTCGAGGTGGCCGGTGAGCTCGACGTCTACACCGCGCCCAGCCTGCGGGAGCGAGTCGTCGATGCGCTGGGCGGCGACGAGGTCCGGCTGGTCGTGGACCTGAACGGACTGGACTTCCTGGACAGCACCGGGCTCGGGGTCCTGGTCGGCGGGTTGAAGCGGGCGCGCGCTCGCGGCGGTGAATTGATCGTGGTGTGCAGTGCCGAGCGGTTGCTCAAGATCTTCCGGATCACGGGACTGACCAGGGTCTTCCGGATCGTGCCCGACGTCGCCTCGGCCCGGGCCCTGCTCGTGGACCGCGCGGAGTTGGCCGCGCAGCCGGACCCGGATGCCGAAACCATCGGCTGGCACTGGGTTCCCGGTCGGATCTACCTCAGCGACGAGCGGGATCACCAGGCCGTGGCGGACGCGGCGGAACGAGTGGTCGAGGCCTTCGGCCTGGAGTTCGCCCACGCCTTCCCGCCCGTGGTCGGGTCGTGGTTCGGCGAGTTCCTGATCCGGTTGAAGAATTCGGGGCAGCTGCCGACGAAGGAGGAGCAGTTCGTCAAGCTCAGCCGGGCCCTGGACCTGCGCCTGCTGGACCGGCAGCAGGCCGAGGTCGATGCCGCGCAGGGAGCCGCGGTGGCGGGGTTGATCCAGTCGTTGTCGAACACCCCGCGCGCCATCGTGCAGATCGGATCGGTGTTCCTTGTCAAGGTGGACGAGGTGGTCGTGGTGCGCAACCTGACTCAGGTGGAACTGGCGCACTGGGAGCGCAACCCGGCACTGTTCCGCGACCCCGCCGCCGCGCTGCAGGAACTCCAGCAAGCGACGTCGAACGGAGCCGGGCTCGAGCCGACTGCGGACGCAGGCGAACACGAGACGGCTTCGAGCTCGGGAAGGTCCTCCGACTAGGGTTTTGCCGCAGCCATGGCCGATGTGGCTGTTCGCGCCACCGGCCCGGCCGCTGCGTTCAAGTCATTTCCGCGGTGTGCGCTGGCAAGCGGCCAGGGCGGTTGACGTGAGCTCCACGGCCGATTCGCCGAACTTCCCCCGCCTCCGGATTCCAGCCCTGATCGCGGGGATGAGCTGGTGGCAGCAGAGGTGCAGCGCGGCCTCCAGGCTCGCGTGCACCGGTCTCCGCTGGCACGTCCGTTGTAGACGGACGAGTGTTCGCATCGGTAGTCCTTTCGGCTGCGGACAGACGTCGCGAGACCGGGCACAGGGGATCAGCCTCGACGTGCCGCAGCCGGAACCGGCTCGCTCGCTTCGGTTCCGGGCATCGGTTCGGTCGTGCTGGTGCTGCGGAAGCGGCGCAGCCGTAGGCTGTTGCCGACCACGAACACCGAGCTGAACGCCATCGCGGCCCCGGCGATCATCGGGTTGAGCAGCCCAGCCGCCGCAAGCGGCAGGGCTGCCACGTTGTAGGCGAAGGCCCAGAACAGGTTGCCCTTGATGGTGCCGAGCGTCCGGCGGGACAGCCGGATCGCGTCCACCGCCGCGCGCAGGTCGCCGCGGACCAGGGTCAGGTCGCTGGCCTCGATGGCCACGTCGGTGCCGGTGCCCATGGCCAGGCCGAGGTCGGCCTGGGCCAGGGCGGCGGCGTCGTTGACGCCATCACCGGCCATCGCCACCACGCGACCTTCGGACTGCAGCCGCTTGACGGCGTCGACCTTGTCCTGCGGCAGGACCTCGGCGATGACCTCGTCGATGCCGGTCTCGGCCGCCACCGTGCGCGCCACCGTCTCGTTGTCGCCGGTGAGCAGGACCGGCTTCAAACCGAGCTTGCGCAGTCCGGCGATGGCCGCTGCGGATGTCGGCTTGACGGTGTCGGCGACCGCCAACACGGCGCGGGCGGCACCGTCCCATGCCACCGCGACGGCGGTCCGGCCCTGTTTCTCGGCCTTGGTCTGCGCCGCGACCAGCTCGGCGGGAAGCGGCTGGCTCCACTGCGCGAGCAGCGCCGGGCGTCCGACGAGCACGGCGCGGCCGTCGATGACGGCCTGCACGCCGAGTCCTTCGACGTTGCTGAACTCCTCGACGGCCGGAAGCTCGCCCACTCGCTCGGCTGCCCCTCGCGCGATCGCCCTGGCGATCGGGTGTTCCGAGGCGTGTTCGGCCGCGCCTGCCAGGCGCAGCACCGCTTCCTCGCCGATCCCGTCCGCGGCGTGCACGGCGACCAGCGACATTTGTCCACTGGTGACGGTGCCGGTCTTGTCCAGCACCACGGTGTCGATGCGCCGGGTCGACTCCAGCACCTCCGGGCCCTTGATCAGGATGCCCAGCTGCGCGCCGCGCCCGGTGCCGACCAGCAGCGCGGTCGGAGTGGCCAGACCCAGCGCGCACGGGCAGGCGATGATCAGCACCGCGACGGCGGCGGTGAACGCGGCAGTGGCACCAGCACCGGTGGCGAGCCAGGAGATCAGCGTCCCGAGCGCCAGCAGGATCACGAGGGGGACGAACACCGCGGAGATCCGGTCGGCCAGCCGCTGCACGGCGGCCTTGCCGCTCTGGGCGTCCTCGACGAGCTTGGCCATCTGGGCCAGCTGGGTGTCCGCGCCGATCCGCGTGGCGCGGACGACCAGCCGGCCGCCCGCGTTGACGGTGGCGCCGACCACGGCGTCACCCGCACCGACCTCGACCGGCACGGATTCGCCGGTGAGCATGCTCGCGTCGACGGCGGAGTTGCCCTCCTCGATGATCCCGTCGGTCGCGATCTTCTCCCCGGGGCGGACCACGAACCGGTCGCCGACGGCGAGTCGATCTGTGGGGATGCGGACCTCGACGCCGTCGCGGAGCACCGCGACGTCCTTGGCGCCGAGCTCCAGCAGCGCGCGCAGCGCGGCACCCGCCCGGCGCTTGGAGCGCGCCTCGAAGTAGCGCCCGGCGAGGATGAACGTCGTGACCCCGGCCGCGACTTCGAGGTAGATGTTCCCGTCGCCGCCCATGCGCTGGATGGTGAGCTCGAACCCGTGCGTCATGCCGGGGGTGCCGGCGGCGCCGAACAGCAGCGCGTAGAGCGACCACGCGTAGGCCGCCAGCGTGCCCATGGAGATCAGGGTGTCCATGGTGGCCGCGCCGTGGCGCAGGTTCGTCCAGGCGGCCCGGTGGAACGGCCACGCGCCCCACGCCACGACCGGCGTGGCGATGACGAGCGAGATCCACTGCCAGTTGGTGAACTGCAGCGCCGGGATCATCGCCAACGCGATCACCGGCACCGACAGCACGGCCGAGTGGAGCAGCCGGTTCCGCAAGGACTTCGTCGGGTCTTCGGCTTCGGCCGCCGGTTCGAGGGGCAGTTCGGCCGTGTAGCCGGCCGCCTCGACCTGTTCGACCAGCTGCTGCGGGTCGAGCGTTTCCGGGAAGGTGACCTTGGCCTTTTCGGTGGCGTAGTTGACCGTGGCCGTGACGCCTTCGAGCTTGCTGAGCCGCCGCTCGACGCGCCTGGCGCACGACGCGCACGTCATGCCGCCGATGGCCAGTTCGATCTCTGCGGTGGGGCTCGTCCCAGTGTTCATCGGGGTTCTCCTGCGTGGCCGTCGTCGGCGGGGCTCCGCGGCCCGTCCGCCGGCTGCTGCGCGTCGACTGCGATTTCCGCGGCGCGGACCTCGACCTGGTGCGTCTCCATGGCGCCGGATGGCACCTCGAGGTCGAAGGCGATGCTAGGCCCGGCGTGTGCGCCCATCGTTGGTGGGGGAGACGCCGAGGTCCGGTCTCCGCTGGGTGTGAAGGCGGCGAACATGGCGGTCCTCGGGTTGCGTGGCGCTCGTTACTTGGCGGCCAGTTCGTAGCCGGCTTCCTCGACGGCCGCGCGCACGTCGGCGTCGTTCACCGGCTCGGAGCTGCGCACGGTCACGGCACCGGTGGGCAGGCTCACTGACACGTCCGAGACCGTGTTGATCTTGCTGACCTCCTCGGTCACCGACCGCGCGCAGTGGTCGCAAGTCATGCCGGTCACGGTGTAGCTGGCCTCGATCACGTCGACATCCCTTCCGCTGACTCGTCGTCGGTCCGGCGGCCGACACCTCATTTATACCCTAGGGGGGTAATGTAGTCAAAGCTGCGCCGCACCTCAGCTGCCACTCCGTTTCTCCAGTGCGCACAACCGATCAGCCGGGAACCGCGCTGCCATCCGGGCGACTCGCGTACCGGCGGCAGCGGGTCGACACTGCTTACCTGACGCGAGTCGGCGCGGCCGAAGCGGCGCTTCGGGTGACGGATGGCGCCACGTCTCGGGGCGACGGTGGACGTCCGGGAAGTTGACGGTGCGACATGGAATGCGGTAGTCAGCACGCAGGAATCAGTCTGACGAAGGCCACGTGGGACCTACCCGGGGCCGAGCCGCGCGGGGACACCGACGTCCTGGACGTCACCGACGACAGCGCATCCGCGGGATACCCGTGCACCGTGGCGGCCACCGTCTGGAGGGCGTGTGGCGTACCGGTGAGGTTCGGTGCTGACGATGTGGTGATTCGGATAATTCTCAGCGTGGCGGCGGGTTCGATCGTTGAGGCGCTCCGGCTGGCGCGCCCGGTACTGGCTCCGTTGGGCCCGGTGCCAGTATTCGTGCCTCGCAAGGACGTCCGGTCGGCCGCAGCGGCTGCGGTTTGGCCGTTCACCGGGCCAGGCGGCCGAGGAGTGCCGAGGCGATGCTGATCATGGTGCCGGCGGCGACGACCAGGACGGCGAAGTCCAGCGCCAGGTGGGCGGGCGTGCCGATCAGGAGGCCGCGCAGCGCGTCCACCTCGTAGCCGAGCGGGTTCGCATAGTTGGCCACCTTCAGCCACTCCGGCATCAGATCGACCGGGTACAGGGCGTTGGAGGCGAAGAACAGCGGCATCGTGATCGCCTGCCCGATCCCCATCAGCCGATCCCTGGACAGCACCAGTCCCGCGATGGTGATGGACAGGCAGCAGAAGAACGCCGAGCCGAGGACCACCACCACGGCCATCGCGAGCAGGTTCACCGGGTTGGCGGTGAGGCCGACGCCGAGCAGCGCGGCCAGCACCAGCACCACCAGCGCCTGCACCAGCGCGCGCACCCCGGCGGCGAACGCCTTGCCGGTGACCAGAGCGACCCGCGGCGTGGGCGTGACCAGCAGCTTCGCCAGCACGCCGGCATCCCGTTCCCAGATGATCTGGATGCCGTAGAAGATCGCGATGAACAGCGCCGACTGCGCGAGAATCCCCGGCGCCAGGTAGTCCAGGTACGGGATGTTCCCGGTGGGGATCGCCCGCAGCCTGGTGAACACCTCGCCGAAGATCAGCAGCCACAGCGCGGGCTGGATGGCCCTGGTGAGCAGCTCGGTCCGGTCGTGCCGCAACTTCTGCAGCTCGACCAGGCACATCGCCGCCACCCGCGCCAACAGCAGGCCCGGCAGGCTGCGCCGCACCGGTTCAACCGAGGCGGCTGGAAGTACGTCGAGCCGCGCGGACATCTCGCATCCCTTCCCCCGTTCCGGCGCCGAAGGCGTCGGTGCTGATCGTCCGGAAGACGTCGTCGAGCGTGGCGTCCGGCCCCACGGCGGCCTTGAGCTCCGCCGGAGTGCCGCGCGCGCGAATCCGCCCGCGGTGCATGAGGGCGATCCGCTCGCAGTGCTGGTCTGCCTCGTCCATGTAGTGCGTCGTCATCAGCACGGTCATGCCGGTCTCGGCGCGGATCTCGCGGATCCGGTCCCACACGCTTTCCCGCCCGATGGGGTCGAGGCCGATCGTCGGCTCGTCCAGCACCAGCAGCTTCGGCCCGCTGACGAGCGCCTGGGCGAGTTCCAGGCGGCGCACCATGCCGCCCGAGTAGGTGTTGGCCAGGCGTTCGGCGGCATCGGCGAGCCCGACCGCGTCCAGCGCGGCACGCACCGCGGATCGCCGTTGCGCTCGGGGGACGTCGAAGAGCCGGGCGAACAGCGCGACGTTCTCCCGCCCGGTCAGCGACCCGTCGGCCGAAAGCTGCTGCGGCACATAGCCGATCAGCCGTCGCGCCGCCAGCTTGTGGCGCGCCACGTCGACGCCGAAGACCTCGACCGTTCCCGCCCTGGTGGGCAGGAGCGTGGTGATCGCCCGGATCGTGGTGGTCTTGCCCGCGCCGTTGGGCCCCAGCAACCCGAACACCTCGCCGGGCGGGACGTCCAGATCAACCCCGTCGACCGCGATCTGGTCGCCGAACGCGTGCCGCAGATCCCTGCACCGCACGGCCATCCGCTCCGTCATCGGCGCCACCTCCTTCCAAGGCCTCGACCAGCGCGTACAAACCGCGCAGCGCACCGGCAACGGCCTTTTGGTCTGCTGTGGACAGTTCGGCGAGCGCATCGCCGACGAGGCCGGTTCTCGCCTGCCGCCAGGCCGCGAGCCGGTGCGCGGCGGTGTCGGTCAGGTGCAGCCGGATCGCGCGGCGGTCGTCGGGATCGGTTTCGCGGCGCAGCAGGCCGACGTGGGCGAGCTGGTTGACCAACGTGCTGACGGAGTTCGCCGCCATCCGCAGTTGCAGGGCGGCGGCGGTCACGCTGATGCCCTGCTGCTGTTCGACGACCCGAAGCAGTTCGACCTGGGCACCCCGCAGGTCCGGCGTCGGCAGCTCGGCGCGAAGGCTGCGCCGCACTGTCCGCCGCAGCGCCGCGATCACGGTCATCAGCTCGTCGGCGACGACCCGCGCGTCCACATCGCCCACACGACCACGTTACCTCGCATTGAGAGGTATTCGCGCAAATGCGCGTTATCGCGGTTGCGGATCGGCCAGGATTGAAAAAGGCGCAACTCGAGTTGCAGGAGTGATTCTTGTTTGAACCCCAACGGGAATTGATCAGTGGTGGGAGCGTTCCCGGTTCGGGTGCTGGGGCAGCGGTGTGAACACGAGGCCGAGGTGCTGCACGGCATGCTGGATGTCGCCGAGGAGTATGTAGCGAACATGTTCGCTATGGCCTCTCGCGTTACCGGATGAGGCGCTGGACGAGTTCCGGGTTCCATTCGACGTACTCGACCTCGGCTCCGTCGGCGTGGCGGGCGTAGAGGAAACGCCCGGTGGGGCCGGCGGTGTTCGGCGTGGTGATGGACGCGCCGTTGGCCTTGAGGGTCGCTTCGAGATCGTCGAGGTTCGCGACGACCACGGTGGCGGAGGCGTGCGCGTACTTCGCGCGCTCCTCGGCGGGGCCCGCGATAACGAGAAAGTCGCCGATGGCCGCCAGTTCGATGCTCTCGAAGGACAGCCGGAGGTCCGCCGGTGCGCCGGTCAGCTCCTGCAGGAGCGGGAGGGCGCGGTCGAGTTCGTCGACCCAGAGGCGGGCGTAGGTCTTCAGGATGCTCACGGGGGCTCCATTCCTGTCGAGCTTTGGTCTCTTCTGGTTACTGAGGCACCGTAAGTGAGTAAGCTTCTAGGCGTAAGAACGCACTTTCCGGTGAGAGGGGAACCTCGTGGAAACAGAGCAGGTCAGGCGCTCGCCCGAGGACGCCGATGTGACGCGTGCCGACTCCCTCGCCCGCGAGATCTTCTCCGGAGTGGCCAACAAGTGGGCGCTCCTGATCATCAACGTCCTGCGGGACCGGACCCTGCGCTTTACCGAGCTGCACACCGAAGTGGAGGGCATCAGCCACAAGGTGCTCACCCAAACCCTGCGCGGGCTCGAACGCGACGGTGTGGTGCATCGGACGGTGCACGCCACGGTGCCACCGCGAGTTGAGTACCGCCTCACCGATGCGGGCCAAGCACTTCGCGACACCGTCAACGGCATGTGCGCGTGGACCCGCCGGTACCTAGACGAGATCGAGGCGTCCCGCCGCCGCTTCGACGCGCAGAAGCAGACCTGACTTTTGTCATCTCCGGCCGATGCGGTTGCCTCACTACCCGGAACGCGCCGGTCAGCCGAACATGATCACTCATGAAGACGGTGCTGGAAGTCCGCGGTGCGCGGCACGATTTCGGCGAAACGCGCGCCCTGGACGGGGTCGACCTGGCGGTCGGTGCCGGTGAGTGCGTCGCGCTGCTCGGGCCGAACGGAGCGGGGAAGACGACCCTGGTGAACCTGGTGACCGGTCTGCTGCACCCCCAAGGCGGCGGCCGGATCCGGATCGTCGGCGGTGACCCGAGGATCGCCGCCACCCGGAAGCACCTCGGCGTCGTGCAGCAGTCCCTCGGGTTCCCGAACACCCTGAAGGTCGCCGAGCTGGTCACCGGCGCCGCCGTGCGCGGCGGCTTACCGCGGGCGGCCGCGGGCCCGGTGATGGCGGAACTGGGCCTGACCGACCTGGCGGGGCGTCGGGCCGCCAAGCTCTCCGGCGGACAGCGGCAGCGGCTGCAACTGGCCATGGCGCTGGTGACCGATCCGGCGCTGCTCGTGCTGGACGAGCCGACCGTCGGCCTCGACGTGCCGGCCCGGCGGCGGTTCTGGCAGGTGCTGGCCGAGCGCCGCGCCCGGGGGACCGGCGTGCTGGTGACCACGCACCTGATCGAAGAGTCCGGGTCGGTCGCCGACCGCGTGGTGGTGCTGAACCGCGGTCGCATCGTGGCCGCGGACCGCCCGGAGGAGCTGATGGCCCGACTGCCCGACCGCACGGTCACCGCGAGGACCGCGCTCGACCCCGCCCGGCTGAGCGAGCTGCCCGGGGTCGTGTCCGTGGGCCGCGACGGCGACCACGTGCGCCTCGGCACCCGCAGCCCGGAGGAGCTGCTGCGCGTGCTCCTCGCTGCGGATCCGGAGCTCACCGACCTCCGCGTCGAGGGGGCCGGGCTGGAAGAAGCCGTGGTCGGCCTGACCGAACGGAGTGCCGCATGAACACCAGGATCTTCGGCGTCGAGGTCGTGGACGAGTTCCGGGCCATCTTCCGGGAGCCCACCGCGCTGTTCTTCTCCATCGTGATGCCGGTCGGGTTCTTCGCGCTCTTCGTTTCGCTGTACGGGAAGATGCCCGTCGGTGCGACCCCGGCCGGCACCGGCATGCTGGCGACCTTCGGGACCTTCGCGGTGCTGTCGGTCTCGTTGACCAACCCGGGCATCGGGGTGGCGGGGGACCGCGAACGCGGCTGGTTGCGGGCGAAACGGGTTTCCGCCGTCCCGATCGGCGTGACGCTGGCCGCGAAGCTGGTCGCGGTGCTGCCCTACTCGGTGGGCGTCCTGCTGGCCATGACCGCCACCGCCGCGCTGACCGGGGCGTTGGACATCTCGGTCGTCGAGCTACTGCGGGTCTTCGCCGTGCTGGTGCTCGGGGCGTTGCCCTTCGCCCTGCTGGGCTTGGCCGTCGGTTTCCAGGCTGGGCCGAATGCCACGGCGGCCATCCTCAACGCGATCCTGTTCCCGTCGGCCGTGCTGTCCGGCCTGTGGATGCCGCTGGAGATCCTGCCCGACTTCTTCGGCCACATCGCGCAGTTCCTGCCGACGTACCACCTGGCACAGCTGGCGCTGGCCCAGCTGTCCGGTGACGCGGTCGTCGGGCACGTGCTCGTGCTGGTCGCCGCGACCTGCGTCACCGCTGCTCTAGCCGCGATGTCGTATCGTCATGCGCGATCATGAGGAACTGCGCGCGGCTGTCCCGCTGGGTCCACCTCGTCTACCTGGCGAACCTGCTGTGGAGCCCGGTCTTCGAACCTGCATCGACCTGGGTGGACTGGGTGCTGGTCGGCATCGCGATCGGCGCGGTCGTCCCGATGTACGCGCTGGTGGAACACCGGCCGGATCGGGCCCGCTGGTGGTGCACCGTGCCGACCGCCGTGCTCGGCGCGGCCTTGACGCCGTTCAACTCCGGCGCGGCGGTGCTGTTCGTTTACGCGGCGGCGTTCGCGGGCGTTTCGGAATCGCGGCGGAACGCGATGCGCTGGCTGGTCGGCCTCTCGGTGCTGATCAGCTTGTTCTCCGTGGTCTCCGCCGTGCCGATGCCCTGGCGGTTGTACGGCCTCATCCCGTCGCTGCTGTTCCTGTGGTTCATCGGGACGATGCAGATCAACTGGGCCGAGCGGGACCGGGCGGCAGCGGAACTGCGGAGCCAGAACGCGCGCATCGAACACCTCGCGACCCTGGCGGAGCGCGAACGCATCGCCAGGGACCTGCACGACCTGCTCGGTCACTCCCTGACAGCCATCGTCGTGCGCTCGCAACTCACGAAAGAGCTCATCGGCCTTGATCCCGAGCGGGCGCGAGGAGAGTCCGCCGAGATCGAACGCAGCGCACGAGCCGCGCTCACCGAGATCCGCGACGCCGTCACCGGCTGGCGGCAGGCGAGCCTCGACACCGAGCTCGAAGCCGCGCGCAACGCGTTGACGAGCCTCGGCGTCGACGTCGTCGTACGACGGGATGAGAAACTGGCGATCGTGGGTTCCACCGAGCACGAACTGGCGTTGGCGCTGCGCGAAGCGGTGACCAACGTCGTCCGGCACGCCAACGCGAAGACCTGCCACATCGGGCTCGAAGCCCAGGACGGCGAGGTGCGGCTGGTGGTCGCCGACGACGGGGTCGGAGGAGTCGCGAAGGAAGGCAACGGCCTGACCGGCATGCGCGAGCGGATCGCCGCGCTGGGCGGCCGGGTGCGGCGCACCGGCTCGGCGGGAACCACCCTGACCGTCGCGGTGCCGCTGCGGGTGGCGACCTGATGGGCGAGGACATCCGGGTCGTGCTCGCCGAGGACCAGGGGATGGTCCTCGGCGCGTTCGCGGCGCTGCTGGACCTGCAGCCGGACATCACGGTGGTGGCGACCGCGGGAACCGGCGACGAGGCGCTCGCCGCCGTCGAGCAGCACCGGCCGCACATCCTGCTCACGGACATCGAAATGCCGGGCCGAACCGGGCTCGAAGTGGCGGCGGAACTGCGCCGGCTCGGCGATCCGGTTCGGGTGCTGATCGTCACGACGTTCGCCCGCAGCGGATACCTGCGGCGCGCGATGGAGAACGGCGTGGCGGGATATCTGCTCAAGGACGCGCCGATCGCGGAACTGGTGACTGCGCTGCGGCGGGTGCACGCGGGGGAACGGGTCGTGGCGCCGGAGCTGGCGGTAGCGGCGTGGGACGGCACGGACCCGCTCACCGACCGGGAACGCGAACTCCTCCGCGAGGTCACGACCGGCGCGAGCAACGCCGAACTGGCGGCCCGCCTGAACCTCGCGGAGGGCACGGTCCGCAACTACCTGTCGACGGCGATGGCCAAACTCGGTGCCAGGAACCGCATCGAAGCCGCCAATACCGCCCGAGACCGAGGCTGGCTCTGACCCAGCCCGAAGAACCCGCGCAACAAGCCCTCTCACCGGCTCGGCACCGGAGTTCTTCCAATCGGCCCCAGGAATGGTCGGTATGATCGAGAAATGCCAATCCGAAAGGACGATGCCGCGTAAGCGGCCGTCGAGGATCCGCCACCAAAGGCGGCGCCCTCGTGCCATGTTTCCGCCGGCGCTCCCACGCGCGGTAACCATCGACCTCGACCGCACCGGGCGCAGCGATGTGAGCCCTCAATTCGTCGCACGCGCTCTCGACCAGTGGGCGAGAGTGTGCCAGCAGTCCCGCCGTGAACTGGCCAATACGGGCAACGATTACACCATCTACCTAGGGCCCGACGCGCGCGACGACCTGCAGCGCCCTCTCGATGCCCTGCCCCGCCGCAGTGCGCCAGCTCCGCAGCCGCATTAGCGCGCTGGATCGAGCTTTCGCGGCGAAAACCCTGCCCGATCCGTTCGCGGACCAGCGGTTACCGTGGTGGCGCCGCAGAATCGCCGACCTCTACGCTGGCTCGACCAACGCTTAGCAAGGGGATGTTCCAGGGCTAAATGCCAAACCTGCGGCGTCAGGGCCCGTGAGTGTTTTTGGGTGCCATAGCACCCAAAAACACTCACGGCCCGTCAGCTTCCAAGCAGGGCGTCGTGGATGTGATCGCCGAGTCGTAGGCGTGCCAATGCGGCATCCGCGTTCAGAATTCCGCGTTGTACGGCATCCCTGGACTTCGTCAGCGTTGCTTTCGAGCGAGCGAGCTGCTGGTGGACTTCTGCGGCGTTCCCGGAGTAGAGCGCGCACAGACCGTCGAACCCGGCGAGACGGTCGGGATCGAAGCAGCCGTACGGGTCGTCTTCGCCGAGCTGATCCATCGTTCGCCACGCCCGCTCCAGTGCTGTCCGTGCCATGTGGTTCTCGCCTGCACGCGAATGGACTTCGGCCCGCACCGCGTGAGCACGCGCTCTGATTGCGTAGCTCGGCCCGTTGTTGGCCTCGCAAACTGCGGACAAGGCGATCTTCGATGCAGCGGACACGCCTTCGGTTCGCGGCGCGACCATCGTGTGGCTGGTCCACACCGCGGCGAGCCGCTGTCGGTCGGGGAGTCGTCCAGCAGCAGCCGCGGCGGTTGTGTAAAGGGTCTTGGCTGCCTTGTCATCGCGCGTCTCGAAAGCGAGGCGGGCCGCGAGGGCGAAGGTGTCCGAAGCGACCCAGAAGGCCAACCGGCAGCGGCCAAGCGGCCCCACTCAGCAATCTGCGGCACGTTTCGACGAGGCGCGATCGTCTCGGCGATCTTCAACGATTTAGCGCACGGATCAATTGCTTGTCACCCTTGTTGCTCACGGTCAAGATGATCCCGCCACCACCTGCAGCCAACTGCTGCGCAGAGCCGTACTCGCCTAAGCCTTCAACACGCGCGAGCGCGTCGGCTTTCTGCACAAGCCTGTCGACCTCGTCGGCCTCACGCTCGTAGGCTTGGGCGGCTTGGGCGGCTGCGTCGGGGTTCATCTTCAGCTTGCCAGCCGAAATCTGCTGCGCTAGCTGGTCGTTCTGCTGCTGGATCGCGCCCGGCGCTGCACTGGCACCGGCGAAGCGACGGCCGAGCCCAGATCCCCAGCTAATTACGCGTCAGCCACCTCGAAGCCCTCTCCGGCGCACGTCGTCCAACCGGGGAGAACCCTAGCGAACCGGACATCCCGCGCGCAGGCGAATCCGAAAGATGATCACATGACCGGACTCATCTCACCTGTTCAGTCCAGCCAGGAAGGACGGCCGCCCATCGAGCCCGAGAGAACACCAGCACCGGACCATCCGGATCCTTCGAGTCCCGAGCCGCAACCACCCCATCACCAGCAGCGACTTCGACGCAGTTTCCGGTGGCCGTGCTGTAGCTGCTCCTGCGCCAAACTCGGGCAGCCCGTGCCGTCACGCCCAATGTGCTCGTCATGTCAGTTCCTTGATCATGTTATGGATGAAGTCAAGAGATTCGCGCGGAGACAAGGCTTTGCTCTGCACGGAGGCAACCGCGTGCAAGTAGCTCCGGATCACGCCGTCGCGTTCGTGCGCCGTCCAGGATGTCACTCCACCGCGTACACGGCTTCGGGGCTCGCTTCGTCGGGCCACTGGATGATCACGAATGAGTCGCCAAGTGCAGCATGAGCATCAGCCGTGAATGGCACGATCTGGACTGTGGCATCGCGGTCGTCGACCACCCGGACGATGAGGTCCAGTATTTCCAAGCGCTATCGCCTAGTTCTGGCACGTCTCCCGCGCGGTGGCCTGAGGAGAGTGCTTAAAGCATCTGTCGTACCGTGTGGAGCCGGTCGTCGGTTCTGGCTGAGGGCATGGCTGCGGCGTAGCGCTGTGCCCGCTCGACGGCGTCGCGGGCGGCATCCAGATCACCGGCTCCGACGTGGGATTCAGCAAGCCACGAAAGATAAAGTGCTACCTCCCTGGCATGATCGGGAGGGTAGTTCGCGACAGCGTTCGACAGGAGTGGTTCGGCATCGTGAGGCCTGCCCAGCTCGATCATGCACCGACCTGCCATGATATCGATCTCGGATCGGTTGAGCCAGTAGACCCATTCTGGCTCAGATCCGGCGTCGCCTCGTCGTTCGTATGAGTCGTTCACGGCATCCAGCGCCTGCCAGGTGCCATGGATGTCTTTGGCCTTGACTGAGGCCCATGCCACGCGTTCGAGCAGGAGTGCGCGAACAACGGGCGTTGCGCCGTCTGCACCCTTCACGGCAGTCCGAGCCAAAAGCGCCGCATCGCGTGGGTTACCGACGTTTGCGACCTGATAACTCAGGCTCGACAACAACTGGGCTCCAAGAACGCGATCGGACGCCTCACCTGCCGCACCCACACCTGAGATGTACAGCCGCTGCGCTTCGGCGTAACGGCCCGCATCGCTTGCGATCCAGCCAGCGAGCTGGGCCAGTTCTCCAACGGTCGTGAACAGACGTCGGCCCACTGGCTCTGAGAAGCTCGCCGACCGCACAAGCCTGTCGGCTTCCCCCAGTTCTTTCGACACAGCAGGCAAGAGATCCCGGCTGGTCACCACATCATCGAGATGACGAAGCTCGATCACGCGGGTTTCCAGCTCCTCCGCCAGTGAATCACCGACCCGCCGGCCGGAGCGGAATTGAACGGCAATCGGTGACTCCGAAACGAGCCATTCATGGGCGATCCGCAACGGATCACTCGGAGCAGGCCGCAACGGCACGCCGAGCACCTGTTCGTAGGCGTCGACCACATCCGGCGCGACCGACCTTTTCCCGGTTTCGACCATGCTCAAGTACGACTTGGCGAAGTGCGTGCGCTGCGCCATCCGAGACAAGCTCAACCCCGCAGCATCGCGGGCAGCCCGCAAGTCGGCACCCGTCGTCATCAGCCTCGCCCCCGTTGTGAACACCAGTGAACAGCCAAACCCTACCGCTTACTGTCCGTGCCTCCGAAACTACTTACAGGCAGTCCTCGCTGATCGTTGCACTTCCAGCGTCCCCCTCCGGAAGTGTTCCCCCGACCGATTGGCGGGGACTGCCCCACCAACTGAACATCGCGAAGCAACGACCGACGGCACCAACGAATAGGGGCTCCCATGACGACGACGCAGGGATGGCTGCGCTACTTCTGGCGACCAGTTCCGGACGACACGAGTTCCTACGGCCTGGTTCGTCATGCGTTCTTCGGCACCAGCGCGGACGCAGGTCCATCCGCGATATCCGTCTGCGACGAGATTTCGCTCTCGCCAAGCCTTCCGAAATCGACTGGATTCACGCTCCGACCTGTTCGCGTTGCAACGAGGCACTGAAGGAGATGAAGGTTCAGATGCCGACGACGACGCATTCCTGCGGGGGCTGCAAGGAAGAAGTCTGCCGGAAGTGCAATTGGACCGGTTCCATCACCATCGTGGACGACTGAACATGTTGGAATGGGCCGACATTTCTGCAGTGGCCGTGCCGGAGACCGTTACTTTCCATAACGGGAAGTCGATCACCTTCTACCGGATACCCGCTGTGCGGAAAGGGCCGCTGATGCGTCGGGACCGGCGCGGCGCGTACCTGGTTTACCTGTACTCGTCGTTCGTATTCCGCTGGTACGCGGGCGAAAGCACCGTCCGGATCTACCACGGCGACATCGACTTCTCCGACGAGTACCCGCTGCCCTGGACCGTTGAGATCGACACCGCCTGGGACCCCACCATCCTCACCCACCGCGCGCAGCAATGGGTACGAGCCCACTGCGCGCAGTTCGAGAAGAAGAAACGAGGCTGACATGCTCGGCGACGACCGCTGGACCGCCCCCGACGGCACCGTGCACATCATCCGGCCCAGCACCAGCCCAGCGCTCACCGCGTGCCGTCAACTCACCGAAGGCGAACCCGCTCGGGCCCGCATCGGTTGCGATGCCTGCGTGCGGGCCGCCGCAGTGGAGCTGGAGAACCAACGACTGGAGCAGATCCGGACCCGGCTCGTGCAGGAACGCGAAGCCGCGCTCAGCGAAGGACCGTGAGGGTGCCGTTTTCGGCTGGTCAGGTCCGGTGAGCGCTTTTCAGGGCTGTAGAGGCTGTTTGGAACTGGTCCTGCCGGGCGGTTCCGCTGCCCGCCCCAGCGGGAGTGGTCTGGTTCTGCCTGCCAACCGGTGTGGGGCGAACGGCCTGTTCACCTCGATAGACGGCACGAACGGTCCGTTCGCTCCGCTCATCCGATGTGAACCCTGGCCAGCCGGCGCTCGTCGTGCTGACTTCCTTCGCCGCGTGGATCTTCTTCGTGGGAAGGCTGCAGTGGTGGCATGGTTTCGCGCAGTCGTGAGTGCGAAAACCGGTAAGAGCCGGTTTTCTCACACCCGACCTGCGGCAACGGCGCCCAGCGCCGGCCGCACGGGAGTTCGAAGACAGGCGCTGACGCTACCCGCACCGCCACGCAAGACAAGGTTGGAAACAAGGCCTCTCTACCGGGTGTCGCGCGGGTGCGGACGTGGTGTCAGGGCCTCCGCGAGGGGCCTCGTCTCCTCGTTGGCGGCGCGCACCGCGTCGGCCACGATCTCGTGGTCCGGCGAGAGGATGCAGACCGGGTCGGTGCGGGCGGCGTCCCCGGTGAGCAGGAACGCTTGGCAGCGGCAGCCGCCGAAGTCGATCTCGCGGCGCGGGCAGCTCCGGCACGGCTCGGGCATCCAGTCGGTGCCGCGGAAGCGCTGGAACACCGGCGATTCCGCCCAGATCCAGGCGAGCGACTTCTCGCGCACGCTCGCGCGCGGCAGCGGCAGGGTGTGCGCGGCGGGGCAGGGGAGGACGTCGCCGTTCGGCGTCACGGTGAGTTGTCGCCGTCCCCAACCGTCCATGCAGGGCTTGGGGTACTGGGAGTAGTAGTCGGGCAGGATGTAGATGATCGTCGTCTTCCCCTCCAGGCGCTTGTTCGCGGCGCGCACGACGGCCGCCGCCCGATCGATCTGCTTCCTGCTGGGCAGGAGCGCGGAGCGGTTGTGCAAGGCCCAGCCGTAGTACTGGGTGTTCGCCAACTCGATGCGGTCGGCGTGCAGTCGCTCGGCCAGGGCGATGATGTCGGAGATGCGGTCGATGTTCATCCGGTGCAGGACGATGTTCAGCGTCAGCGGCCAGCCCAGCTCCTTCACCAGCCGGGCCGCCGCGACCTTGCGTTCGAAGGAGGGCGTGCCCGCGATGCTGTCGGACACGGTCGCCTCGTGGGACTGGATGCTGATCTGCACGTGGTCGAGACCGGCCGCCCGCAGCTGTTCCGCGCGGCGCGGTGAGAGGCCGATCGCGCTCGTGATGAGGTTCGTGTACAGGCCCAACTCGTTGGCGCTGCGTGCGATCTCCACCACGTCCCGGCGCTGCAGCGGCTCGCCGCCCGACATGTGGAGCTGCACGACACCCAGCTCGCGGGCCTCGGTCAGCACCTGCTGCCACTGCCCCGTGGTCAGTTCTTCCCCGTAGTCGGCCAGGTTTAGCGGGTTGGAGCAGTACGGGCAGTGCAGCGGGCACGCATACGTGAGCTCGGCCAGCAAACCGAATGGGCTAGTCATCGTCGACCTCCACGTACCGCTTGGCGGCGAGGCGGCTGAGGAAACCCAGCACCTCGTCGCATGCCACGTGGTCGGACTGGCCACGCAGCTCGGCCACGATCTCGGCGACCGTCCGCCGCCCGTCGCACAGGCCCAGTACGGCCGCGCCGGTCGGGTTCAGGACCGACACCGACTCCGGTGCCAACAGCATGTGCCGCTCGCGCACCTGGTCGAAGACCAGGCGCACGTACGACGCCATCCTGGGGCGGCTCGCCGATTCCACTGCCGTGCTCATAGCGCTCCCGCATCGCCGGAGTCGGGAAAAGCTTGGTCGATGGCATCGAGGATGCTCCAGAGCACTTCGCACTTGAATGACAGCGCCGCCAAGGCGCGCGCCTGCTCGTCGGCCGAGCGGCAGTGCTCGGTCACCACCTGCAGGGCGTGTTCGGCGTCGCGGGGCGCTTGGGCCAGGCGGGACCGGAAGTAGCCGAGTCCGTCGCGGTCGATCCAGGGGTAGCGGCGTTCGAACGCGGCGAGCCGGTCGGCCATCAGGTCCGGCGCGAAGAGCTCGGTCAGCGAGGACGCCACCGCCTCGACCCACGGCCGCGTGCGGGCGAAGTTCACGTACGCGTCGACGGCGAACCGCACCCCGGGGACGAGATGGCGCTCGTCGAGCACCTCCTCCCGGGCCAGCCCCACCGCCTCGGCCAGGCGCAGCCAGGCGCCGATGCCGCCTTCGTCGCCAGTCGTGCCGTCGTGGTCGAGGACTCGCAGGACCCACCGCCGGCGCACTTCGCGATCCGGGCAGTTGGCGAGGATGGCGGCATCCTTGCGGGGGATGTTCGCCTGGTAGTAGAAGCGGTTCGCCACCCATCCCCGGATCTGCCGACGGCTCAGCCGCCCCTCGTTCATCTTGACGTGGAACGGGTGCTGGTCGTGGTAGCGCCGCGACTGGGCGCGCAGCTGCGCGGTGAAGCTGCCGGTGTCGGTAAGCGTCGTCACGCCACTCGCACCTCCAATCCGTCCGCGGCCACTTCCATGCCGCGCTGCTCGACGGCACGCCGCTCGGGTGCGTCGTCCAGCAGGATCGGGTTGGTGTTGTTGATGTGGATGTAGATCTTGCGCTCGATGGGCAGTGGTGACAGCTGTTCGAGGCTGCCCCCGGGGTCCCCGATCGGCAGGTGTCCCATGTCGCGCGCCGTCTTCCGGGCCAAGCCGAGCCGGATCAGCTCGTCGTCGTGCCAGCAGGTCCCGTCGACGAGCAGGCAGCTGCAGTCATCCAGCTCCGCGAGCACTTCGGCGGTGAGCTCCTGCACCCCCGGCAGGTACACCACCGCCCGGCCGCTGGACTCGTCGGTCAGCCGGTAGCCCACGACCCGTCCCTGCTCGCGGCCTGCCCTGAAGCGGGGCGGTTTACTGGTGGGGACGTTGAAGGCCCGGTAGGAAAGCCCGCCCTCCAGGCGCACGTCGGCGCCCGGAACGACCGGTCGCCAGGTGACCTGGCAGTAGGCCTCAAGCGTTCGCAGCACTGCCGTCCCATCGCACAACGTCTCCCGCACTGCGGGCGTGGCGTGCAGCTCGATGGCTTTCGCCTCCCGCAACAGCAACATGCCGAGCGTGTGGTCGATCTCGGCGTCGGTGAGCAGCACCGCGCGCAGCGGTGTCGCTCGCCCGCAGTCCGGCTGCAGGGCGGCGAAGGCCTCGATCTGGGTTCGGACGTCGGGAGATACGTTGAACAGGAACCACTTCCGGTAGTCGCCGCTCACCGCGATCGCCGACTGGGTGCGCGGCCGGCAGGGCCGGGAACCGTCGCGGACGGCGCGGCAGTTCGGGCAGGCGCAGTTCCACTGCGGAAAGCCGCCGCCCGCTGCCGATCCGAGCACCCGCATCCACATTCCGCTCCTCCTCCCGTGCTTTCGGCACCAGTGCCGAACGCGGCCGTGAGTCTTCTGGGCTCCTGTAGCAACCCAGCAGACTCACGACCCGGGCGCCGGACTCGACCCCGGCGCCCGTGCCTCAGCCGCTGGTCCTCCGGCCGCTAGTCCTCCCATCGCGCGACGTACATGTACATCGTCACTTCGGATGTGCACTGGAGCTCCTCGAACTCCGGTGGCTCCCAGTCGACTTCGGCGAACTCGGGGGGCTCCCATTCAAGAGTTGGCCGAGTTGCAACGGATTCCATGACTGCACCTCCTCCCTGCGGATTTCCGGCCCGAATCCGGGACTATTCCTGCGGAAGCGCGAAGGCGAAGAGGGCGTCCCCGTGGGGTGCGCCGAGCATCCCGGGTAGGAATCCTTCGACCCAAGCGCCCCACCCGAGCGGCACGGCCAGGTACTGCCTGCCGTCGATGCTGTAGGTCGTGGGGCTGCTGTGGTGGCCGCATCCCGTCTGGAACTGCCACAGCAGCTCGCCGGTGCGCGCGTCGAACGCGTTGAACTCCCCGGTGGGTTCGCCTGCGAACACCAGGTCCCCGCCGGTGGCCAGCACCGAACCGCACATCGGCACGTCGTTGCGCCAGCGCCACACCTCGTTGCCGTTGGACGGATCGAAGGCCGACACCGACCCCGCCATGTCGTCGGAGTCCACGGTGACGCTCGCACCCCAGTAGGGGATGCTCTCCTTGAACTCCCGGCGCCGACGCGTGACCGACGCGCCGACGTCCTGGACCGGGACGTAGCACAGCTGCGTCCGCGGGCTGTACGCCGCGTGCGTCCATTCCTTCCCGCCGGCGGGCCCCGGCCAGAAGTGGACCTCTTCCCCTTCCTTCTCGGGATAGATCTTGGGCGTCACCTTGCCGTTCGGGTCGATCTCGCCCCACGTGATGCGGTCGACGAAGGGCGACACCCGGACCAGTTCGCCGTTCGTGCGGTCGAGGACGAAGAAGTACCCGTTCTTGTCGAAGTGCGCCAGCAGCTTGCGCCCGTCCAGCTCGAAGAGGATGTGTTCCATCGTGCTGTCGTAGTCCCACAGGTCGTGCGGGTTGTACTGGTAGTGCCAGCGGATCTCGCCGTTGTCCGGGTCTACGGCGATGACGCTGTCGGTGTACAGGTTGTCGCCCTCGCGGATGCCCCCGTCGAAGTCGGGTGCCGGGTTGCCGGTTCCCCAGTACATGAGGTTCAGCTCCGGGTCGAAGGTGCCCGTGACCCAGCAGTTGCCGCCGCCCCGCGTCCAGGCCGGACCGTCCGGCCAGGTTTCGGAGCCTCGCTCGCCCGGCTTCGGCACGGTGTAGCACCGCCAGACGTGCCGCCCGGTGTCCAGTTCGAAGGCGTCCAGGTGGCCGCGCACGCCGAATTCCCCGCCGGAGCTCCCGACGACGACCATGTCCTTGACGACCAGCGGCGCGACCGTGGCGCTCTCGCCGGCCCGCACGTCGCCGTACGTCACGTCCCAGACGAGCTCGCCGTTGGTGGCGTCGAGCGCGATCACGTGGGCGTTGAGCGTGACGACGAAGACCTTCCCCTTCGCCACCGCGACCCCGCGGTTCACGTTGCCGCAGCACAGCGACGTGTCGTAGGGGATGGCGTGCTTGTACCGCCACAGCTCCTGCCCGGTCCGGCCATCGATGGCCCACACGAAGCCGTCCCACCCGGAGACGAACATGATGCCGTCCACGACGATCGGGGCGGCCTCGAACGAGTAGGTCGATGGGCCCGCGTGGAGACCGGCCGACCCGGACTGGAACACCCATGCGGGAGCGAGGCGCTTGACGTTCTCAGTGTTGATCTGGTCCAGCGGGCTGTACCGCTGCCCGTCGTAGGTGCCGTAGTAGGTGAGCCAGTTCTGCGGTTCCGAGCGGGCCTGCAGAATGCGTTCGTACGTGACGTCCTGGACCACCGGCGGCGCAATGCCAGCCAGGCCGCTCAGCGATGCCTGGCCGACGGCCCGCCCTGCATCCACGTATTCCGTCATCACCCGCTCCTTCCTATGGTCGTGGCTGGTCCGGGCGGTCGAGGCGGGCCTGCTGCGGGACGTCGCCCAGCACGACGATCGCCCCGATCAGGCCGCGGCCCTCGTCGTTGCCGATGGGCGAGCTGTACCAGTAGTAGCCCGGGCCGCCGAGGTTCAGCGCGGCGGTTCCCCGGGAGTGGATCGGCAACCAGATGAACTGGCTGTCACCGTTGCTCGGAAAGAGCGCGCAATGCGTGTTCTGGTCGTCGTTGAAGATCTCGAGGTCCAGGTCACCCCCGTGCGGCAGGACGAGGATCGCGGGATCCCAGACCAGCTCGTCCGGCGGAATCCGGATCTGGGCGTGCATCCGGCCGTCCGCGCCCTCCTCGGCGTAACCGAGGTTGCCGTGGGCTATCAACCGGCCGAGCGTCGCCTTGTTCTGCTTGTCCAATCCGAGCTTGCTCACGAGCGCCGACAGATCTTCCGCGGTTGCCATCGGCCTCATCTCCTAATCCCGAATGCTCCGCCGTGCGGTGCGCCCGCCGGTGGACGACGGGTTCGTGCTTGAATTCCCAAGCGATTGGTTCCGGGTGGCGGTCGATCGGGACTGCCGCCCGGAAAACGGTTTGTGGGGAACGAGAATCATCCCGTTCCCGGTCGCCGCGCCGTTCCCCGAACCGGCTTCCGGCGTTGAGAGCGCCGACGAGCTTCAGCGCAGAAACCGGTTCTGGCCGACCGCCGGCTGACTGCTCGCGATCGGATCAGTCGAGAACTCCCCAACGGCAACCGCGGAGCGAGCGGGCCGGGTATCGCAGGGAGGCCGCCGACACCGGTTGCGCCCGGCGCAACCCGCACGGCCAGCCCCGTCTGGACCACCCGACACCTCCCGCCGCGTGTGTCCTACCGCACGTGAAGGGTAACTCCGCTGCCGCGCTTGCGTAAGTCGCCGAAGCCGGTGTGCACGCTGGCGCACGGGCCGGATTGCCCGATCCCACAACATCATTCGCTCGCGGCTCGGGGCGGATCCGGTGGCTGGAGCCCGATCGGCGCGGGGCCCGGCACCGCGGCTTCCTCCTGGCGTGCTGGGGGGACGGGTGTGGCCGGGACCGGTTCCGGTGGTTCGGCGTAGACGTACTTGCCGCCGCGCAGCCAGGATGCGATGGCGGCCACCAGGCAGGCGGCCACCGCGAATCCGAACGCGATGGCCAGCCCCTGGGAGAACGGCGGGGAGATCAGCGCGGGGAAGAAGCTCCGGCCGGTGAGGTACGCGGCGTGGTCGGCGGGCAGCTGCTGGAGCGCGCTCGGGCCGAGCAGGGACTGGATCGGGTTGTACCCAAGCAGCGCGGCGAACAGGACCGCAACAGGCGGAAGGCCCGCCACACGCGTTGCGTCCGCGGTGGGCACGCCTTGCGCGATCAACCCGCTGGACAGCGTTTGCGGCAGCGTCTGGGCCAGACCGGAGATCATCAGACTGAAGAACACCCCGATGGACAGCACCATCGCCGAGTTCTGGAACGTCGTGCTCATGCCCGCGCCCACGCCCCGCCGCTGCGGCGGCAGGCTGTTCATGATGGCTGCCCGGTTCGGCGCGGCGAACAGGCCCATGCCGATCCCGTTGAGTAGCAGGATGCAGGCGAACGCCGGGTAGTGGAAGTTCGCCGGGAGCAACGCCAGCAGCACGAAGCTCGCCGCTGCCACCAGCATCCCGCCGGTGGCGAAGGGCCGCGCACCCCACCGGTCGGACAACCACCCCGACACCGGGCCCGCCACCAGGAACCCGATGGTCATCGGAAGCATGTAGATGCCCGCCCACAGGGGAGTGGACTCGAAACCGTAACCGTGCTGCGGCAACCAGATGCCCTGCAACCAGATCACGAGGACGAACATCAGCCCGCCGCGGCCGATGCCGGAGAGCAGGTTGGCGATGTTCCCGGCGGTGAACGCCCGGATCCGGAACAGCGACAGACGGAACATCGGTTCCGCCACGCGGGTTTCGACCACGCAGAACACCGCGAGCACCAGCAGCCCGGCGGCCATCGTGGCCAGCACCCGCGGATTGGTCCAGCCCATGACGTGGCCGTCGTAGGGCTGGATGCCGTAGGTGATTGCCACCAGGACGGCGACCAGCCCGATCGCGAAGGTCAGGTTGCCCCACCAGTCCGGCCGCGAATGCTCGGTGATGCCGGTGTCGCGTAGCTTCCAGTACGCCCAGCAGGTGCCGAACAACCCGACCGGGACCGACACCAGGAAGACCAGGTGCCACTGCACCGGTGCCAGCAGCCCGCCGAGGATCAGGCCGATGAACGACCCCGCGATGCCCGCCACCTGGTTCAGACCCAACGCCAATCCGCGTTGCTGGACGGGGAAGACGTCGGTGAGGATCGCGCTGGAGTTCGCCATCAGCATCGCGCCGCCGACCCCTTGCAGCACGCGCATGCCGATCAGCCACAGCGCGCCGGCCGTGCCTTGCATCCACGTCACCGACAGCAGCACGGAGAACACCGTGAACACGGCGAAACCGGCGTTGTACATGCGGACTCGGCCGATCATGTCGCCCAGGCGCCCGAAGGTGACCACCAGCACCGCGGTGACCACCAGGTAGCCCAGGATCAGCCAAAGCAGCAGGCCGGTGTTGCCGGGCTCCAACGGGTTGATCCGGATGCCGCGGAAGATGTCCGGCAACGCGATGATCAGGATCGACATGTTGATCGTCACCATCAGCACGCCCAGCGTGGTGTTGGACAGCGCGATCCACTTGTAGTGCGGGCCGACCGGGTCCTCTCCGGCCCGCGGACGTCGTGCCGGGAGCGGGTCCACCGGCAGCTCGGCCGGCTCCGATGACGATGCCATCGCCATCACTTCCCTCACCAGGAGAAGTATTTACTGCACGAAACTAACCTTACTGTTGGTTGCGTCGTGCAACAAGTGGGCGGCGGTGATCAGCCGTGCGGATAGGGCACCAGGCCGTCCAGTGCTTCGTCTGCGGCCGCGAGCTTCGTCAGACGCCACAAGGCCTTGGCGGCCCCGTCGACATCTCGTGGGTCGAGCTGCCCCAGCAAGCGGGAGAGGGTTTCGCGCCGGGACGCCAGCACGCGGTGTACCAGCTCGTCGCCCGCCGCGGTGAGGGCGAGCGTGACCACGCTGCGGTTGTCCGGTTCGCGAGTCCGGGAGAGCAGGCCGACGAGCTCCAAGCGGTCGCCTAGACGCGTCACCGATGAGGCGTTCAGCCCCAGGGCCGCCGCGGCCCGCGTAGACGGAAGCGGTCCTCTGTCCGCGAGCGCCGCGAGGAGCCGGAACTGCGGGAGGGTCACGGTTTCGCCCGCCAGGCTCCTGGTCGCGAGCCCCACCAACATGCGCGTCGCCGCTTCGAACGCGTCGATGGCGTCCGCGTGGCGCTTCCTGGGCGTGGCATCCCGGGAGGGCGAAGACTTCATGAGAACAAGACTTGCATGCTGCAAATCCGCATGTCAAGCTGGGTTTAGCACCGAAATGTGTTGGGGAGGTGCATCATGACGAGCCAGCAGATTCCCATCGCGGGACACCCCGATCTGACGGAGCTCCGGTCCCGCTACGAGCACATCGCCGAGACCCCCATCGCGCAGGCCGCGTACGGCTTGATGGTTTTGGCCGGGCTGTACGTCGCCCTGTCGCCGTGGATCGTCGGCTTCGCGGGCATGAGCCCGCTCGCGGTCAACAACCTGATCATCGGTCTCACCGTCGCCGGACTGGCGGTCGGCTACGTCTCGGCCTTCGGCCGGCTGCACGGCGTCGCGTGGCTGGTCCCCGTCCTCGGGGTGTGGACGATCATCGCGGAATGGGTCATGAGCGGTGCGGTCGCGACGATGCCGGTCGTGATCAGCAACGTGGTCAGCGGCGCCATCGTGGTGCTGCTGGGGATCGCGGCCGCAGGCCTGGTCCTGCAGCACCGCTGAAGTCCGGCGAAGCGGTGCGCCCGCCGGCGAAGCGGTGCGCCCGGTGACCGCCGGCATGCGAATGCCGGTGGTCACCACCGTGATCGCCACGTCCCGGCGCGCAGTCCTGAACACCGCGCCCGACGACGCGGACCTGGGTTCCGTCACCCGGGGTGGGCGCAATTTCGCGAGAAATTGCGCCCACCCCGGGTGACGGGGGGCCAGTGCTGTGCGGAGTTCGCGAGACCCGCGCCCCGGGTCCCAACTCGCCGACGAGGCGGTGCACGACGAGGCGGTACGCCCCCGCCTCCGCATTCCTCGCCGCCGGCTACCGCCACGTGATAGCGCCCCTGTGGCCGATCCGGGACGACATCGCGATCGACGCCCGTTGATCAGCTGGTCGCAGGTCATTCGAGGATGTCGCTCAAGGCGGCGACTTCCCACAGTCCAAGGGCCTTGTCCGCGTACCTTCCGGCTCCTTCGCGGCAGCCTTCGGTGATGAGCTCGGCCGGGGCGGGGAACCCGAACGGCGCCAGCTGGAAGTTGAGCGGACGCCAGTCGCCGGTTTCCACGTCCACGTTCACCTGCAGCTCCGGGAAGGTCGTGATCAGCAAGTACGTCGCTCCGCTGGCGTGGATGTTGCGCAGCGCGGCCCAGATCTGCTCGAAGGCGAGGTGCACGAGGCAATCCCGGCACAGCACCAGATCTGCGGTCGGCAACGGGTCACGGGTCAGGTTCAGGACCCCGAACCGCCGCGATGACCGCGCGTAGGACTTCCGGTTGTGCTCGATGAGTTCGGGGACGATGTCGCCGCCGAAGTAGCTGTCCACGCCCAGTTCGCTCCTGCTGAGCCAACCGAAGTCCCCGCAGGGCACGTCGGCGACGGATCGCACGCCCCGTCGGCGCAACAGGGCCGGGATCTCAGCGCGGAGACGTGCCGTGGCGGCGTCCTCCGATCCCTGTCCGGACACCGACTCCGGGCTGCCCCACAAGTTGTGCCGGTAGATGTAGCGGAACACCTCGCCCGTTCCCTGCCGGACGAGGTGTTCGCGGTGCTCGCGGAAGTTGGCGTTCGTTGCGAGTTCCGGACGTCCCCACGCCGCCTCATCGGCGCCCATCGCATCATCCTTCCTGTCGCGCGAACACGCAGCATCGGTACCGCGCCCCGCACACCCAGGGTGGTCGCGATTTCGGTTGTCCCATACCGCCCGCCGGTTGATCTTGGATCGCCGCGGCCTCAAGCCGGTGATCACGGTCCCACCAGCCGACTTCGGCTCCAATACGTTCGGAGGCAACGAGTTCCGCGGCTCAAAGCTACTTCCGCTCGGCCAGCGAATCGGGGCCGTGCTCCGCGGTGTAGCCGAGGCTGGCGGCTGCTCGGCCGGCGTCATAGACCCGGCCGATTCGCCTCCGCGGTAGAGCCGGTGCGCGGCCCGGGCCGCGCGGGGGTCGCGGTCGCCTCGACGTTGACCGATCGAAATTCCTGCTCCGGAAGATGTCCGACGTGCGGCGCGTGCAGCGCGGCTGTGTGCACGACGCTGTCGATGCCCTCCACTAGCTAACCGCTGGCCAGTGCGAATACCTCACGTCCTGGCAGTTCGGCACCTGATCCGCCAGACGTTCGGGTGATGGCGTCCGAAGGGGGCGGGGACCGGCTGCCCCCGCCCGCTCGGAAACCACTCGGATCGGGTACCTCACCCGGAGAGGGGTGAGCGGCGATTTCGCGCGAAATCGCCGGCTGGGGCACCCGATCTCGCGTGGCTCGTTACCTCATCTGCCACTGCTGCGCCGGGTTCGAGGGGTCGCAGCTGAACAGCCGCACCTGCTCGTGGCCGAGGTTGCCGAGGCAGCTGTTGGTGGCCGGGTGCCAGATCAGGCTGCCCGAGTCGGCGGGCTCGACCCGCCACTGCTGGGTCCTGTCGTAGGAGTCGCACGCGGAAAGACGCACGTTGGGGCCGTCGACCTGGCCCAGACAGCTGTTCGTGCCGTTGACCCGGAGCAGCTCCGCGTTGCCGAGGTACTCGCGGGACCAGTTCTGGCTCGCGCTGCTCGGGTTGCACTCGGCCAGTGCGACCCCGTAGCCGTCCGAGCTGTACAGGCACCCGTCATCGGCCACGTTGTGCAGCGGGGTTTCCCGGGGGGCGGGGGCCGCCGCAGCAAGCGGCAGCGCGACCGAGCCGCTCAGGCACAGCGCGCCCAATGCAGCCAGGGTCCAGTGGCTCACTTTACGCAATGAACTCACCTCGTAGAATCTAGATTCACGTAGCACGCGTCGTTCGAGCACGTGCGTCACCGAGTTCACTGCTATCTCGGCGGAAAATCCCCAATTCACACCACTGTGGGCGAGCACTGGCCCAAGAAGCGCGAACCGGGTACAACCCGCAACGAAGGCTTCGGCAGGTTTCGACGGCACTCTTTGAAAACCGTCTCGTCGTCCGCGTCGCTGCGGGCAGCTGAGCGGTGGTCACCAGGAGCGCACCGCCCGGCGGTCAGCGGAGCGCGTCCAGGACCTTCCGACGATGGTGTCGGTGGCGAGGCCGTAGCGTTCGTACAGCGTCGGCAGGGCGCCGGCGTCCAGGAAGGCGTCGGGCAGGGCGATCGGCACGATCTTCTTGCCCAGGCCCGGCTCACCACGGCCGAAGCGACGGTGGCGGCACCGCGGCGCCGACGACGTGCACCGGAGCGCCGACCGTCACCTGGAGATCGTCACGGCGATCGAATCGGGCGATCCGGTGAAGACCCAGACGGTGATCCAGGACCACATGATGGCCACCGCGCAGGCGCTGCTGTTCGGGACCGTCAAAAGCCCGAGCAGAACGGCTGACGGCCGCCCGGGTCGTGCAGGGCTTGTGCTGGAACTCGTGCTGCCTGGCGGTCCGGGTGGTTTCCCCAGCGCGAGTGCTCCGGTCCTGGCCCCGCCAAGTGGTGTGCAGCGAACGGCCTGTTCACGTCGGTAGGAGCCTGTTGCAAAATTACGCCCACCACGGACCGTGATCGATCGATCACGGCTGAGATGGCCACTGGCGGACAAACGGCGGCGATCGAGACTGATTTGGTACTTCGGTTCAGCCGTTTTCGCCGAAAACGCAACAGGCTCGTAGATGAGACGAACGGTCCGTTCGCCCCAACCGGCCCGCAATTTCCATTGAAATCGGAGGTCCGATTTCCATTGAAATCGAAGGGGGCGGGTTCAAGGGAAATTGCGGGGTACCCAAAAAACGTTGTCCGTTGTGGATCGTGTTCAGCGGGTGATTCCGGTGTGGCCTATCGAGAATCGGCCGGGCTGCGGCCACACGCAGAGGCCGTGCGGCTCCTTGCCGACCGGGATCTTCTTGAGCAGCGAGCCGTCGGCGGTGGACAGCACGTACACCGCGCGGTCGTACCGGCCGGACAGCCACAGCTGGGAGCCGTCGGCGGTGATGTTGCCCATGTCCGGACTTCCGCCGCCGGGGATTCGCCACTTGGTGATGGCCGCGCCGGTGCGGGCGTCGAGCACGCTGACGCTGCCCTCGTGGCGGTTGCTGACGTAGAGCTGCTGCGCATCCCGGGAGAGGTAGAGCCCGTGCGCGCCCATGCCGGTCGGGATGAAGCGCAGGACCTTCGTCGCCGCCACGTCGAGTACCCACAAGCCGTTCGCGTCCGAGTCGGCGATGTAGTACACCGAGCCGTCCGGTGCGAGCTTGATGTCCTGCGGGCCCATGCGGGTGTGCCGGCGGGGCATCGGGAGGACCCGCAACACCTTGTGCGATGACACGTCGAGCACCACCACCGCACCGGCGAACTCGCAGGTGAACACCGCCGTGCGGCCGTCGGGGGAGAAGTCGGCGTGGTCGATCCCGGCGCACTCCGGCGCCCGCGTGGCGTCCAGCTGGGCCCAGGTGTGCGGGTCGTACCAGACCAGCTCGCGCCTGGCCTCGGCCACGGAAATGGCGGCGGTCCCGTCGGGCGTGAAGTACATGTTGTAGGGGTCGATGACCGGGATCCGCCGACCCGGCAGGCCGGTGCGCGGATCGAAGGCCAGCAGGTGGTCGCCCCGGTCGTCGGTGGCGTAGAGGGTGTGTATGTCGTAGGACGGCACGACGTGCTGGATCTCGGTGCCCGCGGGGTACTTCCCGGCCACGGCGAAGGTCGCCGGATCGATCACCCACACGTCCCCGGACCCCGCGTGCGGCACGTAGACCAGCGGCTTGGCCTCCTTCGCGGCAGGCGAAAGCATGTTCGCCCCGGCGGCCGCGTAAAGGTCGGTCCTCGGCGCCGGCACCTCGGTCGGGTGCGTGCTGACTGGCGGCTCAGGGCGGGGAGCGCCCGGTCCGAGCGCGGGTGTTGACGAGCACGCCGACAGCAACAGCACGGCGGAGAGCAGCGCCGGTGTTGCGGCGCGCAATCCCACGCTCAGAGTTTCCCTTGCGCCGTAGGTGGATGCCAACCGCACGAGCGCGGTGCAGGTATTGCGGGCCGCGCTGCGGGGTACCAGGAACGTGATGGGCGCGCCGAGGGGGCGGCGCGATCGACGTCCACCCGTTTGCGGTTCTCCCGGTGCCCGTCGCCGCGATGGAGAGCAGCCGAACCCGGAAAGCGCCGCAGCTGTTTCCGCATCGGAGGTGATCGATGGGAACGCCGTCGCCGAAGCCCGAGGTCGCCACGCGGCGTGTCTACGCCCTGGGGTCGCTGGCCGCAATCCTGTTCGGCTACGACAACGGGATCATCTCGGCCGCCATCCTGTTCATCCCGCACGAGCTGCCGCTGACGCCGCTGCTCAAGGGCGCCGTGGTCAGTGCCACGGTCGTCGGAGCGATGGTGGGAGCGCTGGCCGGCGGGCCGGCCGCCGACTGGCAGGGACGGCAGCGCCTGCTGCTCGCGGCCGGGGTGGTGTTCACCATCGGGGCGCTCGGTGCGGGCGTGGCACCGACAGTCGTCACGCTGGTGCTGTTCCGGTTCATCATCGGGTTGGGGATCGGCATCGCGTCGGTGGTGGTGCCGCTCTACCTGGCCGAGATGGCACCCGCCGGTGGCCGCGGCTGGATCACCTCGCTGAACCAGTACATGATCATCGTGGGCACGGCGCTGGCCGCCGCCTGCGGGTACGCGCTGGCCTTCTCCGGCTCGTGGCGCTGGATGATCCTCATCGGTGTTGTCCCCGCAGCGGTGCTGGTCCTGGGGTTGCTGGCCGCACCGGACACGCCCCGGTCGCTGGTCCGCCGGGGACACCCCGAGCGGGCACACGCGCTGCTCGTCGGCCTGCGCGGCGACCAGGACGCCGCCGACCGGGAACTCGCCGAGATCACCGAGCTCGAACGCCAGCAGCGGGACGCCAGGCTCGGCGCCCGCATGTCCGCGCCGTGGGTGCGCCGCCTGCTCGTGCTGGGCGCGCTGCTCGCCGTGTTCCAGCAGATCACCGGGATCAACACGATCGTCTACTACGCGCCCACCGTGCTGACGACCTTCGGGGTTTCCGACGTCACGGCACTGCTGTTCACGTTCCTGAACGGGCTGGTGAACATCGCGACGATCGCGGTGGTGGTGCGGCTCAAGATCGTGGATCGCTGGGGTCGCAAGCCCGTCCTGCTCGTCGGCCTGGTGGGCATGTCCGCGAGCCTGTTCGCGGTCGGGGTGGCGGCGTCGCTCCTGCCTCCCGAGTCGCCGGCGCTGTTCGGGATCGCGGTCGCCGCGTTCGTGGTGTACACGAACACCTTCTCCGCCACCTGGGGGCCGGTGCTGTGGGTGGTGCTGGCGGAGATCTTCCCGCTGGCGATCCGCGGTGCGGCGATGGCCGTGGCCACGTTGTTCAACTGGCTGACGGACTTCTTCGTCGCGCTCACCTTCCCCACCTTCACCTCGCTGGTGGGCGCGGGGATCGTGTTCATCGCCTACGCGGCAGCGGGGGTGATCATCTTCCCGGTCGTCTGGTGGATGGTGCCGGAAACCAAGCAGCGAAGCCTGGAATCGCTGGAGAAGGCCTTCCGCCGGAGCAAGCGGTTCCGCCTCTCGGAAGGACCGGACCGATGAGTTCAGGAGTTGCACGATGACCGTCGACTACGGCCCGCACGGATCCAGCCTGCGCGACCTGCCGCGCCTGCGGAGCAGTCGCCGGGGGCGCGTGTCCAGCTGGGACCGCAGCGGGGGCAACGACGACCGCCTCACGATCGAACCGGGCCAGACCGCCACCCTCGCCGAAATCCGCGGGGCCGGGAGCATCAACCACATCTGGGTGACCGTCGCGAACGAACGCATGCTGCGCGATCCCTGGATGCGCGAGCCGGACTACCTGCGCAAGCTGGTGCTGCGCGCCTACTGGGACGGCGAGCGGAGCCCGAGCGTCGCCGTCCCGGTGGGCGACTTCTTCGGGGTCGGGCACGGCCGCACGACCAACTTCGTCTCCGCGCCGCTGCAGATGAGCCCGCAGGACGGCAAGGCGTTCAACTGCTTCTTCCCGATGCCGTTCGGCTCGGACGCACGGTTGGAGGTCACCAGCGAGCTCGTCCACGAGCGGGTTTTCTTCTACTACTACGTCGATTACGAGTTCTTCGACGAGCTCGGTGCGGACATCGGCCGGTTCCACGCGCAGTGGCGGCGCAGCAACCCCTGCCCGGGCGTCGACCAGGGCGCGGAGAGTAACGACCGGTTCCTGCTCACCGGCACGAACCTCGACGGCTTGGACAACTACACGATCCTCGAAGCGGCCGGGCGCGGCCACTACGCCGGCTGCGTGCTCAACATCCACAACCTGCGCGAAACCAACGAGTGGAACTGGTACGGCGAGGGCGACGACATGATCTTCATCGACGGCGAGCGCTGGCCGCCCGCGCTGCACGGCACCGGGACCGAGGACTACTTCAACACCGCCTGGTGCCCGTCGCAGACCTACCACGCGCCGCACCACGGCATCACGCTTCCCGGCGGCGACAACTGGTCGGGCCAGATCAGCCTCTACCGCTTCCACATCGAGGACCCGATCCCGTTCCGGCGGTCGATCCGGGTCAGCATCGAGCACGGCCACGCGAACAAGCGTTCCGACGACTACTCGTCGGTGGCGTACTGGTACCAGGAGGAGCCGCACGCCCCGTTCTCCCTCGCACCCGTCGAGCAGCGCATCCCGCGGGCGCCATGACAGCCCGGGATGGTGTGAATCGGCGCCAGTTCGTGAAGTTCTCACTCGCGGGGGCGGCAGCGCTGCTGCTCGGGGGCGCGCCGCGCGCCGTCGACGCCGCCGTCGGACCGGCCGTCGTCGACCCGGCCAGCACGTTCTTCGCGACCGCGTTCACCGAGTACGCGGCCAGCGTCACCAGCAACAGCACCGGGGACCTGTGGCCGACCTGCTGGGCGGACGACGACTACGTCTACACGGCCAACGGGGACGGGCAGGGCTTCGGCAACGAGCCGATGGCCGCGATCGTGGTGAACCGGATCGCCGGGATGCCGGAGACCGGCCTGCGCGGCGAGCGCCTGGCCGCCGGTGACGCCGTCGCCAAGGCGCACGCCGATTCCAAGCTGTACAACGCGAAACCCACCGGGATCGTCGCGGTCGACGGCAACGGCGACGGCCGCGACGAGCTGTACCTGGCCGTGCAGGACCTGCGCTACGCGCCCGCCGAGACGGCGTTCGACGACGCGCCGAACGCGAGCATCGTCAAGTCGGAGGACTACGGGCGCACCTGGCAGCAGCCGTCCGGGCCGATGTTCACCGACCACATCTTCACCACGATCATGTTCCTCGACTTCGGACGCAGCCAGGAACACGCCCTAACGCTCGGCCCGGAGGCCGCCGGGTACGTGTACGCCTACGGCCTGGACCACAACTGGCGCGACTCCTACACCAACACGGTGCCGTCCCCGACGAGCCTCTACCTGGCCCGGGTTCCCCGGAACGTGATCCAGCAGCGGGACGCGTGGCGGTTCTACACCGGCACCGGGCAGGACGGTCGTCCGCAGTGGAGTGCCGACATCGGGGCGAAGGCGCCGGTGCTCACCGACGAACGGCGGCTCTACACCGACCTGCTCGGCGAAGGCCGTCGCGACCTCAGCGTGATCTCCCAGGGAGGTGTCCTCTACAACGCCCCGATGCGCCGGTTCCTCTACACCTCGTGGAGCGAGTACACCTTCGAGTTCTACGAGGCGCCGACACCCTGGGGGCCTTGGCAGCTGTTCATGTCCAAGGACTTCGGCGCCCAGCCCTGGTTCGGCCACCCCGGCCGCGTCCGGATCATCCCCGTGCCGGGCGGCCACGACATCCCGACGCCGGAGGCCGGCGAGGGCGAGTCGGCGTGCGCCGGCCCGAAGAACGGCGGCTACGCCCCGACCATCCCGGCGAAGTTCGTCTCGTCCGACGGAACGCGGATGTGGTTGCAGTCCAACTGGTTCCTGAACGTGGCGTGCGGGCTGCCCAACTATCGCTTCTCGTTGCGGCAGCTCCACCTGTCCGCCCGCCAGCTGGGCGATCCCGCCAACAATCCGCCGAACCCGATGGCCAACCTGGCCCGGCCGGACAGGGGACCTTTCCCCATCGAGAAGACGGCCCACTACGGCCGCGGCGACTACTTCAACAACGGCATCCGGGAGGAGAGTGAGGACAGCTTCGGCGGCTCCCGGAAGCAGGCCGATTTCTGGGGCTACACCTGGAAGGACGAGTACTGGGTCGACCGCGTCGTCTACACGACGGGCAGCATGTTCTCCGACGGCGGCTGGTTCGCCCGCGACCTGACGGTGCAGGTGCGTCAGGGAGCCGACTGGGTGAACGTCACCGGCCTGACGACCACCCCGGCGTACCCGTACGACAACACGGCGGGACCGAACAAGACCTACGCGCTGACGTTCGACCCGATCGTCGGCGACGGCGTCCGGATCGTCGGAGTTCCCGGTGGTTCGGCCACGTTCACCTCGATCGGCGAGCTGGAGGTGTACTTCGACGGCAGACCGCCCCGGTGACCGGTGACCTGGCCGTGGGGTCCGGTGGTCGGGGACTTGGCCGTGGGGTCTGGTGACCGGTGACCTGGCCGTGGGGTCCGGTGGTCGGGGACTTGGCCGTGGGGTCTGGTGACCGGTGACCTGGCCGTGGGGTCCGGTGGTCGGGGACTTGGCCGTGGGGTCTGGTGACCGGTGACCTGGCCGTGGGGTCCGGTGGTCGGGGACTTGGCCGTGGGGTCTGGTGACCGGTGACCTGGCCGTGGGGTCCGGTGGTCGGGGACTTGGCCGTGGGGTCTGGTGACCGGTGACCTGGCCGTGGGGTCCGGTGGTCGGGGACTTGGCCGTGGGGTCTGGTGGTCGACGGTCCGCAATTTCCATTGAAATCGGATCGTCGATTTCAATCGTTCGCCGTGGCGGTGCCCGCGGTGCGGGGTGTCCCGGAAACCCGAATGCCGGAGTGGCGGGACGCCCACGACGAGGTGCCGATGCGGCGGCTAGCCGCGGTGATGACCTGCTACGGGCTGTTCGGCGCCGGCTACATCGCCTACATGACGTTCATCGTCGCCTACCTGAACGCGGCGGGTGCGACCAGCGCCGGGATCACCTTGTTCTGGTCGGTGCTCGGCATCGCCGCGGTGATCGGTGCGTTCGCCTGGCGCCCGGTCCTCAGCTCGCTGCGAGGAGGGGTGAGCACGGCGCTGGTGCTGACCGTCCTCGTCACCGGCGCGGTGCTGCCGGTGCTGTCGGTCGGGCCGCTCGTAACCTACCTGTCGGCGCTGTTGTTCGGCGTGGCGTTCCTGAACGTGGTCACGGCAGTGACGATCACGGCGCGAAACTCCTTACCCCAGCACCAGTGGACCAGCGCGATCGCCAAGCTCACAGTGGTTTTCGCACTGGGCCAGTGCGCAGGCCCGCTGCTCTCAGGGATCCTCTCGGACGGCCCAGGAGGCATGAGAAGCGGCCTGCTCATCGGCGTGGCCCTGCTGCTCGCAGCAATCCCAACAGCCCTCGCCCAGCGGACCGCCCGCACGCCTGCAGGCCGCTGATCCAGGGCGAGGCAGCACGTAGTTCCAGGCTAGATCCGTGATCTTGTCTTGCGATGACGGGTGGTTCGAGTGCATCGAACTTCGTAGTCCACAATGGATTATTGAGGTCCCGCCGCGGCCAGCGCTGCACATAGCAACGCGATGTGTGGGGGAAGGCGAAGCGGGGTAGCTGGAAGGAGACGACTCCCGGCCGGATCGGGCCAGCTGCCGGAACGCCCGGCGGCCCCGATGCCGTGGAGCCGGGAGTTTCCCGTTGAGCGGGGGTGTTCTTCGTGATTGTGCTAGGGGTAATCCTATTGCTCCTCGGTTTCTTCCTCAACATTTCGATCCTGTGGACGTTGGGAGCCGTGTTGACCGTGGTGGGCGTGGTGTTCGCCGTTGCAGGTGCGAGCGGACGTGCTATCGGCGGCCGGAAGCACTGGTTCTGACCGACCGCAGGCGGGATGTGTTGCCGGAGCGTTCGCTCGGGTAGCCCCCGGGCGTTGATCGAGAGTGTGCGGACTTGTGGAAGCCGCGCACGACGTTCGCCCCGAGATGAGGAGCGCAACGATGGAACTGGTGACCTTGCGCCACGTGTACGAGCAGGAGGGGCCGTTCGCGACGGTCTACCTGGAGGCCCGCGTCCCGGGCGAGGACGCGGGCAAGCAGGTCGAGTTGCGGTGGCGGGCGCTCCGCGATCGGCTCCACGTGGCAGGCGCACCACCGGAAACGCTGGAGGCCATCGAGTCGGCGCTGGGCGAGGCGACGGGGCACGAGCAGGCCTGCGGCCGGCTGCTGGTAGCAGCCGGCTCCGCCGTTCTGGTCGACGAGGAGTGGGACGTCGAGCCCGGCGCCGGCGACGACGCGTTCTGGGATCCGCTGCCGCAACTCGGCACCTACGTGCGGGAGGCCGCGCGCTCGGTGTCCGAGCTCGTGGTGATCGCGGATCGGGAAGGCGCGCAGGTGCGCCAGGACGTGGTGACCGAGCACCACGGGCCGCGCGAGGTCGACAGCGATGTCGTGGAAGGCAGCGGCCACGGCGGCGTGCACAAGCCGCGTCACGGGGCGTTGTCCCACAAGCGCATCCATCGCCGCGCCGAGGAAACGTTGCGGCGCAACGCAAAGGATGTCGTGGCCCATCTGAACTGGGTCGCTGCGAAGTTCCGGCCGCAGGTGTTGGTCCTCGCCGGTGGGGTGCAGGCGCGGACGGCGGTGCGGGAGCAGCTTTCGGCTGAGCTCGCGGAGCTCGTCGTCGAAACCGAACGGGGCGGACTCGCTTACAACGCCGCCGACGAGGCGCTGGACGAAGACCTGGTGCGGATCGCCGGCGAGGAGACCAAGCACAGAGCCGCGAACAGAGCCGACCGGATGGAGGCGGGCCGGACGCACGGCCGGGCGGTCCAGGGCGACGCGGTGGTGCGGGCGGCTGAGCGGGGAGCGGTGGAAACCTTGCTGCTGGAGGAGGACGTTCCGGCGCGGCACGAGGAGTTCCTGTTCAAGACTTGCGCCGAGACCGCCTCCGAGGTCGAACTCGTGCCCGCGGGGACCGGGCTGACCGATGGGGCGGGTGCGATCCTGCGCTTCCCGGTGCAGCAGTGAGCGCGAGCGGGCGGAGGGTTGGTCGTCATGGGGGCAGCCGACGGACAGCGCGATCGGCGCGGCAGCCGTCGTGACGAGCCGGAAGCGACCATTGTGGACGAACGGCAGACCAAGCGGGCCGTCGCCGCAGCCGCCATCGGCAACACGATGGAATGGTTCGACTTCGGCGTGTACAGCTACATCGCCGTCGTCATCAGCCAGGTCTTCTTCCCGCCCACCAACGCGACCGCGCAATTGCTGTCCACCTTCGCCACGTTCGCGGTGGCGTTCCTGGTCCGGCCGCTGGGCGGGTTCTTCTTCGGGCCTCTGGGCGACCGCATCGGCCGCCGGAAGGTGCTGGCCACCACCATGGTCACGATGGCGTTGGGGACGCTGGCGATCGGGCTGATCCCCAGCTACGCCACGATCGGCATCTGGGCGCCGGTGCTGCTGCTGGTGGCCCGGCTCGTCCAGGGGTTCTCCACTGGCGGCGAGTACGGCGGCGCGGCCACGTTCGTGTCGGAGTACTCGCCGGACCGGCGACGCGGATTCATGGCCAGCTGGCTGGAATTCGGCACGCTGACCGGATACTCGCTCGGTGCCGCGCTCGTCACAGTGCTGACCGTGACGATGGCCCCGCAGGACCTGACGACCTGGGGTTGGCGGATCCCGTTCCTGTTGGCCGGTCCGCTCGGGATCATCGGGCTCTACCTCCGGTTCCGGTTGGAGGAAACCCCCGCCTACCGCAAGAACTCCGAAGACGAGCAGCCGCAGGCGGCGGCGACCTGGCGCAGCCTGCGCACGATCTTCGGCCGCCACTGGCGCCCGATGCTGAAGTGCGTCGGCCTGGTGCTGGTGTTCAACGTGACGAACTACCTGCTCACCGCCTACATGCCGACGTACCTCTCGGCCGTGCTCGGCTTCCAGCACACCAGCTCGCTGATCCTCGTTCTTGTGACGATGGTGCTGGTGATGGGCCTGATCGTGGTGCTGGGCCGGTTCTCCGACCGGATCGGCAGGCTGCCCATCGCGGGGTTCGGCAGCGTCGCGCTGATCGTGCTGTCGTTCCCGGCGTTCCTGCTGATCGCCCAGGGCAGCGTGGGGGCGGTGCTGGGTGGTCTGCTGGTCATCGGTCTGACGTTGATCTGCTTCAGCAGCACGATGCCCTCGACGCTGCCGGCGCTGTTCCCTACCGAGATCCGCTACGGCGCGGTGTCGGTCGGGTTCAACATCTCGGTCGCGCTGTTCGGTGGCACCACGCCGCTGATCGCCGAAGCGCTCGTCGCGGTGACCGGGGTGAAGTCGGTCCCGGCGGTCCTGCTCGTCGCAGCCGGAGCGGTTGGGCTGGTAGCGGTGTACTTCACGCGTGAACCTGCCGGTCATTCCCTCCCCGGATCACGGCCCACCGCGGCAAACCGCGCGGAGGCGCGGCAGCGCGTCCGAGATGAGCGCGGTGAAGATCAGGATTAGCGCCTCGGCGCATCGGGTAGGCCGTGCGTAGCGGCGTTGCCGTCGATGTGATCGCCGAGGTGTCTGTGATGGGCGCAGAAGGTGTGGGAGCGCGCGTACGTTCCCGGTTACGGGAGGGGGCGTGGAAAACGTCCTCTCGGGGCATCAACCGGGTTAACTGCGTGGCACAGCGTCCGGTGTGGACTTCGGTCCCCCCACGCTGTTCGGACAGCAAGCCGGTGGGTGGCGAGACGCAACCCCGGCTGAGTAGCCCGTCGGGTAACCCGACAGGGAGAAGCACCAACGCAGTGAACGGAAGGAGTGCCGCGATGTCTGCCGAGGACAAGGCGAAGAACAAGGCAGAAGAGCTGAAGGGCAAGGTGGAGAAGAAGGTCGGCGAGGCCACCGATAACGAGCAGCTGGAAGCGGAGGGCAAGGGCAAGGAGGTGAAGGGGGGCCTCAAGCAGGCCGGTGAGAAGGCCAAGGACGCCTTGACCGGTGACGAGGACAAGAAATGACCCAGTGTGCATGGTGATCCCGTGTGCGCAAGGCAAGTCCAGCAGAGGCCACGAACTCGGAGTTCGTGGCCTCTGCTGGTGTCGGATTCATTCCCGGTGTTGTCTGCGGCGTGGTGTGTCCGGCGGGATCCTGGGGCCCGTGTGCAGAAGCGGGTCGGGTTCGCGTCCTGGCGTCAGCGCTCGACCTCTGGTGCCTGGTTTGGCGCGCGAACGCCCGAATCGCCTGCGCAGGTGCGCCGCGATGCTCCGAAGTCGCGTGTTCCACATCAGGTCGAAGACCTCCCCGTTGCTGGGACCAACTGCCTCAACACGAGGGTTTACCCGCGCACGAGCGCGAAAAACTCCATCGCTGGTCTGGATCGGCTCGGTCAGCGCGATCTGCCTGGTCCCCTGGCCGGGGTGGCGGGCCTCGAGAGCCGGATGGCGGATTCGAGCAGGAGCGCGTGGACGAAGGCTTGGGGCAGGTTGCCGCGCAGCTGACGCTGCTGCACGTCGTATTCCTCGGAGAGGAGTCCGGGCGGGCCGCAGGCGGCGCGGTTGCGCTCGAACCAACGCAGGGCGTGTGCTTCATCGCCCTGTTGGTGCTCGGCGAGAGCCATGACGAATCCGCACAGCAGGAAGGCGCCTTCGGCCTCCCCGGGACGCTGGGTGGGCTGCGGGAACCGGTAGAGGTAGCCGTCTTCGGCCAGGGTGCGGCGCACTTTCGTGAGCGTGGCCCGGGTGCGCGGGTCGTCTCCTGGCAGAGCGCCTCGCACCGGCGGCAGCAGCAGCGCGGCGTCAGGGCCGGTGTGCTGGGAACTCCGTTGCCAGTAGCCGTTCGGGTGCAGGCATCGGCGCGTTGTTTCGTCCAGGATGACTTCGGCTAGCGAGGTCATGCGGTCGGAGTCCTCGCGGGACGGAGCAGCGGACGCAGCGGCTCGCAGTCCTGCGACGCACGCGAGCCGGGAGTGCGTCCACCACTGGTCGTCCAGTTCCCACAGGCCGGCGTCGGGCCGTTGCCAGCGCCGCTCGATGGCCTCCGCCGCGACGCGGATGGCGCGCGCGCCGTCGGTGTCGAGGTGCCCGTGGCGCGCCGCCGCGGCCAGCAACTGGAGGAGTTCGCCGAACGCGTCGAGCTGGGTTTGCCTGGTGACCCGGTTTCCCAGGACGACCTCGTGGCCGCCGGGGTAGCCGGGCAGGTCCAGCGACCTTTCGTCGGGAACGGCGCCGCCGTCGATGGTGTAGGCCGGGTTCAGGGCTTCGCCGTCGTCGAGCAGGCGGGCGGTCAGGAAGGATACGGCGTCGTCCAGGAGCGGGAAGGGACCGGCAGCGGCGACGGCGACGGCGGCGTAGCACTGGTCGCGGACCCAGGCGTAGCGGTAGTCGTAGTTGCGCCCTTGCTCGGCCCGCTCGGGCAGGGACATGGTCGCGGCTGCGGCCATGCCACCGCGCGGTGACGTCATCCCGCGCAGAACGGCGTACGCGTGCTGGGTGTCGCGCGGCGCGATGCTCTCGCCGAGATCGGGGATGTCGCTGTGCCAGCCGTGTTCCGTGCGATGCCAGGCGAGATCGGGATCGATGGGCGCGCCCAACGAGGCGCGCGTGATCTCCAGGACCAGGTCGTGACGGCCACCGGCGGGAACGGTGATCTCCATGCGCAGTGCGCCATCGCTGCCGACTGCGGCGTCGGCACCGCCGCTCCAGCGCAGCCGCAGATCGCCGCTGTGCGCGACCCACCGGCCGTGCTCGTCCAGGTGCGGCTCGGCCATCGGATGCGTCCCGAATCCAGCCCGCACGTCCAGTTCGACCCGCAGCACGACTTCGCGCTCGACGGCTTCGACGCGACGGAGCAGCAGCACGCGGTTCGGGTCCCCCGGATACGCGAGGGCGTCCCGGCACTCGACGATCGTGGACGTGGTCACCCACCGGTTGCGCCAGATCAGCGACCGAGGTTCGTAGTACCCGCCCCAGGTGAACGGCTCGACGGGCGTGACCGCGTAGACCCCGGGGCCGCCGAGCAGGGCGGCGAACACGGCATCGTCGTGCCAGGTCGGAGCGCACAGCCAAACCAGATCGCCGTGCGGACCGCAGATCGCACCACGACGCCCGTCGGCCAGCAGCGCGTACTCCCGCAGCGCGTGCGGTGGGAAGCGATGTTGGATGTGGTCGCTGATGCCGTCAGGTCCAATCATGCCGCTGCCTCGGTCGTCGTCCGGCCCGGGTCGTTTCGGTCGCGCGGACTGGCCGGGGGCGTTCGCGCTGGTGCGACCGGCCGGAGCCGGGTCGAGGCCCGCGGACGATGTGGATTTTCTCCTTGCGCCACAACGATCCCGCCCCACGAACACCAGTGCAGCGGGTGTTCACCGGGATCTCTTCCATGGTATTGGCCGTCCCCGCCCGCGGCAGCGCCTCAGGCCTTCAGGTGGGCGTCGAGCCAGTCCACGATCTCGTCGAGCACCTGTTCCTGCTCCGGCTCGTTGTGCGCCTCGTGGTAGAGCCCTTCGTAGATCCGCAGGGTGAGGTCCGACGACCGGGCGTGGGTGCGCACCAGCTCGCTGGCGGCCGGTGGCATCAGCCGGTCCGAGCCGCCGTGCAGGACGAACAGCGGCATGGTCAGCGACGCCAGGCGCTTCGGCATGGCCTCGACGGCCAGCATGATCTCGACGGCGGTCCGCGCTCGCATCTTCCCGGCGTGGTTGAGCGGGTCGGTGCGGTAGTCCCGCACCACCTCGGGGTCGCGGCTGATGGTGTTCGCGTCGAGGCTGCGCACACCGAGGTCGGGCAGCAGTTTGGACAGCAGCGGTGAGACGACCTTCTCCACGGCTGACACCGCGCCGGTGTTGAGCGCCGGGGCGGAGATCACGGCACCGACGATTCGGTCCAGCGGCGTCCCGGTGAGGTACTGCAGGGAGATCAGCCCGCCGAGGCTGTGTCCGTAGACGAACAGCGGCACGTCCTCGTGGCGCTGACCGGCCAGCCGCGCCAGGAGGTCGACCCCCGCGACGGCAGCGGCCATGCTGCCGATGTTGCCGCGCGTTCCCGGCGAGCGGCCGTGCCCGGGATGGTCGACGGCGTAGACCGCGTAGCCGGCCGCGTTGAGCCGCTCCGCGACGTGGCGGTAGCGACCGCTGTGCTCGTGCACACCGTGGACGAGCACGACCACCCCCGCAGGCTGATCGACGGTCCAGCTCTGCCAGTACTGCCCCGAGGACAGGGTTCCTTCGAGGTGCGATGCGGTCGGCCGTGCATCGTCGTCGGGCTGCGTCATCGAGTACCTACCTGTCCTGCCATGCGTGCTGGTCGCCTTCGCGGAAGGCCCGGGTGCTCCCGGGCAAGCCTCATCCGGTGATCGGATCTCGGCAACTCCGGGAGGTGGGTGCCTGCAAAGGTACGCGCAGTCCAACGAGGTTCGGGCACAAGCCGGAACCATGCTTGGCACATTCCGGGACGGAGCAGAAGTCCCCGCACACCGTTCGGTGTACGGGGACTTCTGCTGATCGCGACGTCAGCGCAGGCCGGTGGCGCGGGCGAACGCCTCCCAGCGGATCAACTTGAAATTGGTGTCGGTCCGGACCTCACCGTCCGGGCCGGTGCTCTCCGGGGTGTTCTGGCCGTCGTGGACCACCAGAAGACCCTGCGGGAACTGGTCGCCGAGCGGCTCGGTCGTCACCGTGGCGCCGTCGGATTCCTGCACCCCGTCGATGCTTCGGCCGTCGACGATGCGGCTTCCGCCGAGGTGCGCCAGGCCGTCGGGGGTGATGCGGTAGCCGACGAACGTGCTGTCGCCCTGGCTGGAGGCGACCAGCTTCCGCCCGTCGCCGGTGTAGGCGATGGTCAGGCCCTCGGCGTCGGCGGTGAGGTGCTCACCCGCCTCCGGTGACTCCGGCCCGGTGACGACGCATTCCCCGGCCTGCTCGTCGTACACCGCCGGCTGGCCGTACTGCCGGGTGCGCTCGACGAGCGCCTGGTCGCCGAAGCCCTGGGTGGTCAACGGGATCCGCCAAACGCCGATGTCCTCCTGCGCCGCGTAGAGGACGTTGTCGGTGCGGTCGACGACCATGCCCTCCACCTGCGGACGCTCACCGGGGTCCTCGCAGGGGGCCCAGGTTCCGCCGCCTATCTCGAACTTGGCCGGAAGATCCACTGTAGACACCGGGTGGTAGGTGACCTTCCCGGTGGCGTCGACGCCTAGGCGGAACAGGCCCAACCGCGTCTCGTGCCGCTGGCTGACCACCACCAGCGGAGCTCCGCCGTCGGGATCGGCCCACAACGCCATGCCGTAGCCGGTCCGCTGCTCGTCCACGGCTTCCTCGGTGGGCGAGAACAGCCGCGGGGCGGCGTCGGAGGTGATGTCGGTCAGTGCCTGGGCCCCGGCCTGGGCGCCTCGCGGGTCGATGGCGTAGATCCGCAGCCGGTCCCGCCCGCGATCCGTGGTCACGGCGATGTCCACGGTCCGGTCGCCCACGGCGACGCCCTGCAGGACGTCGACGTTGTTGAACCGACCGGGTTCCGCCCCGGGAGCGGGTGCTGCCGGAGCCGGGATCCGCTGCAGTTCGCTGCCGAGGAGGTTGAACACGGTGAGGCCGCCGTTCTTCAGCGTGCCGACCACGATGCTGTCGTTCGGAGAGGCGGCGTTGCGCCAGATGGCCGGGTCGTCGGCATCGGCGTTCCCGCCGGCATCGTCGTCGAAGTAGGATGGGGTCTCGAACCGAGCGCGCACCTCGCCCAAGCCGTCGGAACTCTGGGCGGCGCCGGAGGTGCCGCTGGTCACCAGTGCGAGCGCACCGACCGCAACGAGGAGCCGAGCCGGACTCGCAAGCGTTTGTCGTTTCACAGACGGACATACTGCTCAAACCGAATGTCGACAACCTTGACGGTTCATGAACAAGGCCCGGCCGCAACCCGACGAACGCGGCAACCGGCCAAGACCCGCGGCCAGTTGATGCGGGGTTACTGACAGTTCGGGAGCCTGTGTCAATGTGTGACAGAGCGTAGTGTATTGCTTGCTGACCGAGCGAAAGCCAAGCTCGGTCAGCGGTTTTCCTGCGGCGGCAGGTGAAACGCGTCAGGTACCGCGAGTTGCGTGGGAACCGGCCGCAAGGCCAAACGCACGTGGAGACCGTGTCAGACCAGCGTTCGTGCTGGCAGTGGTCGAGGAAGCGTGAAGGCCACCAGTCTTCCTGATGGTCAACGCAGGTGGCGCAAGTCATCTGCTCACGGAACGTTTTGACACGTTTCGTGAACGGTGCCAGTCGGTCGCGCGGCGGAGTCCGGTGCTGGCTCCGGAGCGCGATCAGCGACACCGGCCACCGCCCCGCGCGCGCGGCAGGACGGTGGAGTACTTTTCACCTGCCCACGATGATGTTGCCGTTGCCCGGTACGACGTTGTCGACGCTCAGGCTCGCAGCGCGTTGGCTCACCGAGGACGACCAACGCCCTCGTGGCTGGCGAATCTCGGGCGCTGGCAGCCGGATGTCAGGCGGAGAGGTGCAGCTTGCCCTGCAGCGGGCGGATGTCGTACTGCTGGAGCACTGCTGGTGGGCCACCGACGACGGCTTGGTAGTCCTGGGTGACCACGGCGGCTCCGGTCACGTCTGATTCTGTTTCGGCGCTCGCGTGGTTCACCTGCGGGAGCAGGATGGTGAGCGAGGTCGCCACACCCGCACGGGAGCTCGCGAGCAGCAGGACGCGGAGCAGCTGGCCACCGCCGTCGAGGTTCGGCCGGGATACTCGGTCGCCGTCGAAGGTCGCTCCGTCCTCAAGGGACCAGAATCCGCTGCCGCGCACGAAGAGAGCTCCAGAGCTACCGTCGTAGGTCACTTCGATGTCCGGTCCGCTGAGTTGGAAGTTCAGCTTGTTCATCGGGTATCACTCCTGGAAGTCGCGAAGTCGTCGATGGGTGTTCCTGCACCGGCATCGCCGGCGCATTGCTGCCGACCGCTCACCCGGCTGATATGTGCCGTGCCGTTCGGACTTCGGTGAAGACTCCGCGAAACCACGTGACTGCTGGAAGTGCAAACAGAAGCCTGCTCGGCCCTCTTCGCAGGCAAAGTCGACCAGTCAAATCAGCACATTTCCCAGCGTCGTCGGCTGGTGTGCATGCCCACAGAGTCCTTCGTCCTGGCTCGGCAACCCTGCCTGCTGCGCGGAGACAAGTCTTCCTGCGAAGGACCGTTGGTGCGGACTTCTGCCGCAGGCGCCGCGAAGGTTTCGGTGCAAGCCAGAGCCGAGACCGCTAGCTGCTCGCTTCCCCCTGCCGTGCCAGGGGTGTTCTCGGGACGGGTTGGGTCGAGCTGATTTGATGTCCCATGTGGATATCCTGTTGCTTCATTCTGCGTTCGGCTTGCGACCTTCCGTGCACACCGCCGCCGACCGGTTGCGCGCCGCCGGACACGAGGTGCACGTTCCCGATCTGTTCGACGGGCGGACCGCCGAGACGGTCGAGGACGGCATGCGCATCAAGGACGAGATCGGCAGGGACGAGCTGTTGCGCCGCGCCGTGCAGGCAGCGGCGCCGCACAGCGAACGGGGCCTGGTGTACGTGGGTTTGTCGTTGGGGGCGGCCCTCGCCCAGAACCTCGCGCTGGCCGACGAGAACGCCCGTGGTCTGCTGCTCCTGCACGGCACCTCCGACATCGCCGAGGGCGCGACCGTCGGCGACCTGCCGGTGCAGCTGCACGTCGCCGACCCCGACCCGTTCGAGTCGGCCGACTGGCTGAACGCCTGGTACCTGCAGATGCGGCGTGCCGGGGCGGACGTCGAGATCTTCCGCTATCCGGGCGCAGGGCACCTGTTCACCGATCCGGACCTGCCGGACTACGACCCGGAAGCCGCCGAGGAGGCGTGGGTCGTCGCGCTCGCGTTCCTCGAATCGCTCTGAGCCACTTCCCGTTCACGAAACGTGTGAAAGTGTGTCGTGAGCCGACGCCTAGCAGTGTCGACGTTGGCCCGCGCCGTTGGGTGCGGGTCTTCCCGTGGCGGTACCCGCTGCCCGCGTGGTGCGGGTCTTGTGCGGGTTTCCATTGGGCTCGTTTTCCGTCGCCCACCAACTGTGGGAGGACGTCGTAACCTCAACCAGTTTGGCGAGGTTGCGGGCCGCGTTGAGGTCACGATCCATGCTCATCCCGCAGGAGAAGCAGGTGAAGACACGGTCGGACAGGCGCAGCTTGGCTTTCACCACACCACAGCCCGAACACGTTTTAGAGCTGGGATACCACCGGTCCGCGATGTGCACGCACACCCCGGCCCAAGAGGCTTTGTACTCGACCTGACGTTGCAGTTCGGCCATGCCGACACCCGCGACCTGCCTTGCCAGACGGCGGTTTTTGACCATTCCGGCAACGTTGAGGTCTTCCAGCACGACCACACCGAAGGTCCGCACCAGCCGGGTGCTGAGCTTGTGCAGTCCGTCGCGGCGCGCATTGGCCACCTTGGCGTGAAGCTTGGCGATGCGGGCTTGGGTCTTGCGCCACCGGTTCGACGGCTTCTGTCCACTTCGGCGGTCCGGGCCAGTGCGCCGCGAAGCTTGCCGCTGCAACCGCCGCAACTCACGCAGGGCCACTTCGAGGTGCTTCGGGTTGGCGATCACCTCGCCGGTGGACAGCACCGCCAGAGACTTGATCCCCAGATCCACCCCCACCGTCACATCCGGTCGGGCCGGGGCCGGGTCGGCACGGGTGATCTCCACCGAGAACGACACGAACCACCGCCCCGCCCGGTAGGACACCGTCGCCGAGCGGATACGCGCGGCACCTGTCTCGACGGGCCGAGCGAGTTTGCGGGTGGACTCGTGCGTGCGCACCACCCCGATGCGGGGCAGTTGCACATGCCGCCGATCGCCGTCGGCCAGACCGAAGCTGCCGGTGGTGAACCGGCACGACAACCCCGCCCGCTTGCCCTTGAACCTCGGGAACCCGAGCTTACCGCCTTTGCGTGTGCCCTTCTTCGAGTCGTTCCAGTTCTTCAACGCACTCGCCACAGGCCAGACGAATACGTCTCCTTCGAATTTTCCTGCCACCACGGCGCAATCGCGTGCTTGGCCCGGTTCCAGTCCTTCCGCAAGTTGTAGGCCGACCAGCCCACCGGCGGCGTCAGCTCATCACCGTCCAGGCCGTAGGACGCTTCAGCCCTCCGCTGATCAAGGTTGGCCTTGACCTTGCCGAGCCCCCAGTTGTATGCGAATCGCTGCGCACCACAATGCGACCGCAACCCGGCCTCCTGCTCCTGGTCCGGATCCAGCGCAAACCGATACGCCTGCAACACCATGCTCATCAGCGGCAACTGTACTGGTAAGCACCGACAATCCCGGCGATTCACAAACCATCACATTCCGCCACGTTGAGACACATTCCACCGGACAGCCCACAACCCCGCAGGCACCCGAGGTGGCGGGGTCCGCATTTCCGACCCCTCACCGGAGGCCCGCGGCGACGCCCTCTCCTTCGCCAAGCAGCACCTCGGCGCCCCGAACTCCCGATCGGGCCGCTCGATCCGCTGCAGCGCTACGTCGATGCGGGTCACCAGGGCGTCAAGGGCGGCGTGGCTTCTACGACGACTACTCCGCGGAGTCCTGACCCCGTCGCGGGGCTGGGAGAGCACGGGACACGGGCTCGCCCAGTTTGTTTCAGATGCTGCGTAGTACCGAGACGACGGTGCCCAGCACGACGACGGCGTCACCGTCGATGATCTCGTAAGCCGGGTTGCGAGGCTCCAGGTAGACGTGGCCGTTGCGGCGGCGGTACACCTTGACGGTCGCCTCGCCGTCGATCATCGCGGCGACGATCTGCCCGGAATGCGCCTCGGGCTGCTGCCGGACCACGACGATGTCGCCGTCGCAGATCGCGGCGTCGATCATCGAGTCACCGCGCACGCGCAGACCGAAGACGTTGCCGCGACCGGTAAGTTCGCGGGGCAACGACAGAACGTCGTCGATGTGTTCTTCGGCCGCGATGGGAGTTCCGGCGGCGATATCGCCGACCACGGGCACGCTCACCGAGTCATCGCCGGAATGCCGCGCCGAGGGCTGCAGGAAGGCCCGGACGTCGATCGGCCGGGACATCGTCGTGCTGCGCCGCAGGAAACCCTTCTCCTCCAGGCTCATCAGGTGCTTCGACACCGACGAGGACGACCTGAGTCCGACGGCATCGCCGATCTGGCGCGTGCTCGGCGAATATCCGTACCTGGTCACCCAATCCCGGATCGTGGCCAGGATTCTCTGCTGACGCAGCGGCAGGGTCGAGGGGTCCAGGTGCTCGAACGCGTCGAGATCGTCGTAGGCGGCCACCTGCGGAATGTTAGAGGTCGACGCCCGCGACCAAGCCACCGGCCCGCACCGGCGACTGCGAAACCGGCTCTTACCGGTTTCGCACTCACGACCGGTTCACGATTTCGACCGGCGCTTCCCTGAACATGGCGAAGCCGTGCCACCGCTGCAGCCTTCCCACGAAGAAGATCCACGCGGCGAAGGAGGTCAGCACGACGAGCGCCGGCTGGCCAGGGTTGGCATCGGATGGGCGGAGCGAACGGACCGTTCGTGCCGTCTATGAGCCTGTTGCGTTTTCGGCGAAAACGGCTGAACCGAAGTACCAAATCAGTCTCGATCGCCGCCGTTTGTCCGCCAGTGGCCATCTCAGCCGTGATCGATCGATCACGGTCCGTGGTGGGCGTAATTTTGCAACAGGCTCCTATCGTGGTGAACAGGCCGTTCGCTTCACATCGACAGCACAGAGCGCTTGACGGTCTCCAGCGGTAAATGATCTTCTGCCTCGGTCTGTTGAGCATCGGCGAGGGGCGAGGAACCAGGTGGAGCCCGAGGCGTTGGTGGAGTACCGCTATCGGGCGGTGTGTGAGGTGCTAGGTGGTTCGCCGACGGGTGAACCGCGCTCAAGGGTGCCCCTCACCTCTCCTGTCGGCTTCCCACGTCCTGACCGATCTCACTCCCGCGCCGGTCACCCCGGTGCACGACTACCTGCGCTGGACCCTGCATTTCGGAGACGAATAGGGGCTGAAAGTCCTCGCCGCAGTGACGGAGGTGCGGGGATACTGACTGGTAGGCGGTATCTAGTGGCTTCTGGTCGGAAGATGAGGCGCGCCTTGTTCGAACCCGTAGCGCGTTGGTTTGCCGGAGCGTCAGATTGGCATCCCCTTGCCCTGTACGAGATCGTTCTCGAACGCAATGGCCCCAAGTGGCAGGTGACCTACCTGATGCACGGTGAGCGGCATGCCTGCATCGGCTTCGAAAGCGAAGCCGATGCTCGACGCGACGTCGAGCACCTGATGACCCGTGGCCCGGCCGGGCAGCAGTGGCACGAGGCCTGCCCGGACCGCTGAGCCGCGGGACGCGAACCAGGGATGGAGCGCGGCGGGGGAGTCGTTGGTCTGCCAAACTCGGCTCGGGGTCCGGCGACGTACCCGGGGGGCGGGAGATGGCTTCATTCCCAACCGCGTTGGGCTTGTCCGCGGAGCAGACCGAGGACGTGGTGCAGCAGGCCGGCTTGGCACCGTCGTTGCACAACAGCCAGCCATGGCGCTTCCGTCTTTCGGAACAGGTGATCGAGCTGCACAGCGACCCGCAGCGGCGGTTGCCCGCTGCGGATCCGGACGACCGGGAACTGCGGTTGGCCTGCGGTGCGGCGTTGCTGAACCTTCGTCTGGCACTGGAGCACTTCGGCGTGCGGCCGGTCGTCGCGCTGCTGCCGCGGCTTGCCGGGCCGACCTCGTTGGCCGAGGTGCGCAGCGGGGGACAGGCGAAGCAAGCGCCGGAGGAACTGGCGCTGTACCAAGCGATTCCCAAGCGACGCAGCAACCGACGCCCGTTCCTGGAGACCCCGGTGCCGACCACGCACCGGCACGAATTGGCCACTGCGGTGCGGCGCGAGCAGAGCTCGTTGCGCGTGATGAAGCGCCCGGAGTCGGGGACCCTGGAGGGGCTGGTGCACCGCGCGCACCGGGCGCAGATGGCGGACGCGCGTTTCCGGGATGAGCTGGCGCGGTGGACCGGACGTCCGGAAGGCGAATTTGAAGGCGTTCCGGCTGCCGCGGCAGGGCCGACGCCGGAGCCGCAGGACCAGTGGGTGCTGAGGGACTTCTCCGGTGGTCAGGCGCGTGCGCGGGTTCCCGGCAAGGACTTCGAGTACGAGCCGCTGATGGTCGTGGTGTGCTCGAACCACGGCAGCAGGCTCGACGACCTGCACGCGGGCCAGGCGATGCAACGCCTGCTGCTCACCGCGACAGCGCTGGGCCTGGCGTCGTCGCTGCTGTCGGAGGTCGTGGAGGTCGCAGAGACGCGGGACGAGCTGCGGCAGCTGCTCGGCGGCGAGCTGTACCCGCAGGCGGTGGTGCGGGTCGGCTACGGCTCGCCAACACCCGCGACCCCGCGTCGTGACCTGCGGGAATTGCTGATCGACGACTAGCGCTTCCAACGGGTTCCGCCGTGAGCGGCTGGGCGGAAGGATGCCGGATGCAGGCGTTCGACGTGGTGGGCATCGACGGCTCGGACGTCGCGGCGGATGCGGTCAGATGGGCCGCAGCGGACGCCGCGCTTCACCGGGCAGCGTTGCGGCTGGTATGCGTCGTTGCTGGTGGGGCGGATGATGCTGGTGATGGGATGCCGACGTCGCCGAACGTTCTCGACGTCATCGAGAACCAGCGCCGCCGATGGCTGTCGCAGGCGGCGGAGCTGGCCGCGACGGTCGTCGGCGACGTGGCGATCACCCAGGAACTACGCCACGGCAAGCCGGCTGCGGTCCTCGTCGAGGAGTCGGCCGGGGCTCGGCGGGTCGTCGTCGGCACCCGCGGCCTGGGTGACGCCACCGGGGTGAAAAGGGCGTTGGGGTCCACGGCGGAAACCGTCGCCATGCTGGCGCAGTGCCCGGTGGTCGTCGTCCCGGCTGCCCGGACGGATCCCGACGTGGCACGAACTCGGCCGGTCGTCGTCGGAGTGGCCGGATCGGCGGTCAGCGAGCGCGCCCTGGAGGCCGCGTTCGAGGAAGCGTCCGTGCGGCGCGTTCCGCTGGTGGCCCTCCACGTGTGGAGCGACACCGCCATCGACGAATGGTTCGCCCTGGACGCGGAACGTGACTGGGATGCGATCGAGGCAAGAGAAGGCATGCTGCTCGCCGAGCGGCTGGCGGGGTGGCAGGAGCGGTACCCGGACGTGCAGGTGCAGCGCGTCGTGGAGCGGGACCGACCGGTGCGGTTCCTGGCCTTGCACGGCGCAGACGCGCAGCTCATCGTCGTAGGTAGCCGTGGGCGCGGAGGCCTCACCGGGATGCTCCTGGGCTCGACCAGTCGCGCCCTCGTCCACTCGGCGCCCTGTCCAGTGCTCGTGGTGCGGGCGGGATGAGCGCCGGGGCACGCGCCGCGCCGCGTGCTGGAGGTGAGCGACATGACCAGTGCCGGTGATGCGGCTCGGTCCGATGTGGCGCACCCCGGGCCGCGGCGGTTGCCACGTGCCACCTACGAACGCGAGCTCTTGCGGCTGCAAGCGGAGCTCGTGAAGCTGCAGGAATGGGTCCGGGCCGAGCGCGAGCGGCTCGTGGTGCTGTTCGAGGGGCGCGATGCGGCGGGGAAGGGCAGCACGATCAGGCGCGTCGCGGAGTACCTCAACCCCCGGGTGGCCCGGATCGCCGCGCTGCCCGTCCCGACCGAGCGGGAGCGAACGCAGTGGTACTTCCAGCGCTACATCGCGCAGCTGCCGGCGGCGGGGGAAATCGTGCTGTTCGACCGGAGTTGGTACAACCGCGCCGGGGTGGAGCACGTCATGGGGTTCTGCACGGAGGACGAGCACCGGCGTTTCCTGGAGCAGTGCCCGATCTTCGAACGGCTGCTCATCGACGAGGGGCTGCTGCTGCGCAAGTACTGGTTCTCGATCAGCCGCACCGAGCAGGAGCGTCGACTGCGCAAACGCGTCGAGGACCCGATGCGCCAGTGGAAGCTCTCGCACGTGGACCTGGAGTCGGTGACCCGCTGGGACGATTACTCCCGCGCGCGGGACGAGATGCTCGCCGCGACGGATACCCCGGAATCCCCTTGGTACCTGGTGGAAAGCGAGGACAAGCGGCGTGCGCGGATCAACATGATCGCTCACCTGCTGTCGAGCGTGCCGTACCACGAGGTTCCGCGCCCCCGGGTGGAACTGCCCGCGCGGGCGGGCGCCAGCGGCTACCGGCGTCCGCCCCGCGACGCGTTCAGGTACGTGCCCGACCACGCCGCATCGCTCGAATGATCGAGGTTTCCGCGGGCCGCGATTGGTCAGGAGTCGCCGCGGACCACGACCACGGGGCAGCGGGCGTGGTGCACGCAGTGCTGGCTGACCGAGCCGAGGAGCGCCTCGGTGAATCCGCCGTGCCCCCGGCTGCCCACAACGAGCAGATCCGCGTTGGACGACTCGGCGGCGTCCAGCAGCGCCCGCGCCGGGTGCCCCTGCGCGACTTCCCTGCTGATTTCCACCTCGGAGTCGCCGGCAACATCCTTGACCACCTCGTGCAGGTTCTTGGCGGTGGTGGTGGCGAAGTCCTCGAGCCCGGGGGCTTCCCAGTTGTAGATGAGCGGAGCGTCCCAGGCCATCAGGGCGGTGATGCCGCCGTCGACCAGTCCCGCCTGCCAGACGGCCCACCGCAGGGCCGCCTTGGAAGCGGGCGAGCCGTCGACGCCGACGACGATGGTGTACCGGTGCTCGTTCATTGCGTCCTCCCCGTGCCGGCTTCCAGACCTGCGAAGCTCCCTCGCACATGAGGAGTACCCAACCTGCCGGAGATGTCAGCACCGCGTTTCGTGGCCGTCCTCGCCCGCGCCGGGGATCTGCCGATCGCAGCACGGCGGTGGGATCAGGCGGCCACGTCACCTGCACGGGTCGCTCAGCCAGGGGTGCGGCCCCAGGCTTCGTTCACGGCGTCGACGATGTGCTGGTATCCCGTGCAGCGGCAGAGGTTTCCCGACAGCAGTTCGCGGATCGAGGCGTCGTCGGGGTGATCGTCGGGGTCGGCGGCGGACAGCGTCACTACGAATCCCGGTGTGCAGAAACCGCATTGGAGTCCGTGGCAGTCCTTGAAGGCCTGTTGCACCGGGCTCAGGCCATCGTCGGGGGTGATGCCTTCCACCGTGGTGACCTCGGTGCCGTCGGCCTGCACGGCCAGGGTGATGCAGGAGCGCGCGGGTTCGCCGTCGATGAGCACGGTGCAGGCGCCGCAGATGCCGTGCTCGCAGCCGGCGTGGGTGCCGGTGTGGCCGAGGTCGTCGCGCAGGAAGTCCACGAGCAGCCGGCGCACCGGGACGAGGCGCTGGACTTTGCGGCCGTTCACGGTGAGCGTGATCTCGCGGTGTGCGGTGGGGGTGTCAGCCATGCGCCACCTGCTCCAGGGCTCGTTGCGAGGCCGCCTGCAGTGCGGCGCGGCGGGTTGCGGGGTCGGCGTGGAGGTCGTCGGGCGGGCTGGCGGAGTCCGCGGCGGCCCGGGCCGCCGCGTTGATCGACTCGGCGGTGAGCGCCCGCCCGCGCAGCGCCTCTTCGGCTTCGGCGAGTCGTCGGACCGTGCCGCCGATGCCCAGGCCGGCCAGCCGCGCGCGGGTCACGGTCCCGTCGTCGAACTCCAGCGCCGCGGCGACTCCTGCGATGGCGAAATCGCCGGACCGCCGGGTGATCTCGGCGAAGCCGCAGCGGGCGGTTTCGCGAATCGGCACTCGCACTTCGGTGAGGATTTCGTCTGCGGCCAGCGAAGTTTCGTAGGGCGCGAGGAACAGGTCGGTGGCGGCGATGGTGCGTCGGCCGCCGACACCGGTCACCACGACATCGGCGTCCAGCGCGCACGCGGCCGCGCACAGCTCGGCGGCCGGATCGGCGTGTGCCAGGGATCCGCCGACGGTGCCGCGGGAGCGGATCTGGTGGTGGCCGACGTGGCGCAGCGCGCGTCCGAGCAGCGGGCAGGTCTGCCGGACCAGCTGGGAGGTCTCGGCCGCCCGCTGCCGAACGCCGGCGCCGATGATCAGCACGTCGTCCTCGGGGCGCAGCCCGGTCAGCTCCGGCAGCCGGCCGATGTCGACCAGGATGCTGGGGCGGGCGAGCCGGAAGTTCATCATCGGCAGCAGACTTTGGCCGCCCGCAAGGACTTTCGCGTCCTCGTCGGAGGCGAGCAGCCGCACCGCTTCGCCGAGGGTCTCGGGGCGGGCGTAGTCGAACGGTGGGGGCTTCACGACGCGGCCTCCTCGATCAGGCGCCGCACCGCGGAGGGAGTCAGCGGGGTGGTGTCGATGTCGGCCACGCCCAGTGGTTCCAGGGCGTGCTCGACGGCGCGCACGATCGCGGCCGGCGGGCCGATGATGCCCGCCTCGCCCACGCCTTTGATGCCGAAGGGGGTTTCTGGCGCGGGACTGCTGAGCTCCTCTGTTTCGATCTCGGGGATCTCGCAGGCGGTGGGCAGCACGTAGTCCATGAACGTGGTGGCCAGCGGTTGTCCGTCGTCGTAGGGCATCTGTTCATAGAGCGTGCCGCCGATGCCCTGCGCGACACCGCCGTGGATCTGGCCGGCCACGGTCAGCGGGTTGATGACGCGCCCGCAGTCGTGCACCACGGCATACCGCACCACCTTCACCACCCCCGTGGCGGTGTCGACCTCGACGATCGCGGCGTGCGTGGCGTTGGTGTAGGTGGCCGAACCGTTCATCTTGCCGTCGGGCCGGGGCGCGTGGTCCATTCCGGGCGGTTCGTAGCTCGCGCGCGCGTCGAGCCCGGGTTCGACGCCCGGCGGCAGCTCGAACGTGCGGGTCAGCGCCACCCGCGCCACCTGCGCCCAGGACACCGAGCTGCCCGGGCTGCCGCGCACCTGGAACCCGCCGTCGGCCAGCTCCAGGTCGTCCGGGGCGGCTTCCAGCAGGTGCGCGGCGATGTCGGTTCCCTTGCGCCGCAGCACTTCGGCGGCCCGCGCGATCGCGCCGCCGGCGACGACGGCGCTGCGACTCGCCCAGCTGCCCAGGCCGAACGGCGCGGTGTCGGTGTCGCCCATCACCACCCGCACCTGCTCGATCGGCAGGCCCAGTTCCTCGGCGACCAGGGTGGCCACCATGGTGTGCGCGCCTTGCCCCATGGCCGAGATGCCGACCGCCACGGTGACCCCGCCGTCGGCGTCGAAGCGCACGTCGGCGGAGTCCTGTCCGCTCCAGTTGCCGGTGATCGAGAACGCGCTGGCGGCGACACCCTCGATGTAGGTGGCGTAGCCGACGCCGAGGCGCGCGCCAGGTGCGGCGCGTTCGCGTTCGGCGGCCAGCAGCCGTTCGCCGATCTCGACGGCGCGATCGAAGGCCTCGCGGTGGCTCCCGGAGTCCAGCCGCGCGCCGGCGGCCGTCTCGTAGGGCAGCTCGTGCGGTTCGATGATCATCCGGCGGCGCAGTTCGAGCGGATCGATGTCCAGTTCGCGGCCGATCTTGTCCACCAGCCGCTCGATGGCGAAAGTGCCTTCGGGCATGCCGAAACCGCGGTAGGCGCCGAGCGGGGTCTTGTTGGTGACCACGCCCTGGACCGCCACGCACTGGTGCGCAATCCGGTAGGGCCCGCACAGCGATCCGACGGCCACCAGGCTGGGACCGAACCCGGCGGGGAACATCTCGCCGGAACCGAGGTCGGTGCGGATCCGCCCGCGCAGGGCCTCGATGGTGCCGTCGTCGCGGACCGCGGCGGACAGCTCGATGCGCATGTCGCGGGCGTGGCACGCGGTGATCAGGTGCTCGTGGCGGTCCTCGATCCAGCGCACTGGGCGGCGCAGCCGCATCGCCAGCCACGGGATCACGTAGTCCTCCGGGTAGATCTCGTTCTTCTGGCCGAACCCGCCGCCGACGTCGGGCGTGATCACCCGGATGTCGCGCTCCGGCAGGCCCAGCACGGCGGACAGCATCGACCGCACCATGAAGGCGGCCTGGGTGGAGGTCCACACCGACAGCCGCCCGTCGCGGTACTCGGCCACGACGCCGCGCGGTTCCATGGGAACGGCCGCGTGGCGGTGGGTGGTGTAGGTGCCGCTGATCACGCGCAGCCGGTCGAACGCCTCGTCCACGGCCGGGTTCTCCGGGGCCAGCGACAGCAGGAGGTTGTCGTTCCACTCCGGGTAGAGCAGCGGCGCGTCCGCGGCGAGGGCCGCGTCGACGGTGTCTACGGTGGGCAGCGGTTCGACGTCGACGTCGACGAGTTCGGCGGCGTCCTCGGCGAGGTAGCGGTCGTCGGCGACCACCACCGCGAGCGGGCAGCCGACGTAGCGGACCCGGTCGCGCGCCAGCGGGAAGTGCCGAACGGGGCGGACCCAGGGCATCAGGTCCGGAACCGCGGGGATGCCGAGGTCCGAACCACCGAACGCCGCGCACACCCCGGGCGAATCCAGCGCGGCCGACGTGGTGACGCCGCGCACCTGGGCGTGCGGGACTTCGCTGCGGACGAACGCGGCCTCCACCATGCCCGGCAGGACCACGTCGGCGACGTAGCGGCCGCGCCCGGTGACCAGTCGGTCATCCTCGATGCGCGGCACCCGGACACCCAGCAGCGTCGGGCGCGTGCTCGGCGTTGGCAGCACCATCCGGCCTCCCCGGTCACCGCGCGCGGCGGGAGCCACCCGGTCTTCGGCGCCTGTCGCTGGACGAGTGGTGGTGGTCATAGTGGAGATCCCCCGGGTAGCGTGCTGCAACCCCGGTTCGCGCGCAATCCACCGGACGGACGGCTCGGGCACCGACCGGGTGACCGAATCCATAGGTGGTCCTGCAACGGCACGGCTCCACAAAGGACGTTCCGGGTCCGCCGGCTTCCCGCGCGCGTTCAACGAGAGGTTCCACGCTTTGCCCTGATTTGCGGGCGAGCACCGACGCGCATCTCCCCGGTGAAAGGTGATTTCGGCGCAAGCCTCCGAAGTCGGACAATCAGGTCGCCGACTGCGGGGCGGGACGGCTGCGAGATCTCGCGGCGCTGCCCGGCGGCGTGCAGCGACCGGATGTCCCGATGATCGGCCGCAGACGCCACGGCTGGCGTGTTCGCTGCGGCCGGCTGCCGGGGTCGGTGATCGGCTGACCGCGGGCAGTCCGATGTTGTCCCTGCCGCGCTCGCGGGCCGCCCGATGAGATCTGGATCACTAAAATTGCTGCATCGGGGCAGTCGGGAGGGCCGCCGGTCGGGTCGATTTGGCGATGCCCGACGATTTTCGGGGCGCACCACGCCGTAGTTGCGACATATCCATACCAACCGGTAGCCAGGAAGGTGTGCTTAGCGGGGCGTTGTTGCCCCAGGAGAGAAAGCTGCAGGAGGTCTGCTCGGTGTTCAGTCGTGTTGCGATCGTCAATCGCGGGGAAGCTGCGATGCGGCTGATCCATGCCGTGCGGGAGGTCGCGGCGGAAACCGGATCCCGGATAGAGACCGTGGCCCTCTATACCGACGCCGACCGCACGGCCGCCTTCGTGCGCGAGGCCGATCTGAGCCACGACCTCGGCCCGGCGCACGCGCGGCCCTACCTGGACCTCGGCGTCCTGGAGCGGGCGCTGACCGAAACCGGTGCCGACGCGGCGTGGGTCGGTTGGGGGTTCGTCGCCGAGGACCCGGCGTTCGCCGAGCTCTGTCAGAAGCTGGGCGTGACCTTCATCGGGCCGAGCCCTGAGGCGATGCGCAAGCTCGGCGACAAGATCGGCGCGAAGCTGATCGCCGAGGAGGTCGGCGTCCCGGTGGCGCCGTGGAGCCGCGGCGAGGTCGCCGACCTGGACGCGGCGATCCGCAGCGCGACCGAGATCGGCTACCCGCTGATGCTGAAGGCGACCGCCGGTGGTGGCGGCCGCGGCATCCGGATGATCAACGACGAGCGGGAACTGGTCGACGCCTACGAGCGCACCCGGATGGAGGCCGAGCGCGCCTTCGGCAGCGGCGCGGTCTTCCTCGAAAGGCTGGTCACGGGTGCCCGGCACGTCGAGGTCCAGGTGATCGCCGACGGGCAGGGCACGGCGTGGGCGCTGGGGGTGCGGGACTGCTCGATCCAGCGGCGCAACCAGAAGGTCATCGAGGAATCGGCCTCCCCGGTGCTCAGCGCCGAGCAGAGCGGGGAGCTCAAGGCCGCCGCCGAGCGGCTCGCCCTCGCCGTGGGCTACCAGGGCGCGGGGACCGTGGAGTTCCTCTACCACCCCGGCGAGCGGCTGTTCGCCTTCCTGGAGGTCAACACCCGCCTCCAGGTGGAGCACCCGATCACCGAGGCCACCACCGGCGTCGACCTGGTCAAGGCTCAGCTGCATGTGGCGGGCGGCGGCAAGCTGGAGGGCGAGCCGCCCGCCGAGAGCGGGCACGCCGTCGAGGCCCGGCTGAACGCCGAAGACCCGGACCGCGACTTCGCCCCGTCCCCGGGCAAGATCGTCCGCCTCGACTTTCCGGCCGGTCCCGGCATCCGCGTGGACACCGGGGTCAGCGAGGGCGACACCATTCCCGCCGACTTCGACTCGATGATCGCCAAGATCATCGCGTTCGGCCGGGACCGCGACGAGGCGCTGGCCCGGCTGCGCCGGGCGATGGCGCAGACCACGGTCATCGTCTCCGGCGGCGCGACGAACAAGAGCTTCGTGCTCGACCTGCTCGACCGGCCCGAGGTGATCGAGGCCACCGCCGACACCGGGTGGATCGACCGGGTGCGTGCGCAGGGCGAGCTCCAGGCGCACCGGCACTCCGCGATCGCGCTGGCCGCGGCCGCCATCAAGGACTACGAAGACGCCGAACTCGCCGAACGGCAGCGGTTCCTGGCCGCCGCGCACGGCGGCCGACCCCAGGCGCGCCACGAGAGCGGTCGACCGCTGGAGCTCAAGCTGCGGGGCGCCGATTACCGGGTGCAGGTGGCGCGCGTAGGTCACCAGCGGTTCCGGGTCGGCATCGCCACCGCAAACGGCGGCGACGTCCACCCCGCGGACGTCGAGGTCGAGCGATTCGACTCGCACGCCGGGCAGATCGCGGTCAACGGGCAGCGGTTCCGGCTGGTCACCGACACCCACGGCCCCGTGCACCTGGTGGAGGTCGACGGCGTCGCCCACCGGGTCAGCCGGGACGAGGGCGGTGTGCTGCGCGCACCGGCGCCTGCCCTGGTGGTCGCCACCCCGCTGGAGGCCGGCGCCGAGGTCGAAGCTGGTGCTCCCGTGATCGTGCTGGAGAGCATGAAGATGGAGACCGTGGTGCGCGCGCCGTTCCGCGCGAAGCTGCGGGAATGCATGGTGCGGGCGGGCAGCCAGGTCGAGACCGGCGCGCCGCTGATGCGGCTGGAACCGCTCGGCGACCAGGACGAGGCCGGCTCCGAGCAGCCCACCGGGGAAGCCGCCGCCGACCTCGTCCTGCCCCTGGGGCCGGACGGTCTCAGCGCGCAGCAGCGGGCGACCCGCGGCCAGCAGGATCTGCGCAGCCTGCTGCTCGGGTTCGACGTGGACCCGCACGACGAGCGCCGGGTGCTGACGGACTACCTGACCGCCCGGGCGGAACTCGTCGAGGCCAGGCAGCGCCCGCTCGTCGAGGAGATCGAACTGCTGGCGGTGTTCGCCGACCTCTCCGAGCTGAGCCGCAACCGGCCGGTCGGGGAGGAGACGAAGGCGGACTCGCGGGTGCACAGCCCCCGCGAGTACTTCCACACCTACCTGCAGAGCCTGGACGTCGAGCGGGCCGGGCTCTCCGAGACGTTCCAGCAGCGCCTCGTCCGGGTGCTCGGTCACTACGGGGTCCAGGAGCTGGACCGGACGCCCGAGCTGGAAGAGGCCGTCTTCCGGATCTTCCTCGCCCAGCAGCGAGCCACGACGGACGCGGCGGTGGTGACCGCCCTGCTGCGGCAGTGGCTCGCGGAGGCACCCCCGTCCGGGGCGGCTCGCCAGGCCGCGGGACTGGCGCTGGAACACCTGATCGCGGCCACCCAGCTCCGGTTCCCCGCCGTCTCCGACCTGGCCCGCACCGTGGTCTTCCGCTGGTTCGCCCAGCCCATGCTGCGGCGCAGCCGCGCAGAGGTCTACGCGGGCGTGCGCAAGCACCTGCGCCACCTAGACGAGCACCCGGACGCACCGGACCGGACGGAGCGGATCTCCGCCATGGTCACCAGCGCCGAACCGCTGGTCCGGCTGGTCGGGCAGCGCATCGGCCGCGAGGGCACCGATCCGTCGCCGCTGCTGGAGGTGCTCACCCGCCGCTACTACGGCAACCGGGAACTCGAAGACGTCCGCACGACCCGGGTCGCGGGCTGCACGTTCGTCAGCGCCGAGCACCGGAGCGCGCACTCGCGCGTGGTGGCCACCGCGGTCGACTTCGCAGCCCTGCCCGCTGCCGTGCGGGCGTTGGGCGAGCTGGCGCCGGAAGGCGAGCTGGTCGCCGACATCTACCTGGTCTGGGCCGATCAGCCCGAGGACACCGACGCGATGGCGGCAGAGCTGGCCGAGGTGCTCGCGGCCCAACCGCTGCCGAGCCAGGTCAGCCGCATCACCACCACCGTGGCGGGCCGCAGCGGCGCGGTGATGCACCACCACTTCACGTTCCGCCCGTCGCCGACCGGCTTCGCCGAGGAACGCCTGATCCGCGGGCTGCACCCGCGCATCGCCGAGCGGATGCAGTTGGAGCGGCTGGGCGAATTCGACCTCACCCGCCTGCCTTCGGCCGACGAGGAGGTCTACCTCTTCCGCTGCGTGGCGCCGAACAACCCCTCCGACGAGCGATTCGTGGCGCTGGCCCAGGTGCGGGACCTGACGCCGCTCCGGGACGACGATGGCAGGCTCGTCGCGCTGCCCGCCGCGGAAGGTGTGCTCACCGCGTGCCTCGACGCGGTCCGCAAGGCGCAGGCGAAGCCCGGTGCGAACAACGGCACCAACCGGTCCGGCACCAACCGGATCACCATCTACGTGTGGCCGCCGAGCGAGCTGTCCACGGATGAGCTGAACACGGTCGCGCAACGGGTGCTGCCCACGACCGCGGGTGCCGGGCTGGAGGAGGTGCTGTTCCTCGGGCGCCGACGCGACCGGGAGACCGGCGAGCTCCGTGAATTCGCCGTGCGGATCGGCTACGACGCCGGTACCGGGATGCAGCTGTCCGCCATCGAGCCGCCGACCGAACCGATCGAGCCGCTGGACAGCTACCGCCAGAAGGTGCTGCGCGCCGTGAAGCGCGGCACGGCCTACCCGTACGAGCTGACCGGCATGCTCGCCGGGCCCGGCGGCACGTTCGTCGAGCACGATCTCGACGAGACCCGCGTGCTGGCGCCGGTGGACCGCCCGAAGGGCAAGAACTCGGCGGCCATCGTCGCCGGCGTCGTCAGCACGCCGACCGAACTCCATCCCGAGGGAGTGACCCGGGTGGTGCTGCTGGGCGATCCGACCAAGGCGCTCGGCGCGCTGTCGGAACCGGAGTGCTCGCGCGTGATCGCAGCCCTGGACCTGGCCGAACGGCTGCAGGTGCCGCTGGAGTGGTTCGCGCTGTCGGCGGGGGCCCGGATCTCGATGGACTCCGGCACGGAGAACATGGACTGGGTGGCCGCCGCGCTCAAGCGGATCGTCCAGTTCACCCAGGACGGCGGCGAGATCAACATCGTGGTGGCGGGGATCAACGTCGGCGCCCAGCCGTACTGGAACGCCGAGGCCACGATGCTCATGCACACCAAGGGAATCCTGGTGATGACGCCGGATTCGGCGATGGTGCTGACCGGCAAGCAGTCGCTGGACTTCTCCGGCGGCGTGTCGGCCGAGGACAACTTCGGCATCGGCGGCTACGACCGGGTGATGGGGCCGAACGGTCAGGCCCAGTACTGGGCGCCGAACCTGGGTGCCGCCCGTGACGTGCTGATGGCGCACTACGACCACACCTACGTCGTCCCGGGCGAGACCGCGCCGCGGCGGGCCGGCACCACCGACCCGCACGACCGGGACATCTCCGGTTTCCCGCACGCGTTGGAGGGCAGCGACTTCACCACGGTGGGCGAGATCTTCTCCGCGGCGAGCAACCCGGACCGCAAGAAGTCCTTCGACATCCGCACGGTGCTGCGGGCGGTCGCCGACCAGGACCACCCCGTTCTGGAGCGCTGGGCCGGGATGGCCGACGCGGACACCGCGGTCGTGCAGGACGCGCACCTCGGCGGCTGGCCGGTGTGCCTGCTCGGGATCGAATCTCAGCCGGTGGCACGCCGCGGTTTCCCGCCCACCGACGGGCCGGACTCCTACACCGCCGGCACGTTGTTCCCGCGCTCGTCGAAGAAGGCGGCGCGGGCGATCAACGCGGCCAGCGGGAACCGGCCGCTCGTGGTGCTGGCGAACCTGTCCGGGTTCGACGGCTCGCCGGAGTCGATGCGGAAGCTGCAGCTGGAGTACGGCGCCGAAATCGGCCGGGCCATCGTGAACTTCCGCGGCCCGATCGTGTTCTGCGTGATCTCCCGGTACCACGGCGGCGCCTTCGTGGTGTTCTCCAAGGCGCTGAACCCGAACATGACGGTGCTCGCCGTGGAGGGTTCTTTCGCCTCGGTGATCGGCGGCGCGCCGGCGGCCGCGGTGGTCTTCGCGGGCGAGGTCAACGCGCGGACGGCGAACGACCCCGCGGTGCGCGAGCTCGAAGAGCTCGTCGCCGAGGCCCACGGCACCGAGCGGGCGACGCTGAACCTGAAGCTGGCCGATGTCCGGGCGGCGGTGCGCGCGGAGAAGCTCAGCGAGGTGGCGGCGGAGTTCGACCGGGTGCACAGCATCCAGCGGGCCGTAGAGGTCGGGTCGGTCGACGCGATCGTCCGCGCCGACGAACTGCGGCCGCGGATCATCGATGCCATCGAGCGCGGAATGCGCCGCGGGTGACGAATCGTGAGTGCGAGAGCCGGTTCTTGCCGGCTTTCGCACTCACGACCGGTCCCGCGGTCTTCTTGCTGGAGGCGTTCGACACCTTGCGCTCGAGCACCACGAAGTGTTCCTAACTGCGCATCGGCCGGGTGGACGACGGGGAGTTGTCGCGTATCGAAGACCCCCCTCACGCCGCAATTTCCATTGAGGTGATCTCGGTAAGAAGTGGCTGAAGGCGGCCTGCCGGAATGGGTGTGTGATCGGGTAGGGCTGGCCTGGGGAGAGTGGGACGTGGGGTCCCTGGTAGAAGAAGTTCGACCAAGAAACGATCTTCGACCAGGGAAGGCCCCACGTGGTCACGTATTCTGCCGAACTCGATGTTCCCCGTGAACTGGTGCTCTTCCTCAGCAAGCTGCTGGCCGGTGAACGCCGCCGGAAAGGGACCCGCAAGGGGCGTCGGGCGTTGACCACGTTCTGGCAGGCTGTGCTGGTCCTGCGGTGGTTCCGCGACCGCACCGACACCACCAAACTGGCCCGCGATCACGGTGTCGCCCGCGCGACCGGCTACCGGTATGTCGACGAGGGCATCGAGGCGCTGGCCGCGCAGGCCCCGGATCTGCACGACGCCCTGCAACGGGCCAAAGACAACGGCGACGCCTATCTGATCCTGGACGGCAAAAACTTCTCCTCCGACCGTCTCGGCGAAAAGACCACCAGCACCAAAGGCACCGAGATCGACCTGTGGTACTCCGGGAAAACCCGCGAACAAGCCGGCAACATCCAAGCACTGACGGACCCGGACGGGTTCCCGCTGTGGGTCTCCGACGTCGAGCCCGGGTCCGTCCACGACATCACCGCCGCTGAAAACCACGTCCTCGGCGCCCTGTACTGGGCTTACTCCCAGCTCGACCTGCCCACCCTGGCCGACGGCGGCTACCAGGGTGCCGGAGCCGGGGCCCTCACCCCGATCAAACACCCCAAAACCAGCAAAGGCCGCCCACTCGACGTCGACAACCAGACCTACAACAAACTGCTGCGCGGCCTGCGCGCCCTCGGCGAACGTGGATTCGCCCTGCTCACCGGCCGTTGGCGCGCCCTACGACACTTCACCACCAGCCCCCGCAAAATCGGCACCATCGTCAAAGCCGCACTCGTACTCACCCAATTCGAACACGGCCGACTCGCATAACCCCCTACTGAGATCACCTCAATTGAAATCGAAGGTGCGATTTCAATGGAAATTGCGCAGCGCGGGGGTCCGCATGGCGAAGTACCGGCAGCGGATCGAGGACATCGCCGACGAACTGCTGGACGAGGCGATCGAGCGCGGCAGCTTCGACCTGGTCCGCGACTGCGCCGGCCTGCTGCCGATCCGGGTGATCTGCGACCTGCTCGGACTGTCCCAAGTGGACGCCGACCGGCTTGGGTGCCACCAGGCCGTGGTGCCCCGCGTGACGTCGGTCGTCCGCGGCCTGGCCTCCTTCCCGGCCGTCCCGGGCAAGATCGATAAGCGCCTGAACCACCCCGTCAATCATCCGAGCCGTAGTGTGCGGCGATGTCTTCGGAGCTGGCCCACCGGCCGTAGGTGGGGCCCTGCGGCCAGCCCTCGGGCGAGTCCTGCCACTCCTCCTGCCGCCCGTACGGCAGCAGGTCGATCAGCGCGAAGGTGTGGCTGATCTGCTCGGTGCCGCGGCCGTTGGTGTGCCAGGTGCGATAAACGGTATCGCCGTCGTGCAGGAACACGTTGACGGCGAATCCTCCACCGGGTGGTGCGCCGACGTCGGTGCCGAATGAGCTGTTCGCGGTGGAGTACCAGGCCATCTTGTTCCCGACCCGCCGCTTGTAGGCGAGCGCCTCGTCGATCGGTCCTTGGGTGACGATGACGAACCGGGCGTCCCAGTTCTCCAGGAACTCCAACCGGGTGAACTGCGAGGTGAACCCGGTGCAGCCGGGGCACTGCCACTGCTTCCCGGGGGACCACATGTGGTTGTAGACGATCAGCTGCGACATGCCGCCGAAGATGTCTGCCAGCCGGACCGGTCCCTGCTCGCCCTCGAGGGTGTAGTCGGGCATCTCGACCATCGGCATGCGGCGGCGCTGGGCGGCGATCGCATCGAGTTCTCGGGTCGCGGCCTTCTCCCGGGCGCGCAACGCATCGAGTTGGAGCTGCCAGGTGTGGGCTTCGACGACGGGAGGTAGTGCGTTGGGGCTCATGGATTCTCTCCTTGATCATGCTCACCGCTTGCGGTTCGCAGGTATAGACCCCGTCCGGTCGCCGAACTCATCGGTCATGACTTCTGAAATGCCGATACAGCTCACGCACCCGCTGCATCGAGGTGGCACTTGACCGTGCTCGTGCGGTGTCGCCGGGAAATCCGTTGCGCCCTCCGAGGCGGCGAACGTACGGTGACGGCGCAAGGTAAACGAACTTGTGTGCGTTAATCGAACGTCGAGGTGGGGCCATGGCCGTCGGTGGTTGGGATCTGATCGTGGTGGGGGCGGGATCGGCGGGTGCCGTCGTCGCGACTCGCGCCGCTCAGGACGGCAGGCGGGTCCTGCTCCTGGAGGCCGGTCCGGACTACCGCTCGCACGAGATGCCGGAGGTGTGGCGGTCACCGAACCCGATGCGCGCGCTGCTGGACCCCGAGGCGGCCCGGCCCCTGGTGTGGCCGGGGCTCAACGCGTCGCGGACCGAGAAGCAAAAGCCGGCCCCGTACTGGCGCGGGCGCGGAGTCGGCGGCAGCTCGGCGATCAACGGGCAGATCGCGATCCGTCCGCCGGTGGAGGACTTCGAGGACTGGGCCCGAGCGGGATGCACCGGCTGGGCGCCCGAGGACGTGTTGCCCTACTTCGCGAAGCTGGAGGACGACGAGGAGTTCGGCGACGCCCCGTACCACGGCCGCAGCGGTCCGATCCCGATCTACCGAACACCGGAGGCGGAGTGGGGAGCGGTGGACACGGCGCTGGGCCGGGCGGCCCGCGTCGCCGGGTACGGCTGGGCCGCGGACGTGAACGCCCCTGGCGCGACCGGGATTTCGCCGTACCCCATCAATTCGCGCCTGGGCCGTCGGGTGTCGACCAACGACGCCTACCTGGATCCCGCCCGTGACCTGCCCAACCTGGTGGTCCGGGGCGACGCGGTGGTCGACCGGGTCCTGGTCTCCGGTGGGCGGGCCACCGGTGTCCGGGTGCTCGTGGACGGTGCGATGACCGATGAGCACGCGGACCTCGTCGTGCTGAGCGCGGGCGCGATCCACACGCCGTCGATCCTGCTGCGCTCCGGCATCGGCCCGGCCGGGCAGCTGCGTTCGCTGGGCATCGACGTGCTGCGGGACCTGCCGGTCGGCCAGGGTCTGCAGGACCACCCGGTGGTCTTCGTCGGCATCCCGCTGAACGAGGAATCGGCGATACGCACGCCCGACGATCGGCACACGAACGTCTGCATCCGCTACACCAGCGACGATCCGGCGGCGCAGGACAACGACATGCTTGTCATCTCGGCCAACCAGAGCGTGCTGGCGATGGAGATCGCCGACGTCGACTTCGGCGCGGGCTCCTTCGGACTGTGGGTCAACCAGGTCCACTCCCGGGGCCGGGTCAGCCTGACCTCGGCTGACCCGGCAGTCCAGCCGGAGGTGCACGAGCGGATGCTCGCCGACGAGCGCGATCTCTCCCGGATGCGCGGCGGCATCCGCCAGCTCGTCGAGCTGGCGCGCAGCGACGAGGTCGCTCCGATCACCGCCTTCTCGCCGGACCGGCTCAACGCGGAGCTGTTCGCGGCCATCGACGACGACGCCGAACTGGATGACTACCTGCTGGCGACGGCGTCCGACGCCCAGCACCCGACGAGCACGTGCCGGATGGGCGGCCCGTCGGACCCGGCCGCGGTGGTCGATCCCGAATGCCGGGTGCTGGGCCTGGAGGCGCTGCGCGTCGTCGACGCGTCGATCTTCCCCACGTGCCCCAGGGCGAACACGAACCTGGCGACCATCATGGCGGGCGAACTCATGGCGGACCGCCTCGACTGAGCACGGGAGAACCTGGGCCAGGTGGGGCCTGGTCTGGCGCCGGCACCTTTGGCGACCTGGTGATTCCTCCTGGGGCGATTTCGCGCGAAATCGCCACTTGGCAGGCGTTGGGGGCGGCGATTTCGCGCGAAATCGCCGCAGTTTCGCCGCCACCTCGACCAGGCGCGCGCCGCTGGCCTGCTGCACACGGTCTACCACTACCAAGAGGGCGGTATCAGCGCCGCAGCGCAGGCCGAGCACATCATGCGCATCGTTCCCCGTGAGGTCCGGGTGATCCTCGACGTCGAGGCCGGCGGTGGGAACGCTGCGCCCGCCCGCGATTTCACGCAGCGATCACCCGCCGCGCCACCGGCGCGGAACGTGACCGCCGTCGAGCGGGTTACTCGCCCGCGGCCTCGGGGTGCTCGTCGCGCCACGTCACCGAGGCGGGCCGGTCGGCGCTGTTGAGGAACTCGACGAGGACCTCGGTAAACCGCTCGACCGGCAGGCCCGAACCCGGCGGAAAGTCATCGTCGTCGAACTCGCAGCCTTCCGAGGCGGGGTCGCCCTCGGGGTACGCCTTGCCGCGGGTGGCGTCCTGGTAGGAGAGGTAACCGAACCCGTCGACGATGGCGGCGAACACGTCGTGGTCGGGAAAGCTCGTTTCCGCGTCCCACAGCGGACGGCCGTTGTGCGCCAGCCGCGCCGAGTCCGCTTGTGGGTCGGTGAGCTGCTTGACGAACCCGGCGACCTCGTCTGGGGTGCTCAGGGTCGCGTTCAGCCCATGATACGAGCCGTCGAGGCCGATCACTGCCCAACCTGCCGTGATGCTCATTCCTTCACCTTTCGCCCGACGTAGCGGCGCCCGTCCGGGCTCGATCCATCTTTCACTGTCAGTTTCCACCCTTCCGGCAGGAACCTCGAAAGCCACTGGTCGCAGGTGTTCGGCCACTGCTGATCTTTCGGAGTCGTCCCGCACACAGGTCGGTTGATCTCGATCTCGGCCTCGGCGATGCCCTGATCGATCATCCGGGCGACGAACTGCGTCTCGACGTGGCGGGCAATCGCCGGTTCCGCGTTGACGTGGCCTCGCGTGAGCCCATGCTCGACGGCGAGCTGCCGAGTGGCCTCGTAGTACTCGCTCGCCGCCTTTCCCGCTTTCCAGCTTCACCGCCTCGCCGCTGCTGTTGATCCACGGGCCGTGCGTCTTGCCCGGCTGCGGCGGACGTGGTAGCTCCGAGCGGGGCGGGGTCGACGGCGCCGAGCCGGATGCCGTCGTGCAGGCCGCGGGCGCAGCGGGGGCCGCCGTTGTGGTGCTGGGCGGGGCGCCCGAGGGAATCCCGTTTCTTTGCCGGTAGGTGTCCAGCTGCGCTGCGATGGCCTGCACCTGTTGACGCACGGCCGCGAGGTACCCGTTTCCCTCTTCGCACCGATCGATCGCTTCGGTGAGAGAACCGGCCGCCGCCTCGATCTTGCTCAGCGCAGTCGCGATCGCCTGGCCGAGCTGTTCCACTGCGGATGCCAACGGCGCCCCCTCGGACGGGCGGACAGCGACGAGCGCCGATCATGCCCGTCACCCCCGACACTCCGCCGGTAAGCTTGATGCAGTCCACTTCGGACGGATGGCTCAGATGAGTTGGTTGTGCAGTTCGCCTGCCGCTTCGCGCAGGAGCGTCAGGACCTCGTCGTGCATGGCCTCGGGGGAGATCCGCTCGATGCTGCATCCCACGTGCAGGGCCGCGACGACCCGGCCGTCCCACCGGCGCAGGGGCACGGCGATCGAATGCGCTCCCGGTTCGACGTCGTTCGCGACGTAGCAGTAGCCGTCCCGCTCGATGCCGTCGAGCGACGCCGCCTCGGCTCCGATAGCACCGAGCGCGCTCGCCTGCTCCTGCGGCGGCAGGTGCGCGAGGAGGACCTTGCCCAGCGACGAGATGGCGGCCGGGGTCCGGTAACCGATGCCGCTGCCCACCTGGATCAGCCGGTTCGGCACGGCGCGGGCGATCACGACGGCGTCCGCGCCGTCGAGCACGGCGACGGAACACGCCTCCTGCACCTGCGCGCAGATCCGGTCGCAGACGGGCTGCATGACGGAGCCGGTGACGTTGGAGGTCAGGTATCCGGCGGCCAGCCGCAGGATCTGCGGGCTGAGCTCGTACGCGTGACCGTCGGCGACGAGATACCCGAGGTGCTCGAGGGTCAGCACGGCGCGCCGAACCGTGGCGCGCGAGAGGTCGAGCTTGCGGGCAAGATCGGCCTGCGTCAGCCGCCGGTTCTCACCGTCGAAGGCGGCCAGCACCGCCATGCCCCGCGCCAGCGCTTCGGAGAAGTCCGCGGCGTTAGGAGCGTTGGCGAGCTTCCGCTGCTTCCGGACGGCACTGTCCTTGTCCGCAAGTCGACCCATACCGCAATTCCCGTCAGGCAACGATGATTTCGACCAATCTACGTCTCCGAACTCATGTGCGTCAATCGAACAGTCGCCCCGCGTTGGGCCTTTACCGTTGGAAGAAGCGGCGGTATTGGTGGTTGATCGTTGCTGGTTCTGCCGCCGTGTTCAGGAACATCAGCGAGTCCATCCGGCAGTTGCACGGGTTTCGCTCCGCCGTGTTCTGCGGGAAGCTGCCGCCGATCTTGATTCCTCGCGGGTTCGTCTTCGTCGTACCAGACCCGTCGAGCTGCCACGGGCCGCCCGGGACCGTGTAGAAGCCCGGGAGCGGCTGGCCGTTGCGGTAGAGGGCGATTTCGCCGGTCGTGTAGTCGAACGTCGCCGCCAGGTGCACCCATTCGCCGGGCGGGAGTATCTCGCGCCAGTCCTGCCGGGCGGCGAACGTCTGGGTGCTGCCTCCGTCGATGCGGCGGCCCAGCCCCACCAGCCGCAGTTCACCGTCGACCTGGATCAACTCCAGCAGCGCCCGGACGTCGTGGCCATCGGAGTTGCCGCTGAGGATCCCGGCCAGGCTGACGGCGTTGTACCGGTCGCCCGGGTCCGGTGTGTTCGAGTTGGGGCTGGGGTTCTCGCCGGTCATCTTGAACCAGCCCATCACGGTCGCGCCCTCGGTGCCATTGAACGCGCTGAGCGACGAGACGCCGTTGCCGTCCCAGACACCGGCCTTCCAGTCGTCCTTGCCGGCCACTCCGGGGTTGACCTGCTGAGCTTGGAGGGCGTTGTTGCTGCCGGGGAACGCGCCGTCGGCCACCCGCATGTCCGCACCGCCGCCCAGCAGGCTCAGCAGGGTACGTGACGAGCCGCGGTCGAGCTCGCGGGAATCGTCGGCGGCGAAGGGCCGTTCGAAGTCGTAGTAGGCGACCAGGTTCCGCTTCACCTGCGCGGTGACCTCCGAGCCGGGGGCCATCCGCGTTCCGGCCACCTTCCAGATCTTGCCGTTGGCCTTGGCGAGCAGGTACAGGTTGCGCTGCGAGTCGGTGCCGAAGCGCAGGTCCACCCGACCATCCCCGGCGAAGTCCGTCATCCGCATCTGCTTGCCCGCGGTGTCGAACAGCTGCAACTCGCGCAGGGGCGCGCGCTCCGCGCCGCGCTTCATCCGGTTGACGTCGGTGTAGAACACGCGGCCGTCCACCAGGTCGCCGAAGACGTACTTGCCCTGCAGCAACGGAAATTGCGCTCCCCGGTACACCTGGCCGCCGGAGATCCCGTGGCCGCTGTCGGAGTTGCACGGCCAGCCCTGCGGCGGATCGTGGTCGTAGGCGGCCACCGGGTAGACGTAACCGTACTTCTCGTCGTCCGCCGGCAGCGGGTACAGGTAGCACTGGTTCTCCGGGCGGAAGGTGAAGTCACCCTCGCGCTCGCTCCACCCGAAGTTGTCCCCGGCGCGGACCTCGTACACCGCTTCGATCGCGTGCTGGCCGATGTGGCCGAGGTACATCGCGTGCTGACCCTCGGGGTCCCAGCTGAACCGGTGCGGGTCGCGCATGCCGAGGGCGTAGATCTCGCCCAGCGCGCCGGGCGCGCCGACGAACGGGTTCGACGCCGGAATGCCGTACTGGCCGTTGGGTGCGTCCGTGCCCGCCGGGTCGATCCGCAGGATCTTGCCCGCCGGGGTGCTCATGTCCTGAGGCACGTCGGAGTCCAGACCGATGCCGCCGTCACCGACTCCCAGGTACAGCAGGCCGTAGTCGGGGTCGCCCGGCTTGGCGGTGGGGTTGAAGTCGATCTGCTGGATGGCGTGGAGCTGGGTGGTGAACCCGAACCGGAAGATCTCCCGCTGGGAACCGGTGAACACGTCGGCGGCCGGATCGTCGGCGGTCCACTCGGTCACCACGCTCTGCACGGACGCTTTCGGCTGGTTCGGATAGGTCGGCTCCTCGGAGTCGATGGCCGCCTTGTCCTCGCTGTGCACCGTGTAGAACTTGCCGTTGCGCGCGAAGTCGGGGTGGAAGGCGACGAAACCGAAGCCGCTGCCCATCCCGCGCCCGGAGAAGAAGTGCTCGAAGCGCGCCTTGAAGTCCAGGTACACGTGTTGCTGACCGCCGTCCAGCAGGTACAGCGGGCCGTTGAGGTCGGGCACGAACATCCGGCCGGAGCCGTCGGGCACCTCGCCGATGTAGTTGATCCGGTTGTGCCGGATCAGCCGCGGGTCGGTCGCCGGGGGCGTCGCCTCGGACGCGGGCAGCTGCGCGACTTCCTGGAGCACCAGGCCGAGCCGGGACTGCTGCGGCTCTTCGGGGATCGGATCGGTGATCGGTTCGTCGGCGGGACCGGCCGCCGGTGGTGCTAATAGGGTCGCTGCGGCCACCACTGCGGTGATCGCGGCGCCCCAGGATCTGCGCACGCGCATGGTAAGACTCCATCCCTCGCCGTTGTGGGTTGGTCATGCATCGCAGGCCGCCAGTGGAAAGCGGTGGACTGCAGGAGAAAATCCGGAAACCGCTGTCAGGGGAGCGGGAGTGCCGATGATGGTGAAGTCGCGGACGCGCCCGTAGTTGTCGTTTGTTCTTCGTCTCATATGGACTCCTCCTGGCGGCTAGAGGTGCGGCTAGAGGTGCGGCTCCACGAACTCGACGTACCGGCGGGTCAGGGTGGCGACAATATCGGAGCCGGGGGCGGCCCAGACGTCGGCATTGAAGATCTCGACCTCGACGTCCCCGCGGTACCCGGCAGCGGAAACCGCCCGCGTGAGCGCTGCGAAGTCGATGTGGCCGTCGCCCATCATCCCGCGGCTGAGCAGCGTGTCCGCGGGTAGCGGGGTGATCCAGTCGCAGATCTGGTAGCTGACGATCCGCTGCCCGGCGCGCGCGATCTGCTCCAGCACGCCCGGCTCCCACCACACGTGGAACGTGTCGACCACGACGCCGACCAGGTCCGGCGGGTGTCGCTCGGCGATGTCCAGGGCCTGGGCGAGCGTCGAGATGACCCCGCGGTCGGCGGCGAAGATCGGGTGCATCGGCTCGATGCCCAGCCGCACCCCGCGTTCGCGTGCGTGCGGGACCAGTGCGGCGACGGCATCGGCCACGCGCTGCCGGGCACCGGTGAGATCGCGGTCGCCCACGGGCAGCCCGCCGGGCACGAGCACCAGCGCGTCGCAGCCGAGAGCTGCGGCCTCGTCGAGGGCGGTGACGTTGTCGCCGATCGGATCGCCGGAGGTGAAGAAACCGCCACGGCACAGCGAGGAAACCCGCAGTCCGGCATCGCGGACCATCCGCGCGGCGACCTCCAGCCCGACCTCCGCAACCGGTTCGCGCCAGACCCCGATGGAGCCGAGCCCGGCGGCGACGCAGCCCTCCACCGCTTCGCGCAGCGACCAGTTGGCGGCCGTGCGCTGGTTCAGCGAAAGCCGGACCAACCGCGGGTCGCCGGGCTGCGGAGTCGGCACCCGGGCCGGTGCGCTCATCGGCACGTCGCGCGCGCTCATGCGGCGGCCCCCGCGGCCTCGAGCCACAACCGCATCCGGTGCGCGGCGAACTCCGGATCGACCAGCAGCTGCGCATCGTTGGCCAGCGCGAAGATCCGCGACAGGTGCACGATGCTGCGCGCGGACTGCAATCCGCCGAGCATCGTGAAGCCCGGCTGGTGGCCGTTCAGCCAGGACAGGAAGGCGATCCCGGTCTTGTAGTAGAAGGTCGGTGCGCTGAACACGTGCCGCGACAGCCGGAGCGTCGCAGCCATTTCCGCGTCGTAGGTCGCGAGGTCGCCGTCGTCGAGCGCGGCCAGCGCCGCCGACGCGGCCGGGGCGATCGCGGCGAACGCGCCGAGCAGCGCGTCCGAGTGGTGTTGCGAGTCGCCGCGGATCAGCTCCGGGTAGTTGAAGTCGTCACCGGTGTAGAGCCGCACGCCGGCTGGCAGTGCGGCGCGCAGAGCACGTTCGTGCTCGGCCGACAGCAGGGACACCTTCACGCCGTCGACCTTCGCGGCGTGGTCGCGGACCAGATCGAGGAAGGCCTCGGTGGCGGTGGTCAGGTCTGTCGAGCCCCAGTAGCCGGCCAGGTTCGGGTCGAAGACCTCGCCGAGCCAGTGCAGGATCACCGGCTCGGCGACCTGCCCGAGCACCGCGTCGTACACCCGCCGGTAGTCGTCGGTGCCGCCGGCGATGGCGGCCAGCTGGCGGGAGGCCATCACGATCACCTGCGAACCGGTCGATTCCACGAAGCCGACCTGCTCCTCGTAGGCCGCGACGACCTCGTCGAGGGTGGTGGCCCCGGCCCGGTGGTCGGTGCCCGCCCCGGAGGCGATCCGGGCGCCGAAGGAGCGGGCCTGCTCGGCGCTGCGGCGGACAAGTTCCTGCACCGCGGGCCAGTCCAGGCCCATGTTGCGCTGCGCGGTGTCCATCGCCTCCGCCACCCCGAGCCCGTAGCGGAACAGCTCCCGGCGGAAGGCCAATGTGGACTCCCAGTCCACTGCCGCGGGCGCCCCCGGGGTGTTGTCGCCGAGCGGATCGGCGACCACGTGCGCGGCGGCGAACGCGACCCGCGAGCCGTACGGCCGCGGATGTTCCTTCCACCGCCTGGGTTCGCGCAGCACGACCTCCGCCCAGGTGCCCCGGTCGGTGGGCAGCTCGATCGCACTCATACCGCGCCGCCGGTGGGCAGCTCGATGCGGCGGCCCGCTGCCGACGAGGTGAGCCCGGCGTGGGCGAGCCGGAGGCCGCGCACCCCGGCCGCCAGGTCGTAGGGGTGCGGCCTGCCGTGGTGCACGTCCAGCAGGAAGCGTTCCCACTGCGCGCGGAAACCGTTGCGGAACTCCGCGTTGTCGGGGATCTCGTCCCACTGGCCGCGGAAGTCCTCGGTCGTGGGCAGGTCCGGGTTCCACGACGGCCGCGGGGTGCGCACCCGCGGCTGGATGCGGCAGCCGAACAGACCCGCGACCGCCGATCCGTGCGTGCCGTCGACCTGGAACTCCAGCAGTTCCTTGCGTTCCACCCGCACCGCCCACGACGAGTTGATCTGCGCGATGACCCCGCCGTCGAGCTCGAAGATCGCGTAAGCCGCGTCGTCGGCGGTGGCGTCGTAGCGCTGCCCGTTCTCGTCCCAGCGCTCCGGGATGTGCGTGACGGCCTTCGCGGTGACCGCGCGGACCCGGCCGAAAATGTTCTCCAGCACGTAGTTCCAGTGGCAGAACATGTCCAGCACCACGCCGCCGCCGTCCTCGGCCCGGTAGTTCCAGCTCGGCCGCTGCGCGGGCAGCAGGTCGCCCTCGAAGACCCAGTAGCCGAATTCCCCGCGCACGGAGAGGATCCGGCCGAAGAATCCCGCGTCCACCAGCCGTTTTAGCTTCTGCAAGCCCGGCAGGAAGATCTTGTCGTGCACGACGCCGTTGACGACCCCGGCGTCTTCGGCCGCCGTCACCATTTCGTCGCCTTCGGCCATGGTCTCGGCCACGGGCTTCTCGGTGTAGACGTGCTTACCCGCGGCTACGGCCTTCAGCACCGCCTTGCGGCGCTCGCTGGTGACCTGGGTGTCGAAGTAGATCTCCGCGGCGTCGTCGGCCAGCAGCGCGTCGAGATCGGTGCTCCACTCGGCGATGTCGTGGTCGGTGGCGATGCGGGCCAGCTTCCCGGCGTTGCGGCCGACCAGGACCGGCTCGACCTGGATGCGGCTGCCGTCGGCGAGCGCCACGCCGCCGTCGTCGCGGATCGCGAGGACCGAGCGCAGCAGGTGCTGGCGGTAGCCCATCCGGCCGGTGACGCCGTTCATCAGGATGCGGTAGGTGCGATCGGTCATGGTCGCGGGCTCCCTGTCTTCAACGTCCTCGACGATGTGGTGCTGGAGCGTCGGTTGCCGAGGTAGAGCTCGCCGAGTTGCGGGTCGGCGAGGAGGTCGGCTGCCGGGCCGGAGATGTGCACCCGGCCGAGGTCGAGCACGCAGCCCAGGTCGGCGACGTCCAAAGCGCGGCGGGCGTTCTGCTCCACCAGCAGCACCGCCGTCCCCGCGTCGCGCATCCGCGCCACCTGGGCGAACACGGCCTCGGTCGCCTTGGGGTCCAGGCCCATCGACGGCTCGTCGAGCAGCACGACCTTCGGGCTGACCATCAGGGACCGGGCGAACTCCACCTGCTTCTGCTGGCCGCCGGAAAGCGCCCCGGCCAGCGCGTTCCACCGCTCAGCGACGACCGGGAAGAGGTCCTGGACGAAGGCCACGCGGCCGGCGATCTCGGACCTGTCCCGCAGCGTGTACGCGCCTAGCAGCACGTTCTCCGCGACCGTCATCTCCTTGAACACGCTGTGCCCCTGGAGGACGTGGGACAGTCCGGCTTCGAGCATCTGCTGCGGTCGGCGGCTCGTGACGTCCTTCCCGCACACCAGAATCCGGCCGGATCGCGGCGCGAGCATGCCGCTGGCGACCTTGAGCACCGTGGACTTCCCGGCGCCGTTAGGCCCCACGAGGCAGACCACGCTGGCCGGCGGCACCCGCACCGTCAGCCCGCGCAGCACCAGCGCCGCGCGCCCGTAACCGGCCTCGACGTCGACGAGTTCGAGCAGGTGCTCGCCCGAACCCCGCTGCTCAGATCCCAAGGTAGGCCTCCAGGACTCGCGGGTCGTTGCGGACCTCGTCGGGCGTGCCCGCGGCGATCGGCCGCCCGCGGTCGAAGACGACCACGTGGTCCGACAGGCTCATCACCAGGTCCATGTTGTGCTCCACGATCAGGAAGGTCCGGCCCTCGGCGTTGAGCGCGCGAACCAGCTCCCCGATCCGCTCGATCAGCGCCGGGTTCACCCCGCCCGCCGGCTCGTCGAGCAGCACCGTCTCGGGATCGGCCATCAGCACCCCGGCGAGTTCGAGGAGTTTCTGCTGGCCGTAGGACAGGTCGCGGGCCTGCACGTCGGCCAGGTGCTCGATGCCGACGCGGGTGAGCAGTTCGCGCGCCCGGTCCAGGTCGGCGCGCTGGCGCGCGGCGACCAGCTGGCCGAGCAGGCTCCGGGAGCGGACCGGGACCAGCAGGTTCTCCAGCGCCGTCATCCGCGGGAAGATCCGGCACAGCTGGAAGCTGCGGCCGATGCCCGCGCGGGCGATCCGGTGCGGCGGGCGGCCGGTGATGTCCCGGCCGCGGTAGCTCGCGGTGCCGGAATCGGGCTTGATCATCCCGGTGACGCAGTTGAAGAACGTGGTCTTGCCCGATCCGTTGGGGCCGATCAGCGCGTTGACCTTGCCGTGCTGGAAGGCGACGGTGGCCCCGTCGACGGCGCGCACCCCGCCGAAGGACTTGGTCAGGCCGGTGGTTTCCAGTCCCGTGCTCACAGGCGCGCCTCCTCGACGGTCCCGGCCCGGCGCTGCTCGGCGAGCTCGGCCTGGCTGACTTCCCGGATCGACGCCGTCCGCGGGCGGAACCGGTGCAGCAGGTCGCGCAGCGCCGGGATGATTCCGTCGGGCATGAACAGCACCACCGCGGCGAGCAGCACCCCCAGCGCCACCAGGTGCAGCTGGGTGTCGCCGTACTGGGCCTTGAAGTACTCCACGGCGTAGCCGGTGATCATCGCGCCGAGCACCGGCCCGAACAGGCTCCGCACGCCGCCGAGCAGGCTCATCAGCACCAGGTAGGAACCGGTCAGCACGGAGAACTGGAAGATCGGGTCCAGGAACCCGAACCACAGCGCGTAGAGCCCGCCGCCCAGCGCGGTGAAGAACGCCGAGACGACGAACGCGACGAGCTTGTAGGTGAAGGTCGGCACCCCGAGCGCCTCGGCCTTGTCCTCGTCCTCCCGGATCGCCTTCAGCCCGGAGCCGAACCGGGAGCGGTCGATCGCCCACCAGCACAGCAGGGCGACGGCCAGCAGCGCGGCGTGCAGGTAGAAGAACCGCTCGTGCTGCTCTGGGCGGAGCACGTCCGGACCGAACGGGCGCGGCACGCGCAAACCGTTGGAACCGCCCGTGAAATCCCCCCAGCTCTGGAAGACCAGCAGCGTGATCAGCACCAGCGCGATCGAGACGATGACGAACGATGCACCGCGCACCCGAAGGCTCGCGACGCCGATCGGCACCGCGAGCACCGCGACGACCACGCCGCCGAGGACCAGCGCGAGCCACGGGTTCAGGTCCGCGCGCACGACCAGCAGCGCGGTGGCGTAACCGCCGAGCCCGGAGTACGCCGCGTGGCCCAGCGAGATGTAGCCGGTGAATCCGCCCACGAAGTTCCACGACGTGGCCAGCACGGCGTAGCTCATGATCACCACGCCGACCGACAGGATGAACGGATCCGGTGCCAGCGCGGGGAAAGCGACCACCAGCGCGGCCAGCGCGAGCAGGCCGACGAGCTTCGCGGCGCGGGCGGGATCAGAAACGCTGCGCAAGGCGGCCTCCGAAGAATCCCTGGGGGTGCAGCAGCAAGGTGGCGAACAGCGCGACGTAGAAAACCGTTTGCGCCCAGGTCGTTCCGAGCGGCAGCTGGAGCAGGCTCTGGCCGAGCCCCAGCACCATGGCGGCGATCGCCGCGCCGGGGACGCTGCCCAGTCCGCCCACCACGATGATCGCCATCAGCGGCCCGATCCAGTGCCAGTGCAGCGACGGGTAGATCGTGGAGTCCAGGGCCAGCGCGGTTCCGCCGATCGCCGCGGTGGCCAGGCCCAACCCGAACCCGTAGCCGGCGATCCGGCCGGTGTTGATGCCGACCAGTTGCGCGGCGTCCCGGTGCTGGATCGTGGCACGCAGCGCCTGGCCGAACCGGGTCTTCTTCAGCAGCACGTAGAGCGAGGCCAGTGACACCGCGGCGAGGCCGAACGCGATCAGCTTCACCACCGGGACGCTGGCGCCGAAGAACCGGATGTCCGCGCCGGAGTAGGGCAGCTGGATGCGCCGGTGGGTGCCGCTGAAGACGAGCCCGAGCGCGCCTTCGATCACCAGCGCGATGGCGAACGTCAGCAGCACCGACATCATGGTCAAAGTCGCCGGGCGCAGCCGCGAGATCAGCAACCGCTGCATGAGCACGCCGACCGCGAAGAACAGCGGGACGGTCACCAGCAGCGACAGCAGCGGGTCCAAACCGGTCTGGACGTTGAAGAACCAGGCCAGGTATGCCGCTAGGATCAGGAAGGCGGAGTGCGCCAGCATCACCACGCGCATCACGCCGAAGTACAGCGTCAGGCCCGCGGCCAGCAGGGCGTAGAGCCCGCCGAGCAGCACGCCGAGCACCAGGCTCTGCAGCAGGAGTGATCCGGTCATTTAGAGCCTCTTTCCAGACTCGTTTTGCGTGGTGGTGTGGGTAGCGGAACCTCAGGGGCCTTCTCGCTGTGGGATCCCCGACTCATGAATGGCAATTCACCACGCCGGGGTTGTCCTCGCGAGAAGGCCCCTGAGAACCCGCGGCGGTGCCGGCTGCGAGGGTGGGCTAAGCGGCTGCGCCGCTTTAAAGACAAAGACAAAGACCACTTCCAAACCAGTCTCTTATGCCTCACCACGCCGGCTTGGGGTGGACCAGGTCGGCTTCCTTGGTCTCCGCGGGCAGCACGATGCGGATCCGGCCGCCGACGTACTGCTGGATCAGGTGCGCGCCGCGCGGTTTTCCGGTGGCGTCCCAGCTGAGCTTGCCGACCACCGTGTCCACCTCGTTGTGGTGCAGCCAGTCGATGAGCCTGCGCTGGCAGTCGGGGGCCGGATCGGCGCAACCGACGGCCTGCACGGCGGCGGCCACGACCTGCCCGGTGGTCCACGCGTTGGCCTCGTCCTCGTTGGGCGGGGAGTTGAACATCCAGGTGTAGTGCTCGACGAACTCCTTGTTGGACGGGAAGTTCGCGTCCGGCGTGTAGCCGGTGGGGGAGAGGATTCCCTCGGTCTGCTCGCCGATCGCCTTGGCGAACTCCGGGTTGGTCGGTGCGGTGGAGAAGGCCGCCATCGCGGGCTGGTAGCCGAGTTGGCGCAGCGCCAGGATGAGGTTGACCGCGTCCTGGTACTGCGTTCCGCCGACGACGAGGTCCGCGCGGGAATCGGCGATCTTGGCCGCGATGGAACCGAAATCCGTGGTGTTGGGCGGGTAGACCTCATCGACCACCGTGCGGATTCCGCCCGCTTCGAGCTTGCCCTTCAAGCCGTAGGCCGTGCCCTGCGCGAACGGGTCGTCCATCGCGGCGTAAGCGGCGGTCTTCGGGCGTTGGCCGGCGGGCATCGCCAGGATCGCCGCGGCCAAGTGGTTGTAGTGGTCCTCCGCGACCGCGGGCGCGGCGTAGAAGAGGTTGTCGAAGCCCTGGTTGAACACTTCCCCGGCGGCGCCGGCCGGCTCGACGAACAGGAAGCCGTAGTCCTTGGCGACCTGCGCGGCCGGGATCACCAGGCGCGTGGAGAACGGTCCGAAGACCAGGTCAGCGCCGTCCTGGTTGATCAGCTTCTCGTAGTCGGCCGCGACGCGGTCGGCGTTGGACTGGTCGTCGAGGATGGTCAGTTCGACCTTGCGGCCCAACAACCCGCCGCGGGAGTTGACGTAGTCGGCCCACGCTTCGTAACCGCGGCGGACGCCCTTGCCGGGCTCGGAGAAGTCGCCGGTGAGGGGCAGGGAGATGCCGATCTGGATGCTGTCGTCGTTGCCTCCGGCGCCCGAGCTGAGGCAGCCGGTCAGCGCGAGGCTCGCGCTGGTCACGAGTACACCTAGTCGAAGACGTTGTGAAATTTTCATGGTCCACCCGTCGTTGGGAGGCATCCGCAAGCGTTTTCGTAAGCGCTTACGGCAGAATAGGAACCATCGGGCGACGTGGCAAGGGCCACGGATCATGATGGTGGGCGCGGTCCGTGAGGCGGACCGGAGCGGAAGGGGGCACGGATGCCACAGCAACGCGCGAGGCTCAGGCTCATCGACGTCGCCGAGCGGGCCGGGGTGTCGATCGCGGCGGCGTCGCGGGCGCTGTCCGGGTCCGCGGGCGTCAGCGACGCCATCGCCGAGCGGGTGCGCGAAGTCGCCGCGCAGATGGGCTACGTCGCCAACGTGCACGCCCGCACGCTGGCCGGCGGCGCGAGCACCAGCGTCGGGCTGCTCGTGCACGAGATCGGCGACCCCTACTTCACCGAGATCGCCAGCGGGGTGCTGCGCGTCGGCGCGCAGCAGGGCCTGACCGTGCAGATCTGCCACACCGGGCGCGACCCGGAGAACGAGCTCGTCCAGGTCCGCACGCTGATCGCCAACCGGGTCCGGGCGATCATCATCGCCGGCTCGGGTTTCGTGGACGCGCGGACGCAGGCGGCGGTGAAGCAGGACCTCCAGGCGTTCCAGGAAACCGGCGGCCGCGTCGCGGTGATCGGACGCCACCACTTCGGCACCGACGCGGTGCTGCCGGACAACACCGCGGGCGGCCGGTCCATCACCGAACACGTGCTTTCCCTTGGACACCGGCGGATAGCCTTCGTCGCCGGGCCACGGATCCTGACCACGGTGGCCGATCGACTCGCGGGAGCCGCGCAGGCGCTGGAAGCGGCCGGTCTGCCGATCGAGGACATTCCCGTCATCGAGGAAGCGTTCACGCGCGACGGCGGCACGCAGGCCATGCAGCGCGTCCTCGACGATCATCCCGACGTGACGGCGGTGATCGCGCTCAACGACGACATGGCGATCGGTGTCCTCGCGGCCCTGCGAGCGCGCGGAATGGCTGTGCCGAAAGACATTTCGGTGGCCGGCTTCGACGACGTGGCTGTCGCGGAGCACCTGTCGCCGGCCCTGACGACGGTGCGGTTGCCGATGGCGGAAATGGGGGAGCAGGCGTTGCTCCTCGCGCTGAAGCAACCGTCGGCCCGACCCCGCCGCCGCACCACGACGCACTCCCTGGTGGTGCGCGAGTCCACCGCGCCACCCCCGCCCCGCAAGCGCTGAGCCCTCAAAGCTGTTGACTGTTCCTGCTTCACGGCCGATTGCGCGCGAGAAAGCTCGCCTCGTCTCACATCAGCTCCACAGCATCGCCAGGAGTGCCCCAGTCCCGCGCGTCTTTTATGGTCGCTTGATCAGGTGAAACACCCGGCCCGAAACCCAAGAACCCAAGTCGCGGAAGCGAAAGCGCCGGAAGCCACGACGCAGCACCGACAACCAGGGCACGCCGAAGGCGACATCCAACCACCACCACACCACCAGCGCGAGTGTCGTGAGCGGTTTCGGGCGCTATAGCCCCGAAAATCGCGCACGGGCCACGTCGGAACGCAGCGATCACCACCGTCCACACCCCCTAGGCGAATGGCCGACCGAGACGAATCCCGCATCCGCCAGCGAAAAGCGACTACCGGTCAAACTCGGGTACGGATCAACCCCAAACCGAACCGCCACAAGCCCGGCCCCCGGGATTCCGTCAGCCGGCAACGCAAAAATCACCAGCGTTCCGACCACCGCGCCGATGGCCGCCGTGGCCGCGATTCCCAGCAGCAGCGCGACGAGAACTGGCGCGCCGCCCAGCGCCAGTTTGGTCGTGATCAGGGTGGCCACCGCGGCCGAGGCGTTGGCCAGGTCGATCCTGCCGGTAAGGATGATCAGGATCTGGCCGAGCGCGAGTGGCGATCACCAGCGACTGCTGCACGCCAGCGACAGGTTGTCCGGGTTCAGGAACGTGTCGGGGCACACCGAGAACACCGCGACGGCCACGACGAGGGCCAGCGCGGGCCCGACCGCGGGCGCGCGCAGGAAGAACTCGCGCAAGCTCGGCCGTTCGTCGGCCTCCGGCGTGGGTTCAGGGTCGGCGGTGTCGACCTGGAACGTCACGTACCAACGACCGTCCGCGTCACGGGAGACCACGACCATGGTGGGATTCAGCGCGGCGAACGTGCCGGCATCCCAGGACCACACGAACCGCAGCGGCGTGGCCTGTTTGGCGAGGAAAAGCTGTCCCTCGCGCATCCGGAACGCCGAGCGGGTGTAATGCGCCGACTGGCGCCCGTTGCGGGACTTGAACCGGGGATACCGCGCACCTTCACCAGGTGCACCAGGTGCAGCGATCGCTTCAATGCGTCCCCGAACACCGTAGGCTGTTGCTTCGACGTCCAACGCTCTTCGGCACCGTACAGGTTGCATGTCTGTGTGTCGTCTTTCGCGACGCTGTACTCAAGCTGGATTGGGGTGCACGCGGACGGTTGCCGTACTCGGTTACTCCTCGGCTCGGCACGATGGTTGAACACCTCTTCTCGCTTTACGTGATCGATCGTCCGGACTGGCCGTATCACGTCAATCGACCGTCCGGGGGCCTGCCGGTGCCACGATGCCACCGGAGTCATGTGTGGTCGCGGACCACCACCACGGGGCAGGGGGCGTGGCTGACGCAGTACTGGCTGACCGAGCCGAGCAGGGCGTGGGCGAAGCCGCCCGCTCCCCGGTAGCCGACTACCAGCAGGTCGGCCGATTGCGCCGCTTTCAGCAGAGCCTTGGCCGGGTGGCCGCGAGCCACTTCTCCCCGGATCGCGGCGGCTTCGACGTCGTCGACGGTTTCGCGGATGACGGCCGCGAGCGCCTTTTCCGTTGCGCGGTCGCATTCTTCGGCGGTGGGCATCGGCCAGTCGTAGAGTTCGGGGAGTTCCCAGGACATGACGGCGGTGACGTGGCCGTGGTTCGAGCGCGCTTGGCGGACGGCCCACCGCAGAGCGTTCCGGGACGGCGGTGAGCCATCGACGCCGACGACGATCGAGTAGTCGCGTTGCTCGCTCATGCTGTCCCCGTGCCCGTTCGCGACGACCGTGCGCAGCCCACTCTGCATGGGCCACCCGAGCGCGCGGAAGGGTCGATCGGCCTCGACCCCGGCAGGTGACCATCAGCCCTACCTGGCGCATCGGTGGTGCGGAATCGTCGACACGGGTGGGATGCCCGGGGAGGTCGAGATGCCCTACTGGGATGGCCACGGCATGGGTGCGTGGGGGTTCGTGGTGACGACGGTGAGCATGGTGTTGTTATGGGTGCTGATCATCGCCGCCATCGTCGCGGTGGTCCGTTACCTCGGGCGCACCGGACGCGTTGAGCGCGGGACCGGCCGAGCGGAGGAAATCCTCGCGGAGCGGTTCGCGCGCGGCGACATCGACGAGGAGGAGTACCGCCGCCGGCTGCAGGCTTTGTCGGAGCACGACCGCCGGAGAGCATGATGTGCGGATGCGTCCGCACGGTGGCGTTGGCGGGCAGTCCGGCCAGCACTGCGAAACCGGACGGGCGAGGGCGTCTCCTGGTCGGATCCATGACCACAGTGGACACGCGGCGGCCGCGGCTCGGCGACGGTGCCCCGGCCCTGGACTCGATGACGAAATGCCCTAATCCCGCTTGGGCAGGCGGCCCAATCCTGGAAGGGAGCGAACCTGCCTGGAGTACGTGATGGACGGCAACTCACTGCGAGCCGACGTTCGGTGGCTCGCCCACGCGTTGGGGCGGAATCCGTTGAGGCGCCGGCTGGACCGAGTCGTGGCTTTCGCGATCCTCGTGCTGCTCGGTGCCGCCGTGCTGATGGTCCCGGCGGCGATCGCGGCCGGGAACGCGAACTACGCCGAGGATGCGCGCGAGGCTGCGGTCGCCGCGTCGACCAGGCGACCGGTGGAAGCCGTCGTGACGAGTGCGCCCGTCGCCCACGTGATCAGCGGAGCCGAGCACGAGACCACCAGCTACTCGGCAGACGTTTCGTGGACCGGTACGGACGGCAGGGCGCGTGTGGACGCCGCAGCTGTCCCGGCGAAGACCGTGCTCGGCGGCAAGGTCCGGTTGTGGGTGGACACGGCAGATCGCATCACGGTCGCGCCGCCGAGCGAAGCCCAGCTGCGGGCCTCTGCGGGCGCGGTCGCCTTCGAGATCGTGGTTGCGGGCGAACTGCTGTGCGCCGGGTTGATCTGGTGCGTGCGCGGGATCGCCGACGCATGCGCCGAGCGTGCCTGGAACCGCGAGTGGGCGATCGTAGAACCGAAGTGGCTGGAACACTGAGGGCGTAGCTGGGAGGCCGGTGGGATGCGCGGGGTGTTCGAGGGTGATGGGGATGAGCAAACCTGTCGTTGTCGGGTTCGACTTCTCGGAATCGTCCCGGCGCGCGGTCCGGTGGGCGGCTCGCGAACCCGCCAGCCGATGTGAGGCGCGCGCGACGGTAGGGATGCCGTCGTGCGTGGCGAAGCAGGTGACCAGACCGATCAGGAATCGAGAAGCGCCGACCCCGAGCCGCACCTAGCGTGACTGCCATGGACATCACCATCCACAATGCGTTCCTCCCGCACGACGACCCGGCCGCGTCGCTGGCCTTCTACCGCGACATCCTCGGCTTCGAAGTCCGCAACGACGTCGGGTACAACGGGATGCACTGGATCACGGTCGGCCCTCCCGGCCAGCCCGGCACGTCCATCGTCCTGTACCCGCCGGCGGCCAACCCCGGCATCACCGACGACGAGCGCCGCACCATCGCCGAGATGATGGCCAAGGGCACCTTCGCCATCATCACCCTGGCCACCACCGACCTCGACGGCACCTTCGAGCGGCTGCAGGCCAGCGACGTCGAGGTCGTACAGGAGCCGACCGAGCAGCCCTACGGCGTTCGCGACTGCGCCGTCCGCGACCCTGCGGGCAACCTGATCCGCATCAACCAGCTCAGCTGAGCCCGCAGGAAAGGCTGACAGCTGGGACGAGATAGATCTCAGGCGCATCTTGACGAGGTGCCCTCGGTGCGCCGACGCCTCGTCCCCGCCGCCTACCGGCCGGTGCTGGCCAATCGGGTGTTCCGGCGGCTGGTCCTCGGCTTCGCGGTCTCCTACCTCGGGGACGGGGACGGGGACGGGGACGGGGACGGGGCGCTCGGCGCCGTGGCGTGCGTCCTGCTGCTCGCCAAGCGCAGGAACCGGTGATCGCGTGAGCCCGGCCCTCCGTCCAGCGCCCATCGGTGCCGGGCGGCGCGCGCGACGGCCGGGATGCCGTCGTGCGTGGCGAAACAGGTGACCAGACCGGTCAGGAATTGAGAAGCGTCGATCCCCGAGCCGCGCCTAGCGTGACTGCCGTGGACATCGCGAACGCTCAACGGCGGAATCGCCATCCGGGGTGAACGAGTTGCAGCGCTGCTGCCGTCGATCGCCACCACCAAACGTCCACCAGCAACCGAACGTCCCCACCCCGGCAGGTCGCCGGTGTCCAGGGCCGCCCGTCTTCAGAGGAGTACCAGATGAACTGGAACAAGTGGATTCGGCAGAGCCACCGCTGGCTGGCCATCGCCTTCACGGCGACCGTGATCATCACCACCGTCGCCTTGGCGCAGGAAAAGCCCGTCATCTGGGTGTCCTACGTGCCGCTGCTGCCGCTCGCCTTGCTCCTGTTCACCGGCTTGTACTTGTTCGTGCTGCCGTACACCGCCAAGCGCCGCCGCGAGCGAAGCACCGCTCGCGCGAAATGACCCGGCAACACATGCGAGATCTGCATGGAAGATTCAGCGGGCCTCTTCGCGCGGTTCCGGCGTCAGGACTTTCCCCGCGTGTTGCGGAAGTGCGCGTTGGCCTCGTCGACGTCGACGAGCGGCGCGGGGTAGCCGAGCCGGTCGCGTTCGGCCGGATCCATGCGCCGGGGATCGTGCAGGGCGGCCGTCGGGAGGCTGGCGAGTTCGGGCACGTACCGGCGGATGTAGCCGCCGCTCGGGTCGTACCGCTCGGCCTGGCGCATCGGGTTCAACACCCGGTTGGGCCGGGTGTCGGCCCCGGTGCCAGCGACCCACTGCCAGTTCATGTCGTTGTTGGCGACGTCCCCGTCGACGAGCAGGTCGAAGAAGTGCTGCGCGCCGAGCCGCCAGTCGAGGTAGAGGGTTTTGGTGAGGAAGCTGGCGGTGATCAGCCGTGCTCGGTTGTGCATCCAGCCTTCTCGGCTGAGCTGGCGCATCCCGGCGTCGACGATGGGTATGCCGGTGCGTCCGTCCCGCCACGCCCGGAACGCCACCGGATCGTCGCGCCACCGGTCGCCCCGGGAACGGTAGTCGAGGTGGCTGCACCCCGGCCGCGCGGCCAGCATCTGGTGATGGAAATCCCGCCAGGCGAGCTGGCGGACGAAAGCGCGTTCGGGTTCGCTGCGGCCGGCGCGCGCGACGATTTCCACCGGCGACAGGCAGCCGAAGTGCAGGTAGGGCGACAGCCGTGACGTCGCGTCCCCCGCGAGGTCATCGTGCCCCTCGTCGTAATCGGCAACGCCCTGTTCGAACCACCGCAGCATCCGCTGCCGAGCCGTGGTCTCCCCGCCGCGGGGCAGGTCGGGGGACAGCTCGCCCGGGCAGAGGTCCTCGCGGGCCGGCATCGGCCCGGTCCGCACGCCATCGGGCATCCGCAGCGCCTCCGGTGCCGCAGCGGTGCGCCGCGGCGGCGTTTCCACCCAGCGCCGGAAGTACGGGGTGAACACTGCGAAGTGGTCGTTACCGGCCGGCGTGACGCGGCCCGGCGGGTGTGCGGTGATCACTGCTTCGTGGACGTGCAGCGGGCAGCCGCGGTCGGCCAGGGCGAGCCGCAGCCCGTTGTCCCGGGCCCGGGCGTAGGCGCTGACGTCCGCGGCGACGTGTACCTCCGTCGCACCCACCTCGTCGACCAGCCGGGCGACCTCGACGGACGGGGTGCCGTGCCGGACGGCCAGGCCGCCGCCGGCCTCGCCCAGCGATCTCCGGAGGTCCCGCAGGCAACCCAGCAGGAACGCGATCCGGTTCGGCCGGGTGAAGGGCAGCCGGAGCAACGTTTCGTCGAACACGAAAAGGGGAACCACGCGATCGGCCCGCGCGGCGTGGTGCAGGACGGGGTTGTCGTGCATCCGCAGATCGCGGGTGAAAAGGCAGATCGTCGTGCGCAATTGGCCTCGACCTCGTCTGCTACACCGGAACCTGACCGACGCTACCAGCCAGTCGGCCGGATCGCGGATGGGGCCCGACGGACGCAATTTCCGCAATTTCCATTGAAATCGAAGGTTCGATTTCAATGGAAATTGCGGACTACGTCGAACGGTAGGGTTGGCGGAATGGCGGCTGGTGCATCGAAGTTGTGCCTGGTGACTGGAGCGACCGGTTACGTCGGCGGTCGGCTCGTGCCGCGTCTGCTCGCCGATGGCCACCGAGTGCGCTGCCTGGTCCGTTCGCCGGAGAAGCTCCGCGACGTGCCGTGGCGGGACCAGGTGGAAGTAGCGCGCGGGGACCTGCTCGACGCCGACGCGGTGCGCGCCGCCTGCGACGGTGCCGATGTCCTGTTCTACCTCGTGCATTCCTTGCAGCAGAAGGGCTTCAACGATCTGGACCGGCGTTCGGCGTCCATCGCGGCTCGGGAGGCCGAGCGGGCCGGGATTTCGCGGATCGTGTACTTGGGTGGTGTGCATCCCGCTTCCGGGGAGCTTTCCGGGCACCTCCGCTCGCGTGCCGAGGTCGGGGAGATCCTGCTGGGCAGCGGGGTGCCCACTGCGGTGCTGCAGGCGGCGGTGATCATCGGCTCCGGCTCCGCGAGTTTCGAGATGCTGCGCTACCTCACCGAGCGCCTGCCGGTGATGGTCACGCCGCACTGGGTGCGCAACCGGGTCCAGCCGATCGCCGTGCGGGACGTGCTGCACTACCTGGCCGCCGCCACCGACCTGCCGGCCGACGTCAACCGGAGCTTCGACATCGGCGGCCCGGACGTGCTGACCTATGCGGACATGATGAACACATATGCCGCGGTGGCCGGGTTGCCGCGGCGGCGGATGCTGCCGGTCAAGGTCCTCTCGCCCGAGCTCAGCTCCTACTGGATCAACATTGTCACGCCGGTGCCGCGCAGCATCGGCGCGCCGCTGATCCAATCGCTGATCAACGAGGCGGTCTGCTCCGACCACGACGTCGGAGATCGACTTCCGCCGCCCGAGGGCGGGCTGACCTGCTTCCGGGACGCTGTCGCGATGGCGTTGCGCAAGATTCAGCGCGGCGAGGTGGAGACGCGGTGGGCGGACGCCTCGCCGACCGATGCCCCGTGGGAGGCGCTTCCAACGGACCCACCGTGGTCCGGCGGCACGGTCTACCGGGACGTGCGCGAGGGTGCGTCGAAGTCGTCCCCGGAGGACGTCTGGCGGGTCGTCGAGGGCATCGGCGGTCGCAACGGGTGGTACTCGTTCCCGCTCGCGTGGGCGGTGCGGGGGTGGATCGACCGACTGGCCGGTGGGGTCGGCCTGCGCCGCGGCCGGCGGGATCCGCAACGACTGCGCACCGGAGACGCGCTGGACTGGTGGCGCGTCGAGAAGATGGAGGACGGCCGGTTTCTCCGGCTGCGCGCCGAGATGAAGGTGCCCGGACGGGCGTGGTTGGAGCTGTCCGTCGAACCCGCGTACGGCGGCGCGCGCTACCGGCAGTGCGCGGTCTTCATCCCGAGGGGGCTGCTCGGACACGTGTACTGGTGGGGTGTCGCGCCCTTCCACGGCTTGGTCTTCGGTGGCATGGCGCGCAGAATCCTCGGCGCAGCCTCGCGCGGTGAGCCCGATCGGCGCTGCTGATGATCCGGTTGCCGGGCAGGCCGCCGATTCGGCGGGCCGAAGTCCGCGACATCCCGCACCCTCCACGCATGTACGACGAAGAAGTGTTTGGGCTGCACAACCAGATCGTCCACGAGCTCAGCCTGGCGTGCTGGCTGGTCGGCAACTGCCTGGAGCACGAGGAGTGTTGGTCTTCCCCGCAAGCGCGGGGGCACATCCTGCGGTGCTGCGCAGCGGTGGTGACCTGCGTTGGACACCTCGCGGACCGGGTTTGCGACCAGGATCCGACGGTGGCGGCCGAGGTGCGGCGACTGGCGGCGCTGCTGGAACACCACGGCGAGCAACTCGACCGTCCCAAGTGAGCAGGACAAGGAGCCCAGCGCGGACGATCTCGTCGCGAGCCTTCGCGCGATCATCGAGCAGGCCGGCGAGCACAGCTGACTAACGGGCCGGTGGACCGGCCGACTCCGACGAACCCCGGATGGCACTGGGTACGCTCAGCGCGGTGGCGACCGGGACGCGCTTGCGTCCCGTGGCCAACGCTTGCCCTGATCGTCCAGGAGGTGTGCGATGTCCGAGTGGCGGCCGTTGCGCCGGGCCAAGCGCGTCCGGGGGGCGACGAACCCGGATGATCGGGCACGGGCGCCGGAGCGGTCGATGGATCCGCACGTGGCCGAAGAGGTGCCGTTGGCGGATCGGCCGCTGGTGGACACCGCGATCTACCGGGATGGGCGCCGGGTGGCGACGCCGTCCAGCCTCGCCGAGACGTACCGGCACCTGCCCGGCGCGGACGGCACCATGGCCTGGATCGGGCTCTACCGGCCCGCGGAGGAAGAACTGCTGGCCGCGGCCGAGGAATTCGGCCTGCACAAGCTCTCGGTGGAGGACGCGATCGTCGCCCACCAGCGGCCCAAGATCGAGCGCTACGGCGAAACGCTGTTCGTGGTGCTGCGGGCCGCCCGCTACCTGGACGAGCCCGAGGAAGTCAGCTTCAGCGAACTGCACCTGTTCATCGGCCCGAACTTCGTCCTCACGGTCCGCCACGGCCAGGCGCCGGACCTGGCGGCGGTGCGCCACCGGATGGAGGCCGACCCGGACCTGCTGGGGCGGGGGCCGGAGGCGGTGCTCTACGCGGTGCTGGACAACGTCGTCGACGGTTACGCGCCGGTGATCGCCGGGCTGCAGAACGACATCGACGAGATCGAGACCGAGGTTTTCGGCGCCGATCCGCACGTGTCGCGGCGGATCTACGAGCTCTCGCGCGAGGTCATCGAGTTCCAGCGGGCCACCGGCCCGCTGCTGGGGATCCTGCGCAGCCTGGAGGCGGGTTTCGAGAAGTACGGCATCGACGAGGAGCTCCAGCGGTACCTGCGGGACGTGACCGACCACGCCACCACCGTCGCCGAGCGGGTCGACGGGTTCCGGCAGATGCTGGACAACATCCTCACGGTCAACGCCACGCTGGTCACCCAGGCCCAGAACGAAGAGATCAAGAAGATGACCGAGGCCAGCTACGCGCAGAACGAGGAGATCAAGAAGATCTCCGCCTGGGCCGCGATCCTGTTCGCCCCCACCCTGATCGGCACGGTGTACGGGATGAACTTCGATGCCATGCCCGAACTGCACTGGGGGCTCGGCTATCCCTTCGCCCTCGTCCTCATGGCCGCCGTGTGCCTCGGCCTGTACGTCATCTTCAAACGCCGCGGCTGGCTCTGACCACCGCCGGGTGACGGCCCGTCCGTCACCGGCGAACCCGATGCTGCACGGGGTTTGTCCTGCTGCTTCAAGGTTTTCGCAATTGGCTGTCTCTTATGGACCTGGCCGGGGCTGGGGGAGAAGGTTCGAATCCTGTCAGTCCGGCGGACTGCTTCGTGACCGAATTTCGTTGCCTCTCAACGGGCGCTAGAGGAAGGTCGACAGCAGCAGCGTCAGGGCGAGCCCGACCACGGAGATGATCGTCTCCATCACCGACCAGGACTTGATGGTCTGCCCGATGGTCATGCCGAAGTACTCCTTGACCAGCCAGAAGCCGGCGTCGTTGACGTGGGAGAAGAACAGCGAGCCGGCACCGATGGCCAGCACGACCAGAGCCAGGTGCGTCGGCGGCAGGTCGGCGGCGAACGGGGCCACGATGCCCGACGCCGTAACGGTTGCGACCGTGGCCGACCCGGTAGCAAGCCGCACCATCACAGCCACCAGCCAGCCCAGCACGAGCGTGGACAGGCTCAACGCCACGGCGACCTTCCCGATCGCGATGCCTGCGCCGCCGTCCACGAGCACCTGCTTGAAGCCACCACCGGCCCCGACGATCATCGTGGCGCCGACGATCGGCTTCAGGCTCTCGCCGAGCTTCGTCGTCAGGGTGCGCGGCTTGAAGCCCACACCGGTACCGAACGTCACCATCGCCAGCAGCACGGCGATCAGCAACGCAACCATCGGTTCCCCGATGAACTGCAGGAACGGGTAGATCCACGCGGTCTTGCTCATCCACACGTCGGCCGCGGCGCGGACCAGCATCAGCACCACGGGGGTGAGGACCGTGACGAGCGTCCAGGTGAAGCTCGGGCGGCGCGTGCGCTCGCCCTCGGCCGATGCCGCCCCAGACGCCTCGCCACCGCCCGGAGACCCTGCGGACCCGCGCGCGATGAGGTCTCCGCCCGCGCCGAGGGCGCCGATGGGCACCAGGCGCGCCGCCACCCCGGCGTAGAGCGGTCCGGCGATGATCACGGCGGGCACCGCGATGAGCAGGCCGATGGCCAGGGTGATGCCGACGTTGGCGTGCAGGTTCGCGATCGCCACCAGCGGCCCGGGATGCGGGGGAACGAAGCCGTGCAGGACGGATAGGCCGGCGAGGGCCGGGATCGCCAGGTACATCGCGGGCAGCCTGGACCGGCGGATCGTCAGCATGATGACGGGGATCAGCAGCACGAGGCCGATCTCGAAGAACATCGGGATGCCGATGATGAAGGCGATCAGCGCCATCCGCCACGGCAGGCCGTGGCGTGCGCCGGTCAGGATCTTGTCCACGATCTCGTCGGCGCCGCCGGAGTCCGCGAGCAGCTTGCCGAGCATCGCACCGAGGACGATCAGCACGCCGACGCTGCCGAGCACGTCGCCCACGCCTTTCTCGAACGAGAGGGCAACCTTGCCCAGCCCGATGCCGGACCCGATCCCGACGAACAGGGATCCGATGGTCAGCGCGAGGAAGCCGTGCATCTTCACCGCGACGATCAGCAGCACCACGATGGCGATCCCGATCGCCGCCACCACGAGGGTCTGGGTGTCGTGACCGGTCCACGGCTCGTGGATCGCGTCAGCTGCGGCGAAAGTAGCCGAGTCGAACATGTCGCGCTCCTTCGCGCCACGGCAATGGTGGGTCCAGCATGGACCTGCCACTGCGGCGTTCCTAAGGCCTGTTTCGAAAGTGGTTTGCGTAGCGGTGCGGGTAGCGGAATCTCAGAGGCCTTCTCGCAGCGGGATCCCCGACATCATGAATGCCAATTCACCACGGCGGGGCTGTCCTCGCGAGAAGGACCCCTGAGAACCCGCGGCGGTGCCAGTTGAGTCCCACACCGCAAGCGGCTGTCGCCGCTTATAAAACACGTCCTAGCGCGCAGTTCGACCGAGGGCGCTCACGTCCGCACCAGTTGGTCGCGTTTGTGCGTGATCTCGTCGAACAACTTCCGGAACGAGGCGGCGAACTTGTCCACTCCTTCGCGTTCCAGCACGGCGGTCACGTCGTCGTAGTCGACACCAGCGGCGGCGAACCGGTCGAAGGTGCGGCGGGCCTCGTCCACATCGCGTTCCAGCGTGTTCGCGACGTGCCCGTGGTCCTGGAAGTCCTGCAGCGTCTCCCTCGTCATGGTGTTGACCGTCTGGGGACCGATGAGCTCTTCGACGTAGAGAACGTCGCGGTACTGCGGGTTCTTGGTCGAAGTGGAGGCCCAGAGGCAGCGCTGCGGGCTCGCGCCGGCCGCAGCGAGTTCTTCCCAGTCGGCACCGGTGAACAACTCCTCGTAGGTCTGGTAAGCGAGTTTGGCGTTCGCGATCGCGAGGGTGCCCTTGATCTCGTCGTGCCCGCCTATCGCGTCCAGCCGGCGGTCGGCTTCGGTATCCACCCGCGAGACGAAGAACGACGCCACGGACGTGACCGACCGCAGGTCCCCGCCGTTGTCGCGGAGTCGCCGCAACCCCCGCAAGTAAGCCCCGGCGGCGCTGCGGTGCCGCTCCAGGGAGAACAGCAGCGTCACGTTGACCGGGATCCCGCTGGCGATCGTTTCCTCGATCGCCGGCAGGCCGGCCTGCGTACCGGGGATCTTCACGAACAGATTCGGGCGATCGATCATCCGGTGCAGGCGAGCGGCCTCGTCGATGGTGGCCTGCGTGTCATTCGCCAGTTGCGGGTCGACTTCCAAGGAGACCCATCCGTCCCGGGTGCCCCCGCTGCGGTCGAAGACCGGGCGGAGCACGTCGCACGCGGACCGGATGTCCTCGCGCGCGATGGCCAGGAAGACCTCCTTGGGGTCGGTCTCGGTGGCCAGCAACTTGCGAAGCTGGTCGTCGTAGTAGTCGCCTTCCGCGATGGCGCCCTGGAAGATCGTGGGATTCGACGTCACGCCGGCCAATCCCCGCTCCACGAGCCCGGCCAAGTCACCGTCGCGGACGAACCGCCGGGACAAGTAGTCGACCCAAGGACTCTGTCCGTGCTCTGCCAAGGCGTGCAGTGGTGTCCTCATGGCATCTCCTGTCCGAGTCATATACAGGGACCTACCCGGAAGATCCGCCGAAAACACGTGATCCGCCCCCAGCGGGGGAGCGAAGTCGAAACGACTGGTCAGGGCCTGTTTTCGGAGACTCGCGTGCGGCACGTCTCGGTCACGGCGTGGTCGACGACATCCCTGATGTCGAAGCGGCGGCCGTACACCGAACGCTGGCGGCTCGCGGCGCTGCCGCGCGCCCGCAAGGTCTGCAACAGCTGGGTGACCAACTCGAGATCGCCGTTGTCTTCGAGCACCGGGCGCAGGTGTTCGACCAGACCGGTCAGAAGCTGCCAAGCGGGGACCAGCCGACCGGTGGTGGCGTCCAAGGCATCTCCCTCGAGCCCGTACCGGGCGGCGCGCCAGCACGCGGCCCACAGCATCTGGTCATCAACGTGTTCGGGGCCGCGCAGCCGCTCGTCCGGTGCGAGCGCGGCGGTCACCGATGCACGGGTGAGCCCGGCGAGCAACACGGCCTCGTCCACGGTCGCGGCGGCGTCGGCGACCCGAACCTCCAGGGTCGGGACGTGCGCGGAAGGTCGCGCATACCAGTAGAGCATGCCAGGATCGATCACCATTCCGGATGCCAGGAGGCAGTCGAGGATGCCGCGGTAGTGCGCCACCGAGGTTAAGTGGGGCGCCGGGCGCGCGGTCGGCAACCGGGACCACAGGGCGAAGCGCCAGCTCGCGTAGCCGGTGTCGACGCCGCGGTAGAACGGCGAATTCGTGGTGACCAGCAGCAGGGCCGGCAGCCACGGGCGCAGCCAGTTGCTCGCGCGCAGCGTCGACTCCAGGTCGGGAGTGCCCACGTGCACGTGGCACCCGCACACCCCTTGCCCCTCGACGATCGGGCCGTACTCGGCGTATATCCGCCGGTATCGGGGCGTGTCGGTGACCGGCGGTGGTCCCGGCTGCCCGGTCGGCGCCGCCCCGATGGCGGCCAGTCGCCAGCCGTGCTCGGCGGCGGCGGTGGCGAGCTCCATGCGCAGCTGGATCAACGTCCGGCGCAGTTCGTGGAGGTCGCGGCAAACCGAGCTCGCCGCCTCGATCTGGGCGGGAGCCAACTCGGGGTGCACCTCACCTTCACCGCCGTCCTGCCGGACGCGCGAAACAGCCACCCCGCTGCCCGCAGGCTGCAAGGTCTCCGGATCCACGAGGAGGAACTCCTCCTCGACTCCCAGGGTGAGCAGGGTTGGCCGATCGCCTGGCCTGACCATTTCCGCTCCCCGCTGGCAGGACGTGCTCGGCCGGGCCGATCACGTGGGGTGAACAGACCGTTGCCGATGCCGTACCCGCTCCAGGACCGGTTCAACCGTGGCGCTCGGCCCGGCGCCGAGCACCGGTCGCGGCGCCCGTCGAATCAAGCTCACACGTCGGCCGCTGTGCGGAATCCGGTGTTGCCGCTGGAACTGTCCGGCGTGTTCGCGGTGCGTGCGGCGACCCTGTAGCGGTTGCAGTAGGAGTCGTGGCACAGGTACGAACCGCCGTGCAGGGACCGGCTCTGCTCGCCCGGGTCGAACCAGTCGGCGCACCATTCCCACACGTTGCCGGACACGTTGTGCAACCCGAAGCCGTTCGGCTGGTATGCGTCGACGGGGGCGGTGCCGAGGTGCCCGTCCTCCCCGCTGTTGTGCACGGGGAACCGGCCTTGCCAGATGTTGCACCGGTGTTCCCCGTTCGGGGTCAGTTCGTCACCCCAGGGGTAGCGGGCCTGGTCGAGGTCACCGCGGGCCGCGTACTCCCATTCGGCTTCCGTCGGCAGCCGCCGTCCGGCCCAGGCGCAGTAGGCGGCGGCATCGTGCCAGGACACGTGCACGACGGGGTGGTTCCAGCGGTCCTCGACGTCGCTGCCCGGTCCCTCCGGGCATCGCCAGAACGCACCTTGCACCGCACACCACCACGGTGTCTGGTCCGGGCGCGGCGAAGCCCCGCGGATGCGCCCGGGGAGGAACTTCGCGAACACGTAGCTCCAGCCGAAGCGTTCGGCGTCCGTGTGGTAGCCCGTGGTGTCGACGAACGCGGCGAAGCGAGCGTTGGACACGCAGTGCACGTCGATCGCGAATGGCGCGACGGTGACGGGATGTACTGGGCCTTCCCGGTCCTCCGGGATACGGTCGGGATCGTCCGTGCCCATGCGGAACGTGCCGCCGGGGAGCTTGACGAGCGGTCCTTCGTCGAGCCCGTGCCCGGGGACGATCCGGTCGGGAAGGGCATCGCCCGCTCTCGCGGGCGGACAGCAACCGGACAACGCCGTGCACCTCCACTTCGGTCGCGCGGCGGATCGCGATGTTCCTCGCCAACGTCGTCATCGCAGGGTTGCATATGACGGGTCGGCACCTCGATCTACATGGCGCCTTGCACGCTGTTCCTGGCCAACGCCTACGGCGTGCCGAAGGGTCTCGAACAGCAGCTCGGCCTGCTGCTGATCATGCTGCTGACCTCCAAGGGCGCGGCCACGGTCTCCGGTGGCACCTTCGTGGTGTTCGCCTCGACGGTGACCGCCACCGGGTACCTCCCGATCGAAGGCGTCGCGATCCTCTTCGGCGTCTACCGGTGATGTCGATGGCCGTCGCCACCTGCACCTTCTGCAACGTCGTCGCCTCCGTGGTCATCTCCCGCTGGAACGACGGTTTACGGCCGATTCCCGCTGAACGGTTCGCGTCGATCAGAAGGGATACGGCAGTGTCGAGAAGAGACAGCAAGATCGCGCCGGACCTCTCCCGGCGAGGTTTCCTCCGATTCGCCGGAACCGGTGCGGCGGTCGCCGGACTTTCCGGGCTGGCACTGGCTTCCCCGGCTGGGGGCACCCCGGCCACCCCGCTACCGGCCGCGCTGCCGCCGCCTTCGAGCGCCTGTTCATGCTCGACAAGAAGGTCCTGTTCATGAACGGGGGCACCGTGAGCTCCCCGCCCGCGCGCGGCCGGTCAGCGCGGCCAAGGCAGCGAGGACCAGGATCACGAGCGTCCCCGGGTGGCTCAAAGAGCAGCACGACATCTGGCTCGAGGACATGCCCAAGACCGCGCCACCCGTGTTCGGCGTCTGACCACTCCGCAATTTCAATGGAAATTGCGGTTCGTCGGCGTGTCGCACCACGACACGCCGACGCCTGTGGATAACTTCCGCAATTTCAATGGAAATCGGATCTTCGATTTGCAATTGAAATTGCGGCACATTCGACGACATCGCAGTGGCATCGACCGGCTGATCGCCGCGTCGACCGGATGCCGGGCGTGGCAGCTGAGGTGCCGGTAGTCTCGACCACCTTCCTGCGCGGTTTAAGGGGTGCGTACCGCAACAAGCGAGGTTTGAGCGTCGGGTTCAACCGGGGCGCGGCGGTAGGCGGTGGAGCACGACGTTTCCGATCTGCTCGCCGGAGAGCTCAGCGGTCAGGTACGTGCAGTGCGGCTGGCGGCGGCGATCGGTGGGCGAACCGGGGTTGAGCAGTCGGAGACCGCCGGGCGTGGTGGTGTCCCACGGGATGTGGCTGTGCCCGAACACGAGCACGTCGGTGTCCGGGAACCACCGGTCGCACCTGGCCTCCCGTCCCTGAGCGGGGCCGGTCTCGTGGATCACCGCGAGCCGGACCCCGTCCAGCTCGGCGCGGGCGATCTCGGGAAGCCGGTTCCGCAGTTCTGGACCGTCGTTGTTGCCGTACACCCCGATCGTCCGCGCGCTGCGCGCCTCCAGCTCGTCCAGCAGCGCGACATCGACCCAGTCGCCGGCGTGGATGACGATGCCGGCGGCTGACACCGCGTCCCAGACCTTATCCGGCAGGGCTTTGGCGCGTTTCGGGACGTGCGTGTCGGCGAGCAGCAGCAGGTGCATGCCCCGAGTGTCGACGAGCCCGGTGCCGGTGCGCCACAGTGCGGTGCGGCTCGTTGCGACCGCGGCGGAACCTGCGGTGGTCAGCGGGTGTGGACCGATACCGCGTAGTCGCCGTCGGTGAAGGGGGCTCGTTCCCAAGTGGCGAACCGGTCGGTCAGCGTGAGCCCGGCCGCTGCGGCGTGCGCGTCGTAGTCGGTGATCCGGTAGCCGCGGTCGAGGCTGAAGCCGGCGATGAGCCTTCCCCCGGGGCGCACGTGGCGGGCCACGCCCGCCACGAGTGCCTCCTGGGTGCCGACCGGGGTGAACAGCGGCACGTTGCCGGCCATCACGACCACGTCGAAGGTCCGGCCGAGGTCGAGTTCGGCAAGATTGGCCTGGGTCCACGGGATTCCCGGGGCCAGCTGCCGGGCGGTGGCCAGCATCGAGCTGTCGAGGTCGGCTCCGAGGACCTCGATGCCGCGCCGGGCCAGTTCGATGGCCACGCGGCCGGTTCCGCAGCCGGCGTCGAGGACGTTCGCTGGGGAGTAGGAGCGGACGAAGTCGGCTTCGCCGTGCACGTCCGCCCCGGAAGCCGCCAGTCCGTCGAAGTGCCGCTGGTAGTCGTCGCCGTCCCACGCAGTGCGGCCGCTCGGGGCGGCGTCGCGTCCGGTTCCTCCAGTCATGGCTCGATCATCGCAAGCCGCGTCCGGGAGGTGAGAGGGCGCCCGCGGTCAGCTTCCCGGGTGGCCTTCGCCCGTGCACATACCTCGCCACAGCAGGTCGATGAGCCTGGCGGTCGGGCCCTGCCAGTCGCCGCTCGGTTCGAGGTAGAACAGGCCGCCCAGCCCGCGCAGGACCGTTTCCGGATCCAGGTCGGCGCGGACGGTTCCGGCCTCGACGTTGGCATCCAGCAGCATGGCGACCGCGCCGACCATCGCCTCGTGGGCGGTGGCGGGCAGTTCGCCGTGCGACGACCTGGCGGCGCCGAGGGCCCTGGCCAGGCCTCGCTTCGTCATCATGTAGTGCGTCAGGTGGTCGGTGACCCAGATCTGGAACGCCTGTTGCGGGGAGTGCTGCTCGAGCAGGGGCGGCACGACGTCGACGAGGTGCCGGAATTCGCGCTGGTAGACCGCCAGGATGAGCGCTTCGGGAGCGGGGAAGTGCCGGTACACCGTGCCGACGCCCACGCCGGCCTGCTTCGCGATGGCGTTGAACGAGATCTCGCCCGAGCCGGCCAGCGACTTCGCCGCCGCGGTGAGGATGCGCTCGTGGTTGCGCCGGGTGTCCGCGCGTCGGGGACTTACCGCGCCCGTCGTCATCGTCCCTCCCGGTTGGCTGCCGCGTCCTCCCCGGAATGTAATGCACCGACCGCGCTCGACCTGGGGCAACCTTCGGGCGAGCGCTCTCGTTGCAGAGCGGATAAGAATCCGCTAGCGTGGTTTCCGAGAACCGAACCGGATTATTATCCGGTTCAGTGATGGTATCGGCGCAGTTCCCACCACGACAACCCACGTCGCCATACTCGTCCCATCCGGGCGATCTGCGGGAAAGAGATCCAGTGGACATCTCACTCGAAATCAATGGCAGGACGGAACAGCTGACCGTCGATCCCGGCGTGACGCTGCTGGACGCCTTGCGGGAACACCTCGGCGTCACCGGCCCGAAGAAGGGCTGCGACCGGGGGCAGTGCGGAGCCTGCACCGTGCACGTCGACGGCAGGCCCGTGCTTTCGTGCCTCACCCTGGCCGCCACCGTGAAGCGGCCGGTGACCACGGTGGAGGGCCTGTCCGACGGGGATCGGCTGCACCCGATCCAGCAGGCGTTCGTCGACCAGGACGCCCTGCAGTGCGGGTTCTGCACGTCCGGGCAGGTCATGTCGGCCGTAGCCGCGGTCGAGCAGGGCATCGAGGACGTCCGCGAGTTCATGTCCGGCAACATCTGCCGCTGCGCGGCCTACCCGAACATCGTCGCGGCAGTCGAACAAGCGAGGCAGGCTGATGCGTCCCTTTGAACTCACGGCACCGCCGACCGTCGAAGCCGCGCTCGCTTCACCCGGCACGTTCCTGGCCGGCGGGACCACCCTCGTTGACCTGATGAAGCTCAACGTCCTCACGCCGCAACAAGTCCTGGACATCAACGAATTGCCGCTGCGCGGCATCGACACGAGCGACGGGTTGCGGATCGGCGCGTTGGAGCGGATGAGCGACGTCGCCGAGCACGCTGGTGTGTACCCGGCGATCTCCCGCGCCCTGCTGCAGAGCGCTTCCCAGCAGTTGCGGAACATGGCCAGCATCGGCGGGAACCTGCTGCAGCGCACCCGCTGCACGTACTTCCGCGACATCGCCACGCCCTGTAACCGCCGGGAACCCGGCAGCGGCTGCCCCGCGATCTCGGGGGCGAACCGGATGCACGCCGTGCTGGGCACCAGCGACTCGTGCGTGGCGACGCACGCCAGCGACCTGGCGGTCGCGCTGGTCGCGCTCGATGCGGAGCTCCGGCTGGTCAGCGCCACCGGGGGCCGCACGGTCAAGCTGGCCGACTTCTACCGCCTGCCGGGGGAAACGCCCGAGGTGGAAACCGATCTGCGCCCCGGCGAACTGATCGGTGAGGTCCTGGTGCCGCGGCTGGACTGGGCGGCGCGTTCCACCTACGTCAAGGTGCGGGACCGGCAGTCCTACGAATTCGCGCTGTGCTCCGCCGCGGTCGCGCTGGACGTCCAGGACTCCCGCATCGTCGACGCCCGGGTGGCGGCCGGCGGCGTGGCGACCGTGCCTTGGCGGCTGCCCGCGGTCGAGGATGCCCTGCGCGGTGCACCCGCGACCCTGGCGTCCTTCGAGGACGCGGCATCCATGGCGGCCGACGGTGCTCGGCCGTTGTCCGGGAACGGTTTCAAGGTGTCCTTGCTGAAGCGGACCGTCGTCCGCGCACTGCTCGAACTGACCGAAGGGAGCCGCCTGTGACCAGTCGGCTGGACGGCCCGCTGAAAGTCACCGGCCAGGCCAAGTATGGGGCGGACAACAACTTCCCCGGCATGGTGTACGGGTACGTCGTGCTCAGCACGATCGCGCACGGCGAGATCGAGGCCATGGACGTCACGGCTGCGAAGAGCGCTCCCGGCGTGCTCGGCGTGTACACGCCGTTCGACCCGCTGGAACTGCGCAAGCCGAGCTCCCCGGTCTTCGGCGAAACCTGGGTTCCGCTGCAGGACCGGGAGGTCACCTACTACGGCCAGCCGATCGGCTTCGTGGTGGCCGGGACCTTCGAGCAGGCCAGGGACGCGGCGCTGCTCATCGAGGTCACCTACCACGCCCGTCCTGCGCTGACCTCGCTGCAGGACGGCCTGGCTTCGGCCGAACCTGCACCCTCCAACGAGGACATCACGGTCCTCGCGGACGACGTTGAGTCCATTGAGGACGCTCTGGGTGCGAGCCCGGTGGTCGTCGAGGCCACCTACAGCACCGCGACCCAGAACCACGCCGCGATGGAGCCGCACTCCGCGGTCGCGGTGTGGGATTCCGGCGGCCTGACCATCTACAGCGGAAACCAGGGCTCCCACCTGCAGGCGGGCGAACTGGCCGCCGCGCTGGGCCTGGAGGGCTCGTCGGTCCGCGCGCTGAACCCCTTCGTGGGCGGGGCTTTCGGGGGCAAGGCCCGCACCTCCGCACCGGCGTTCCTGGCGGCAGCCGTGGCCAAGGCCCTCGGCCGGCCGGTCAAGGCCGCGCTCACCAGGGAGCAGGTCTTCACCGCGACGGCTACCCGCGCCGCGACGGTGCAGAAGATCTCCCTCGGCGCGGATGCCGACGGCACGCTGATCGCGCTGCGCCACGACTCGTGGTGCAGCACGCCGGCGGACCGGTCCTTCGTGGAGCCGACCTCGCACGGCACCTCGCGGGAGTGGTACGCCACCCAGAACCTGTCGATCAGCCAGAAGATCGTGCCGCTGAACATCCCGCCGACCACGTACATGCGGGCGCCGGGGGAGGCACCCGGGTCCTTCGCGTTGGAGAGCGCGATCGACGAACTGGCGGTCGCGCTGAACATGGACCCGATCGAGCTGCGCCTGCGGAACAACTCGCTCGCGCCGCCCGGCAAGGACCTGCAGTGGTCCAGCAAGCACCTCGACGAGTGCTTCCAGGTCGGCGCGGAGCGGTTCGGCTGGGCGAACCGCTCGCCGCGCGGTCGCGCCGACGGCGACTGGCTCGTGGGCATGGGTGTGGCCACCGCCATGTTCCCGGCCCTGCGGTTCCCCGCCACTGTCGAGATCACCCTGCGCGAAGACGACACGGCCGTGGTGGCGACCAGCGGTGCGGACCCGGGGACCGGCCTGCTGACCGTGCTCGCCCTGGTGGGTGCGGAATCGCTGGCCATCCCGGCGGACCGGATCACGCCGAAGCTGGGCGACTCGGCGTTGCCCTCCGGTGGCATGTCCGGCGGGTCGACGGGTACGGCGAGCGCGGGTTCGGCCGTCATGATCGCCGCCACCGAGGTGATCGACGCGCTGCTCGCGCTGACGTCGTCACCGGGCGCACCGTTCGAGGGCGCGGAGCTCTCCTACGAGGACGGGCGGGTGCTGGCCGAAGACGGCCGGGCGATGACGTTCGGCGAGGTGCTGCGGGCGGTGGGCCGCTCGTCGATCTCCGCGACCGGTTCCTCGGCGCCCGGCGAGGAGCTGACGAAGCACTCGTTCAGCTCCTTCGGCGCCCAGTTCTGCGAGGTCCGCGTGCACAAGTGGACGCGCGAGACCAGGCTGTCGCGGATGCTCGGCGTGTTCGACTGCGGCCGGATCATCAACGAGAAGGCGGCTCGCAGCCAGGCCATCGGCGGGATGATCTGGGGCGTGTCGGCCGCGCTGCACGAGGCCCTGGAGATCGAGGAGAGCGGTCGGCTGGCCAACGCCGACTTCGCCGGCTACCTGGTCCCGGTGAACGCGGACATCCCCGATGTCGACGTCCACTTCGTGAAGTACCCGGACACGCTGCACAACGCCGTCGGCGCGAAGGGACTGGGCGAGATCGGCACGGTCGGCATGGCAGCGGCCGTCGCCAACGCCATCTACAACGCCACGGGCGTCCGGGTCCGCCACATCCCGATCACGATCGAGGACCTCCTGGACTAGGAGACGCCTGCGAGTACTGCCGAGTCCCGAAACGGCGTCGGCAGTACTCGCGGGCTGAGCCGGCAGGCGGCTCAGCCGACCGGTTCCTCGTGCTGCCCCCTGGTGGTCCGCTGCGGCGCGGCGACGCCTGCCGAGTCGGCCTCCGGTGCCTTCCCCGTGCGCAGCTCGGCTTCCAGCCGCTCTGCCTCCTCGCCGCCGATCGCTTCGCCGCGGGCGACGAGCCCGGCGACGTCCGAGAGCGGGATCTGCTTCAGGACCAGGGCGAGGACGAAGGCGATGCCGATGAACGGCAGGAGGTACCAGAAGACGGGCGCGAGGGCATCGGCGTAGGCCGTGACCACGCCGTCGCGCACCGGTGCTCGAAGCTGGCTCAGCTTCTGGGGATCGAGCGTCGCGGTGGCGGTCGAGGCGTCCGACGTCGAGGCACCGGACGCGGTGAAGACGCCGGTGAGGTTCTCGGTGAGGCGGGTCGTGAAGATCGTGCCGAACACCGCGGTGCCGAGCGCGGCACCGACCTCGCGGAAGTAGTTGTTGGTGCTCGTCGCGGTGCCGATCATGGCGGCGGGAACCGCGTTCTGCACGACCAGCACGACCACCTGCATGATGAGTCCGAGGCCGGCGCCGAAGACGAACAGGTAGACGCAGATCAGCCAGATCGGGGTGTCGGCGGCGAGCGTCGTCATCATGACCATGGCGGCGGCGGTGATGATCGTGCCGAGGATCGGGAAGACCCGGTACCGGCCGGTCTTGGTGATCGCGGCGCCCGAGGCGATCGACGTGCCGATGAGGCCCACCATCATCGGCAGGAGCAGCAGCCCGGAGGTGGCCGCCGAAGTCCCCGACGACATCTGCAGGAACGTCGGCACGAACCCGATGGCGGCGAACATGCCCAGGCCCAGCGCGAGGCCGATCGCGGTGGCGTTCACGAAGATCGGGTTGCGGAACAGGCTCAGCGGGATGACCGGGTCCGCGGCGCGCGCCTCGGTGATGACGAAGGCGACCGTCGCCGCGAGCAGGCCGAAGCCCCAGGCCCACGTCTCGATCGCGCCCCAGCCGTGCGCCTTGTCACCGCCGAAATCGGTGAACAAGATGAGGCAGGTCGTGGCGATCGAGAGGAACACGACGCCGAGGACGTCGATCGGCTGGGTCGCCTTCTTGTTCGGCAGGGTCAGCGCCACGAGCGCGATGACGAATGCGGCGATGCCGACCGGGATGTTGATGTAGAACGCCCACTGCCAGGTGAGGTGGTCGACGAAGAACCCGCCGAGCAGGGGACCGCCGATGGCCGACAGGCCGAAGATGCCGCCGAGCGGGCCGAGGTACTTGCCGCGCTCGTTGGCCGGGACGATGTCGGCGATGATCGCCTGCGACAGGATCATGAGCCCGCCGCCGCCCAAGCCCTGCATGGCCCGGAACACCACGAACGCCCAGAAGTCGGTGGCGAACGCGCAGCCCACCGAGGCGAGCGTGAACAGCGCGATCGCGATGAGGAACAGCCGGCGCCGGCCGAGGACGTCGCCGAACTTGCCGTAGATCGGCATGACGATCGTGGTCGCGAGGAGGTAGGCGGTCGTGATCCACACCTGGTGCTCGACGCCGCCGAGGTCGCCGACGATCGTCGGCATGGCGGTCGCGACGATCGTCTGATCGAGGCTCGAGAGCAGCATGCCCGCGATGAGCGCGCTGAAGATGATCCAAATCCGCCGCTGCGTCAGCAGGAGAGGGGCGGGAGCGGTGGCCGTCATGATTTCCGTTCGGGGTCGGGATTCGGTGCGAAGAGGTCGCGGGCGGCGGCGAGCCGGCGGGCGAGGATCTCCGCGAAGGTGTCGGTGTTCGTCCTGGTGAGGAATTCCCGCGCGGTCGCCCCGGTGAGCGCGCGGATGAGCTGCACGGCGGCGGCGGCGCGAAGATCGCCTACGGCGAGGCCTTCGCGCTGCTCGACGAGTTCCACGTCGGATTGCTCGTCGCGCAGCAACTTCTCGACGATCCGGGTGAAGAGCCGGGGCTCGCGTTCGAACGCGGTGAGGACGTCGCGGATGCTCTCGGCTGTGATGTCCGAGCGTTCCCAGCGCTGCACCGCCAACTCGGCGAGGTCTTCGAGCAGGGTCGGGGAGAGCCCGGTGCTCGCCGGGTCACCGCTCGCCACGAACCCGGCCTTGAGCGCGTCGTCATCGCCGCGTGCTGGAACTCCGAGGACGGCGTCGTCCTTTGAGGCGAAGTAGTTGAAGAAGGTGCGGCGGGAGATGTCGACCTGTTCGCAGACCTCTTCGACGGTGAACCCGGACAGACCGCGTTCCGCGGTCAGCCTGCGGGCGTGGGAGGTCACCTGCGCAGCGGTCGCCGCCATACGCCGGCTGCGCATGTTTGTTGCATGATTCATGGCATAGTGCATTATTGCACTCTCGGCTGGTGGGTGCACCGAAGCCCGATGTGTGCTCGGACGCATTCGCCTGCCGGCTTCATCCGGGTTTCGGGGCTCGGACGAAGAACATCGGGGCGTTCCTGGCAACCGGTCTGAGCCGCGCGCAACGCGCGGCCGCCACCTGCGGAGCACCCCAATTGCGGGATGGCCTCGCCGAATGCGCCTGCCCGGGCCGGCCCCGATCGATGCCGTCCATACTGCCCGCTACTTAGCAAGAATGAAGATCAGGAACTTGCACGGCTAGACGACATCGCTCGTGTTCCGCGCCCAGCCTCAAGTGCCGTTCGCAGCGCCGCCAACCGCTCACCAACACTCCAGTTCCCGCATACAGGCGGGTGCTCCCGCACTGCGTCGACGTTGCTCGACGGACACGCCTCGCAGGTGTGGGCCAGCGGTCCGCCATCGGCCTCGATGTCATCGCGGCGCACCCGCAGTTGGACGTATTGGCACGCCTCCCGCAAGTGAGGAACCCGCGTCAGGGCCTGGCGCAGGCACTTTCGATGAAGTGCGGCATCGGAGAGAACACGACCAGCGGCGTCGACCAGCACATGCGCCACCTCGCCGAGCGAGAGGCCGCAGACTTGGCACAGCCAGAACTCCCACAGGCGGACGGATTCCACCAGACCCTGCTGGCTAATTCCGCGAGGGGCTGGGGCTGGTGTCACTGCGGGAGTGGTCCGGTTCTACCTCGCCAACCGGTGTGCGGTGAACGGCCTGTTCACCTCGATAACCGACACGAACGGTCCGTTCGCTCCGTTCATCCGATGTGAGCCCGGGGCTGTTGGTGTGCGGTGAACGGCCTGTTCGCTTCGGTAGGAGCCTGTTGCAAAATTACGCCCACCACGGACCGTGATCGATCGATCACGGCTGAGATGGCCACTGGCGGACAAACGGCGGCGATCGAGACTGATTTGGTACTTCGGTTCAGCCGTTTTCGCCGAAAACGCAACAAGCTCATAACCGACACGAACGGTCCGTTCGCTCCGTTCATCCGATGTGAGCCCGGGGCTGTTGGTGTGCGGTGAACGGCCTGTTCGCTTCGGTAGGAGCCTGTTGCGGTTTTGGTTTTGGGTGTTGTGGTTGCTGAACAGGGGGTGGGCCGGAGGCCCACCCCCTGTTCAGGTTGTGGTGGTGTGGAGGGTGGTGAACAGGCGGCGGAGGTTGTGGGTTGCGGCGGTGAGGTTGAGTTCGCCGAGGCAAGCGGCCAGGCCGCGCAGGCTGAACCGCCGGAGTCGGTGGCGGTCTTTGATGAGGCCGTTCACAGGTTCGACGGTGGCGCCGCGTTTCTTGTAGAGCGTCGCTGCCTCGGGGGTGCGCAGCCGGTGACGCATGGCCTCGACGGGGGTGGCGCCCTCAGGGGGTGGGCCGCTGGCGGGATTGGTGGCGGCCTCGCGCTGGATATGACGGGATTTCCCTGGCGCGATCAGCCGGTCCGGCCCGGGATGGGTGAGGTTGTCGTCGCTGAAGTAGCCCGCGTCGAACAGGGCCGTGCCGATGTCCTCAGGGGTGTCACGGTGGGTGTTGAGCCACTCGGCGGTGGCCTGAGTGCGGGTGAGCATGTCCGCGAACTCGCCGGTATCAGCGGGATTGTCGCTCAGTCCCAGCGTGGTGATGACATGGTCGGCTGAGACCGCGAACTGGGCATTGAACCCCTGGATCCAGCCCCGCCGGGTAGGCATGATCCTGCTGTCGGGATCGGTGACGTTGCGCTGCGGCGGCGTGTCCTCTTTCTTACCGCCGTTGTTGCTGCCGTTGTTGCTGGTTGTGGTCCGGTTGTTCTCGCTGGTGGCCTCTGCTGCGGCGAGTGCGGCCTCCAGCGCCGCGCGGGCTTTCTTCATCCGTTTGCCGCCCTCGGGATCACTGACCCGCCGCCCCAGCGGCCGTGGGCGGCCTTCCGCCAGCGCGGCGGCGACCGCGGCGTTGTAGGCGTCGATCTCGCCCTGGCGACGGGCGCGTTCCCGCTCCAGCCGGGCCCGCGCATCCAACTCGCCGACAACATCCAGCACAAACCACGCCAGATGACCCGCAGGCAACCACTCCCGCATATCCACCGGAAGCAGAAACTGCTGATCACGATCAACCCGCCGAAACCCCTTCGCCACCCCACCATGATCCCATCCGGACAAACCGGAAAACGCAACAGGCTCGTAGACGACACGAACGGTCCGTTCACTTCACGCCCGCACCTTCCCAAACAGCCCCAACACCGCGCCGAATTAGCCAGCAGGATCCCACCGGGCGCCAAAACACCCGTTCATCCGGAACAGGAGTGATGTATGGGTGCGGACGCAGGCAAGTGTCGTCCTCGTCATGGCGGTGAACGCGGGGACGCGGCCACCCCCGGCCGGGAGCGGGGTGAGCAAGGCCCCGTCGAACCAGTTCCCGTACCGCTCCGGCCACACAGACGAGCGCTCCGCACGATTCGCTCTGGCACAGCAGTTCGTCATCGAGCTACCAGGCCGGCTCCGCACCACAACGGCGGTGAAGCACGGAGGTGCCGCCGTCCCTGGCGATCATGCGCAGTTCCTGTCTTCGGGGATTCATCGTGTATGGCTTGAGAATGGTGGCACCTTTACGTATCGACGGTCGAGTATTGTTGGCTCAGTCCAGGCGTGGAGGTCGGCGACATCGTCATGTACTGGGATAGCCAGCGCAGTCGCGACACGGTAGAGGGAAAGCGATCGAGAACGTCCGGGTTGTCGTCACAGCTCTGAGTCTGGCAGACGTCGTCGTGCCCAAACTGTCCTGGCAGTCATAGGGGAAAGGTCTGGCGCTGGCGCAGCTTCAACACGGCGCGGCAGGTGTGGGCGTTGAGCTCGCTGCCCGGTGTCGTTTGCTAGCTCGTCGAGTAGTCGGATAACCACCGCAAACGGTCGACGGGCCCGATGGGCCCCGATTACCTTCGGCGGCCCGGCTTCTCACGGGGTTCTTTGCTGACCCTGATGGGTATCGCTGCTACTTCTCCTGCTGTTCGCTTCAGCTGCGCTGGGGGCGGAAGTGAGCCAATGTGGGCCTATATCAGCTTGCGGGGAGTGCTTCTCGTTGAACTCTGCGTTTTCGGCTGTCCAGAAGAGCGACGATGCTTCGGGGAATCGAGGATGTTCATCCGGGCATGCTCGCTGCCCGGGACTCCCCTGCGGAGCGCGAATGTCGTCGTGACCGGAAGTCGGGAAATATTGTTGTCCTGTTGGTTCGCCGGTCTTGACGAGCGCGGTGCCTGGTAGCGCGCGTGAAGCTGACGATGCGGTGAAGCAGATGTGGTTGCGGGGAACCATGCTGCGTTTGATGGGGGATTCGATGCTTCAGGAGTGCATCTGATGGTTAGGAACCACAGGCTGATCATCCGCTTCGCCACGGTCTTCGACCTGGCGACCCCACCAGTGGTGAGCACGCCGATCCAACTTGAACTGCGGTACGAAACGCGCGATCCGTACGCGGTGGGCATGACCTTCAATCCCGGCCGGAACAGCCGAGCTCACTGGACGATCGCCCGCGACCTCCTCTCCGCCGGGCTGGTAAGCCGCAGCGGGGAAGGCAACGTGCGCATCAGCCCTCGACCTGACAACCCTGAGCTCGTGGTGATCGCGCTGACCGCCCCGTCGGTACAGGGCGTCTTCGAAACGAGGGCTGATGTGCTGGCACGATTCTTGAACGACACCTATGCCATCATTGCATCCGGCGATGAACACCGGTGGCTGAGCGTCGATGATGCGTTGAGCAGAGTGCTCCTGAACGATCAGCGGAATGACCGAAGTCCCGCCGAGCACGAGTGAGCCATATTCAACCGATTGTCACATAGGTCTACCGATGGATGGTCAAAGCCGGTAGTCAAATTCCTGGCAGCTCCATTGTTCGTGTCAGTTCTTGGCTCCTGCGTGGACCCACGACGACGCCACGCACCGGTCACACAACACGATGAAACCGCCACGGACCTGCGTGCGGATCTCGGCGTCAAGGTGGTGGTAGCGGACGACGGTGACTAGGCGCGCCAGAGCGACGACGGTCGCCCGCTGCTCCTGCCGATCCCGGCCGGGAGTGCGGAAGCCCTGCGTTCACCCGGGTGGACGTCAATTTCTCGCGAAATTGCGCCTCACCCGGGTGGCGACGTCGCGGTTACCTCGACCGTGTTCGGCGGATAGAGTTGATCTCGGCGCCTGGTGCGGCAGAATGCACATGTGGACTCCGTGCGCACCGCAACCGACTTCCGGGTCACCGACCTCGTCGCTTACTTCGCCGGACGGTGGGAGCTGGACCGGAAGATCGTCGATTCCGCCGGTGCGGGTATGGCTGTGTTCACCGGCGTTGCGTGTTTCACCCCTGACGACGACGCGCTCGTCTACCAGGAGCGTGGAACGCTGGTCATGGGGGAGCACCGGGGACCGGCGACACGGGTCCTTCATTTCCGGGTGCGTGGCCCGGGGCTGGCCGACGTGCATTTCGACCACGGCGGCTTCTTCCACGATCTCGATCTGCGCCACGGCCGGTGGTCGGTCCGCCATCCCTGCCGCGATGATCGTTACCTGGGCGAGTTCGTCATCCACGGCCCGGATGTCTGGTGGCAGGTGTGGACAGTCGTTGGTCCGGCCAAGAGCTATACGTCCACCACTGCGTTCCGACGCATGTCGATCGAGGACGAAGCCTGAGCCCGGTCGTTCACCGGTCGAGCTGTCAAGCATGTGCGAACGCGACTGCGTCAGCAAGAACCACGGTGCGCAGGCGAGGTGCGGCCAGAAAGGGTGGCGAGAGCTGTTCGGCTCGTTCGCTTAGGGCACGGTCGATGGCGTTGAATCCGGCCTTCCTGTGGAATGGCCGTCTCCAACACTTGTTTGGCGTGCTCACCGCGTACGTTGTCGGTGGTTGCGACTCGCGGACCGGCTATGGCAGTTGGCGTGCGAGGGCGACGAGGCCTGCACCGTCCTGCCGGAGCTCGCCGCCGAGTGTCGACACCAGACCGAAGGTGACCCCGTGACCGACAGCACGTGGAGGAAGTCGAGCCATAGCGGAAACCACAACTGCGTGGAGGTCGGCCGCGTCGGCGATGACGCCGCGGTGCGCGACACCGAGAACCGCGCCGCTGGGTGCTTCACGGCGACCGGTCGACAGTGGCAGATGTTCATCGACGCGGTGAAGAGCGGCCGGTTCGACCGCTGAAACAGGCGAACGAGAGCGGCGCCCGATCGGAGTGGGGTCGGTGGCGCGGGTGCGGGAGGCGATGGCCGGGCAGCCCTCGTCGAACCATCGACGCACGACCTCGGAATCCTGCTCGTAGGCCCTGCGAATCGGCTTCTGCGGCGACAGGCCCCAAGGGCGCAGGTACTTGCCAACAGCGCGCAGGCAGCAACGATGCCGTGCCGCACCCGGATCAGCTCGGCCACGGCCTTGCTGGGCCACACCAGACCGGTCAGCCCGAACGCGGCCTGAGTCATCCCAGCATGAACCACTGCGACCACTCTGCGCTGCAAATCCTCCTGCGCCCAGCCGACAACCTCCGCGCGTCCCGCACACCAGCGATCATGTCAGGCCACCGAAGATCACACCTTTGAGTTCCCGATCAGTAGGTTGTCTTCGGCATGTGCTTCCGGGACACTTCCACCTCCTAATTTGCCTCGACGCGTTATAGACCATGCCGTAGCCGGGTCAGTCAGTCGTAGCCACGGACAATGTGGCTCTCATCGAACTTGGCGACGGCCGGAGTGACTGTTTGCTTGAGGTAGGTGGGCGAGGCTAGCTCGACCGGCTCGTGGTCGCTGTCCACGGGCTGCCGTTGGCCTGCTGTGAGAAGGGGAGCGGTAGAAAGATCCATTGCGGTGGCTCCTTTCAGCGCCAGGATGTATTCGCCGTCCGGGAAGCGCGAATGGGCGCGGTAGCACCTCGAGAAGGCGAATGGTCAGGTTTCCCACACCATCCGCTGCATTCGCAGACCTCCCCTACGCGAACGGAAAGAGATGTGTCATGGGTCACATGGTAGGCGTATGTGAGTGCCCCACGACACGGTTCATGTACGTATGACCCTCCGTCTGGGGTGCACAAGGGCATCGTGCGATGGTCAGTCCCGCCACTGATGCCCGGCAGCAGGCGATGGCCGGGAGTTCGCGGTAGGGGCTTCGTTGTCACCGCGCCGCTTACGGCCGGCTGGGATCGCGCTGTGCGAGTTGGGCGTCGTCGAGCCGAATCCCCGGCGTATGCCCACGGTCTCAGTGCGACGGTGTCAACGCCAAGTGACCGCCGGCGGTGGCGGTGCCTCGGTGTTTCGGCGGGTTCTGGCCGCGGTGGTGCAACGCCAGGCGCAGATTCCGGTAGCTCGCGCCGAATGACAGCAGCTCTGGCTCTTTTCTCGCCTGCGGCGGTGATCATACGCAGTCTGCGCGATCGGGCATGAGCCTGGCGGGCTCGATGCACAGATCGATTGTGGGCGACGAAACTGTTCCTGAAGTTTCCCGGTTTCGGTCAGGTACATGGCGATCTTGCCGGGCCCGGAGTGGTAGTGCTGCCGCAGGTGGACGATCTTTTCCAGCACTTCCGCGGGTGGCATCCGGACTGGTTCGCGGTCGCTCTGATCGGTCGTGTAGCCCGTCGACGCCCTCGGTCTCGTAGCGGTGTAGCCACTTGTAGTACGTCGGCCGACTGATCCCGTAGTACCGGCACGTCATCGCGACGTTCCCGCTGACTTCCTCCACATGACGCAGGACCGCGAGGCGCCGACGCACCTCGCGGTCCAACTGGGGTTCACTTACCCGGATCTCCCTATGATCATCAAACCCGGGTGTCAACCATCTCCGTCAGTTTTGTATTGACAGCTTCGCACCCAGCCCTTACCGGGCCATGCGTGTCGGGCTGCGACGAGTCTTGGACACTGGCCCGGACTACGTCTGCGACAGTGCCAAACCTCCAATCGACGCAGTCAGTCACCACGTGCGACCTCACGTCGCAACGCACTCCAGAGATGCCCTCTCAGTTCGACGCAGTGATCCTTCAGCAAGATCAATCGTCCCAGCTCGAGAGGGCATCTCACCTACTCACGACCGAACCACTACCCAGAAACTCCGGTAGATCGAGCCTTAGCGTGACGCGCTTGCCGTCGTTCGGACTTGTCCGTTCCGCGAGGTAGGAATGCTCGGATCCACTGGAGAGTTCTGCTGGTTAGTGAAGTAGTAGGCATCGCGCATCAGCTGCTGCATGTCGTCGAGTAAGGGGGCACGCGGGTTGGTCGGAGCACATTGGTCCTCATAGGCGTTCATCGCTTGCGTCGGCAAAGCGGCAAGGAAGGACGTTTCCTCGACGCCGATTTCGGCGAAGGAGGGCGGGATGCCGACGGCGTCTCTGAGCCGCTCGATGGCAACCGCATACGATTCAACCCCTTGCTCCGGCGTCCGCGATGGCAGGCCGAGGACGCGGGCAATGTCCTGAAAACGTTGCGGGGCTTGGTAGTTCTCATACTTCGGCCAACCGGTGAGCTTCGTCGGGCTTTGCCCGTTGTAGCGAATGACATGCGGCAGCAGGATCGCGTTGGTGCTGCCGTGGGGCAGGCTGAACGTGGCCCCGATGGTATGCGACATGGCGTGCACGATCCCCAGGAACGCATTGGAAAGAGCCATTCCAGCTAGCGTGCTGGCGTTGTGGACCTTCTCGCGCGCGATGAAGACGTCGCCGCCGCTTCGCACGGAGGTTTCAAGGTTCTCGAAGAGGAGCTTGATCGCTTGGATGCACAGTCCGTCCGTGAAGTCGTTGGCATATGTTGATACGTAGGCCTCGGTGGCGTGGGTGAGCGCGTCCATGCCCGCACTTGCTGCCAAGCCCTTCGGCATTTCGGTCACCAAGGTGGGGTCGATTATCGCGACGCTCGGGGTCAGGGCGTAATCGCCGATCGGGTATTTGCGTCCCGAATCGGGGTCGGTGATCACTGCGAACGGCGTTACCTCTGAGCCGCTGCCCGACGTGGTGGGGATGCAGACCAAGCGAGCGTCGCGGCCGAGTGGCGGAAATTGGTAGGTGCGCTTGCGGATGTCGTTGAAGCGAGTTTTCGCGTGATCAAGGTCGGTGTCGGGGTGTTCGTACAACAGCCACATGAGCTTGGCGGCGTCCATCGACGAGCCGCCCCCAATGGCGATGATCGTGTCTGGTCTGAAGTCCCTCATCATTTCGGCACCGCGGCGAATTGTCGCAACGGTCGGCTCAGGTTCGACGTAGTCGATCAACCTCACGTCCACGGGTTCGGAGCGGCGTCCGAGGACATCGACGACTTTGCCGGGATAGCCGAGACGGGCGATGGTTCGGCCGGAGACGATGACCGCTTTGTGCACGTCAGCCATGTCCGCCAGGTATCGCAGGCTATGCGGCTCGAAGTAGATCTTCGGTGGGACCTTGAACCATTGGATGTTGTTCGTTCGTCGCCCGGTGCGCTGGATGTTCAGCAGGTGGACCGCACCGATGTTGTCGGCGATGGAGTTGCCACCCCAGCTACCGCAGCCGAGTGTGAGCGATGGGCGGAATGCGTTGTACAAGTCTCCCATCGCGCCTTGTGCCGCCGGAGCGTTCCAGACGATCCGGGCCGCCTTCAGCGTGTTGCGGTAACGATTGACGAGATCCTGATCAGCGGTGTGGATGACGGCAGTGTGCCCCCTACCCCATAGGTCGAGGGCCCGTTGCGCCTTCCCGATGGCCTGATCAGCGGTATCGGCGGGAAGTACGGCAAGGATTGGGCAGGACTTCTCACGGACCAACGGCTCGGCAGCGTCCACGTCGGACACTTCGACGAGGATCACCGAGGTGTTCTCGGGAACGGTGAAACCGGCCTGGGAGGCGAGCCATGCAGGTGACTTGCCAACCGCCAGAAGCGAGCGACGGGCCGTGGGCGCGTCGTCGGCACCAGCCTCCGTGCCGAACAGGAGCCGTTCCAGCGCCCGTTTTTGGTCTGGGGTAGCAAGGTGCGCGTGTAGCTGCTGTAGCTCACTCAGCGTCTCGTCGTACCGAGAGGCCTCGACGATGAGCACCTGTTCGGCCGAGCAGGCCGTGCCGTTGTCAAACGTGACCGACAGAAGGACGTCGTTGGCGGCACGCTTGAGGTTGGCGTCAGCCGAGATAACGGCAGGTACGTTCCCGGCGCCGACGCCGATTGCCGGCTTACCAGAGCTATAGGCGGCTGCGACCGTCTCGTTGCTACCGGTTGCGAGGACGACGGAGATACCCGGGTGACGCATCAGCGCCTGATTCGCGGCGCGGGTGGGGCTATCGATCCATTGGATGCAGTCGCCCGGTGCGCCGGCCGCCACCGCGGCGTCGCGGACGGTTCGGGCCGCTTCGGCGCCGCAGCGGGGGGCCATGTGGTGGAAGGCGAAGATGATCGGATTGCGTGTCTTGAGTGCGATGAGGGACTTGAAGATGACCGTGGAGGTGGGGTTGGTAACAGGCGTGATGGCCGCTATGACGCCCACTGGACTGGCCGTCTGGGTCACGCCGGTGAGTTCATCGTGGGCGATGGTCCCCACTGTTTTCAGCCCGGCGAGGTCGTTGGCGATGTGTTCGGCCGCGTAGATGTTCTTGGTCGACTTGTCCTCCATCCTGCCACGACCGGTTTCCTGGACCGCCAGCGCAGCGAGCGCGAGATGCTTGTCCAGTGCAGCGAGCGCGGCCTCCTGCACGATGCGATCGACTTCTTGCTGCGAGAGTTGCTCGAAGGTGTGGAGTGCATCCAGCCCGCGCGCCACGAGATGGTCGACTTCGCCTGGTTCCGAAGCAGGTTGGGCGTCGACGTTGCCGGCGGCAACCTCGGTGCTAGCTCGGGCGTCGGTGACCGGGATAGTGGCGGTGAGGCGAGTTGCCAGGCTCGCGGCAAGCTCACCCAGTGTGTCGTGCTCGTAGAGCTCCTCAACCTGCAGTTCGGAAACGTACTTCCCGAGCCCGACCACTGCCTCCACCATGGTCATCGAGGACAGGCGGAGCCCTGGTACATGGGTGTCGGCGTTGAGGCTTTGTTGGGGTAGGTTAGCGACTTCAGCGAGAACATGCACGATAGTCCGCAGTGCATCGTTGTCGACCTCAGGCTGAGTTGCCTGCGGCGTGGAAGGGGCCGTGGCATTGGTCGACGCGCCTCGGCCAACGAGGTAGTCGGCCGCGTTTCCCGGCTCATGCAGGGTTTCCGCGATTGTTTGCAGAGCTTTCAATCGCGTTGTGCCAATCGTCCGCGGAATCGACGATGTGGAACTCCCCGCGGGAGTGGCCTGATCCATCGTGGCAGGATCGAAGTGAACCTTGCTGGCTTCGACCGCGCCGAGGGTGACGACAAATGCACCGTCGTCGACCAGTGGCTCGGGCACGCTGAATGAGCCCAGGAAATTCCGGACAGGGAGGTTCCGGTCAGTCCGCTTGCATGGAATTCGCACGGTTTCGCAACCTGATTTGATTGCAAGCTCACCGAGATCGGCCAACATGCGGTGCTCGACCCCGCGGCCGAGTGCCCTGCAGCTAAGCAGGAAGGTGTCGACCACAAGCTCGTCCGCGTCCTGCTGGTAGATCGTGGTACCGACGGTACCGTAATCACCGAAGCGGTCCTTGGCGCGCACCACCAGGCAACCCGCCCGTTCGTCTTTGAGGAGCACTTGCAGCTGCGACTCCTGGCGACGTTGGACGCTGGCATTGAATTGGTTGGTGCGTTGGGTGAGCTGGGCAACTCGCCGAAGGTCGGAGTCGGCGGCCGGAGCTATGTCCACCTGCAACTGCAGGTTGGCCATGAACTCCGCGAAGTTCATCGTGCGCTGGAGCTGAGAGCGCTCTTGCTGACTGACATAAGAGCTTGTGCGCGCGCGGTCCTCGTCGGTGGTCTCCAGGCGGTCGAACGCCCAGACCCGTGCCGCGAAGTCAGGCAGTAAGTCGGGCTCGGCGGGTACAGTCAACGCAAGCACCCCAGGGCAATTGGCTTGTACCTCCGCCACTTCCAGTGGGTTGTCGTCCAGGAACACCACGCTGTCGAGCCCCAGTCCGAACCCTTCGGCGAGTTGGATGAGGCCGGCCGACTTCGGTTCCCACGAGACGGCTTGCCCGGCCAGCATTTCCGGACGCAGCGGCATATCGGTCCGAGTGGCGAACACTTCCTCGATAAGAGCGGGATCGTTCTTGCTCACCAGGCACACAAGGACGCCATTTTTCGAGAGGTCCGCTGCCCAACGCTGGAGCCGGTAGTGCTCATCTCGCATCCGCAACGCCTGCGGCCCGTCTTCCCCTGCGACGCCATCCCACAGGGTGTTGTCGCAGTCAAGCGCGAGCACCTTGAACGGCGGTGCAGCAACAGCGTGCAGCGTCCGCGCGAGACCAGTGGCAAGGGAGGTGTACCCCTCACTGGTGTAGGGCATGTGCGCAATACGAAGCCGCGCCGGGTCGTGCACATTACCTGGCTCTAGAGACAGTCCACCATGCCAAGCGGCGCAGTCGAGTACGTGCACGCCGCGCAACCCGTCCAGCAGCTCTGCGAGCAGGGCATGACGTTTTTCATCCAAATCCGCGTGCGGTTCCGGGCTCGGGCATACCTGGATGAGCAAGGTTGCCAGGTTGGTGCCGCGTTCGGCCCAAGCCCGAACTGTAGCCGCGAACTCTTCAATCGTTTTCTCGATTCCGGCCTCATCCCAGTCAGCGAAGCGCACCAACAGCGCTGCCGCCGTCGCCCCGCTAAGCGCGCTATCGACGGCGAGGAGCTGCTGGAAAATCTGACCATACGGGGAGAGCTCCACTTCCCACTCGAGTCCGAGGCGCTGCAACCAGGCGTCAAGGGGCGGCTGCAGCGGATCGGTGGTGAACGTGGCGGCCACCGCAAGCCGCGAAGAATTCTTGCCGGTTTTCTGCGACTCTGAAGGGAGATCGGCCGACCGGGCGAAATCTTCCAGCACGGTCGCCGTACCCGCCGTACCGGGCTCTAAGAGCGCGTTGACGATGCCGGCCGTGACCGGTTCGACGCGCATCCCGGGGAGAACCCCGCTCGCGTAAGCCGTGGCCAGCCGCGGCGGGCGCGCGATCACACCTGTGGTCCTGGACTTGTTCGTGATCGTGTTTTTGACCATTGCCTCGGCCGCCTGTTTGGCAACGGCGTAGTGCTCCAACCCGGCGGGGCATGCGGTGACATACTCACTGGAGATCAGAATGATCTGTCCAGCACGCTGTTCGACCAGTTCGCCCAACCTTTCCAGCGGCGTGTGCACTAGCTGAAGAGCGCTTTCCTGCCACGCTTCAGCGGCATCACCAGCCATGCCCGGTTGCACCGTCGGGAAAGCGTTGAGCACGAGCACGTCCAAGCCCCCGTGCCTGGCCCTGATGTGATCGGCCAGTTCTGCCAGCTGATCGGCACTGGCCGCATCTGCCTGTACCAAGTGGACTCGTTCCGCGTCGGCACCTAGCGCGTCGCGAACTTGCGCGGCTTCGGCTCCACAATCGCGATAGAGGGCGTAGACCTCGGCACCCTGTAGCGCCATCCCTTGAACCAGGCTCGCTCCCAGTCCCCGGCTGCCGCCTACCACCACGGCGACCTGGTTGTCCAGAGCCCGCACTTGGGGGATAAGCTCGGTTAGCTGCGCTGGGTCGAGCTCTGCGGGCAGCTGCCGCACCAATACCGAAAGCTGCACCTGCCCGACCCCGCCTAGGGCGCCTGCGAGTTTCACCAGTCCAAACCGTCGGTCCACCGCGGTGACCTCGACACGACCAACGCCTTGCTCCAGATTCGGCGCGCCGTCCGGTAACACCGACAATCCAGTGATCATCGCCTCCCGTCCCGGGAGATGCATGCCTGCTACATAACTGGCCCAGGACAGCAACGTCACGTATTGGCCGATGTTTTCGCCCGCATCTGCCCCGTAACCGCGCAGCATTGCGTGAAGGTCTCCGACGTCGCCGCCAAAGGGGATCTCCAAAGTCAATCCCTCGGAGATCCGATCGATGGTCCACTGTGTTGGCCCGTCACCCAAGCTCTTCACGTCGGAGACGTTCGAGAGCTCTCGATCAACATGCTCGTCACCGACGTTCGCCAGGTCAATCTCGACCGCCAGGTTCTCCGCCGCCCAGACCTCGAACCGAGTCGCAGCCTCCGGCATCGTCACGGTGTACTCGGTGCCGGGCAGGACAGGGCCGTGAAAACGCGCCCGGAGCCAACGGTCGTTCGGCAGCTGAGCCGACTCGATCCACGTACCTAGCGCGTGCATCACCACCAACGCGCCGTGCGCGATAGGCTGAGGAAAACTCGTGCACCTGCGGACATACTGGACATCCGTGTGGAGCGGGTTGATGTCTCCACTGGCCTCCGCAAAGACCCTTACTTGTTCATCGCTAACTCGAAGACCCCGCTGACCGATTGACACTCCCATAGTTCCTCTCGTTTCGGTGATTGAGGTTCCTCCGTTAGCTCGGAGGCTTCCTAGCTTGGTCTGATGGACCTGACGGGAGTCATCCGTGGCAGCACCGATGAAGTACCCGACGAGCTGCGTGAGCGTGCGGTGCGTCTGTATCGGGAGTCGAATTCCAAGGCTGGTCGACGTGTGCAAGGATGCCTTGCTGGCCGCCACTCCCTTCCCTGAACCACGAGCGTCTGTGCCTCAGACGCCGGGCAAACCAAAGATCACCTTCGCCCCGACTAGTTCCAGGCTTTGGACCGGGGCTTGAGCGCCGGTTATCTGCCCGGTATACCTTGGTGAGGGGATGGACATCGAGAAAGCCTCCTAAGGAAGACCCATTAATGCGCTCAACGCCGGCGTACCCGGCAGTATCGGGTTGAGAAATGAGCGCCATTGGTCGCCGCTTCACGTGCAATTAACGGGATCGCGAGGAAACCTTGCAGGGAAGCCAGAGGTTTGGCCAAGGTGCTCCTTGTCTCCCTCCAGTAACGTTCTTCGGTATGCGGAAATCGGTCTACCCCAGGTGTGCGCTTGGGCCATTGATTCTGCCGCCAACGGGGCGAAATGCCGTCGGTCGCGATTGTGAGGCGAATTCTGTCGCTCTTTTCGTCAGAGATGATACAGTTTCCTCATGATTCTGCCCGAATGGACACTAATGCATGACCATTGGGACAGTTCAGCCGGCCGGGATCGTCAAAGCCGGTTTGGGATGGTCGCGGCCGCTATGGTGGCGGGATTTTGGTGCGGTCGGCGGCGACGCGTTGCGGAGTGCGGGTGGTCTGGGTGATGTCGGCCAGGTTTGGCAGGCCGAGTGCGGGGTTGCGCAAAGTGGCCATGGCCTGGGCGCCGGTTCCGGCGTAGGCGTTCTGGTCGTCCTGGCGGTGGACGGTGTCGCGAAACCCAGTGCGTTTTGTTCTCTATTTCCCTTGGATGGGGCGCGGCGTTCGGGGCGGGTTTGGTTGCCGGTCAGGTTGGTTGCGCCGTGCGCACTTCCTTGCTGATCCGGCTGCTGAGGTGGTCGAAGGTGCGCGGCGGATGCGGAGTACTTGTCCGGCACCGGGAAATCGATCCCGTCAGCGGGTGCGGCCCATATCGCCTGGCGTCCGAATCGGATGGCCTCGGCGTAGGTGGCCGAGCTATCACGGCACCCGACCTGGGCCCCGGGATGCTCGTTGCAGTCAGGCGGCCTGGGTTGCGGCCGACGGTCCGGTAACACGTCGACCGTCGATGGGTGACGGTGTCGATCAGCAAGGTCGCATACTTCGGCCGCGCCTGATCGCGAGATCATCGACACTGAGTACTGACACCGTCCCCGCTTCAGGGTTGGGCAGCGCGTGCACCAGTCTTAAAGATCTTTTGGTAATAGGGTGAGTCGCTATGGGTGATTCCCCTTGCCCGGTGGGACAATCGTGGCGTGCCGGACTCTTCACGATCAGCAGGCGGACACCACAAATCCCGCAGCAGCAAGAAAGTAGCTGCCCGCCGCGATTTTGAGGCGCTGCGGGAGCGGCGGATGCGGGCAGCGGAGATGTTCGACCGTGGCAAGCGACAGGTCGATGTGGTGGTGGAATTGGGGTCTCGGCGCAGACCGCCTCCCGGTGGCACCAGGCGTGGTCCGCAGGTGGCCGGCAGGCACTGGCCGGGGCTGGTCGCGCCGGGCGGATGCCCAAGCTGTCCGACGACCAGGTGGCCGAGGTGACGGACGTGCTCACCCAGGGACCGCAGGCAGGCGGGTTCGACACCGACATGTGGACGCTGACACGGGTCGCCGACGTGATCGAAAGGGTCAGCGGGGTGCGGTACTCGACCACCCAGACCTGGACGATCCTGCGCGAGCGGCTGGGCTGGAGCAGGCAGCGCCCGGCCCGGCGCGCGGTCGAACGCGACGATGAGGCCATCAACAGGTGGGTGAAAACGAGTGGCCGCGCATAAAAAAAGCGCCCTGCGCCGGGGAGCCGTAATCTGCTTTCAGGACGAGAGCGGGTTCTCGCTGCTGCCAGTGGTGAGGGCTACCTGGGCGCCGCGTGGCCAGACCCCGGTGCTGACCCACCGATTTTCCTGGAAGCGGATGTCGATGGCCGGTGTGCTGGTCTATCAGCCCGACCGCAGCCAGCCCACGTTCGTGTTCCAGACCAGGCACGGTGCCTACAACACCGCCTCGCTGATCGAGTTCCTCGCCGACCTGCGGGAGCATCTGGGCGGTCAACCGGTCACGTTGATCTGGGATGGGCTGCCCGCACATCGGTCGGCGGATATGACGGCATGGCCGGCCACCCAGCGGCGGTGGTTGCGCGTCGAACCGTTGCCCGGTTACGCCCGTGATCTCAACCCGATGGAAATGGTGTGGGGCAACGTGAAAGCGGTCGAGTTGGCCAACCTGTGTCCGGACACTTTGGACGAGGCCCAGGCTGCCGCACTGACCGGCTTGGAGCGGGTGGGCAGCAGCTAGAATCGAAAAGGGAATGCGCACATGTTCGCGTGGGCAGTCCGTTCACGTAGTCTCAGCTGAAACGGACCCGCGAAATCCTGTGATGCACCAGCGTCGCAGGATTTCGCCTGTGCACCCGTAGGAAGCTGTTCGGCCAGCGGCTGCTGATTTGCCTCATCGGTGACAGGCTCCTGTTTCGGCCGTCATCGGTCCTTCCCGCTAAGCAGCCAGCACGGCGCGCTTCGCAACGCCTGAAGCAAGCATCATGTAGCCGTGACGCTAATTCCTATTGCCCGTTGGCTGTTGCACCGGGGTGTTCGTGGACGAAGCTGGTCGCCGCCCGGGGCAGGGTTCGCGTTGGAGTAGTGGCTGTGCGGCGGCCGGCCTTGGCGCGGCCGTCTGGCCGGCGAGCCGGTGCTCCGCCTTGCACTGTGATCGCCGCCGTGCTGCGGCTGGTCACGGTCTGGCCGTCGGATTCTTGCCGCAGTTCGAACTCGATCGACGGATCGCCGGGCCTCGCTAGGGTGGAGTCGACCTGGAAGTAGACGGTAGTGGTCTCCCCGACGTCCAAGGGTGGTACGGACACGGCTCCGTCGAAGACCTCCTGGCCTGTGGAGCGGAGTACGGCGGGTGACCACTCGTCTTGAACCAGGACTTCGTGCTCGGCCAGTCGCGCCCGGCCCTGCGACGAGAATTCGAGGAGGGCGTCGTAACTGAATTCCTCGACGCCCGTGTTCTTGATCTCGACTCCGAGCAAATGCTCTCCATGCGCGCGGTTCAAGGCATCGCCGCCGAGCTTGGTCAAGTTGATGCTGTCGGAAGCGAACAGATTTTCGATCGAGAACTGTTCGTTAGGACTTTCCGCGACCTTTTCAAGGCTGAGGACAAGATCGTTAGGGGCGGAGTCGAACTTGAACGTGTCCTTGCTGACGATGATCTGTGCTGCTTGGTTTCCGTTGCGCCTCACCTGTTGCGGTAAGACTTTAGTGCTCCGCTTCCAACGGCTGCCGTCGTGGTATTCCAGCCTGAGATGCCATTCCTTGCCGCTGATCAACTTTTCCTGGCCGACCTTACCAGGTATGACGTCGGCGACCGAACCGTCGATCACAACACGCTGTGGGTACATTGCATCATTGCCGATGACGCGCAGTCGCCAACTGCCGCGATACGTGGGCATGGGCCACCTCCGTTTCTGATCAAGGCGAGGCCAGCGAAACAGCCGACCGCCCACTGATTGACCCGCGATCAATCGCCTCTATGCGGCATTGCTCGCGGCTTTGCGACGCGTGCGAGCTTCGCCGACTGCCGCGGAGGAGATAACCGCGAACCCTCCCGCTGCCCGCAGCCGGACACGCGTCGACCTGCCTTCCTGTTTCTGGTCAGATCGCTCCAGCTCGCATCGCATACGCCACCGCGTGTGGCCGGTTGCGCAGGTTGAGTCGGCTGGTTACCCCGTAGATGACGTTCTTGACCGTTCGTTCCGAGTAGCACAGCTTCTGCGCGATCTCCGCGGTGTCCATGCCGTCGGCCATCAGCCGCAGCACGTCAACTTCCCGGTTGGTCAACCCGGAAGCGTTCAAACCCCGAGGCGTCAGGACTTCACGCTGCAAGTGATCGACCTGCTTGAGCAACTCACCAAGCAGATCCGGGGCCATCGTCCCGGCGCCTTTGGCCGCAGCGACCACGCTGTTGGTCAGCCTCGTTCCGTTCGCGGAGGTTCGAGGCAGCACGGCCACCACGCGGGATTCGACCACGCTGAGTACGTCGGCCGGGTTGAACTCGTTGGTCACCAGCACTCTGGGCGCCGACACCTGTTGTGCCGACAGTCTCAGCTCGGCCAGGACCTTGGCGTTGACGCGGTCCGCAGCGAATACGATCACGTCGGCTTCAGCCGGGTTCGGCGCCACGAACAACTCCTCCCGTGACTTCAGGCAACTCGCCAGACCGGCTACGGTGATCGGGTCTTCGGCCAGAACAGCCACTCGAACTCGGTCCATCAGGATCTCCCACACGCTCCGCGACGATGTGGTCTCAGTGTCGGAAGATCCCCTTCACAAATTCTCTACGCCACCTTCACGCCTGCTTGCCCTGATCAGGTCGGTTGCGTGGACAGCCGGCACCGGCCCCATTCCTCCAGGAGGAGATCGATCCACACGTCGTGGAGATGGGCAGCCTCTTCATTGCCCGCCGCGCGGCATCGCAGGACGTACTCGCGAGCCTCCGACATCTCGGTCTCCAGTTGCCGCAGCACGGATACCGCGTTCTCGGGCAGATCGACCTTCTTCAACGTTCCCTCCTCCGTTCAAACCCGTCGACCAACCATGCCTGAAACTCGGCGCGATTATCTGTCCCAACAACCGGGATTGACCATTCGGCTCAGCTACTTTGCCTCCTCGCCCCCGTCCGCTCACCCAGCGTAGGGTTGCTGTGATACGCGCCACAGGAACAGCCAGGCGCGCTACGCTCCGGTCAGACCCGCTATGGCGATCCGGCATGATCGCGGCAATGCACCAAGGAACCTCCAGTCTGAGCAGAACCTGGGCGCGAACCGGGGCACCGTGCCATCCCCCTAGTCCGCTGGCTACGCACCACCCGTCGTCGGCCAACGCTGGCACAAGGATCACCTCCGACGGGTTCCGGCGAAGGCAAGTCACCAGACGGCATCCTTGTCCAGGTCCCTGACCAGCGGCGGCGGGTGGGACAACGGTCTCAGTCCCTGCTTGCGTGATCAAGTAGCTGTTCATGTGGGGATGGTTGCGTCGTGAGCATTCGCTTGCGTAGCAAGCCGAAGGTTGGCGCAACCGGATGAACGTCGGCGACTACGTGCAGCGCACCGCCGGGCTGACCGACCGTGTCGGCAAACTGCGAAATACGGATCAATTTTGCTTGAATTGCATGCAAGTTGTCGGCGTCGATGAATCCGCAAGAGCAACAAGGGTAAACTTCGGTGCCCGTCCGGGCGGGTCGACTGCGGCTCGTGCTGGGAAGTGCGCGGCTTCGGTGCCTCCGCGCGCTAGCAGTCCGCACCTAGGGAACACCGGTACGGGACGCGGTCACGGGCGATTCGGGGGCTCGTGACCGCGATCTCGTACTTTATCCAGTCCGGAGTGACGCCGGTGGCCTGACCCGGTCTTTGCTTTTTGCATGGGGGGCCTTATACTTAGGCGGTAATTGTTGGCGGTGCGGTAGGCACTAGCGGTTTGAGGGGCGGAAGCGGTGAAGACGGGAACAATCGTGAAATACGACGGGACCAGAGGATTCGGTTTCATCGAACCGGATGCTGGCGGTGAGGACGTGTTCCTGCATGCGTCCATCCTGGACGAACAACTGAAGCAGGTCCTCCAAGGTGGCATGCGGGTGCAGTTCGAGGAAGCCTCCAGCAACCAGGGCACGAAGGCCGTGGCTGTGCGGTTGCTCGGTGCGGTTTCGCAAACACCGGCGGCGCAGGTCCTGGGCGTGAAACAGGAACGTGACGACGAGGAGCTGTGCGAAGTTCTGTCGGCAGCCGAGTTCTCCCAGAAGATCACGGATGTGCTGATCGAGGCTGCGCCCAGCATGACGGGCGGGCAGATCCTCCAAGTGCGCGGGCAGCTCGTTGCGTTCGCGCAGCGCAACGGCTGGGTGGAAGCCTGACGGCGCACTGAATTAGAACCGTATGCCCGGCCGGGACGCAGAGTGTCCAGGCCGGGCATACGGCGCTGAGCGCCGTATTATCAACGGCTCAACGGCTCAACGGCTCAACGGCTCAACGGCTCAACGGCTCAACGGCTCAACGGCTCAACGGCTCAACGGCTCAACGGCTCAACGGCTCAACGGCCCAACGGCTTTGGGCTCAGGCCGGCCAATCTTTCTGTCTCCCACTGAGCCTTTTCATCTTGGTCGATCCGCAGCCGCGACGCTGGAAGTCCGACGGTACGAGGCTGCCGCAAGCGGCGTAGCAGCCTTGGCTCATCCTCGCAACCGACACCGCCGGGGGTTCTCAGCGGTCTTCTCGCGAGGACAGCCCGGACGCCGCGTATTGGTCATATACAAGTCCTGGTCATACACAAATCCGGGATTCCACAGCCGAGAAGGCCGCTGAGGTTCCGCTTCCCGCACCGCAACGCAAGAAGAGGTTGGGCAGCGCTCATTGGGAGTGCATTTGTCAAGAGGTAGTCGAGCACTCATTGCGCGAATGGGCACGGCAGCGGTGGTTTAAGGTGCTGAATTTCCTCGTGCGTTTGTTCGGACTCACGGCTGGTCCTTGAATAGTTCGGCAATCGTGTTCGCCGGCGGCGTCGTGCCATCGCGCTCAGATGAGCGCAATTCTGAACGGTGCCGGCCGACGCGGGGAGGAAGGTGCGTTGCCGATGCGGGCTGCGATCATCAGCCAGCGGCGGGCGATCAGCGTGGGTGAGATACCTGATCCGGAACCAGGCTTGGGGCAGGTTCAACCAGGTCGAACGCTGGTTCGGCGAATTGACCACCAAACTCCCGTAGACACCGCGCCGGGGTGGCTCCACTGAACGTGCCAGCTCAGGGCGTCCAGAGCCATCTGCCCCATGTCCCTCAGTACTCGGCCGCAGTCGGCTCCGCCGACAGGGCACACGAGCCACACGCGCCCGTCGATCACGGTCACGTGCAACCAGGGTGTCTCAGTTACCCGTGCATGCAGACCCATACGCACCATCCCAAATCGGACAATCGTGGTGAACGTGAGTATAGACCGAGATCGCGTTGAACGTGGTAGACGGCAAGCAACCACCTGAACGGGTGCATACGGTTGAACCGTGGCAAACGAGTACCTCACGACTGGACAGGTGGCGAAGCGGCTGGGGATCACGCCGAGCACGCTTGCTCGGTATGTCCGAGAGGGTCTGCTACAGCCATCGTTGACGCTGCCGAGCGGTCATCACCGCTGGTTGTGGGATGACGTTGTCCGCCAAATGCAGCAGCAGCGCGAATAAGTAGGCCCGCAAAGTGCGCGATGTTAAAGAAAGCGCCTTTGTGTAGTCCTTGATCCCATTACGGTCACTTATGGGTGGAGTGATCACGGAGGGGAGACGTTTACGCCATGACAGGACCAACCGGGTTCGAATCTATGGTCGGTCAACTCGGCGGTTTACAGCAGCAGGCGCAAGGACTACGCGCAGCGGTTGACTCGGGCCAGCTGGTCATGGACCCAAAGGCTACCGAGGCCGTTGCGAAGGTCTACGAAGGCAAGGCAGACGAGTTGGCCTTTCTGGTCGCGGATACAGATGATCTCATCGCGCATGGTGCCTACGGCGACTGCTACATCGGTCGTCAACTGGGAGATAAGTTCCGGCTCAAGGTCGAGCATCCCGAAACCGGAGTTATCGCGATGGTGCGGAAGATGCAGGAGATCCTTAAAGGCATGGCTCAGGCGTACCGCGACTCAGCGCGCGAGATGGCCAACACCGACGAAGAGCACGCCCGCAACCTCCGCAAGTAGGGGATTCTGATCTGATGAGGACCATGCGTAGGACACGATCCGCTGTTGCCTTCGGCCTGTTTGCTGTGGCAGGGCTCCTTCTCGCCGGATGTGGTGGCGGAGGAGGCAGCTCCGAGACCACTTCAACGAGCGAGGTACCGAAGTCTTCTTCGCTGGCGAGCTTTGACCCGTGCACGGTCTTGACCCCCGACGAGTTGCGTTCGTTCGGTGTCGATACGGACATGAAGAAGGACGCAGACAAGGGCCTAGGAGACGTGGGCTGCAAGTTCATGGGAGACCCGTTCGTACTGGGACTCACCAAGTCCGAGAACGACGATCTTGCGGCTTGGGAGCAGCGGCGAAGCAACTTCGACAAGCTTGAGTCGAACACGGTCGCGGGTCGCAAGGGCCTCGTGGGTATCACGAACGGATCGACTGGCAAGGGTGTCTGTCGTCAGATCCTCGAAGCTGGCAGTGGATCGGTAACAGTGCAGGTCACGTACACCGACCCGGAAACCGGCAAGGCCAAGGACCCGTGCGCTGACACGATGAAGGTTGCGGAAGCGGTCGCGCCGAAACTCCCGCAGTGAATCGACGCTGACAGCGGCCCCGGGATCTTGCTGTCCGGGGCCTCGTCACTGCCTAGCGGGTGCAGGCTGGCTGGATAGCTACCCCCGGGTTGCGTGTAAAACCGGTAACCGTGTACGCGAAATCGGCACCTCACCCGCACGTGGAAGGCCGGTTTCGCGCGAAATCGGCACCTCACCCGAACCTGCACACACACCCCCACAGGCCCGGCGGCACCCGTCCTTGCAGCTCGCACAGGGGGCTGTGCGGGCTCGCCCCCTCGAGGCCGAATGCCCGACTATCTCAGAGCAACACGTCGACTGAGAGACCATCACGCGATGGGGTAGGCGCTCACGCACGCCGCTCGGCGAGTCCGCTCGACCTGCGAGCGCCGCTAGGTAGGATCACTGCCGGGTCGGCCGAACCCGTGCACAAGAAAGCGCCCGTACCCCGGTACTAGGCTTATCGGGGTACGGGCGCTTTTTTGTGCGGTCAGCCCTGCGGGGTGTCGAACCGGTCGGCCTTGATTCCGTTCAGGAAGTGGCCCCACGCGGTCAGGTCGAACACCAACGTGCCGCTAGCCCGGTCCTTGGTGTCGCGCACGCCCGCGAAACCAGGCGCCCCGCCGATCTCTACGCAATTTTCCTTTTCACTGCGGGAACTCTTCCGCCAGTTATCGAAATGCATCTCACTCCTGACTCTCATGCTTGTTCACATACGAAGCAATGGCCTCAAGCGAGTCGTCCTGATTTAAGGCGACTTCGTCGAGTATTTCAATCGCGTCAAGAAACGGTTGTACGTCCTCCTTTTCGGAGAGGAATGCGCCCGAGTGGCGCTGTTCTACATGTGCGACCGGCGAATCGCGGATGAACTCGATCACCGAGAAACCGCCCGACATCGCCGTGTGTGCACCAGCGGAGAACGGGATCACGCGGGGTGTGATGTTCGGCCGCTTTGCTGCTGACGTGATGTATCGCAACTGCTCGGCCATGACCGACGGACCGCCAACGCTTCGCGCGAACGCGGCCTCATCGAAGTACGCGATCAGCTCGACCGGGTCCGACTGAGTCAGGATGCCCTGCCGAACCTGACGCACATTGACGTACCGCTCGATCTGGTCAGCTTGGACGCCGAGTTTCGGCAGCAGTGCGCGCGTGTAGGCCCGCGTTTGCAGCAGTCCCGGAACAAGCATCGTTGTTGCGTTGGTGATACGCCGGGCGCGTTGTTCGGCGTCGATGAGCGCGGTGTTCTGCGCCGTTAGTTCAAGCCCGACTTCCCACCATGCCGGCTGGTCGATTTCTCGCGCGAGCTTGAGAAGTCTCTCGCGGTCTTCGCCCTTGACGCCGACGATCGCTAGTATTGCCGAAAGGTCCGCTTCCGAGGGTGTGAATTTGGCCAGCTCGCAGCGACTCACCTTATTTTCTGACCAACCGAGTTTTTCGCCGACTTGGCGCATCGATAGTTGCGCGTGCTTGCGGGCGGCGCGCAGCTCTTTCGCTAGCGCACGTGCGCGGGGCGTGGCGGTCGTCATGTGGCCACCTTAGAGCTAGATCAGGCGTCGTCAGAGCACGGCCGGTTAGGAGTCGTCACCTGATCGTACCAACGAGGACTACTTGCGAGTCTCGCACGATGTTTGAGAGTCTCTCACGCATCGAAAGAGCGCCGCCCAGGTGGAGTCCCGGTCGTCAATCGCTGTCGGCAGGGAACGGCGGTGCCGTCACTGAGGGGAGCGGCCCAATGCCCGATCGGAATGAGGTTGCCTGGCTTGCCATGCTCGAGCTCGCGCTGATCACTCTCGGCTGCGCAGCCGCCTCGGTCGCCCCTCGGCGGCACGGGTCGGTCGCGGAGCATCTGTCGGACTGGTGGGTGATCGCCCGCGGCCTCGTCAGCGGTCGGCGAGCCCGGCTGCGGCGGTTGCTGCACCGAGGCGGTGCTCGCCGTGGCTGAAATCGCGATGTGGCTGGTCCTGCTGTTGTGCCTCGTCCTGATGTGGGCGCCAACAGTGATCGACCTCGCCGAAGAGTTCGCCGACCTTTCCCCCGCGCACGAGAAGCAGCGCAGCACGCCACGCAGCGCTGACCGTGCGGTCCGGGCGCGTGGCGACCGCGCCCGATACCCCGAGGCCGCACGGGTGCGCGGGGCCTCGCCGAGTGGTTGCTGCCCCCGTGCTGCTCGGCGAGACATGCCAGCAGCGGACACGTGTCCTGTCTCCGTGTCCGCTGCTGGTTCCCAACGCGGCGGGCGGCACCGACTCAGGAGGCGACCGGCATGACGACGGTAATGCTCGCCCGCAACCGCAACGCACCGAGCCTCGATCAGTACGAGGTGCACGCCTATCCGCTGAACTTCGACGACGACCCGCCGGCGATTCTGATAGCCCCGTGCGGGCACCGGCTTGCCGTCACGGATGCCGAACAGGTCGACCGGTTCATGGGTGCCGTGCCTGTTGCTGGCGTTCGGCCGCGCCGACCGTGCCGCCGACGCTTCCCAGCCACCGCCCGAGCTGCCCGACGAGCTCGCGGCGAAGCTGTCCCCCTGCGCGGAGGTGGGGCGTGAACTCCCGGCTGCCAAGTCCGCGGTCTTTTATTCCTACGGGGTCGCGCTGCGCGGTGAACACGCCTCGCACCTCGTCGGGCCCGACACGGTGCGCGGTGCGCTCGACGGCCGCGACGTCGTGCAAACGCTGTGCCGTCACCTCGCGTGGGGCCCGATGGCCGAGCCGGTTGAGGGGTGGCCGGTCTGCGACGAGTGCGAGCAGATCGCGTACGGGGAGGCGTAGGCGTGCACACCGCCCGAGAACGCACCGGGATTCTCTACGTCGGATACAGCGTGTCGTGGTCCGGTGATCTCGCCGACGACCTCGCCTCGTCGCAAGCAGAGCCCAAGCGATCGCTCGCTGAGCGGAAAACACCGGAGACCGCCGCGCTGGGGGTCCTCAAGAGCCGAACTCCGGTCTCCCGCGAGGTGCTCACCGAGCTACTCGACGCGCTGCATCGTCTCTAGCACCGCGCCGATTCCACCTGCACTCACCAAGGCCCACATCCTCGGAACGAACAAGGAGCGCACATGCCACCCAATCAGTCCACAGAGGACGTGCCCGCCGGTGCGGCGGTTCCGGGACCAACACCACGGCCGGTCCCGGTCCCCCGTTAGGTTGCTCGATGTGGAACGGGTCGTTCGCGGCCGACGTTGTCTCGCCGACGCCCAGAGGGGCAGTGATGGGTCACGATCGCCCACGGCGCGAGGTGGCTGCGGCCGTCGGACGCCCGTCCCGCAAAGAGAAAGGCGGCCGGAACCGGGATGAGGCAGAGATCACGGTTGCTCGCGCTCATGCGCGGGTCGCCGATTCGCGCCGTGAGTTCCATCACCAGATTTCCACGCGCACCGGCCTTCAGCTACAGGCCGGTGAGGAAATCAATACGTGACTTACGACAAACGCGTATGCGGCGCCCTCCTATTTGGCCGCCACGCTCGCTTACGCGAGCCGAGAGGTTGGCGCGTCCGCAAGTCGTCCGCTCGCGGGCACGACGTGTCGGTGTCCTTTCTGCTCTGGGGAACGCGGGGAAAGACCGCGAGTGAACATTTGTCGATTGGCTTCGGTCGGTTTGGTGAAGTTGGATCTCAACGGCCTTGATGGTCTGGCATCTTCGGTTGCGTGGCCGACCGATCGGAGGAGGTAAGACCGTGTCCAACGTTGTCAGTGTGGACGTGGAGCACCTGCAGCGCATGAGCCAGGAGCTCCGGGCCACGGCCGACGAATTGAGGGCGCGGATTCTGAAGTTCCAAAACGAGGCGGAGAACATGCGCGGAGCGTACGGCGCGACGCCGGACGCCGTGGAATCCGAACGGGAGTACCGGGAAACCACCGCGCAGACGCTGGAACAGCTCATGAAGATGCACCGCGAAGTCGTGGAGATTGCCGACGCCTTGGAGGACGAGGCCAGGCACTTCTCCGACGTGGACGCCACGGCCACAGAGACGGCCGACAAGACCTGATGAAGGACGCGAATTAATGTCGCAGGACGCGCTGGCCGAGGTCGGTCTCCGAAACCCCGGAGGTGACGCGCAGGCTCTGTACCGCAGTGCCCAGGGCTGGGCCGACCTGTCAGCTTACCTGTGTGAGTACAGCGCCCGTGTAGGAGAGATTGCCGGCGTCGGCCTGGAGAAGTGGACGGGTGAAGCGGCGGACGCATTCACCGACCGCATGCGGGGGGTTGTGCATCGCGCTGAACGAATGGCGCAGACCACGGAGGTGGTGGCCGCGCAGCAGGAGCAGCACGCGAGGAAGCACGTCAGGGTAACGCAAATCATCGTTGAGCTGGCTGTTCTGATCGCCGCGACGTTGGCGTTCTACGCCGCAGCAGCCATGTTTCCGGCACTGCTGGCCTGGGCACAGGCCTGGCTTGCGTATCTGGTCAGCACTGGCGTCCGCGTGCTGCAATTGCTTGCCCAGGCATTGAGGGTATTGGTGGACCTCCTGGTGCGTACCCGCACGTGGATTGCCGAGGTCTCGCAGCTGACCTGGAAGAGCGAACGGCTCAGCGTCGGCTACGGCCGGATGCTGGTCGAGGGCGTCCGCGACATGGGGATCGACTTGGCGGCGAACCTGACGGCGTCGGGTCTCCTGGGCAAGAAGATCGACCCGGCGCAGGTGTTCATCAGCGCTGGAGTCAGTGGTCTGGGCGGTGCGTTCGTCGGCGTTCTGGAAAAGAGCGGTATCTCGAAGGTGCTGGACGATGCGGGCAACGCGAGACGCGGGTCCGACGGCCTGCCGGAGTTCGTCACCTTCGACAGCCAGGCCAAGAACTTCGTCATGAAAATGGGCCCGACACCGAGGCAGAAGCCGCCCAATCCACCGCCTCCTGAGTCGGAACGCTTGCTCGACAACGTCAAGACCGCGTACGACAACGCGGCGAACCTCGGCGTTAAGGACACGCCCGATGCAGGCAGGCGCCTCGCCGACGAGCTCACCCTGGCACGCAACAACCACAGGAACGCGCTCGCAGAGCACACCACGGCCGCCGACGAACTCTCTCGAGCCGTTACTGACGTGGCGACGCGCGAACGCGCCGTGTTGGTGCACCGCGAGGCGGTCGACCAGGCCATGCACCGGGTCGACGCCGCCGGCACGACGCTCGACCTGTACCGGGCGTCCGGCAACCCGGAGTGGATTCAGGACGGCGTTCAGCAGCTGGACGCTGCCCGCCGCGCGCTCGCCGAGGCCTCCGGAGGTCTGCGCGAGGCCCAGAACGCACTGGACACCTCCCGGCAGGGCCTCCTCGAATGGCAGCGGAACGCGCAGACCGCCAGAGACGCTGTTGCGCGCAGCGAAGCCGCTCACGACCTCGCGAGATTCCAGGCTGACGCCTGGAACCAGCTTGACGCGGCCCGCATCGCCGCCCGTGACCAGACCACCTTCCGCCAGCGGCTGGCGTTCGTGCGAAATAACAATGCGTGGGGTGCCTCGTTCGGCTCGCGCAATAGCTGGCAAGAAATTCTCTTCTACGATGTCCCGAAGGATGCCATCAACGGTATGACCAGCGGCGCGGTAAAGTCCGGCATCGAGGTGGCCAGGGGCAACGGCCAGCCGGGTGACATGTGGAAGGGCGTGCTGCTGCAGGGAGCGACCGGCGCGCTGCGCGGCGGGGTCAATTCAGCGGCCAGCAACACGGCGTTCCCGAGGTCGGGTATCGGAGAAACGCTGTGGAAGACCGGGAGTAAGACCGCAGACATCCACGCGCGCTCGTACATCGATACGAATACCTACGGAAAGGCATAGGCGGGTTATCACCGCAAGGATGTATCGCGGATGCGCCGTCCGCAGGGCGGGCAGGAAGCGCGTCAACTTCCGCATGAGGTGGCATCGCCAGCCTCCAGACTTCCTTGAGCCGCTCTCGCAAGTGTCGCTCTCGCAAGCCTGGAGGAGCATCGCAGAGCGGCAGTCCGCTTCGTCGGCGTGATCCACCGACAACGCTTGGCTTGGCGGCCGAACATCGAGTGCCGCAGCGCCGCTGTTGTCGACCAACCTGATCGCGTTCACCACGTACCTGGCTTGTGCTTCGAGCATGAAGATCACGGATGTATGGGTGCCAGCGGTGTTCGGCCCGAGAGGACGGTGTCAATTTCGCGAGAAATTGACCGTCACCCGGGTGAACGTCAATTTCTCGCGAAATTGACACCCCGGATGCCCGGGTGCCGACGATCACGGCCTTGGTTCATGCGATCCTCTCGGGGCCAACCCGCTCACGCTGTCGCGGTTGCCTGTCCTGTTCGAATCCTTAACGTTCCGGGCGTGCTCTCGGTAAGGGCCTGTTGATGAATGGTCTGGGTGGGTGGTCGCTTAGCGGAACCTGAGAGGTTCCCTGGACTGCGGGTGCCCCTCCTGATGTATGTCCAATACGCGGCGGAGGGGCCGTCCTCGCCAGGAAACCTCTCAGAACCCGCCGATGGTCGTCTTGGCAAGGTGGCTGCAAGCGGCTACGCCGCTTCCAAAGGCGCGGACGGCATTCGCCGACAGGCACTAAGAGACCACGCCCGGGGGTGCGAACCAAAGGGCAAAGAAGCCATGCCTATGAGGCATCTTCCGGAAGCGGCACCTGTCGCTCCGCGGCCGCATCGTGTAGCGCTTTTCTGTAGGCATCACGCATTTGCGCCATGTGGAGGTCGCGAAGGTGGCGCGCCTGTGCTGTCGGCGCTCGGTCGCCCGTCCGCTGGATGGCCGGCCTACTGGGGTGGCCGGCCTACCGGGGTGGCGGCGTGGGGCAGAGCTCACCAACTTGCCGAAGTGTCCCGGTGCTCGTCGTGAGCTTCTTGGGTCGCATATCAGCCGAAAAGCCGACGAGATTGCGCTGCCTGGACGAGTAGGCAGGAAAGGTTGTCGGTTCAGGCAGCTTCGGGATGGTGACGTTTCGTCCGCCGCACCAAGGTCCCTAGCATTTTGGTGTCCGGGTCGGACTGGGCCGGTTGTGGCGCAAGACGGTCCGCACGGGGCGTCCGGGGCGGTGCCAGCATAAGCGGCTGGGCGGACCAAGTGGGTTCGCGGCCCGGCCGTAGACAGGGAGACTCGCCATGCATTTGGAAGTTGAGCCGGACCCGAACCCGGCCCCGAGCCTCGGTGCGGTCACGATTCTGTCGGCGTTCATCGATCTCCACGAGCGTGACATGGACCGCGAGCTCTTCGTCTTCGTCGACGACGACGGCCGCGATGCCGAGTCGATGACGGTGCGCCGGTTGGCTCAAGACGCGCAGCGGGTCATGTCGCTCCTGGAAGGAGAGGGCGTCCGGCGTGGCGACCGGGCGTTGCTGGTGTACCTGCCATCGCTGCATTTCATCAGCGCGTTCCTCGGCTGTCTGGCGTGCGGAGTGATTCCGGTTCCGGTCGCACCGCCAAACCCGCTGAAACTCGCGCAGGACACCGGGGCCTTGGCGGCTATCGCCACCAGCTCCGGCGCGCGTGTCGTGCTCACTCACGATGCCTACCAGGGGACGATCGATGCGGCGTTGAGAGCACGTCCATTGCCGCCCGGAGCGCCCGAAATGCCCGGGATTCCGTGGCTGGCCACCGATTCACGCCACGGCGGCGAGGTGGACGTGGTCGAGCCGCGGCATTGGTACAACCCGGCAGACCCGGACGAGCCGGCCTTCTTGCAGTACACGTCCGGATCGACCGGGTTCCCCAAGGGCGTGATCGTCAGCCACCGCAACATCGGCCACGAGTTGCAGTTCCTGGCAGCGGATTTGGGCCTGGGCGACGACGCGGTCGCGGTCACCTGGGTTCCGCATTTCCACGACCTCGGACTGATCAGCTTCCTGCTGAACACCATCGCGGGGCACTCCGGGCGGACCTACGTGATGTCTCCGCTGAGCTTCCTGCAGCGGCCCTCGGTGTGGTTCGACGTCATGTCCCGGGTGCGCGCCACGCACACCTCGGCGCCGAATTTCGCCTACGACCTGATGGTCCGCAAGACGACTCCGGAGCAGCGCGCCGAATGGGACCTCAGCTCCGTGCGAATTCTCGGTTCCTCCGGAGAAATGGTGCTACCACAGACCATGGAGCGTTTCTGGAACGCTTTCCTACCGACCGGAGTGAGAACTGCGGTGTTCCACCCCGGTTACGGCATGGCCGAGCACACCTTGAGCCTGAGCATGGGCAGCGGTGGTCAGCTGTGGGTGGACAAGCGCGAGTTGGAGAAGGGCCGGGTGGAGCCGGTTGAGGCCGACTCCACCAAGGATGCCGCCGGTTTCTATGGCAGCGGCTGGGTTACCAAGGCGGATGCCAACGTTCGCATCGTCGATCCCAACACCGGCAAACCGTGCGATACCGGGCAGGTGGGGGAGATCTGGGTCGACTCGCCCACGAAGGCCCTTGGGTACTGGGGCCTGGCTGATGAGACCCGCGAGACTTTCCGTGCTCGCGTCTCCGACGGGGACCCACGCGAGTATCTGAGGACGGGTGATCTCGGCTTCTTCCACAATGGAGAGTTGTTCGTTACCGGTCGACTCAAGGAACTGATTATTGTCCGGGGCGATAACTACTATCCGCAGGACATCGAGGAGTCCGTTCGCCGGTGTCATCCGCTGATCCGCCCGGGTGGGGTTGCCGCGTTCTCGGTTCCCTCGGCTGGATCTGGCCAGGGCGAGCGGTTGATCGTCTTCGTGGAAACGGCGGATGGCGAGCCTGCTACCGACACTGCCCGGGAGGTCACCCAGGTGGTCCGTCGCACGGTCCGGGATTCCTACGGAATCGCATGCGACAAGGTGGTCGTGGGCGCACCGGGACTGGTGCTCAAGACGACCAGCGGCAAGGTGCGCCGCGCCGCGTGCCGCACGCAGTACCTTCAGCGTTTAGAGGAGCAGCCCGATGCGTAGTGAACTTCTGGCCCCGGGGCTGCGGATTTGCACCGGGCCGGATGATCCGCGACTGCACGACGTCGACGCGGGTTTCACCGCACTGCTCCGGAAATTCCAGACCGCGGTGACCTCGACCGGCAAACGCCTCTTCCACGGTGCGGGCGCTTGTGTGCGCGGGCATGTCGAGTTCGTCGACGGCGCCGGGATCGCCGTGCACCCGTTCTTCGCGGCGGGCAAGCGGTACCCGCTGATTGCCAGGTACAGCAACGGTGAATCGCCGGACGACATCGCGCCCGGAACCCGCGGTGTGTCGCTGCTGTGGTTGGATCCCGATGGTTCCGGGGAGCCGCCGTTCAATCTGACGCTGAACACCGGTCGCGCACTTTTCGCCGGCAACGCCGCGGCCTTCGTGCGCTTCCTGCTGGGAAACGATCAGGACCGCCAGGACATGGTGCGGGCCAGCCCGCGTGCCGGGGAACTGCTGTGGGAGCAGGTCCGCGATCCGGTCTCGTTCATGCGGTACCACTACCACTCGCAGGCGCCACGCGTGCACGTGGACGCCACCGGGCGTCCTTGGCTGGCGCGTTACCGGCTCGTACCGGCGGAAGACAGCTCCGACTGCGGACAGCACGTCGCCGGCCATCGCCTTTTCCCGCCCGTGCCACCGCATTTCCTCCCCAGGTCTGCTGCTGATCGGCGACCGCCGACTGCCCTCCGGGATGAGCTCGTCGAGCAGGTTTCGAACGGCGGATTCGGTGCGCTGCTGCAAATCCAGCTGCATCCGGTGACCGACTCCACCGACGGAAATCAGGCCGCGCTCGATCCATCGGTCGTGTGGTCTGCGGGATTCCACACGATCGCGCGAGTGCGGTTCGACGCCGTTCTCGACACCGAGTCGGCGAAAGCCCTGGTGTTCGACCCTGCTCAGGCGCCGGAAGGTCTTGGCATCGCGCTCGCCCGGTCGCCGTTTGAAGCGGCCTCGGTGAACCACGCCCGTGCCCTGATCTACCGGAAAATGCACGCCGCGCGGACGGCGCCGGTTGAGGCCACGGTTGAGGCCAGGGGCACCCGTGACCAAGTAACCGGGTCAAGGGGGCCCCTAACCTCAACAGTTTGTGTCGTCGGTGCGGGCCCAAGCGGGCTTACTGTCGCGCGTGAATTGGAGCGCCTCGGGCACACCGTGGTGGTGTTGGAGCGCGAGCCGGTCGTCGGAGGTAAGGCCGTCTCAATCGACGTCGACGGGCGTGCGTACGATCTGGGCGCCCACATCTGCACACCGCGCTACGAGCGGTTTGCCGAACTGGCGGCAGAATTCGGTGTCGACACTGAAGAAGCCACAGCGACCTACGAATATGACGCCGACCGGTGGTTTCGCAGATCGCCGGGTGCGGCATTCTTCCGGAGGTCGGAGTTCTCCCGGTACACGCGACTGCGGGAACAGTCCTTTTCGGGCATCGCGACGGCCGGTCTGGCGCACTCTGCAGGGTCGTTGGCTCAGCCGATATCGGAATGGGTGGTCGGCAACGATCTCCTGGGTATGACGGATTCGCTCGGATCCGGTTATACCGCCTCGGGATACGGCTATCCGCACGACGATGTCCCTGCGCTGTACTTCGTGAAACATGCCGAGATGACCGGTCTGGTTTCCCTTGGTTCGCGAACCACCGGCCATGCCGGACCCTTCACGGTATCCGGCGGCTTCGGGAGGCTGTGGCAGCGGGTTGCCGACAGTCTTTCCGATGTGCGCACAGGTACGCGCATCACATCGATCGAACGCGCATCCAGCGGCGTCGTCGTGCACACCGATTCCGGTCCTGTACATGCGGATTCGCTCGTCCTGTCCGTTCCGCTCGACCAGATCGTCGACGTGCTCGACGCCACCGCCGACGAGCGGGATATCGCGTCGAGGGTTCGCACGATCGACTACTACACCGTGCTTTGCCGGATTTCCGGACTGCCCAGAGCCGGCATGTATCTCGTGCGCTCCAAGGAGGCGGCACCGCCACCTGGCCACTGCGTCGCCTACCACAACCGGTATGCCGACACGGACGTCTACACCTGCTACTCCTATGGGGCGCACGGCCTGGACACCGCGGACATCGTCCGGCGGCTTCGTGCTGATGTGGCCGCGATGGGTGGTCAGGTTACCGAGGTGCTGGTCGCCGGACGATGGCCGTTCATGCCGCACTTCCGCGCCGCGGATCTCAAGGAAGGTGTTCTCGATCGCCTCGAGCGCATGCAAGGAGACCGGCAGACTTACCACGTCGGGAGTCTCCTGGGTTTCGAGTTGATCGAGACCAATGTGGCTTATGCTCAGGATCTCGCGCGCCGCTACTTCGCAGCTGAAGTGGCCGGCGACAGCCGCGGGCAAGGCCGGCGCGGCGCACCGCGATACCAGGTGCGCTCCGGTGCCGAGCTGCTGGAGTGGCTGACTCGGCAGCTCGCGGCCGATCTCGGCCGTCCCGTGGCCGAGATCGACCCACAGGCCCCACTGGATGACTACGGGCTCGACTCGCTGACGGCCACCGGGCTGCAGGCCGAGCTATCCGACTGGCTGGGCTTCCGCGTCCCGCCAACGCTGTTGCTCGAACATCCCACGCTGGAAGCGGTTGCACACCAACTGGTCAAGCTGATGGACGGTGAGCACGCCGACACACGTGAGGTGGAGCGGAAACCGGTGTTGGCCGTTGCGCTGACTCCGCCACGGCCCTTCTTCTGCGTCGGCGGCGTGGTCGGAGCAGCGCATCACTTGCAGGCGCTCGCCGATGATCTGGGCCCTGGATACCCGTTCTACGGGCTTCAAGCCCCCGGGTATGACGGCGGCGAGCCGGCACTCAAGACCGTCGAGGAACTCGCCGACCGGTACCTCGAGGACATTTACGCGGTCCAGCCGCGTGGTCCCTACGTCGTCGGTGGCTACTCGTTCGGTGGTCTGGTCGCGTACGAGATCGGCTGCCGGTTGCGGCGTGATGGGGCAGAGGTCGCCGAGGTGGTGGGGATCGACAGTTACCTTCCGCGCGGGGGGCAGACCGCCCCGGTTTGGGATGAGCGTGCCGCGCTGGAGGAGCTGGTGGCGGTGCACCGGGCGATGTCGGGAGCCCAAGGGGATGCGTTGAAGGTGGATCCCGCACTGACGTTCGCCCAGTGCCGTGAGCTGGTCAGCAGGGAGCTTCGGATCACGGGCGCGGCAGCGGCCGATCGACTACTCGATCGGTTGTTGCCGGTGTTTCAATCGAATCTGGAGGCCAACATCGCCTACCGGCCTCAGCCGTCTGATCTGTCGATGACGTTGCTTCGCGCTGTCGAACCTTTTCCGCCGGTGTCCGGCGAGGCGCGGCGACCAGCGATACCGGTGGGGGATCCTCACAACGGCTGGGCGTCGGTGCAGATGGCTCGACTGCGCGTGCATGAGGTGCCCGGCAACCACTTCACCATCATCGGCGGGGCTGACCTGCGCGGGCTGGCCGCGACCTTGCGGAAAGTGCTCGACGAGACGCTGCTGGAGAACTGATGAAGATGTCCTCGACCACGGCCCCCAGCGCCATGCAGCCCGCAGCGCAGGAGCCGCTTGCCGACGTGGTGGCAAGGATTCGTGAAGAAGTTCGGATCGTCGCGACGCCCGACAACGGAATCGGCGCCATCGTCGGCGACCCGCGCGGTCGGCGTGTGCTGGCCACCTTGCCGCCGCTGTACCCGGAATGGCTGGGTGACAGGTCCTTCAACGAGGTTCATGGCACGCGGTTTCCTTATGTCGCGGGCGAAATGGCGAACGGAATCGCAACCGCGGAGCTGGTGATCGCCATGGCACGAGCGGACATGCTCGGCTTCTTCGGCGCCGCCGGTATCCCCGTTCCCAAGGTGACGGCGACGGTGCAGAACCTCCGGAAAGCGTTGCCGGGCCGGCTGAACTGGGGAGTGAACCTCATCCACGCGCCACAGAATCCGGCGTGGGAGAGGCACCTGGTCGACATGCTCCTCCGGGAGCAGGTGCCCGCGGTTTCGGCCTCCGCGTTCATGGATCTGACTCCGACCGTGGTCCAGTTGGCAGCATCCGGACTGCGAACAGACCGCAGTGGCCGGATCGTCCGCGGGACACGGCTGTTCGCGAAGATCTCCCGCCCGGAGGTCGCGGAGAAGTTCATCGCCCCGGCACCGCAGCGCCTGCTGGATGAGCTGGTCGTGAATGGCCGGATCACCGCTGACGAAGCCGAACTCGCCAAGCGCGTCCCCGTGGCCGAGGACATCACCGTGGAAGCCGACAGCGGTGGGCATACCGACAACCGGCCGCTTGCATCGTTGCTGCCCCGGATCATGGAGCTGCGCGATGCGTTGAGCACCCGCTTCCGGCACGGGCGCAACGTTCGGATCGGTGCTGCGGGTGGCCTCGGCACGCCCCACGGTGTCGCGTCGGCCCTTGCCGCCGGAGCGGCCTACGTGCTCACCGGGTCGGTGAACCAGACTTGCCTGGAGGCCGGAATCTCGGGGGAAGCGAAGGAAATGCTCGCGGCAGCCGACATCGCGGACGTGATGATGGCACCAGCCTCAGACATGTTCGAGCTTGGCGCCAAGGTGCAGGTGCTCCGCAAAGGCACCATGTTCGGCCCGCGTGCGAACCAGCTGTACCAGATCTACCGGCAGTATCGGTCGTTCGACGAAATGCCCGCCCGGGAGGCCGAAAAGCTCGAACGTAGTGTGCTGGGCGCCACGATCGCGGACATCTGGGCGGAGACGCGGCGCTACTGGCTGGAGCGGGATCCTGACGAGCTTTCTCGCGCCGAGGCCGATCCGAAACACCGCATGGCGCTGGTATGCCGGTGGTACCTGGGCAGGTCGAGCTGGTGGGCGATCCATGGCGAGACGACGCGCCGCGCCGATTACCAGCTCTGGTGCGGGCCGGCAACGGGAGCGTTCAACCGCTGGGCGGCCGGCAGTTTCCTCGCAGACCCTGCGAACCGCAGTGTCGTGCAGGTCGCCCGCAATCTGCTGGAAGGTGCGGCGGTGGTGACCAGAGCGCACCAGCTGCGCACCTACGGAGTGCCGGTCCCCGCGACCGCTTTCCGCTTCACGCCGCGCAGGCTGACGTAAGAACCCGTGAGTCTTCTGGGGCGTCGTAGCACCCCAAAAGACTCACAGCCGGAGACCATCGACACTGAGGACAAGGCCATGCCCGAGGCGAGAACGAGAACCATGCCGCCGGTCGCGATTGTCGGGGTCAGCGCGCTGCTGCCGGGTTCTTCCGATCCGGGCGGATTTTGGCGCACCGTCGTGACGGGAGAGGACCAGGTCACCGAGGTACCGGCGACGCACTGGCTGGTCGAGGACCACTACGACCCGGATCCGGCGGCACCGGACAAGACCTATGCGCATCGCGGCGCGTTCCTCTCCCCGGTGCCGTTCGATCCGCTCGCTCACGGCATTCCCCCCAAGGTGATGGAAGCCACCGACACCAGTCAACTGCTTGCACTCGTGGCAGCCGAACAACTGCTGTCCGGCCTTACCGGCCTGTCGGGTGTGGATCGCGAGCGGGTGAGCGTTATCCTCGGTACGTCGTCGCTGGAACTGCTGACCACTATGGGCAGTCGCATCCAGCGGCCGGTGTGGCTGAAGGCGTTGCGGGAGAGCGGCATCGCCGAGGACCAGGCGCAGGCGATCTGCGATCGAATCGCAGCCAGCTACGTCCCGTGGCAGGAGGCCAGCCTGCCTGGCTTGCTCAGCAACGTCGTGGCCGGGCGGATCGCGAACAGGTTCGACCTGCACGGGAGCAACTACACCACGGACGCCGCGTGTGCGAGCTCGTTGGCTGCGTTGTCCAGCGGGGCGAACGAACTCGCCACCGGACAGGCCGACCTGGTGATCACGGGCGGGGTGGACACACTCAACGATCCGGTGATGTACACCTGCTTCAGCAAGACACCTGCGCTTTCTCCAACTGGCGATTGCCGTCCCTTCTCGGACCAGGCCGACGGCATGGTTCTCGGGGAAGGGATTGTCCTGTTCGCGATTCGCCGCCTCGAAGATGCCGAGCGCGACGGCGACCGGATTCACGCGGTCATCCGCGGCATCGGCACCGCCTCGGACGGGCGCGGCAGCTCCATCTACGCGCCGGTGCCCGAAGGGCAGGCCAGGGCGCTGCGCCGGGCCTACGGCGCAGCGGGCTACGGTCCGGAAACGGTGGAGCTCGTCGAGGCGCACGGCACTGGAACCGCCGCCGGGGACGCTGCCGAGTTCGCCGGACTTCGAGCTGTGTTCAGTGCGGCCGGACGCTCCGGCACCCAGTGGTGCGCACTTGGCTCGGTGAAGTCGCAGATCGGCCACACCAAGAACGCGGCGGGCGCTGCCGGTCTGCTCAAGGCCACGCTCGCATTGAGTCAAAAGGCATTGCCACCGACGATCAAGGTCGACCGCCCCAATCCGGCACTCGGATTCGCCGACAGCCCGTTCTACCTGAACACCCAGGCACGTCCATGGATCAGCGATGGCAGCCATCCGCGGCGCGCTGCGGTGTCCAGCTTCGGCTTCGGCGGAACAGATTTCCACGTCACGTTGGAGGAGTACCGGCCCTCGCCGGGGTCGGAGAGCCGTGCGCCCGAGTTGACCAGGGCAGCCTCCTCCGAGCTGGTTTTGTTCTCGGCCGATTCCCCGCAGGCGCTTGTGAGCGCGTGCCGGGCAAGCTCAGGTGTCTCCCGCCCGCTGGCCGCGATCGCGCGGGAGACGCAAGGCGCGTTCGACCACACCGCCCAGTCCAAACTGGCAATCGTGGCGACCACCGAAGCCGATCTGACCGCGAAGCTGGAAGCGACAGCGGACCGCATCGAAGCGGATCCGGAGACGGCGTTGTCCGCCCCGCGAGGTGTCTACTATGCGCCTCGTCGTATCGATCCCGGCAAGCTGGGACTCCTGTTCTCCGGGCAGGGCAGCCAGTACGTCGGGATGGGCGCAGAGGTCGCGATGCTTCATCCGGCCGCCAGGAGTGCGTGGGACTCGGCCGCTGGAATCTTCTTCGACGGTGTCGCGCTGCATCGCGTGGTGTTCCCGCCTCCCGTCTTCACCGAGGACGAGCGGGCTCAGCAAGACCGCCGGCTGACCCGCACGGAGTGGGCACAACCGGCTCTCGCTGTGCAAAGCCTTGCACTGCTGGAAGTTCTGCGCACCTTGGGCGTCTCGCCGGATGCCGTTGCGGGGCACAGCTTCGGAGAGCTGGTTGCGTTGCACGTCGCCGGTTGCTACGACGCCGAGACGCTCATCAGGCTGGCACGCAAGCGCGGAGAACTGATGCGGGACGCCGCCACTTCACAAGGAGCTATGCTCGCGGTCGCGGGTTCCATCGACGACGTCCGCTCGATCGTTGCGGATCTCGACGACCAGCTGTGGGTCGCCAACCACAACGCACCCAAACAAGTCGCGGTGTCCGGCACCACCGAGGCGATCGACCGGCTGGCGAAGTGGCTTGCCGAAGCCGGCCGAGCTGCCCGGAAACTGAACACAGCCGCCGCATTCCACAGCCCGCTCATGGACTCCGCCCGCGCACCGCTGCGGGAATTCCTTACGGCTGTGGACGTCGCGCCGCCGCGAATCGACGCGTACTCGAACGCGGAAGCCGATCGCTACCCGCCCGACCCGGACGCGATCCGGGACCGCCTGGCCGACCACCTTCAACGGCCGGTCCGGTTCGTCGACCAGATCGAGACCATGCACGCCAACGGTGTCCGTACGTTCGTCGAGGTCGGTGCGGGAGCGACCCTCACGAGACTGACCAGCGACATCCTGGCCGGACGCGAACACCTGTCGGTCAGCCTGGATCACGCCCGCACCGACGGGGTCACCGCCCTGCACGAAGGGCTGGCCCAGCTCGCCGTGCGCGGTATCCCCCTGAACTTCGAGGCACTGTGGTGCCCGTTCACGCCGATCGAGGAACCCCGAATGGACGAAAAACCCGGCATGACAGTGGACCTGATCGGCGCGAACTACGGCAAACCGTATCCACCGCCCGGCGGTGCCCACGAACTCCCGCCGCCCAACCCACCACAGCAAGCCAAGAGCACCACCCCATTTCCCGAAGCCGTGGACGGACCTGTCGTCCACGGACATCGACCTTCCCCCGATTGGGTGCCAGGTGAGGGGCACCCTTCACAAAGCAACCTGGTCAGGGGTGCCTCTCACCCCGTTTCGGACCCCTGGCTAGACGCGTTGCGGGAGACGCAGCGGCAGGCGAGCGAAGCGCATGCCACCTACCAGCGCGTGATGGCCGAGACGCACCTGGCGTTCCTCCGCATGTCCGAAGCGGCTCTCGGCGGATTGTCTTCTGGCGGCGTGCCGCAAGCAGCGCCCGGCGGATTGTCTTCTGGCGGCGTGCCGCAAGCAGCGCCCGGTGGGTTCTCTCCCGCTAGCGTGCCCGAAGCGGCTGCCATGCAGCCCGCTGTTACCCCTTGGGACCATGCCGGCTACACCGTGCCCCAAGTGCCATCGGCTTTACCGGAACCCGTGAGTGTCCCGGTTCCCGCTTCTGATTCCGTGGCGCCGTCATACGACGCATACGCGGCTTCGGTTGAGAACCCGGCTGCGGAGCCGGATTCGGGCGGTGTTGATGTGGCGTTGGTGTTGGAGGTGGTGGCGGAGAAGACGGGTTATCCGTTGAGCGTGCTTGATGCGGGTATGGAGTTGGAGTCGGATCTGGGCATTGATTCGATCAAGCGGGTGGAGATTCTTTCGGCGGTGCGGGAGCGGGTTCCTGATCTGGCAGAGGTTGATCCGGCGTTGCTGGGTGCCGCCGGAACGCTCGGCGAGGTGGCTGAACTGCTCGGTGCCGGGGATAGCGGCGTGGTACACGTCGGAGCCGAACCTGCCCCGCCCCAGGAAGTAACACCGAGTGACAAGCCGACAGAGTTGACGCGACAGGCCATTTCCACCCGGCGGGCAATACCGGAACCCGTGGGTGTCCCGGTTCCCGCTTCTGATTCCGTGGCGCCGTCATTCGACGCATACGCGGCTTCGGTCGAGAACCCGGCTGCGGAGCCGGATTCGAGCGGTGTTGATGTGGCGTTGGTGTTGGAGGTGGTGGCGGAGAAGACGGGTTATCCGTTGAGCGTGCTTGATGCGGGTATGGAGTTGGAGTCGGATCTGGGCATTGATTCGATCAAGCGGGTGGAGATTCTTTCGGCGGTGCGGGAGCGGGTTCCCGGTCTGGCAGAGGTTGATCCGGCATTGCTGGGTGCCGCCGCAACGCTGGGTGAGGTGGCTGAACTGCTCGGCGCCGGGGATAGCGGCGTGGTACACGTCGGAGCCGAACCTGCCGCGCCCCAGGAAGTAACACCGAGTGACAAGCCGACCGAGTTGACGCGACAGGCCATTTCCACCCGGCGGGCACCGGCGGTCGGCTTCGCGCTGCCCGGGTTGATCGGCGCGTCGATAGCGATCACCGAGGACGGAACCGGCGTGGCCGAGCCTCTCGCGGCCGAACTCGTCGAGCACGGTGTGCGCGCGTTCGTCACCGCGGATGTACTGGGCGACACCGACGGCGTCATCTTCCTCGGGGGCCTGCGCTCTGGCTCGGCAGAGGAGGCCATCGCGGTCAACCGGGAGGCATTGCGGGTGGCTCGCGCGATGGTCGCTGGTCGTTCGGAAACACCCAGGGTTTTCGTTGCGGTGCAGGACACCGGTGGTGACTTCGGGCTGTCCGGCTCCGCGCCGGAACGCGTGTGGCTCGGCGGGGTCGCGGCGCTGGCGCGTACCGCCGCGAAGGAATGGCCGGGCACGGCGGTCAAAGCGATCGACTGCGAGCGGGGTGGGCGCAGCGGCGCCGAGCTGGCGCGGGCAATCGCTCGTGAGCTGCTCACCGGTGGCGCGGTGACTGACGTGGGACTGACCGCTGACGGCGCTCGCACCGTGCTTCACCACGCCGAGGCGCCGTTCGGCGACTCGTGGACCGATGTGATCGGCCCGGATTCTGTGATCGTCATCAGCGGTGGAGCGCGCGGTGTGACCGCGATGGCGGCGCGAGCCCTCGCCGCCGCACGCAAACCCAAGCTCGTCCTGCTCGGCCGCACGCCCTTGGCGGATGAGCCGTCTTACCTGTCTGGCGTGTCCGGCGAGGCAGCTGTGCGGGAGGCGGTGGCCGAGCATCTGCGGACCAGTGGTGAGCCAGCTGCACCGCAGCGGATCAGGTCCGAAGCCGCCAGAGTGCTTTCCTGCCGCGAAATCCGGGCGACGCTCGACGCGCTGGAATCCTGCGGTTCGCCGGCCCGCTATCTTCCCGTGGATGTCCGCGACAGCGCGGCGCTGAGCGAAGCCCTGGCGGAAGTGCGCGCGGAGTGGGGGCCGATCACTGGGCTCGTGCACGGTGCCGGGGTGCTGGCGGACAAGACCATCAAGGACAAGACCGACGAACAGCTCGACTACGTCTTCGGCACGAAGGTCGACGGCCTGCGCACCCTGCTCGACGTGACAGCGGAGGATCCCCTTGATCTCCTCTGCGTGTTCTCCTCGGTCGCAGCCTGCTACGGCAACGCGGGGCAGAGCGACTACGCCATGGCCAACGAGGTCATCACCCAGATCGCCGCGGCAGAGCGCACGAAACGCCCGGGGTGCCTGGTCCGCACCATTGCGTGGGGCCCGTGGGACGGCGGGATGGTGGATGCGTCGCTGGCCGACCGCTTGCGGGCCTCCGGAGTCCAGCTGATCCCGATCGAAGCAGGGGCGAAAGCCTTCGTCGACGAGGTACTGGGTGCGCGCGATCCTGTGCAGGTCGTGTGCGCCGCGGGCACCTTCCCGAAAGCCGAGCCCAGTGCAGCCGGGGAGATCGTGGTCACCGACCGGTCGCATCCGTATCTGGCGGACCACTCCGTTGCCGGCACGACGGTGGTTCCGGTCGCGATGGTGCTGGAGTGGTTCACCGCCGCGGCGCACCTGGCCGGGACGTGTGAAACCGTTGCGCTTCGCGACCTCGACGTACTCCGCAAGATCACCCTTGACCACTTCGCCGGAGACGGCGATATCGTGCGCATCACCTGCGAGCCCGGCGGATCCCTGGTCCTGCATGGCACGGGGGAGTTGCCGCATTACCGAGCGAAACTGGACTACGGAGGGACCGCGGTTTCAACTGAAACAATTGAAACTGCGGTCGACGCACCGCGCCGATGGGACGTTCCGGCGGGCCTGGACGCCTTCGGCGACAGGCCGATCTACGACGGCTACCTGCTGTTCCACGGTCCGGCGTTCCAGGCCCTCCGCGGCGTCGACGGGGTCTCCGCGGCCGGAGCGGTTGGGACGGTTGTCGGCGCGCGTGTGCTGGGCTGGCCGGATGAGCACCGTCACACCGATCCGGCGGCGGTGGACGGCGGTATCCAGTTGGCGACCTTGTGGGCTGAGCGGGCGCTGGGGACCGCCGCGCTGCCCATGGGCGTCGGCGAATTCCGGCTGCATCGTCCGGGAATGCTGGACGGCGCGGGCACGAGCATCATACGAGCGGGACAGGTGCACAGCGCTCATGCTGAGTGCGATCTCCAGCTCTGCGCCGCCGACGGCACACCCGTCGCCGAGCTGCACCGGCTTCGCCTGGTGGCCCGCCCCGATGGCGCCCCGAGCGGGAGGTGACGGGCGTGTTCGAGCCGATCGCCATCGTCGGTCGTGGGTGCGTACTACCGGGCGCACTTGACCCGGATGCATTCTGGGACAACATCATCGAACGCCGTGTCAGCCTCACCCGGGTTCCCGAAGGCCGCTGGAGACTGCCCGCCGGCGACGTGCCACTTGGCATCAGCAGTGACGTCGGCGGTTATGTCTCCGGTTTCGCCGATGTCTTCGATCCTGATGGGTTGCAGGTCGATGCCGCGCGGATCGGCGTGCTGGACGAGTCGTATCGCTGGGTACTGCACGGTGCGCGCCAAGCACTGGGGGAAGCAGGCGTCGACCAGCCCCACGAACGCGCCGGACTGGTGCTCGGCAATCTGTCGCTGCCCACGGACGGGATGGTGCGTTTTGCCGAGAGCGTGTGGTTGTCCGACCAGACGCCCGCTGTCCGGGCGGTTCTGTCCGGCCTGCTCGATGGGCCCGAACCCAGCGCGCTGAACCGGTTTTCCTCCGGTATCCCGGCGCATTTCGCGGCGGCCGCGCTCGGCTTGGGTGCGGGCTCCTTCGCGTTGGACGCGGCGTGCGCATCGTCGCTCTACGCGATCAAGTTGGCGTGCGATCGCCTGCACGATGGCACGGCGGATCTCATGGTGGCGGGCGCGGTCAACCGGACCGACGACCTCGCGATCCACCAGGCGTTCAGTGCGCTGTCCGCGCTGAGCCCTACCGGACGCAGCCGTCCCTTCCACCGCGATGCCGACGGCCTGGTCCCGGCCGAAGGTGCGGCCTTCGTCGCCCTGATGAGGTTGTCCGACGCCCTCGCCGCGGGCGTTCGGATTCGTGGCGTGATTCGCGGTGTAGGACTGTCCAACGACGGACGGTCGAAGGGCATCCTGGTGCCCACCGAGGAGGGCCAGGTTCGCGCGCTCCAGCAGGCATATGCCGACGCTGAGATCTCGCCCGAGTCGGTGTCGCTTCTCGAGTGCCACGCGACCGGCACCAGCCTCGGCGATGCGGTCGAGGTTCGCAGCACATCGCGGGCCTTCGCCGGGGCGCGGGATCTGCCGATCGGTTCGGCTAAGTCGAACACCGGCCACCTCATCACGGCCGCAGGAGCCGCCGGTGTGCTGAAGGTGCTTGCCGCGATGGACGCCGGCATTCGCCCTCCAACGCTCGGAGCCGACGAGCCGGTCGAAGCGCTGCGCGACACCCCACTGCGCCTGCTGCACGAAGCCGAAGCATGGGACGGCCACCGCCGCGCCGGGATTAGCGCGTTCGGCTTCGGCGGCAACAACGCCCACCTGGTCCTCGAACAATGGACAGGTGACAACGTGGTCGTGAGTGCGAAAACGGCCTCTAACCGGTCTTGGCACTCACGACCCGATGAGGTCGCGATCGTGGGGATCGGCGCGCGAGTCGCCGACTGCGCGGACTTCGACGAGTTCCGCGATGCTCTACTGTGTGGGACCTCCCGCCTGGGCCCGGCCGTCGACTACGCGGTCGCTGTCCCGAAACTTCGCGTGCCACCAGCGGACCTGCAGAAGTCGCTGGGCCAGCAGGTGTCGATTCTGGAGGCCGCCCGCGAGGCGGTGCGCGATGTCAGTCTGGTTCGGGATCGGACGATGGTGCTGATCGGAATGGGTTGCGATGTCGAGGTGGCCCGGTATCCGACCCGCACACGCGTGGCGAGCAACCTCGGCGAATCGGAGCAACGCGAGCAGTATCCGAACGCTTTCGCGCCGGTACTCGACGCTCCCGCGGTCGTCGGCACGATGCCGAACGTCGTGGCGAACCGGATCAATGCCCAGTTGGACCTAGCCGGACCGAGCTTCACCGTCTCGGCGGAGGAAGCATCCGGTCTGGTGGCGCTCGAAATCGGCGAGCGAGCCTTGCGCTCGCGGGAGGCCGACGCGGTGTTGGTCGGTGCCGTCGACCTCTCCCACGAGCAGGTGCACCGCAAAGCTCTCGCAGACCTGAACATCGACGTCCCACCCGGCGATGCAGCCGTCGTGCTGGTTCTCAAACGCCTCGACGACGCGCGCCGGGACGGCGACGACGTACTCGCCGTTCTCACGGACCCCCAGCCGGACGTTGGCCTCGTCGTGGGTGACGGCGCAATTTCAATGGAAATTAGGGATCCGATTTCCATTGAAATTGCGAACCAGCAGAATCAGGTGGCTAATAGTTCCAGAGAATCCTTCGACCCCGCCAAGGTTTTCGGGGTGCCGCATGCGGCCAAGGGGTTGCTTGCCGTGGCGTGCGCCGCCGTAGCCGTGCGGCATGGGGCGATACCGCGTGTCGACCAGCCGGCCGATCCGTCCGTTGACCGTCGGAGCGCGGCTGTGGCGGTGTCGACGCTGGGGGCGCAGGAGCGACGTCTCGGACTCCGGGCTGACTCCGTGGATTCGTGGATCGCCGATGGCGTCGGCAGATTGCACGTGTTTTCCGGCGCCGATGCGGCCACCGCCCTCGCTGCCGCGCGGGCAGGCCGGGAAACCGACACGGGACCGGCGCGACTGGTCGTCCGGGCTGCCGACCATACTCAGCTGCACGATCGGATCGGGGCCGCCGAACGTTGGCTGGCCGGGCAGGGCCTCCAGCCGGAAGGGGTGGCGTTCCGGAACGAACCGATTGTGGGCGAAGCGGCGTTCGTGTTCTCCAATGGTTCCGCCAGCTACTCGCGGATGGGGCGAGAGGTCATGCTCGCGCTGCCGGATATCCGGCAACGAGTCGAACAGCGTTGTGGATCGTTGGCCGAACTGATCGGGTGGGCGTACGCCGGGACGGCACCACGTGCGTTGGACCAGATTTGGGGCGCGTCAGTACTCGGTCAGCTGCACACGGAGATCACGCGGGGCTTGCTCGGCGTGAAACCCACCGCGGTCATCGGCTATTCCTCGGGGGAATCCAGCGCACTGGTCGCGATGGGCGCATGGCGCGACGTACCGCGGCTGGTTGCGGAAGTCGAGGACTCCGTGGTGTTGACCAGCGCGCTCGCCGGGGAGTTCGCCGCCGTGCGCCGGGCGTGGCGGCGGCACGGCGTTACGGGCGAGAAATGGGCCGCCTACATCGTCAGCGCATCAGCGGAAGCCGTCCGCGAGGCCGTCGCCGGTGAACCCGCCGTGCACCTGATGGCGATGAACGCGCCCGGGGTGAGTGTTCTCGGCGGTGAATCCGAGGGCTGCCAGCGTGTGCTGCGGCGGCTGGGACAACCGAACGCACTGCCGCTCGACTACGACATCGCCGCGCACGTCCCGGAGGTCGACGAGGTACGGCACCAGTATTGGGAGCTGCACCGCCGGCCCACCTTCGACCTGCCGGACGTGCGCTTTTACTCCTGCGCCACCACGGAGCCGTACTTGGTGACCGCGCAGAATGCCGCCGACGCCGTGACCGCGCAGGCGGTCGGCACAATCGATTTCATCGGGACCGTCGAGCGGGCGTGGCGCGACGGGGTCCGGGTGTTCATCGAGCACGGGCCGCGCGGACTGTGCACAGGATGGATCCAGCGGATTCTCGGCGACCGGGAGCATGTGGCCGTAGCGCTGGATTCGGCTGACGGCCGGAGCCTGCGCCAGCTAACACGCGCGGTCGCGGAACTGGTCGCAGCGGGTGTCATCGTCGACCACGAACGGCTCCTCGGCGCGCTGGCGACCGGTCGGCCCGCGCCACGCCCCGTGGTCGAGGCCTTCGTCACCGAGGCACATCCTCCGCCGATCGTGCTACCGGAACCGCACGCGGAGCAGCGAATGCATCCGGCACCGGCGCTTCCTCCAGTGGGCGAGCTGTTGGCACCGGTCCCGGATCCCGCCGGCGAGACGCTACTGCCAGTCCAGACTCCGGCACCCGTCCAGACTCCGGTCGAGAGGGCGGCATTCCACGCGGACGGCGAATGGCACCGCATCGTCGCTTCGACGCACCAGGAGTTCCTCGAAAGCCATGCCCAGGTGCATCAGCAATACCTCGCCCTGCTCGAGAAATCACGCCTGGTCCTGATGAGCCGACCCGGTACGCCCGGTCGGGGCGAGGTGCAGGGCACCGTTGACCAAGTACGTTGGTCAGAGGCGCCCTTCACCCAGCACCCGACCGGGCAGTTGAGCGGCCCGATTTTCGGTCGGGAGCAGCTTGTGCAGTTGGCGAGTGGGCGGATTTCGGAGGTGTTCGGGCCGGAGTTCCGGGCGCAGGACGGGTTTCGGCGTCAGGTCCGGATGCCCCAGCCTCCGATGCTGCTGGCCGACCGGGTGACCGGGATCGATGCGCCGCGCGGGCGGTTGGGGACCGGCACGATCTGGACCCAGACCGACGTGACCGCCGATGCGTGGTATCTCGATCCGACCGGGCGCATGCCGGCCGGTCTGATGATCGAGGCAGGACAGGCGGACTTGCTCCTGATCAGCTGGATGGGGGTGGATCTGCTCAACCGCGGCGAACGCGTTTACCGGCTGCTGGGCTGCGAGCTGACTTTTCACGGCAGCCCACCCGCGCCCGGTGAGGTGCTCGACTTCGACATCCACATCGACGGGCACGGCGACCACGGTGGCACGCGCCTTTTCTTCTTTCACTACGACTGCCGGGTCGACGGCGAACTCAGGCTGAGCGTGCGCGGCGGCCAGGCGGGGTTCTTCAGCGACCATGAGCTTGCCGACACCAGCGGCGTCCTGTGGGATCCGGCCGGCGAGACCCCGGAACCCGCTCGATGGCTCGATGAACCGCAGGTGGTGTGCTCGGCGCGCAGCTTCTCAGCCGAGCAGGTCGCCGCATTCGCGGCGGGGCGGCCGGACGACTGCTTCGGCCCGGAATGGCTGTGCACCCAGGCGCACGTCCGCACCCCGCGCATCGCCGGCGGAAAGATGCTGCTGCTGCGCGAGGTCACCGAGTTCGATCCGGCTGGCGGTCCGTGGAAACGCGGTTATCTGCGGGCGGAAACACCGGTCTCCGCCGACGACTGGTTCTTCGAAGGCCACTTCAAGGACGACCCGTGCATGCCCGGCACCCTGATGTACGAAGGCTGCCTGCAGGCAATGGCCTTCTACCTTGCGGCACTCGGGCACACCGTGGACGCCGACGGCTGGCGGTTCGAGCCGGTGACCGGCGACCCGGTGGCCATGCGCTGTCGCGGCCAGGTGACCCCAGACAGCCGGTCGATCACCTACGAAGTTTTCGTCACCGAAGTTTCGGCGGGTCCGGTACCGACCCTGACCGCCGACGTACTGTGCACGGTGGACGGGGTCAAGGCGTTCCACGCGAGACGAGTCGGGCTGCGCCTGGTGCCGGATTGGCCGCTGGCCACCTTGGTTCCCTTTCAGGAAGCCGAAGTCGACAGCGGCATCTTCGGCCGTTCCGGGCTTCTCGCATCGGCCTGGGGCAAGCCGACCGATGCGTTCGGCCCCGCGTTCGCCCCGTTCGATGGCGTCCGGCGTTCGGCGCGGTTGCCGGGGCCGCCGTACCACTTCATCTCGCGGATCGTCTCGGTCGGCGCGCCGCAGGGCGCGATGACCGCAGGCGGTCACGCCGTCGCCGAATACGACCTGCCGGCGGATGCCTGGTACTGGGCGGAGAACGGGTATCCGGTGATGCCGTTGGCGGTGTTGATGGAAGTGGCGCTGCAGCCGTGCGGGTGGTTCGCCTCCTACGCGGGATGCACGCTGTCGTCCGAAGAGGACTTTCTTTTCCGCAATCTGGACGGCAGCGCCACTATTCTCGGCGAGGTGAACCAGTCGGTGCAGACGCTACGCACGACGGTCACCCTGCTGAACATTTCCCGGTATTCCGGCACGATCATCGTCTCTTTCGATGTGGACGTAGAGGCCGACGGGCAACGGTTGCTGCATGCTTCGAGTGTGTTCGGGTTCTTTCCCGCACAGGCATTCGCCGAGCAAATAGGCCTGCCCTCCACAAGAGGCGAGCGACTTTCCGGCGACTCGTGTCGAGAGCTGCTTCCCTACGACGGGGACGGCTCGCTGCGACTGGCCGGTCCGATGCTGCTGGTGCTGGATCGCATCACCGGGTACTGGCCTGACGGCGGCAAGGCCGGGCTCGGCCGAGTGGTGGCGGAGAAAGACGTCCGGCCCGGCGAGTGGTATTTCAAGGCCCACTTCTTCCAGGACCCCGTGCAACCGGGTTCGCTGGGGGTGGAAGCGATGTGCCAGCTGCTGAGGTTCTACATGATCGACCGTGGGCTGGGCGACGGCGTGACCGACCCGCGGTTTTCGTTGGTGACCGATCGGCCGCTGACCTGGAAGTACCGGGGACAGGTCACGCCGGCCAACCAAACGGTGACAGTCGAGCTGGACGTGCTGGAACTCGGCGAGGACCCCGACGGCCGCTTCGCGGTGGCCGACGCTTCGCTGTGGGTCGACGGCGCTCGCATCTACCACGTTCCAGAACTCGCGCTGCGCGTCGTTGAGCAGAACGCGTGAGTTCTTTGGGGCATTGCTGGTCGGCTCCGAGCCTTAGAGCCGGAGCGAGACCGATGCCCTTTCTTCTCTGATGCTCGGGTAAAAGGGGCGCACTTGCCAGGCTTTCGCAACGGGGTACCACGTTGCACTGGCAGTGTTGTTCTGGCGTCGCGTGTGCGACTCCAAATGCACGCGCGACGAACCCTGGCGAGGGGCGATGCTTAGTCGGGAACGTTGGTTCGTGTTGATGGACCCACAGCGGGTTCCTGAGGCCGCGGACGAGGTTCCATCGATCGAGTCGGTCGTCAACGTGTGGCCGTCGCAGAGGAACGGGCGCGGCGGCCGTTTCCTCGCCAACCCGGATTATGTTCCCGCGGAGAATGATTCGCCGAGCGATGTGGTGGATGCCAACCTGCGTTTCCTGATGCAGAAGGGTCCGGAAGCGGCCAAGTATATTCGGGCGATCTTCCGGGATGCGCGGTTCGAGGTTGTCATGAACGGCGACGGGCACCCGCAGGTGGTGCGATCGCCGGATGGAGCCGCGTATGTGCTTGTGGCCACGGCGGAATCGCACAAGCGGCGTGTTTCCTCGCCCGTGTGGTGGCGTGTTGGTGTTGCGGAACTGATCGAGCTGACGGGCGACGAAAACCAGGTGTTGTTCAACCCGGGCAGTGCGGCATCGGTACGTGTGGCAGGTGACGTCGTCCGGGGCGCGGGCGAACTCGCCGAGCAGGAAATCGTTGCGCTGTATGAAGAATTACTCGGTGAGTACGAAGGTCGTTGTGTTCTGGCGTGGGACATAGAAGAGAATGATTCCTGGGTGTCGGCAGTTGCCGCCGGTGATCCGGTGAAGTCGAGGGTTGCTTGGCCGGATCGGCCGAGCTTCCCCCGAGACTGCCCAGTCTCCGGTTTTTCTTGGGTGGGGTGGTGGTGATGTTTTCGTCGATCATGGTGCCGGAGGGGGTGCGGCGGCTTTTTCAGGTGTTGACGGGTGAGGATATGACGGATGCGGATGAGGGTGTGTTGTTCGCGGTGGCGGATGCGTTGGAGTCGGGTGCGGTGGGGGTGGGGGAGGTGGGGGGTTTTGTGGCGGAGTTGGTGGGGAAGGTGCGGACGGAGTTTTCGGGGAAGGCGGCGGACCGGTTCGCGGGGGGTTTGGAGGTTTTCGATGGGTTGCTGGCCTCGGGTGAGGGGGCGTTGCGGGAGTTGGCGGTGTTCGTGCGGGATCTGGCGCGGCAGGTGCGGTATTTGAAGTTGGTGACGATTTATGGTTTGGAATTGTTGTTGTTGGAGATGGCGTGGGCGGTGGCGATGGCGGGGGCGACCGGTGGTGCGTCGATGGCGTGGCTGGCGGCGCGGATGGCGGTGATGCGGTTGTTGTTGTCGCGGTGGTGGGGTCAGTTGTTCATGCGGTTGGCGATGGCGGCGGCCGGTGGTGTGGCGTTCAACGTGGTACCGGATCTGCAGGCCCAGTTGCAGATGCTGGGTGAGAAGTCGGCTGAGAAGTGGGACGGGAAGCTCAGCGAGCAGGCGGCGGGAATGGGGGCGTTTTCGGCGTTGGTGTCGCTGCCGATGTCGGCGCTGGGTGGTCTGGTGAGCAACGCGTTGACGAAGGTGCTGGTGCGGGGACTGGGCGATGAGGTGGACGCGGCGATTCTGGAGGCGGCGGTGAGGCGGGCGGTGGCCGAGCATGCGGAGTTGTATCCGGTGTCGGCGATGGCGCGCTTCGCGGATGTGGTGGGGGAGCATTTGGATTTTTATGCGGGGATGTCGGTGCGGGGCATGTGGTCGGCGCGGTTCGGCGAGTGGGTCGGGGAGGCGTTGGAGAACGCGTTGTCGGAGTTGTTCGGGGAGGTGGGGTATCTGGCGGCCACGGGCCAGGAGGTGACCTGGAACCCGTTCTCGGTGACGGCGGGTGTGTTCGAGTCGGTGTTCAGTGGTGTGGGCAATTTGGCGGGGTTGGTGTGGCGGGGCAAGCTGCACCCGGAAGGCCCGAGCCCGTATCTCGAGGGCACCGGCCGGCGTGAGGGCACCACCACCGAGGGTGGCGGGTTTGATGAGGAGAAGACCCCGCTGCTGGGGATAGGGTCCGGGTCGCAGACAGGGAACATCCCTGGCTCCCCGGACAAGGGCGGCGTGTTCGACCCGTCGGACACGTCTGAGGTGTCTGATGTGGACCCGATTTTCTCGGTACCGGCCACCAGGTCGGTGGATGCGGGCGCGGTGTCGGTGCTCTCCGACGGAGACCCGGTGGTGCCCGGTTCCGATCCGGCCTCCGGTGTTGCGGTCGGTAAGGACGGGAATGACGGGGCCGGTGGCAGCGGCAAGGACGGGGACCCAACCAGTGATGCTCCGGCCGTGCCAGGTTTCGGGCAGCACCGGCAGGGCACACCACCACTGGCGTATTCCGGTGTGACACCAGTTTTCGGTCCGGACAGGCCGGAAACACCGCCCCTGGCCTACCGCTGGTTGCCTCGCGAAGATTCGGTCGTGCCGCCTGATGTAGCGGGGCAGACAGTGCCGGGGGACCGGCCGCGGGAGGTGTTTTCACCGCAGGCGCGGGATACAGCGGCGGACAAGTCACCGGCGGGCACCCCGCATGCTGCTGACGTGCCTTGGGATGCCGCGCTACCGAAGACCATCACGTCTGGGTCTGGGTCTGGGTCTGGGTCTGGGTCTGGGTCTGGGTCTGGGTCTGGGTCTGGGTCTGGGTCTGGGTCTGGGTCTGGGTCTGGGTCGGTCGCGGACCCGGACAGTGGTGCTGTGTTCCCGGGGCAGGAGACGACGTCGCCGAGTGCAACGACCGGCCAGGGTGCGTCTTCCGGTGTGGATTCGTATCGCCCGGATGCTGTAGCGGTGTCGGGGGATTCGGTGACGTCGCCGGCAGAGAGGTCGCAGGCGGCCCCGTATCTGCAACAGAACCAGGCGACGATACTACCTGCGGGCTTGCCGCCGAACGCGGTGCGGGTGCCGGTGCCGGCGGATGTGGTGTCCGGTGGTGGGTTGGCCGATATCGTGGCGGGCGGTGTTGCGGATTCCACTGGCGGACCCGTGGTGCTGGTGTCCCAGGGTGATCCGGATGCGGGTGTGGTGGTGTCGCCGGGTCAGGGGACGGCTCTGGCGCGAGGTATGGGGCGGCGTGTTGTCGCGTTGACGCCGGGGCAGGGCGGGCGCGGGCCGCAGTGGACGGAATTCGCCGCGGATGGATCTGCTCCCAGGCGGGTGGCCGGGTCCGGTGGTTCGGTGCCGACTGGGGGACGCGGGGGCCTGGCCGGCCTGGCGGACGCGTCGGCTGCTGCTCCGGTCTCCGGTGAGACGACGGTGGCTTCGGATGAGACACCGGTTGCGCAGACGAGGTCGGTGGCCGGGGACGCACCGCCCGCGGCAACAACCACACACGATGCCGGGGCGGGAACCGTGTGGGATGCCGGTGCGCCGGTTATGCGCCGGGAGGTCGGCCGGGGCAAGGCGATTTCCGTGGCTGCGGAGGGGGGTAGGCCGTGGCCGGTTGGGTCGCGGGCGGGGGTGGCTGGTGTGCTGCGGGTGGAGCCGTTGTTGTTTGGGGGGCTTGGTGATTCGGGTGAGGTGATTGATCGGGCCCGGGGGTTGGTGGCGGACCTGCCGGATATCCAGTTTGTGGGTGTGCATGTGAGGCCGGATGGGTGGGCGGTGTTGCCGGATGGCCGGCCGGCGTCGCCTGAGGAGTTCGCTGAGGTGGTGCGGGGGGATGAGCGTTTTGTGCCGGGGCTGGTAGTTGCGTTGTTGGGGTGTGCTGCGCATCGGCGGTTGGTGCCGGGTGGGTTGACGTTTGGGGAGCGGTTCGCGCGTGCGTTGGGTGCGTGGGTGTGGGTGGCGGATGTCGATGTGGTTCAGACCGAGGATGGGGGTGTTCATGCCACGGAGGTGTCGGTGACCGGTGATGGCCGGTTGTTGCCGGAGTTCGTTGGTGAGCTGGGTACTGGGCATTGGTCGTTGCTGGGTGCTGAGGGGCAGTTGCTGTGGTGGTCGGGTCCGGAATTGCGTGCCGCGGTTGCCGATTCCGTTGTCCTGTTTGATACCGGCGGGGGTTTGGAGCACGGTTCGCAGGCACGGGCGGAGATCGACGGCTCGGCCATGCCGCGCTCGGTGGAGCGAGCACACCCGGCCCCGGTGATCAGGTGGACGCGCACGCCAGGACCAAGCCGGACCGGCACGCCTGCGGAAAAGAAAGCAAGGAATATAGCAGCGCAGAGGGAGTGGAGGGCCCGTACGAAGGAGAAGCGGGTGCAGGCGAATGCGCGGTTGGGGGAGCTTTTGGCTCGGCAGGCGGAGTTGGCGGTGTTGCCGGTGCTGGATGCGGATTTGCGGGCGGAGTTGGTGGCGTTGCCGGGGCGTATCGAGGTGGTGCGGGCGGAGGTGGACACGATGGCGAAAGGCGCGGAGGAAAAGAAAGCAAAGAATGCGGCAGCGGAGAGGGAGAGGCGGGCCCGCGAGAAGGAGAAGCTGGTGCAGGCGAATGCGCGGCTGGGGGAGCTTTTGGCTCGGCAGGCGGAGTTGGCGGTGTTGCCGGTGCTGGATGCGGATCGGGGGGCGGAGTTGGTGGCGTTGCCGGGGCGTATCGAGGTGGTGCGGGCGGAGGTGGACACGATGGCGAAAGGCGCGGAGGAAAAGAAGACAAAGGATGCGGCAGCTAAGAGGGAGGGGAGGGCCCGCGAGAAGGAGAAGCGGGTGCAGGCGAATGCGCGGCTGGGGGAGCTTTTGGCTCGGCAGGCGGAGTTGGCGGTGTCGCCGGTGCTGGATGCGGATTTGCGGGCGGAGTTGGTGGCGTTGCCGGGGCGTATCGAGGTGGTGCGGGGGGAGGTGGACACGATGGCGAAAGGCGCGGAGGAAAAGAAGACAAAGGATGCGGCAGCGCATAAGGAGAGGTGGGCCCGTACGAAGGAGAAGCGGGTGCAGGCGAATGCGCGGCTGGGGGAGCTTATGGCTCGGCAGGCGGAGTTGGCGGAGTCGCCGGTGCTGGATGCGGATCGGGGGGCGGAGTTGGCGGAGTCGCCGGTGCTGGATGCGGATTTGCGGGCGGAGTTGGTGGCGTTGCCGGGGCGTATCGAGGTGGTGCGGGCGGAGGTGGACACGATGGCGAACGGCGCGGCGGAAAAGAAGACAAAGGATGCGGCAGCGGAGAGGGAGAGGCGGGCCCGCGAGAAGGAGAAGCTGGTGCAGGCGAATGCGCGGCTGGGGGAGCTTATGGCTCGGCAGGCGGAGTTGGGGGCGGAGCTGAGGCAGGCTGCGTCTCTGGAGGCGGAGTGGGCGGAGTGGCCGGGGTTGGTGGCGGGGTTGCAGGAGTGGGATGAGGCTCGGCTGGCAGCGGAGTTGGCGGCGTTGCGGGGGCGTATTGAGGATTTGCGGGCGGAGTTGGCGGCGCTGCCGGGGCGTATCGAGATGGTGCGGGCGGAGTTGGACACGATGGCGAAAGGCGCTGAGCGGAGGCGCGAAAAGGACAGGAGAAATGAGCGTGCGGATCGGGAGAGGCAGGCTGCGGAGAGGCAGGCCGCGGAATTGTCTGGTGGGGAAGGGTCTTTGTTTGCTGGTGGGTCTGCTGCCGTGAGCTTGCCGGGAGATGCGTCGGCTGGGGTTGTTATTGATTCGTAGGGCAAATATGTGATGTTAGGCGGCGTAGCGGACCTCGGGTTTGTCGAGGTCGGAGCGGATCCGGTCGGGCAGCCAGCCGGTGGAGGAAGGAACGGACTGCGTGTTCCAACTCGGCGGGGGTTTTCGGTGCTGCTTTGGTGGACACGGCGCGTTTGAGGTCGGCGCCTGAGGATTTCGTCGGGGTTGAGCTCGGGGCTGTCCCCGGGCAGGAAGTGCATCTCGATCGCCTCGGCGTACTCGGCGATCTGCTGGACGGTCTTGCGGCGGTGGACGTCGTGTCCGTCGACGATCAGATTGACCTTACGGCCCAGATGGCCGACCAGACGGGTCCAGAAACGGGATGAACACGCCGGCGTTGAACGCCCCGGTGTAGACGGTGGCGCACGGTCGTGAACTGTCTGCGGATTCTGCCTGCGCGCACCCGCTCAAGGGGCTTGCCCCTACGCCAACTCTGCGAACACTGCCCCAGCTTCCACACCGAACCCAGCTCGCTGCCCATACTGGCCACCCAACGCGTCGACGCCGAAGCCCTCGCCCGCGACGCCGAACAGCGTGGCTGGATCGCCGAAGCCGAACGACACCAGCGTGGTAGAGGGTGGTGCGGCCCAGGCCGGTGCGGGCGGCGACGGCGGTGAAGGTGACGCTGTGGCCGTCGTGGTGGAGTTCGGTGCAGGCGCGTTCGACGTGGCCCAGGGTGCTGGTGGTGGTCATCCTGTTTGGGCCTTGGTGATCAGGGTGTCGAGTCAGGCGATGAGTCGCGCCACCCGAGTACGCCGCCACGAAGAACAACTCCGACGCTACGACAACGCCCTGATGGAGAATTTCTTCTCCACACTGCAGATCGAACTGGTCTACCGGAACTCCTGGCACACCGGTGACGAGGCCGAGAACGCGATCTTCGGCTATATCGACGGCTGGTACAACACCCAACGCATCCAAAAGGACCTGGGCCGGCTGTTCCAGGACGAATACGAGACCGCCTGGCACACCAGCCAGATAACCCACTCCGAGGGCTCCCAACGTCCCCGATCGGAACCAGGTAAATAGCCCTCCGAGTTCCTGGGGGTTCCTCACATTGCGGCACGCCGGCGAACTCGGCGAGGCCCTCGCGGCCTGCGCCGTGGGCGGCGTCCGATACACCACGGTCGGCGCTTGCGTGCCACAAGCGCCGACCTTCAAGCCATATCCGTGGACAGCACGGTGCGTGCGCACCATTAGAGCCGGTTCTGCTTGCTCCCGCGCGTGGCCGGGTGGCCTGCTGCCCAATTCACGCGGGACGCATCGTCGCTTGCCTAGCTAGCGGCGGGGCTCGCCGCCACACCTGGTGCAACCGGCTGCACCGGGTGCGGATTAGCCGGATTCACCGGCCTCGGCGAACGCGGCTCAACCGGCTAGGCCGACTGGACGGCTGCCGCGTTCGGGCGGTGTGGGGCGTTCGGGCGGCTGGGTCGTTCGGTGACCGGGTGCTGCGGGTGGACGGCTGCCGCGTTCGGGCGGTGTGGGGTGTTCGGGCGGCTGGGTCGTTCGGTGACCGGGTGCTGCGGGTGGTCACCCGACACCGCAGCGGAGGCCGGTTGCGCCAGAATCATGGAGGTGAGCACCGCCGGGATGAATGTTGCGGCGAACGCGACTGTAGTCTTGATCTTGCGCATGAAAAACAACTCCGTTCTAGACATCGTTTACTTAGTACGATTGCACTGCTTAAACGGTATCGACAATTTCACCTGAACCGGCGCGACGTAAATAGCACCCCACATTCGCGCCGGGAAGCTCGCGCAGAACAAAAATGCCCCCACGATCTAGGTGCTTCGGCGAACACTGGACCGAGCCCGAGCTGTCTAGGAAGCGGGAGATCCCGGACGCCCATCCGGTGCGGTCAACACCAGCTGGCGGCCGACGGACGTGATCGTGAGTTCGCGGTCGCAGCCCTGCTCGTCACTGCAGGGAAGCACGTGGCGAGTCATTCGCGCGGGAAGAGTGTCCCTAGTGGACCTCGAGCTCTCCTCCTGCGCTATGGCGTTGCGACGCTTATTTCGGAGCCTTTCGCCACGAGGACGAAATCGGCCGTTGCCTTTATCCGCGAGCTCATCAGATCGCTCCGGCTCTCATCGCAAAGGCCACCGCGTGCGGCCGGTTGCGCAGGTTGAGGCGACTGGTCACACCGTAGATGACGTTCTTGACCGTCCGTTCCGAATAGCACAACTTCTGCGCGATCTCCGCGGTGTCCAGCCCGCCGGCCATCAAGCGCAGCACGTCGGCTTCGCGGTTGGTCAGCCCGGAAAAGTTCAAACCCTTCGGCGTCAGCACTTCGCGCTGCAGGTGGTCGACCTGCTTCAGTAACTCGCCCAGCAGGTCGGGCGGCATCACGGCGCCGCCTCTGGCCGCGGCGATCACGCTGTTGATCAGTCTCGTCCCGGTCGCGGCGGTTCGCGGCAACACCGCCACCACGCGGGCTTCGACCACCCTGAGCACATTGGACGGGTCGAGTTCATTGGTCACCAGCACACGAGGAACCGGCACCTGTTGCGCCGACTGTCGCAGATCAGCCAACACCTTCGCGCTGACGGGATCCGCAGCGAATACGATCACGTCGGCTTCAGCTGGGCTCGGCACAAGGTACAACTCCGACCGCGACTTCAGGTAACTTGTCAGGCCGGCCACGGTGATCGGGTCTGCTGCCTGCACAGCCACTCGCACTTGGTCCATCAGGATCTCCCACACGCTCCGTGACGATGTGGTCTCAGTGTGCGAAGGCCGTCTTCACGAATTCTCTACGTCGTCTCCACGCCGCCTATAGAACCGAACAGCCTGCTCAGAGCTCTTGTGCCGCTAGGGCGCAGCGCCTCCGCCCATGCGGCAAAAGGTCAATCCAGACCTTATGGAGCAGGGCCGCGTGTTCCTACCCCAAACTACGGCACCATCGGACATGCTCATGGGCATCCGCGATCTCGGACTCCAGCCGCTGCACCGCGTACTCGGCTTCGTCTGGCAGGTCGGTCATCGGCAAGAATTCCCTCTTTGTTTCGGCACCGTCAACCAACCATGCCCGAAACTCGTGCCGACTGTGGCCCCCGCAAGGAGAACTGACCTTTCGTGTAGCCCTCTTTGCCCCCGTTTCAACCCAAGACCGGCTATGGTGAGACGCCCGTCACAGCCACCTTGATGGGTAGGCGGATCTTCGTAACCCGGGATGTGAGGTTCTGAGAGCCCGTCGGCGAAAGGCGTCCGTGCCTTTGGAAGCGGTGCAGCCGCTTGCAGCCACCTTGCCAAGACGACCATCGGCGGGTTCTGAGAGGTTTCCTGGCGAGGACGGCCCCTCCACCGCGGATTGGACATACGTAAGGAGGGGCACCCACAGTCCAGGGAACCTCTCAGGTTCCGCCAAGCGACCACCCACCCAGGCCATTCGCCAACAGGCTCTGAGCTGAGATTTTGATTCGGATACTGCTACCGGTTGGACAGGTTGGATGATCACTGGCCGTAGTCAGCGGGAGATGCCGGGCTGGACGTCAAGCCGACGCCACCGCCCCACCTGGTGCTCCTCGGATCGCTGGATAGTCGCCCCATCGAAGAATTGCCGCCGCCGATGTCCAGGTCGCCTCGATGCCGAGCCGCCTGGTCATGGCTCGTGACGTCGCACTCCTCATCGGCCCGTCTCAACGACCGGCCCCGCGCTGCGGAGCTCGGCGACGGCGGCGGCCGCGCGCACTAGGGCGGCCACGCCGCGGCTGCGGGAGACCGCCGGCCAGGCGATGACCAGCGTGGCGGGAGGACAATCCTCGATGGGGACGTAGGTCACCGCCTGCCGTGGGTACCTCGCGGCGACCGAACTGGGGAGCACGGTCTTCGTCACCCCGAGGCCAATGAGCGTGAGCAGCTGCGCGAGGTCGCGCACGCCCTGCTTGTCGATGTCGCGCTCGGCGTGCTCGCCGACCTCGTCGAGGTCGAAGCCCAGGTCGGCGAGCTGGGCCAGAGAGGCCCCGGCAAGCGGGTGGTCTGCAGGCAGCGCTGCCACGCGCGGCTCGGTCGCGACGGTTTCCGCGTCGATGCCGCTTGCGTCGTAGGGCTCGAACATGAGCGCGGCGTCGGCTTCGCCCTTCCGCAGCAGCCGCGTGTGCTCCTGCCAGCCGCACAAACGGACGGAGACAGGCTCCGCATCGGGCTCGGCTGCCACCGCCGTGAGGATGTCTTCCAACAGACCGCCATCAGCGTCGGCTTTCACCGCGAGCAGCACACTGCGATGCCGTGCCCCCGCCCGTTCGGCACGGCGAACTGCCGCGTCTAGCGCCTCGAGCGCGGGCCGCGCGTGTGCCAGCAGGACCGCGCCGGGCTCGGTCAGCTCCACGACTCGCGTCGAACGCTGGAACAGGCGTACGCCCAGCTCAGCCTCAAGGTTGCGAACTGCTCGCGACAGCGCGGGGCCAGCGATGCCGAGCCGTCCCGCGGCACGCGTGAAGCTGCGTTCCTCCGCCACCGCGACGAAGTACCGCAGGGCGCGGGACTCGACCGCCATGCCCGACACCTTATTACCTGATCGGCACCGGTATTGATGCTTCCCCGTTCACAATCGGTGCTGAATCGGTCATTCCGCGATACCGCACCACTACCGCAGGCTAGGGGGCTACACGGACGGCCCACGAAGATTGAGGAGAGCATGAGAGCAATCGGAATCGAGCGCTTCGGTGACACCCCGGAGCTCAAGGAACTGCCGGTGCCTGAACCCGGCAGTGGTCAAGTGCAAATCGCCATCGATGCGGCGGCGATCAACCCGCTGGACATGGTTGTCGCCTCCGGGGCACTGGCGGCGTTCGGGGATTTCCGGTTCCCGCTCACACTCGGCATGGACGGCGCTGGCACCGTCACTGCGGTCGGTGACGGCGTCACGGAATTCGGCGTGGGAGATCGCGTCTTCGGCCAGTTTTGGAGCCAACCGCTGCAGTCCGGCACGTTCGCTGAGGTCTCGGTCGTGCAAGCGGTGCCCGCGTTCGGCGCACTGGCGACCATCCCCGACGAGTTGCCGAGTCACCTGGCCGCCGCGCTGCCGACCTCGGGAATGACTGCGCTCGGCGCGCTCGACCACATGCAGGTTTCCGAAGGTGGCACGCTACTCGTCATCGGTGCGACCGGAGGCGTCGGTACCTTCGCGGTGCAGGCCGCCGCAGCCCGCGGGATCCGGGTCATCGCAACGGCCTCCGTCGAGCTCATCGCGCAGGTGCGGCACTCGGCGCTGCCGAGATCGCAGTCCGCGACGTGGAGCCGCTCGACCAGGCGCTGTTGAGTCTCGCACCAGAGGGCGTCGATGCGATCCTCGACGTCGTCGGCGACCGCTCCACCACGAGCCGAGTGGCACGCGCCGTCAAGGATGGAGGTGCACTGTTCTCGACCGCCTTCGGCCTTGACGAGAAACTGCTCGATGACGAGCGCATCCGTACCGCGAACTACCGGCTGGACCGCAAACCTGAGCGTCTCATCGAGCTCACGAAACACGTCACCGCGGGCACGCTCCGCCCGGTCGTTGGCGCCGAACTCTCCCTCGAAGAGGCGCCATCGGCTCTGATCAACGGCGTGGAGATCTCCGGCCTGCGCGGCAAGACATTGCTGAGGGTGCGCTGACCTCCGCGTGCTCGCAGATCTCCGCCAGCACAGCCTTCCGTCCCAACCTGCATGTCGCGATCGAGCTGACAGCGGGCGAGTCATCGCCATCGGTGATTAGCAACCGCAACGGTACGACCGTCCACCGCTCTCCGGCATCACCGGGAAATTGGCCGCTCATGGGGTGATTGCCGACGGCGGCTACCGCGGCAACCCTGACGTGATCACGTCTTACCAGAAACGATTCACGGGCCCAGTGGTCGGCTCCGGGCCTTGGGGTCGGAGCGAGACCGATGCCCCTTTTCTTCTATTTCCCGGGTTAAAGGGGCACGCTTGCCGGGCTTCCGTAGCGGAATGCCGTGTTGTGCTGGCAGTGTTGTTCTGTTGTCGCGTGTGCGGCGCCGAATGCGCGCATGACGAGAAGCGGTGAGGGGTATGCTTGGCCAGGAACGTTGGTTTCTGCTGGCGGCCCCACAGTTGGTTCCTGAGGTCACGGACGAGGTTTCTCGGCTGGATTTGCCACGCTCGCTCACGACGAATCGCCGGGGTGGGGCCGGAGGCCTTTACTTGTGTGACGGCTGGGCGGGGTGTCGGGCTTTCATGTCAAGCTCAGGAGCGCGGCACGGTTCGATTCGACACCCCACCGCAGGCCTGCCTTGCGGAGGTTCTGGTGTTCTGCAATGAACTCCGCGATCAGCGATGTGGCCGGTCGATCTCGGCCGTGAAGAAAGCCGACGCCGAGTCGAGTATCGCGTTGTCACGCCCTAGTTCCGTGTTCTCCCGGTGTAGCCGTTGCAACTCCGCCGACTCTTCGGAGGTTGGACTCGCACGCGCTCTGGTGTCGATCTCGCTGTGGCGAACCCACCTGCGCACCGTCTCGACTGTCGCTACACCCAGCGGATCGGCCACTGCCTGGATCGCCGGCCATATCGCCGACCATTCCGGGGCATGCTCCTCGCGAGCCTCGGCGAACATCCGTACAGCCTGCTCACGTCACTCCGGCGGGTACGTCGTCGAACGAGACACGATTCCCTCCTTCTCAGCAGATGAAATCTGGGGACACGCCGGGGCGGCTCAGGACTTCCTAGTCGCTGGTTTGAGGGTGGGGTGGTGGTGATGTTTTCGTCGATCATGGTGCCGGAGGGGGTGCGGCGGCTTTTTCAGGTGTTGACGGGTGAGGATATGACGGATGCGGATGAGGGTGGGTTGTTCGCGGTGGCGGATGCGTTGGAGTCGGGTGCGGTGGGGGTGGGGGAGGTAGGGGGTTTTGTGGCGGAGTTGGTGGGGAAGGTGCGGACGGAGTTTTCGGGGAAGGCGGCGGACCGGTTCGCGGGGGGTTTGGAGGTTTTCGATGGGTTGCTGGCCTCGGGTGAGGGGGCGTTGCGGGAGTTGGCGGTGTTCGTGCGGGATCTGGCGCGGCAGGTGCGGTATTTGAAGTTGGTGACGATTTATGGTTTGGAATTGTTGTTGTTGGAGATGGCGTGGGCGGTGGCGATGGCGGGGGCGACCGGTGGCGCGTCGATGGCGTGGCTGGCGGCGCGGATGGCGGTGATGCGGTTGTTGTTGTCGCGGTGGTGGGGTCAGTTGTTCATGCGGTTGGCGATGGCGGCGGCCGGTGGTGTGGCGTTCAACGTGGTACCGGATCTGCAGGCCCAGTTGCAGATGCTGGGTGAGAAGTCGGCTGAGAAGTGGGACGGGAAGCTCAGCGAGCAGGCGGCGGGAATGGGGGCGTTTTCGGCGTTGGTGTCGCTGCCGATGTCGGCGCTGGGTGGTCTGGTGAGCAACGCGTTGACGAAGGTGCTGGTGCGGGGACTGGGCGATGAGGTGGACGCGGCGATTCTGGAGGCGGCGGTGAGGCGGGCGGTGGCCGAGCATGCGGAGTTGTATCCGGTGTCGGCGATGGCGCGCTTCGCGGATGTGGTGGGGGAGCATTTGGATTTTTATGCGGGGATGTCGGTGCGGGGCATGTGGTCGGCGCGGTTCGGCGAGTGGGTCGGGGAGGCGTTGGAGAACGCGTTGTCGGAGTTGTTCGGGGAGGTGGGGTATCTGGCGGCCACGGGCCAGGAGGTGACCTGGAACCCGTTCTCGGTGACAGCGGGCTTCTTCGAGTCGGTGTTCAGTGGTGTGGGCAATCTGGCGGGTTTGGCGTTGCGGGGCAAGCTGCACCCGGAAGGCCCGAGCCCGTACCTCGAGGGCACCGGCCGGCGTGAGGGCACCACCACCGATGGCGGCGGGTTCGACGAGGAGAAGACCCCGCTACTGGGGATAGGGCCTGGGTCGCAGACAGGGGATATCCCTGGCTCCCCGGGCAAGGACAACACCTCCGATGCCTCGGATTCCTTGGATGTCTCGGACCGGCCGGGGACACCACCACCGGCGTATTCCGCGGCGGTAGCGGGTTCCGGGCAGCAACGATCGGTGACGCCGCCGTCGGTGTACCGTCCGGTTGCTGGTGGCAGCGTCAACGGCGAGGACCCAGCCAGTGATGCTCCGTCCGTGCCAGGTCATGAGCAGGACCGGCCGGGCGCACCACCACCGGCGTATTCCGATGGGGTAGTGGGTTCCGGGCAGGACCGGTCGGGGACGCCGCCGCCGGCGTACCGTCCGGTCGCCGGTGGCGATCCGGTGCCCGGAGGGCATGGTGTGGATGTGCCGGGGAACCGGCCGCTGGAGGTGCTTACCTCGCAGACACCGGACTCACCGGCGGTGACCCCACATGCTTCTGGTGCGCCCGCGGATACCGCGCTTCCGGAGACTGGCAGGCCCGGGTCTGCCGTGGACTCCGACACTGGTGTGCCCGCGGATGCCGCGTTGCCGGAGACTGTCAGGTCCGGGTCTGTCGTGGACTCCGGCAGTGGTGTGCCCGCGGGGCAGCCGACGTCGCCGAATGGGATGCCCGGCCACGATGGGGATTCCCATGTGGACTTGGTTGCGGCGCATGGGGATTCGCATCGTGTGGATGGGGCTGCGGTGTCGCCGGATTCGGCGATGGTGCCGGTGGAGGGGTCGCAGGCGGTGCCGTATCTGCGGCAGGATCCGGCGGCGGCCTTGCCTGTGGGGTTGCCGGTGGACACGGTGCGGGTGCCGGTGCCCGCGGATGTGGTTGCTGGTGGCGGGTTGGTGGAGTTCGTGCGGGGCGGTGTGGCGGATTCCACGGGCGGGCCTGTGCTGCTGGTGTCCCCAGGCAATTCGACTGCGGGTGTGGTGGTATCGCCTGGTCAGGGTTCGGCCCTGGCGCGGGGCTTGGAGCGGAATGTTGTCGCGTTGACGCCGGGGCAGGGCGGGGTTGGGCTGCAGTGGACGGTGTTCGCCGCGGATGGATCGGCAAGGCCGGTGGCCGGGCCCGGTGCCCCGGTGCCGGCCGGGGGGCGTGGGGGCGTGGCCGGCCTGGCGGACGCCTCGACTGCTGTTCCGGACTCCGGTCAGCAGACAGTGGCCCCGGATGAGACACCGGCTGCCCAGACGGCATCTGCCCAGGCGAGGTCGGTGGCCGGGGAGGTACAGCCCGCGGTGACCACCACACACGATGTCGGGGCGGGCACGATGCGGGATTCCGGTGGGATACCGGTGGGGCAGTGGTCGCCGTCGGATTTGCGCCGGGAGATCGACCGGGCGAGGAAGCTGGACTGGTCCCGCGAGAACGAGGACGCGGCGCGGCGGATTGTGCAGGGCACGCATGACCCCCGGAAGTTGCGTCGGAATGCCGACGTGTCGGTGAACGATGTGGTGGCGCTGGTCGCGGCCAAGCACCACGAACTCGGCGATGATCACCAGGTGGTGGAGTTTTCCCAGGCACTGGCCGAAAAGCTGCGTACGCGGGGCAGCGGGCTGAGCATCCGGGCCGGGGCAGGGTCGGAGGATCAGGCGGGGCGCTCAGGGGAGTCTTCTGCGGCGGCCGAGTTGAGTGCGTTGATCACTAACGCGAACGCTGGGTTGCAGAGGATGCGCGATGAGGGGCGGCCAGTTTACGTAGGCGGGGTGGATGTAGGCGTAGACGGTCTGATCGATGCAGTGCAGCCGCGCATGGGGGCTCTTGGAGGCGATGACGGGCTGCGGAATGTGATGGCGCACTACATTCTGAGTCATCCGGGGGATGGCGAGAGCACCCTGGAGTTGGATCGGAAACTACATGAGTTGACGGCGGTGCGGGACTGGGACGAGCGGAACTCGCGGGCCGAGGCGGAGTTGGATGAGTGGGCCGGGATCGCGGGTTTTGATGCTGTGGCCCGGTTGTTGGCTGATGCGGACGGGATTTTGGGGCCGCTGAGCGTGTCGGGGCGGTTCGGGGTTGTGCTGGCGCACTGGTTGGGTGAGCATCCGGGTGACTGGCACGGTGCCCAGGAAGTGCGGGTGGAACTGGCCGGTTACCTGGCCGGTGACCCTGGCATCGGCGTGGCGGTGAGTGGTTTGCGTCGCGACGCGTTCGAGGAGGCGAGAGCGGAAGAGGCGCGTTGGCAGGCATATCGTGGAAGTAACCAGGCGGAGGCTGCGGCCGTTGCTGCCCCGATGGTGCGCGGGGTCGATGATGATCCGGCGCTGCGCGTTTTTTCTCAGGTTAGTTCGATAAAGCGGGCGTTCGCGGATGCTGGTCGGGTGTTGCGGCAGTTGGCCGACGAACAAGGTCAAGATGTCGTGGACGGTTGGTACGCTGCCGCGTACGAGGTCTTGGGGTCTCTCAAGGAGTCACAGCCGTTCCGGGACGTGATGGCACACGCGTTGATGACGAACCATCGGGATGATCAGCAGGTGCAGGAGTTGCGGTGGACACTGGTCCGTTACCTGGCTGGTGACCTGGGTGGCGGTGCGGACTCGCGTACTGCCGACGACTTGCTTTCCGCCACGGCGACCCTGGGGTCTGGAAACAAGCGCTCTGAAGGAATCCAGCTGTTTCATCAGCGCGTGGCGGTTGGCAAGGCGCTTAGTGGTTTGCCGGACGATGATGCCGTCAACCGGGTGCTGCGAAACGAGGCGCGTGAGGACGCGCTTCGCGGGGATTACACCTCCGCCGATTTGGGGGCTCGGTTCAACAGATCTCAGAATTGGGGTGTCGGAGTTCTTGATGATGTCAAAGACCAGCTGAGCTCCGATTTGAACGCTGCGGTCGGGTCTCTGCGGCAGATTTTGGCGGAGGCGGAGGCGGACACTGACCTGCGGAACGTATATGAAGCCAAGATCGCGAAGTGGCTGGATCCTAAATGGGCGCAGGTCAAAACGATCCGCAGCCGGGCAGAGGAAGCTGTCGCTGCTGTTCAGGGGTTGCGGGAGTGGCACCACATGCTGAGCCATCCGGGGGATGGCGAGGGCACCCTGAAGTTGGATCGAAAACGACATGAGTTGACGGCGTTGCGGGACTGGGACGAGCGATACGAGCGGACCGAGGCGCAGTTGCGTGAGTGGTATGAGATCGCTGGTTTTGATGCTGTGGCCCGGTTGTTGGCTGATGCGGAAAGGATTTTGGGGCCGCTGAAGGTGTCGGAGCGGTTCCGGAATGTGCTGGCGCAGTGGTTGGGCGAGCATCCGGGTGACTGGCACGGTGCCCAGGCAGTGCGTGCGGAACTGGCCGGTTACCTGTCCGGTGACCTTGGCGTGGCGGTGAGTGGTTTGACTCGCAGCGCGTTCGAGAAGGCGAAAGTGGAAGAGGCGCGTTGGCAGGAGGTTGGTGCTGGGAATCAGGCGGAGGCTGGGGCCGTTGCTGCCCTGATGGTGCGCGGGGTCGATGATGATCCGGGGCTGAGCGTTATCTCTCAGGTTAGTTCGGTACAGCGGACGTTCGAGGATGCCGGTCGGGAGTTGCGGCAGTTGGCCGACGCACAAGGTCAAGGTGCCCGCGTGGCCCGTTTGTACGCTGCCGCGGAGAAGGTTTTGGGGCCCCTTAAGGAGTCACGGCCCTTCTGGGATGTGATGGCACACGAGTTGATGCCGCGGGACGATCAGCAGTTGCAGCAGTTGATGACGAACCCGCGGGCTGATCAGCAGGTGCAGGAGTTGCGGTGGGAACTGGTCTGTTACCTGGCTGGTGACCTGAGTGGCGGTGCGGACTCGAGTGCTGCCGACAACTTGCTTTCCGCCACGGTGACCCCGGAGCCTGGAAACAAGATTTTTGAAGCAGCGCAGGTGTATCGGCGGCGCGCGGGGGTTGGCAAGGCGCTTAGTGGTTTGCCGGACGATGCTGCTGTCAACCAGGTGCTGCGAAACGAGGCCCTTAAGGAGGCGCTTCGCACGGATTACAACGCCTCCGATTTGGGGGCTCGGTTCAACAGATCTAATAATTGGGGTCGCAAAGTTCTTGAGGATGTCAGGGGCCAGCTGAGCTCCGATTTGGAGGCTGCGGTGGGGTCTCTGCGGCAGATTTTGGCGGGGGCGGAGGCAAGCACTGACCTGCGGAACACATATGAAGCCGAGATCGCGAAGTGGTCGGATCTAAAAGGGGTGAAGGTCAGAACGATCCGTCGTCGGGCAGCGGAAGCTGCCGCTGCTGTTCAGGGGTTGCGGGAGCAGCGGCGAAGTAACGCGATACGGGAATTGCGGGGGATTTTCGAGACGGCATACGGCGGGTTCGCGCTGCTGCAAGTTCTGCACGGTCGAGATGATGTGGTCCGCGAGTTCGATCTGCACTTCGGGGGAATGCAGGATGATCGAGTGCGGGATGCGGTCGCGCATCGGCTGCTGACGAATGGAGGTCGGATAGGGGATGCTCAGGCGTTTCTGCAGCGTCTGCATCGTCTGAGGCTCGCGGCGATGGCCGTGAGTGCGGGCGCGGGGCCGGAGCCGGGTAGGGGCATGCTGTCGCGGTCCGCTGACGATCCGGGGTCGGAGACTGTGGAGGGCACGCGGTCGGAGTCCGCTGAGGATGGGGCGGGTGATGCGGAGACCGATGATACCGAGAGTGTTTTCGATGAGGGGGAACTGGAGCGGTTGCGGGAGCGGCTTGGTCGCTTGGGGGGAGAGGCGGAGTCGTCGGAGGGCACAAGGCCCGCTGCGGGGGTGCAGCAGTCGCAGGGTTCGGCTGGTGCGAGTGACGAGGGTGGGTCGTCACGGCGGGGCGTCGACCGGTACGCGCAGTCCGGTGACGTGGCGGTTGGTGGTGGGTCGGGATCTGTGTCGGGGTCTGGCGGTTCGGGGGCCGAGGGTTCGGGGGGTGGGGTGCGCGATGGGGGGGTGGGGTCGGCGCCTGGGTCGGAGATCTCGGCGGAGGGGGAGTCCGATTCGGAGGGAGTGGGTTCGGCGGGCTTTGGTGCGGTGGCTGAGCCGAGCGATCATGCGGAGGATGTTGGGGAAAGTCGCGAGGGTGGTGCGTCGGGTTCGATGGATGTGGATCGTGCGGAACAGGCGCAGCGTGTGGTGGAGTTATACGTGGGTATGGCGGGTGGTCGGGCTGCGTTGGCGGATGCGATCGGGTTGCATCATCAGGAGCGGGGTTTCGGTTGGTTCGGTTCGCGGTGGGTGCGTGGTTATGGGCAGCGTTTGGTCAATATTGCCCGGCTGATGTTGGACCTGCGTGATAGTGCCGTGTTTGAAGGTGCGCCTTCTGTCTTGGACTTGCGTCATGTTCGTCGTTTGTTCGACGCGGTTCGACGTCGTTATCCGGGTGTGGGCGAGAGCGTGACGATCGATCATGTGCGGCGGATGGTGCGGGACTTCAACCCGGTTGATGAGCGTCCGGTGTCGGATGCGGACGTGCGGATGCTGGTGACGCTCACCCAATCCGCGAAGGATCTGTGGGGTGAGGTCAGCTTTGAAACCTTGCGGCGTGTTTGGCACGCGCAGACGGCCCCTGTGGAGCTGCCCGGCCGTGTGGCGGTGAGTGCTCTGGAGTCCATTGCCAGCCGGCTGACGGCCGATCGTGCGCGGCTGATGGCGAACCCGGAGGGCTTGCTGGCTCGCGTCGCTGTCTTCCTGGAAAACGTCCTGGAGGAGATGAGGACGCCTTGGCGGCCGGCCGACCGTTCTCGTGTGATCTCGTTGGGTGATCTCCAGGTTAGCGGTGAATGGCTGGTCCAGGAGACGAGCGCCGATGTGAGCGATCCTGCTGTAGCCGTGTTGGTGGCGTTGGCGCAGGAGCACGGTGGCGGACGCGCTGTGGCCCAAGCGGTTGGCGTGGATTCGCGGTATGGGACATGGGATCGGCAGAACCTGCGCGACACTGTGGATCGGGTGTGGGGGCGGTTGACCAACGTTGCGCGGTTGGCGGTGGCCAGGGATGGCCACCGGCCGACTCTGGATCAGTTGCGGCAGGCCGCTGACATAGATCAGCTCAGGCCGCGCGTGCAGGGGTTGCGGGTGCAGGGTGCGGACGACCGGCTCGGTCCGATGCCTGCTGATCTGGACGAAGCGGGGCTGGCCGGGTATCTGCGGTCGGTGGTTCAGTTGTGGGCGGATCGTCCCGGCCTGAGGGATCGGTTCGGGGGCGCTGCCGTGCGTGCGGTGACTGAGGACGATGTGCGTCATCTGGCCGACCTGATGATGTCGCAGGCACGTGCGCCAGAGGTGTCGCTGGAAGCGAGACTGGCCCGGCAGTTGGGTGCCGAAGTGATCGCACCCGATTCTGGACTGGTGTCGTGGGAGAGGCTGGCGCGGGCTTGGAATACGGAGCGTCGGGCGGTGGCTGCGCGTGGCGAGGGCGTGTTGGCTGCGTTGCGCAGTGTTGTGGCGGGGATGACGGAGGATTTCGCGTCGTTGCCGAGTTGGTATCGGCTGGATCTTCGGGGACTGGCCGATCAGATGGCGTGGGTTGCCGGTGCGCGGGTCGTGGCGTGGCGGCCGGCGGATGTGCTGGTGGTGGATCGGCTGGAGCAACTCCATACCCGTGCTGTGGGGCTGGCCGGGGAGGTTCGGGCGGCGCGTGAGGCGGCGGATACGGCGCCTGTGGATCCGTTGATACTGGCTGATGAGTTGGTCCGGCGGTTCGGCCGCGGAGTGCTTGGTGTGGGTGGGCATGGTGAGCTGGGGGCCGTTGATCGGCGTCGGATCGTTCGTTTCGGTGCGTTGGCGTCGGTGCTCGCCGATGTCCGGAGCGCCGCGGATCTGGACGTGGCGGATGTGCGGCACGCCCGGCAGGTTGCCCGTGTGTTGAGCGAAGCGATTCCTGGCCGGAGTGCGACGGGGGTGGTCCTGGAAGACCTGCGGAGTGTTGTTCGTGATTTCCTCGGCCTGTCCGCTGGCACTGTGGTGTCGCATGAGGACGTGCGTAGCCTCGCGTCCCAGCTCGTGGCTGTTGCATCGGAACCGGTGGTGTTGGGGGAGGTGGGTGCGCGGTGGGTGTCGGACCGGATCAATGCGGTGCTGTCCGGGCTGTGGGGTGTGCATGATCGGATTGCGGCGGGTTTGGCGGGCTTGCCGGTCGGCTCTCGGCCGGGTTTGCGGGCGGCGATGGCGGAGGCCGCGCTTTACCGGGGACCGGCGGATGTGCGCTGGGCTGTGGAGGACGGGCGCCAGGTGCTGGATCTGGAGGAGCTGCGGTCGGGCCTGGAATCCCTGGCGTTTGATGTGTCGTTGGGGGAGCCGGACGCGAATGGTCCAGTAGGGACGGTGGTCGGGGGCGTCGAGTCGCCGGAGTTGCTCAGCGAGGCGTCCAGGGTTGCGGTGGACCGCACCGATGACAGTGGTTCAGGGGGGAGCTCGGCGTGGGGTGCGGCACCGGGTCTGCATGGTGTTGTCGGTGCTTTCCAGAGCGTGCTGCGGCAGGAGCCCCGTGCGATTCGGGCCGGTTTGTTCGTGCGGTCCGGGCTTTCCGACGATGGTCTTCTTCGTGACGCTGCCCGGCGGATATCGTCTCGAGGCGACCGGTTTGTGGTGGTGGCGCGTGGTGATGGACTTGGTGGGGTGCTGGTGGATGGGCGGTCGGTGGATGCGCGCACTCTGGCCGATGTGATCCGCCGGTCACCCCACTGGGATCCCGACGCTGGGGCGTCGGTGTGGTTGTTCGCGTGTGCGGTGTCGCCGGCGTTCGTGAAAGAGTTGAAGGAGCTCTTGAATTCGCGGGTGTTGCATGGTGTGGACGGGTTGACGTGGATTGGGCCGGGCACTGGTGATTTCGTCGCGATGGTGACCATGGCGGTGACCGCGGATGGTGCGTTGCGGCCGCTTCAACCGCCGACCGGCCGGTGGGTGGAGCACCAGCCGGGGGTCGATGAACCGGTGGAGCACGGGCCGTACGCGATTCCGCTCGATGCGGAAACACCGCCTAGTTTGGGGTTGCCGCACCCGGTGCACCTGCGCGCGCCGGTGGGTGAACGGGCTGCCGTGCCGTATGAGCAGGGGGGTGAGGACCTGGAGGAGCAGGTGGATCCGTTTGAGGATCTGATGCAGGGATTCCGGCGGGAAGTGCATCGACTCCGTGCGGCGCCGCTGCCTTTGCCTGGTGGTGAGGAGTTGGTGGCGGGGCTTGCTCGGCCGTTCGCGCGGGAGGGTGGGGATGGTTGGGAGGGGCTGGCGCGGGAGGTCGGGCTGGATGTTGGGGCGGATGATTTCCGGGGCGCTTTGAGGTCTCTGGCGGAATTGGCGCGGGAGGTCGGTTCCGCTGAGGACGAGTCGGCCGCGGTGAATGTGCCGGGGATGCAACGGCTGCGGGTGTTGATCGACCTCGGCTTCGAAGACGACAGGCAGGGCGCCGCTTTCTACGCCCGGACGCTGGAAGACTTGTGGGGGCTGGTGGCTGATCTGACGGAGCCGGTGTTCACCCGTGTGACGGGTCAGTACGAGAATCCGCAGCCGGAGGATCTGCCAGACGACGAGGTTCGTCACTGGATCGAGCGGATGGACGTTGTGGAAAACGTTGGTGGATACAACGCGCTCGTTGATCGGATCGGCGCGGATCTGGTGAGCCGCAGGCGGCTGTTCCCAGTCATACGGCTGGCGAAGCGGTTGTATGGCGCGACACCAGACAAGACAACGTTCGACGACCTGACGTGGCTGGCCGGTCAGCTTGATCCCGTGTCGTCGAATATTTCGTGGGTGTCCCTTACCAACATGGTTGCGGGTTTCGACGGCCGAGCCGGTAGGTATGCCTCTCGTTCGGAAGTGCATGACTTGGTGGGGTTGGCGGGGAGGGCGCGAAAGGTCCTTGGTCGGCTGGATTCCGTTCAAGCCCAGGCCGATGTCGATGTCGATGTCGATGTTGATGGTGGGCAGCGGGTCAGTCCGGTGCAGGCTTTGGAGGCGATGTGGAACGCCGATCAGCCTTGGCGGCGAATGGGGGACAGGCTGGCCGAGCTCGTGGCGCCCGGGCGGGACGAGCAGACGGTGGAGTGGGCTCGCGGGTTGCTGGGTGAGTTCGAGGACGCTCGGTCTGTGGTGGTCAGGGAGCCGGCGGAGTCGCAGGCGCGCCTGAACGCCGTTGTCCTGACTCCGTTCGTGACGAGGATTGCCGAGCGGTCTGGGGGTGGCTGGAGAGAGGCTGCGGCGGAGGTAGGGCTGGGGGACGGGACCGGTCTGCCAGCCGATTTCGAGCAGTCCCTGCTGAATCTGGCGGGGCTGTACTGGGATCTAGATCCGGATCTGTCCAGATTTGACAAGGCTCCGCTGTGGATGCGGCGGCTCCGATTGTTGATCGATGCCGGCTTCGATGACGGCAGGGAGGGTGCGGCCTGCTACGCCAGGACGATTGATGATCTCCGGAAGCTGGTGGCCGATCTGCCGGGGGTCAATCCTCAGACCGGACAGCAGGAGCTTCGGTTGCCCGGGGCGGTGGGGGCCGTGGAGATTCGTCGCTGGCTCGGGCGGATGGATCTTGTGCACGATCTTGGTGGCGTCGGCGCGGTTGTCGGTGAGATCGGCGCGGACTTGGTGAGTGGTAGGCGGCTGTTCCCGGTCATAGAGCTGGCAGAGCAGTTGTATGGCAAGCGGCCGGGGACGGAGACGCTGCGCGGCCTAGCGTGGGTGGCCAGCCAGCTTGATCCCCAGTCGTCGAACATTTCGCGGGCGTCCCTTTCCCGCATGGTTGCGGGTTTCGAAGGCCGAGCCGATGGGCACGCCTCCCCTTCGGACGTGCACCGCGTGGTGGAGTTGGCGGGGAGGGCGCAAGAATTTCTTGGTCAGGTCGACGGCGATCCGAAGGGAGCGTTGGAGGCGATTTGGAACGCCGACAAGCCTTGGCTGCGAATGGGGAAGAGGCTGGTGGTGCTCGAGACGACCGCGCGTGTCAAACACGACGAGCAGCTAGCGGAGTGGGCCTGGGGGTTGCTGGTTGAGCTCGAGGACGCTCGGTCTGTGGTGGTCAGGGAGCCGGCGGAGTCGCAGGCGCGCCTGAACGCCGTTGTCCTGCCTTCGTTCGTGACAAAGATTGCTGAGCGGTTTGGGGGCGGCTGGAGCGGGCTTGCGGCGGAGATAGGGCTGGGGGACGAGACAGGTCTGCCGACTGATTACCTGCAGTCCCTGCTGAATCTGGCGAAGTTGTACTGGGAGACAGATCCCGATCTCTACGAATTTGGCAACGCTCTGCCGGGGATGCGGCGGCTCCGGGTGTTGATCGATGTCGGCTTCGACGACGGCAGGGAGGGTGCCGCCTTCTATAACCGGACGGTTGATGATCTTCAGAGCCTGGCGGCCGAGCTGTTCGGCCAAATGGCCAACCCTCAAGCCGGACAGCAGGAGCTTCGGTTGCCCGCGAATGTGGGGGTCTTGGAGATTCGTCGCTGGCTCGGGCGGATGGATCTTGTGCACGATCTTGGTGGTGTCGGCGCGGTTGTCGGTGAGATCGGCGCGGACTTGGTGAGTGGTAGGCGACTGTTGCCGGTTATACGGCTGGCAGAGGAGTTGTATGGCAAGCGGCCGGGGGTGGAGATGCTCCGCGGCCTCGCGTGGTTGGCCAACCAGCTTGATCCCCAGTCGTCGAACATTTCGCAGGAGTCCCTTGCAGGCATGACGGCGGGTTTCGAAGGCCGATCCGGTCGGTTTCCGTCCTCTTTGGACGTGCGTCGCTTGGTGGAGTTGGCGGGAAAGGCGCGAGAGTTTCTTGGTCAGGTCGAAGGCGATCCGAAGGAGGCGTTGGAGGCGATTTGGAAGGCCGACAGGCGTTGGGAAAGGATGAAGAACCGGCTGACCGAGATCGAGCAGGCTGCGCATGTCAAACACGACGAGCAGCTAGCGGAGTGGGCTCGGGGGCTGCTGGTTCAGTTCGAGGACGCTCGGTCTGTGGTGGTCAGGGAGCCGGCGGAGTCGCAGGCGCGCCTGAACGCCGTTGTCCTGACTCCGTTCGTGACGAGGATTGCCGAGCGGTCTGGGGGTGGCTGGAGCGAGGTTGCGGCGGAGATAGGGCTGGGGGACGAGACAGGTCTGCCGGCTGATTACCGGGAGTCCCTGCTGAATTTGGCCGTGTTGTACTGGGAAATAGATTCGGGTTTCTTCACTAATGACAACGCTCTGCCGGGGATGCGGCGGCTCCGGATGTTGATCGATGCTGGCCTCGACGACGGCAGGGAAGGTGCTGCCTGCTACGCCCGGACGATCGATGATCTTCGGAGGCTGGTGGCCGATCTGTCGGTCCAGATGTTCAACTCTTACACCGAACAGGACGAGCTTCGGTTGCCCGCGAATGTGGGGGTCTTGGAGATTCGTCGCTGGCTCGGGCGGATGGATCTTGTGCACGATCTTGGTGGTGTCGGCGCGGTTGTCGGTGAGATCGGCACAGAGTTGGTGGGTGGTTGGCGGCTGTTCTCGGTCATACAAAGGGCAGACCAGTTGTACGGCGAACGGCTGGGGATCGGGACGTTGCGCGACGTTGCGCGGGAGCTGCGGGTTGCGGAGGCGCGGAAGTCGCTGCAGCAGCTCAAGGCTCAGAAGGAGGAGTTGGCGAGGTCGCTGAAGCAGGACGAGCCTCGGCAGGCGGAATTGGCGGCATTGCCGGCGCGGACTGCCGGTCAGGAGGTGGAGTTGGAGTCGTTGCGGGAGCGTATTGGGGCTCTGGGGGTGGAGATCGGGGAGTTGGCGGGGCGTATCGAGGCCGAGCGGGGGGTGTTGGAGGGGTTGGTGAACGACGCGCGGCAGGAGAGGGGGCAGGACGACGCAGTCACGCGTGGGCGGAAGAGAACGAATGAGGAGCTGACCGGGGGCGCGGAATCGCCCAGTGCGGAGGCGTCTTCGTCCGTTGGTCGGAGCGTGCGCTTGCGGGTGGATGTGCCGGTGGAAATTCAGAAGTTGGCGGGGTTGGTCCGGCGTATGGACGCGCATTTGGCGGCGTTGCCCGCGGCTTTCCGTCCGGATGTGCGTGCCGGGGTTGAGGCTGCGAGGAGATTGGCGCAGTTGGAGAGCTGGTCCCAGGCGCAGGTGAGCCAGGTCCGGTCAAGGCTGCCGGGGATGGAGGCGGCTGAGCGTTGGTTGCGGGGCGCGGAATCGCCTGGTGCGGGGGCGTCTTCGTCTGCTGGCGCGGATTTGCGGGGGGCTGGGTCGGCTGGGGTTTCGGGCGCTGGTGTGGAGGGGCTGGGCGTGGCGGGTGGGCCGGTGCCGGGGCCGGTGCCGGGGGTGGAGGTGATTCGGGCGGGGATTGTCGCGTCGGATGTGGGTGAGGATGTTCGTGTTGCTGTGCGGGAGTTGCCGTTGCGGGATGGCCGGTTTGTGGTGGCGGTGCGTGGTGATGGTGAGGGTGGCGTGGTGGTGGATGGGCGGTCGGTGGATGCGCGCACGTTGGCCGGGGTGATTCGGCGGTCGTCGAACTGGGATCCGGCTGCTGTGGAGTCGGTGTGGCTGTATGCCTGTGGGGTCTCCGAGGCGTTTGCGCGGGAGGTGGACGCGGAGCTTGGTGTTCGGGTCCGCTGGACGCGGGACATGGTGTGGTTCGGTCCGGGTACCGGTGGGTTCGCTTCGATGGTTGCCGGCGCGTATGTGGGTGATGGTGGTCGGTTGCTTCCGGTTTTGCCGCCCCGCGGCAGGTGGGAGTCGACTCGGCCGGACGTGGGTGGGCAACCGGAGGTGGGCCCCTATGACCTTCGCTTGCCGGAAGACCAGAGCGGGCTGCGTCCGGACTGGGTGCACCTGCGCGCCCCGGTGGGTGAACGGTCGTATGGGCAGAGGTTTGACGATCTGATCGAGGAATCTGAGGAGAACGTGGATCCGTTTGAGGATCTGATGTTCGAATTCTGGGAGGAGGCGGATCGACTCCGTGCGGCGCCGCTGCGTTTTCCTGGTGGTGAGGAGTTGGTGGCGGGGCTTGCTCGGCCGTTCGCGCGGGAGGGTGGGGATGGTTGGGAGGGGCTGGCGGGGGAGGTCGGGTTGGATGTTGGGGCGGATGATTTCCGGGAGGCTTTGAGGTCTCTGGCGGAGTTGGCGTGGGATGCCGTTTCCGATGAGGGCGAGTCGGCCGCGGTGAATGTGCCGGGGATGCAACGGCTGCGGGCGTTGATCGACCTCGGCTTCGAAGACGGCAGGCAGGGTGCTGCTTTCTATGACCGGACGCTGGAAGACTTGCGGGAGCTGGTGGCTGATCTGACGGATCCGGTGTTCAACCGTGTGACGGGTCAGCATGAGACTCCGCAGCCGGAGGATGTGTCCGACGCCGAGGTTCGTCGCTGGATCCAGCGGATGAGCGTGGTGCTCCATCTTGGTGGTGTCGGTGGGGTCGGCGCGGATCTGGTGGGCGGCAGGCGCGGGTTGCGGGTGATACGGCTGGCGGAGCAGTTGTATGGCGCGACACCGGACAAGACAACGTTCGACGACCTGGCGTGGTTGGCCGGTCAGCTTGATCCCGTGTCGTCGAATATTTCGTGGGTCACGCTTACCAGCATGATGGCGGGTTTCGAAGTCCGAGCCGGTAGGTATACCTCTCGTTTGGAAGTGCGTGACTTGGTGGGGTTGGCGGGGAGGGCGCGAGAGGTCCTTGGTCGGCTGGGTTCTGATCAAGCCGAAGCCGAAGCCGATGCCGATGCCGATGCTGATGGGGGTCAGCGGGTCAGTCCGGTGCAGGCGTTGGAGGCGATGTGGAACGCCGACGAGTCTTGGCGGCGAATGGGGGACAGGCTGACTGCGGTCAAGGTGACCGCGCGTGCCAAACACGACGAACAGATGGCGGAGTGGGCCCGGGAAGTGCTGGCCGAGCTCGAGGAAGCCCGGTCTGTGGTGGTCAGGGAGCCGGCGGAGTCGCAGGCACGCCTGAATACTGTTGTGAATGCTGTTGTCCTGCCGTCGTTCGTGACGAGGATTGCTGAGCGGGTTGAGGGCGGTTGGAGCGGGCTTGCGGAGGGGGTAGGGCTAGGCGACGGGACCGAGCTGCCGGCTGATTACCGTCAGTCCCTGGAGAATTTGGCGGGGTTGTACTGGGATCTAGATCCGGATCTTTTCCAATTTGACCAGGCTTTGGTGTGGATGCGGCGGGTTCGGGGGTTGATCGATGCCGGTTTCGAGGACGCCGGGGAGGGTGCGGCCTTCTACAAGCGGACGATTGACGATCTTCGGATGCTGCTGACCGTTGCGTACGGGCCGGTGTTCAACCCCCAGACCGAACAGCAGGAGCTTCGGGAGCCCGGGGATGTGGACCTCGGCGAGATTCGTTACTGGCTCGAGCTGATGGACGTAGTGCACGACCTTGGCGGTTACCACGAGCTCGTCGGCGCGATCGGCGCAGATTTGGTCGGTGGTAGGCGGCTGTTCCCCGTCATACGGCTGGCAAAGGATTTGTACATCAAGACGCCGGATGTGGAAACGTTCCATAGTCTGGCGTGGTTGGCCAGCCAGCTTGATGCCGAGTCGTCGACCATTTCGTCGTTGTCATCCCTTGCCCGCATGGTTGCGGACTTCGAAGGCCGATCCGCTGGGGACGTCGGCATTCTGGAAGTGCGTGACCTGGTGTCGTTGGTGGGGAGGGCGCGAGAGGTCCTTGGTCGGGTCGACGGCGATCCGAAGGCGGCTTTGGAGGCGATGTGGAAGGCCGACAGGCGTTGGGGAAGGACGGCGTACCGGCTGTCCGAGCTCGGGGCAACTGCGTTCGACGAGGGTGACGGACAGACGGCGGAGTGGGCCATGAGATTGCTGTTCGACCTCGAGGACGCTCGGTCTGTGGTGGTCGGGGAGCCGGCGGAATCGCAGGCGCGCCTGAACGCCTTTGTCCTGACTCCATTCATTACAAAGCTTGCTGAGGGCTTTGAGGGCGGCTGGAGCGGGCTTGCGGTGGCGGTAGGGGTTGGGGATGGGGATGGGGATGGGGATGGAGCTAGTTTGCCGGATGATGCCCGGCAGTCCTTGGTGAATTTGGCAGGGTTGTACTGGGAGACAGTTCCGAATCCTTACAGATTTGACTTGGCTCCGCTGGGGATGCGGCGGATCCGGGTGTTGATCGATGCCGGCTTCGATGACGGAAGGGTGGGTGCCGCCTTCTACGCCAGGACGGAGGACGATCTTCGGAGCCTGGTGGCCGATCTTTCGGTGCCGATGTTCAACCCTTACACCGGACAGGACGAGGCTCTGCCATCCACGGGTGTCGTGCCGCTTCTTCGCTGGCTCAGGCTGATGGATCTCGTGCACGATCTTGGCGGTGTCGGCAGGGTTGTCGGTGAGGTCGGCGAGGATTTGGTCGGTGGTAGGCGGCTGTTCCCGGTCATACAAAGGGCAAACCAGTTGTACGGCAGGTGGCCGGAGATGGAAATGCTGCACGACGTGGCGCGGGAGCTGCGGGTTGCGGAGGCGCGGGAGTTGCTGCAGCAGCACATGGCTCGGCAGGCGGAGTTGACGGCGTTGCCGGTGCGGAATGTGGATGTGGAGGTGGAGTTGGATTCGTTGCGGGAGCGTATTGGGGCTCTGCGGGCGGAGATCGGGGAGTTGGCGGGGCGTATCGAGGCCGAGCGGGGGGTGTTGGAGGGGTTGGTGAGTGACGCGCGGCAGGAGAGGGGGCAGGACGACGCAGTCGCGCGTGGGCGGGAGAGAACGGCTGAGGAGCTGACGGGGGGTGCGGAATCTCCTGGTGCGGGGGCGTCTTCGTCTGCTGGCGCGGATTTGCGGGGGGCTGGGTCGGCTGGGGTTTCGGGCGCTGGTGTGGAGGGGCTGGACGTGGCGGGTGGGTCGGTGCCGGGGGTGGAGGTGATTCGGGCGGGGATTGTCGCGTCGGATGTGGGTGAGGATGTTCGTGTTGCTGTGCGGGAGTTGCCGTTGCGGGATGGCCGGTTTGTGGTGGCGGTGCGTGGTGATGGTGAGGGTGGCGTGGTGGTGGATGGGCGGTCGGTGGATGCGCGCACGTTGGCCGGGGTGATTCGGCGGTCGTCGAACTGGGATCCGGCTGCTGTGGAGTCGGTGTGGCTGTATGCCTGTGGGGTCTCCGAGGCGTTTGCGCGGGAGGTGGACGCGGAGCTTGGTGTTCGGGTCCGCTGGACGCGGGACATGGTGTGGTTCGGTCCGGGTACCGGTGGGTTCGCTTCGATGGTTGCCGGCGCGTATGTGGGTGATGGTGGTCGGTTGCTTCCGGTTTTGCCGCCCCGCGGCAGGTGGGAGTCGACTCGGCCGGACGTGGGTGGGCAACCGGAGGTGGGCCCCTATGACCTTCGCTTGCCGGAAGACCAGAGCGGGCTGCGTCCGGACTGGGTGCACCTGCGCGCCCCGGTGGGTGAACGGTCGTATGGGCAGAGGTTTGACGATCTGATCGAGGAATCTGAGGAGAACGTGGATCCGTTTGAGGATCTGATGTTCGAATTCTGGGAGGAGGCGGATCGACTCCGTGCGGCGCCGCTGCGTTTTCCTGGTGGTGAGGAGTTGGTGGCGGGGCTTGCTCGGCCGTTCGCGCGGGAGGGTGGGGATGGTTGGGAGGGGCTGGCGGGGGAGGTCGGGTTGGATGTTGGGGCGGATGATTTCCGGGAGGCTTTGAGGTCTCTGGCGGAGTTGGCGTGGGATGCCGTTTCCGATGAGGGCGAGTCGGCCGCAGTGGATGTGCCGGGGATGCAACGGCTGCGGGCGTTGATCGACCTCGGCTTCGAAGACGGCAGGCAGGGTGCTGCTTTCTATGACCGGACGCTGGAAGACTTGCGGGAGCTGGTGGCTGATCTGACGGATCCGGTGTTCAACCGTGTGACGGGTCAGCATGAGACTCCGCAGCCGGAGGATGTGTCCGACGCCGAGGTTCGTCGCTGGATCCAGCGGATGAGCGTGGTGCTCCATCTTGGTGGTGTCGGTGGGGTCGGCGCGGATCTGGTGGGCGGCAGGCGCGGGTTGCGGGTGATACGGCTGGCGGAGCAGTTGTATGGCGCGACACCGGACAAGACAACGTTCGACGACCTGGCGTGGTTGGCCGGTCAGCTTGATCCCGTGTCGTCGAATATTTCGTGGGTCACGCTTACCAGCATGATGGCGGGTTTCGAAGGCCGAGCCGGTAGGTATGCCTCTCGTTCGGAAGTGCATGACTTGGTGGGGTTGGCGGGGAGGGCGCGAGAGGTCCTTGGTCGGCTGGGTTCTGTTCAAGCCGATGCCGATGCTGATGGGGGTCAGCGGGTCAGTCCGGTGCAGGCGTTGGAGGCGATGTGGAACGCCGACGAGTCTTGGCGGCGAATGAGGGACAGGCTGACTGCGGTCAAGGTGACCGCGCGTGCCAAACACGACGAACAGATGGCGGAGTGGGCCCGGGAAGTGCTGGCCGAGCTCGAGGAAGCCCGGTCTGTGGTGGTCAGGGAGCCGGCGGAGTCGCAGGCACGCCTGAATACTGTTGTGAATGCTGTTGTCCTGCCGTCGTTCGTGACGAGGATTGCTGAGCGGGTTGAGGGCGGTTGGAGCGGGCTTGCGGAGGGGGTAGGGCTAGGCGACGGGACCGAGCTGCCGGCTGATTACCGTCAGTCCCTGGAGAATTTGGCGGGGTTGTACTGGGATCTAGATCCGGATCTTTTCCAATTTGACCAGGCTTTGGTGTGGATGCGGCGGGTTCGGGGGTTGATCGATGCCGGTTTCGATGACGCCGGGGAGGGTGCGGCCTTCTACAAGCGGACGATTGACGATCTTCGGATGCTGGTGACCGTTGCGTACGGGCCGGTGTTCAACCCCCAGACCGAACAGCAGGAGCTTCGGGAGCCCGGGGATGTGGACCTCGGCGAGATTCGTTACTGGCTCGAGCTGATGGACGTAGTGCACGACCTTGGCGGTTACCACGAGCTCGTCGGCGCGATCGGCGCAGATTTGGTAGGCAGCAGACGGCTGTTCCCCGTCATACGGCTGGCAAAGGATTTGTACATCAAGACGCCGGATGTGGAAACGTTCCACAGCCTGGCGTGGTTGGCCAATCAGCTTGATGCCGAGTCGTCGACCATTTCGTTGTTGTCATCCCTTGCCCGCATGGTTGCGGGCTTCGAAGGCCGATCCGCTGGGGACGTCGGCTTTCTGGAAGTGCGTGACCTGGTGTCGTTGGTGGGGAGGGCACGAGAGGTCCTTGGTCGGGTCGACGGCGATCCGAAGGCGGCTTTGGAGGCGATGTGGAACGCCGATCAGCCTTGGCGGCGAATGGGGGACAGGCTGGCCGAGCTCGTGGCGAGCGCGCGTGACACACAGACGGTGGAGTGGGCTTGGGGGTTGCTGGGTGAGTTCGAGGACGCTCGGTCTGTGGTGGTCAGGGAGCCGGCGGAGTCGCAGGCGCGCCTGAACGCCGTTGTCCTGACTCCATTCATGACGAAGATTGCCGAGCGGTCTGGGGGTGGCTGGAGAGAGGCTGCGGCGGAGGTAGGGCTGGGGGACGGGACCGGTCTGCCAGCCGATTTCGAGCAGTCCCTGCTGAATCTGGCGGGGCTGTACTGGGATCTAGATCCGGATCTGTCCAGATTTGACAAGGCTCCGCTGTGGATGCGGCGGCTCCGATTGTTGATCGATGCCGGCTTCGATGACGGCAGGGAGGGTGCGGCCTGCTACGCCAGGACGGAGGACGATCTTTGGAGCCTGATGGTCGATCTGCCGGTCCCGGCGTTCAACCCTTACACCGGAGAGGACGAGGCTCATCCATCCATGGGGGTCAAGGAGTTTCATCGCTGGCTCAGGCGGATGGATCTTGTGCACGATCTTGGTGGTGTCGGCAGGGTTGTAGGTGCGGTCGGCGCGGATTTGGTGGGTGGTAGGCGGCTATTCCCGGTTGTACGGCTGGCAGAGCAGTTGCACGACGTGACGGCGGACATGGAAATGTTCCACGGTCTGGCGTGGTTGGCCAACCAGCTTGATCCCGTGTCGTCGAACATTTCGTTGTCGTACCTCACCAACATGCTTGCGGGAATGGAAGGCCGAGCCGATGGGCAGGCCTCCATTTTGGACGTGCATCGCTTGGCGGAGTTGGTGGCGAGGGCGCGAGGGTTTCTTGGTCAGGTCGACGGCGATCCGAAGGGAGCGTTGGAGGCGATTTGGAAGGCCGACAGGCGTTGGGAAAGGACGAAGCACCGGCTGACCGAGATCGAGGAGACTGCGCTTGACGACGGTGACGAACAGATGGCGGAGTGGGCCATGGGATTGCTGTTCGACTTTGAGGACGAACGGTCTGTGGTGGTCAGGGGGCCGGCGGAGTTGCAGGCGCGCCTGAACGCCGTTGTCCTGACTCCGTTCGTGACGATGATTGCTGAGCGGTTTGGGGGTGGCTGGAGCGAGGTTGCGGCGGAGGTAGGGCTGGGGGACGAGGCTGGTCTGCCGGCTGATTTCGAGCAGTCCCTGCTGAATCTGGCGGAGTTGTACTGGGAGATAGATCCGGATCTGTCCAGATTTGACAAGGCTCCGCTGTGGATGCGGCGGATCCGGGTGTTGATCGATGCCGGTTTCGACGACGGCAGGGAAGGTGCCGCCTACTACGCCCGGACGATTGATGATCTCCGGAAGCTGGTGGCCGATCTGCCGGGGGTCAATCGTCAGACCGGACAGGACAGGCCTCGGTCGCCCGGGACTGTAGGTGGCTGGGAGATTCGTCGCTGGCTTGAGCGGATGGATCTGGTGGACGACCTTGATTACCGCAAGCTCGTCGGTGAGATCGGCGAGGGTTTGGTGGGCGGTAGGCAGCTGTTCCATCTCATAGAAAGGGCAAACGAGTTGTACGGCGGGTGGCCGGAGATCGGGACGCTACGCGACCTGGCGCGGGACCTGCGGGTTGCGGAGGCACAGGATTCGGTGCAGCGGCACATGACTCGGAAGGTGGAGGAGCGCCTGGCTCTGGTTGAGTCTGAGCCGGAGGAATTGGCGACTGGTCCGGTATGGAATTCGGTGCGGAATACTGTTCTGCGGGCGGAGATCGGGGAGTTGGCGGGGCGTATCGAGGCCGAGCGGGGGGCGTTGGAGGGGTTGGTGAGTGACGCGCGGCAGGAGAGGGGGCAGGACGACGCAGTCCCGCGTGGGCGGGAGAGAACGGCTGAGGAGCTGACGGGGGGTGCGGAATCGCCTGGTGCGGGGGCGTCTTCGTCTGCTGGCGCGGATTTGCGGGGGGCTGGGTCGGCTGGGGTTTCGGGCGCTGGTGTGGAGGGGCTGGGCGTGGCGGGTGGGTCGGTGCGGGGGGTGGAGGTGATTCGGGCGGGGATTGTGTCCTCGGATGTGGGTGAGGATGTGCGTGCCGCTGTGCGGGAGTTGCCGTTGAGGGAGGGCCGGTTTGTGGTGGTGGTGCGTGGTGATGGTGAGGGTGGCGTGGTGGTGGATGGGCGGTCGGTGGATGCGCGCACGTTGGCCGGGGTGATTCGGCGGTCGTCGAACTGGGATCCGGCTGCTGTGGAGTCGGTGTGGCTGTATGCCTGTGGGGTGTCCGAGGCGTTTGCGCGGGCGTTGGATGAGGCGTTGGGGTCTGGGGTTCGCTGGACGCGGGACATGGTGTGGTTCGGTCCGGGTACCGGTGGGTTCGCTTCGATGGTTGCCGGCGCGTATGTGGGTGATGGTGGTCGGTTGCTTCCGGTTTTGCCGCCCAACGGCAGGTGGGAGTCGACTCGGCCGGACGGCGATGGGCAACCGGAGGTGGGCCCCTATGACCTTCGCTTGCCGGAAGACCAGAGCGGGCTGCGTCCGGACTGGGTGCACCTGCGCGCCCCGGTGGGTGAACGGTCGTATGGGCAGGGGTTTGACGATCTGATCGAGGAATCTGAGAGGGAAGTGGATCCGCTTGAGGATCTGATGTTCGAATTCTGGGAGGAGGCGGATCGACTCCGTGCGGCGCCGTTGTCTTTTCCCGGTGGTGAGGAGTTGGTGGCGGGGCTTGCTCGGCCGTTCGCGCGGGAGGGTGGGGATGGTTGGGAGGGGCTGGCGGGGGAGGTCGGGTTGGATGTTGGGGCGGATGATTTCCGGGAGGCTTTGAGGTCTCTGGCGGAGTTGGCGTGGGATGCCGTTTCCGATGGGGGCGAGTCGGCCGCGGTGGTTTTGCCGCGGATGCAACGGCTGCGGGTGTTGATCGACCTCGGCTTCGAAGACGGTGGGCAGGGTGCTGCTTTCTATGACCGGACGGTTGGCGATCTGCGGGAGCTGGTGGCTGATCTGACGAATCCGGTGTTCAACCGTGTGACGGGTCAGCATGAGACTCCGCAGCCGGAGGATGTGTCCGACGCCGAGGTTCGTCGCTGGATCGAGCGGATGAGCGTGGTGCTCCATCTTGGTGGTGTCGGTGGGGTCGGCCCGGATCTGGTGGGCGGCAGGCGCGGGTTGCGGGTGATACGGCTGGCGGAGCAGTTGTATGGCGCGACACCAGACAAGACAACGTTCGACGACCTGGCGTGGTTGGCCGGTCAGCTTGATCCCGTGTCGTCGAATATTTCGTGGGTCACGCTTACCAGCATGATGGCGGGTTTCGAAGGCCGAGCCGGTAGGTATGCCTCTCGTTCGGAAATGCGTGACTTGGTGGGGTTGGCGGGGAGGGCGCGAAAGGTCCTTGGTCGGCTGGATTCCGTTCAAGCCCCTGCCGATGTCGATGCCGGTGCTGATGAGGGTCAGCGGGTCAGTCCGGTGCAGGCGTTGGAGGCGATGTGGAACGCCGATCTGCCGTGGCGGCGAATGGGGGACAGGCTGGCCGAGCTCACGGCGCCCGGGCGGGACGAGCAGATGGTGGAGTGGGCTCGGGGAGTGCTGGCTGGGTTCGAGGACGCTCGGTCTGTGGTGGTCAGGGAGCCGGCGGAGTCGGAGGCACGCCTGAATGCTGTTGTCCTGACACCGTTCGTGACGATGATTGCTGAGCGGTTTGAGGGTGGCTGGAGCGAGGTTGCGGCGGAGATTGGGCTTGGGGACGGGACTGGTCTGCCGGATGATGCCCGGCAGTCCCTGACGGATTTGGCGGGGTTGTACTGGGAGGTAGATCCGGATCTTTCCGGATTTGACGAGGCTTTGCTGTGGATGCGGAGGGTTCGGGTGTTGATCGATGCCGGTTTCGATGACGGCAAGGTGGGTGCTGCCTTCTATAAGCGGACGATGGGTGATCTGCAGAGCCTGGTGGCCGAGCTGTTCAGCCCGGTGTTCAACCCTCAGACCGGACAGCAGGAGGTTCGGTCGCTCTGGGAGGTGGGGGTCAAGGAGATTCGTCGCTGGCTCGAGGTGATGGATCTTGTGGACGATTTTGGTGGTCTCGGCAGGGTTGTCGGTGCGGTCGGCGCGGATTTGGTGGGGGGTAGGCGGCTGTTCCCGGTCATAGAGCTGGCAGAGGAGTTGTACGGCAAGCGGCCGGGGGTGGAGATGCTGCGCGGTCTGGCGTGGTTGGCCAACCAGCTTGATCCCGTGTCGTCGAACATTTCGCGGGCGTCCCTTGCCCGCATGGCGGCGGATTTCGAAGGCCGAGCCGATGGGTACGCCTTTCCTTCGGAGGTACAGCGCTTGGTGGAGTTAGCGGGGATGGTGCGAGAGGACCTTGGTCAGGTCGACGGCGATCCGAAGGGGGCTTTCGAAGCAATTTGGAAGGCTGACAGGCGTTGGGAAAGGACGGCGAACCGGCTGGCCGAGCTCGAGACAACTGCGTTCAACGAGGGTGACGACCAGACGGCGGAGTGGGCCACGGGATTGCTGTACGAGCTCGAGGACGAATGGTCTCTGGTGGTCGGGGAGCCGGCGGAGTCGCAGGCGCGCCTGAACGCCTTGGTCCTGACTCCATTCATAACAACGATTGCTGAGGGCTTTGAGGGCGGCTGGAGCGAGCTTGCGGCGGAGGTAGGGGTCGGGGACGGAGCTGGTTTGCCGGATGATGCCCGGCAGTCCTTGGTGAATTTGGCGGGGTTGTACTGGGAGATAGTCCCGGCGCTGCCCGGATTTGACGAGGCTCCGCTGTGGATGCGTCGGATCCGGGTGTTGATCGACGCCGGCTTCGATGACAGCCGCGGCAGTGCCGCCTTCTACGCCCTGGGGTTTGACGATCTGCGGAGCCTGGTGGCCGATGTGTCCGGGCCGGTGTTCAACCCTCAGACCGTACAGGACGAGCCCCGGTCGCCCGGGACTGTGGAGATCGACGAGATTCGTCACTGGCTCGAGCGAATGGACGTGGCGCACAACGTTGGTGGCTACCACGCGCTCGTTAATCGGATCGGCGAGGATTTGGTGAGCCGAAGGCGGCTGTTCCCAGTCATACGGCTGGCAAAGCAGTTGTATCGCGGGATGGCGGACATGGAGACGCTGCATGCCCTGGCGTGGTTGGCCAACCAGCTTGATCCCGAGTCGTCGAACATTTCGTTTAGGTCTCTAGCCGACATGGTGGCGGGCTTCGAAGGCCGATCCGGTGGGCAGGCCTCCGCTGTGGACTTGTTTGACCTGGTGGATTTGGCGGTGATGGTGCGGAAGCTCCTTGCGGACGACGCCTATCCGGCGCAGGCGTTGGCGGCGATGTGGGCGAGCGGCCCGGTGCAGGCTTTGGAGGCGATGTGGAACGCCGACAGGTATTGGTGGCGAATGAAGGACAGGCTGACTGCGATCGAGGCCAACGCGGACGAACAGACGGCGGAGTGGGCCGATCGCGTGCTGTTTTCGTTCGAAGGCACCCGGTATTGGGTGGTCAGGGAGACGGCGGAGTCGCTAGCGCGACTGAACGCCGCGGTCCTTCCTTCGTTGGTGACGAGGATTGCTGTGCGGTTCAACCCGGATGGCAGCGAGGGTTGGGAGGGGCTGGCGCGGGAGGTCGGGCTTGGAGACGGGCTTGGTTTGCCGGATGATGCCCGGCAGTCCCTGACGGATTTGGCGGGGTTGTACTGGGAGGTAGATCCGGATCTTGGCAGGTTTGGCGAGGCTTCGCTGTGGATGCGGCGGATTCGGACGTTGATCGATGCCGGTTTCGGGGACCGCCGCGGACGTGCTGACTTTTATGCCCGGTCGGTTGACCATCTTCGGAGCCTGGTCGCCGAGCTGCCGGGGCCGGTGTCCCGCCCTCCGGCCGGACCGCCGGAACCCCGGTCGCCCGGGACTGTGGAGATCGACGAGATTCGTCGCTGGCTCGAGCTGATGGACGTGGTGCACGGCCTTGGTGGTTACCACGCGCTGGTCAGTGTGATCGGCGAGGGCTTGGTGGGCGGCAGGCGCCTGTTGCCGGTCATACAGCTGGCATACGAGATCTATGGCCAGCGGCCCAAGATGGAGACGCTGCATGACCTGGCGCGGTTGGCGCACGAACTCGATCCCGAGTCGTCGCACGTCGATTTGGATAGTCTTTCCGACTCCATCAGGAATTCCCTTGAACGCGACTACGGTATCCGCTTCGAGGAAGCGGACATGCGTCACTTGGTGTCGTTGGCGGGCGCGACTGGCCGGCTTGACGGGCGGCTGGATTCCGTCTCGCCGGGGGGTGTGCATCGCACGCCGGTGAGGTTTCAGATCCTGGGGTCGACGGAAAGCGTCGAGTACACGGCGTGGACGCGGTCGCCGTCCTACGCGGCTTCGGATGCCGCGGAGGGCGGTAAGACGCTGGTGGTGCTGGGGCATGGCGATGTGGTTGTGTCCCTTGACGTAATCGCCCAGATGCAGGGGCGTAGTAGTGCGGATGTGTTGGCGCGGGTCCATCTTCCTGGTCGGGGGCCGAGGTGGGTGGTGTGCCGTGTGGACGCGAGTGGGCGGCGTCGGCCGCGGTTGGTGAACGAACCGATGGCGGAGTTGGCTGGTGTGCCGTGGGTGGAGCCGTTGCTGTTTTTTGCGCCTGGTGACAGTGAGCAGGCTGCGCGCGTGGCGGGGTTGGTGCGGGGGTTGGCGCGGGGGTTGCGGGGTGTGCAGGTGGTGGGTGTGCATGTGACGGCGGATGGGAGTGCGGAGTTGCTGGATGGCCGGAGGGTCACGCCTGAGGACTTCGCCGAGGAGATGTGGAAGAACGAGCGCTTTGTGCCGGGCTTTCCGTTGGCGTTTGTGGGTTGTGGCGCGTTCCGGCAGCCGGAGGGTGGGGCTTCGTTCGCCGACCAGGTTGCGGAGGCGTTGAGTACGACGGCGGACTGGGGGACTGATGGTGATGTGTGGCTGACCGAGGATGGTTCGTTTCACGCTACGAAAACGGTGGTAATGCCCGACGGTCGTATGCTGCCGACGTTCGTTGCTGGTAAGGGGACCGGTCATTGGTACCGCCGTGAATCGGGTGAGGGCTTGGTCGAGCACGGTTCGGAGTTGCGGGCGGCGTTCAACGGCTGGGCCGAGCCGCGTTATGCGCAGGGGGCACACCCCGCCCCGTTGATCAGGTGGGCAGGCACACCAGGACCAAACCGATCCGGGCTCGCCGGCGGGGCCGGACCAGCACAGCCGTCCGATGTGGATTCCGTCCGGGTGCCGTTTGGTGAGCTGATGCCGTTGAGGGATCCGGTGGATGCGCGGACAGGGTCTGAGCTCGATGGCGTGGTGCTGGGCGCGGGGGAGTTGGCGAAGGTTTCTGAGGAGGGGCGCGCGGCGCTGAACGCTTTCCAGGCAGCGACGGAAGTGGCCGCGCGGCCGAGGTTGGCCGAGGCTGGTTTTGACCTCGAGGTTGGTGGTCACGCCGAGGTTGGTGGTCACAATGTTGTGGCGTTCCTGCGGATGCTGGACGGGTGGGGCGTTCTAAACCGTGCGGTGGTGGTGAAGAGGTGGAAAAGGACATGGAGCCCCCACAGGCGTTCGTCGTCGGATCGGGAAGGTCTGCCACCGGAGTTGGTCAAGGAGGGCGTCGAGGCCTGGTATGTGATGGGCGAGTACGCGCCAGGGGAAAGGCAGGAGAGCGCCAAGCGGCCCAACGACTTGTGGGACCCGCTGACCCAGGGGCCGCCGGGGGAGTTGTCGGCGGTGCCGCCGTATCTGGATCCGGACGGGGTATTGCCGCCGGATGCCATCCTGCTGGACACCGGTGGGCGGGTGGAGTTCTTCCTGCATGTGGTGGACCCGGCTGGTGGCAGGGTGGAGTACGGGCTGGCGGATCAGGGGCTGTGGCTTCGTGGTCGCGAGGTCGAATGGGGTGAATTGTTCGGGGCCTTGAAGGGTGAGGGGCCTGCGGAGTTGATGAGTATGGTCAACCCGGGGGTGCGCCGGAACCGGTATCTGGCTCAGGCGTTGGGGGTGGACGAAACCACCGCGCGGGTGTGGCGGATGTGGTCCCACCTGCCCGAAGAGTGGCATGCCGAGGCGTTGCGCCGGGCGATCACCGGGTCGGTGGTCAGCAAATACGGCGGGCGAGAAGCGGTCAAGACACTGGTCGAGACACTGGTGCCGGCTGGTGAGCGGTACCAGGCGCGGTTGCACGCTCTGGGCGAGCTCATGATGCGCCTGGCCGATCGCCGCCGTCTGCTGACGGAGTCGGGCGAGGAAGGGCGTGACGCTTCCAGCGCGGCTGACTACCGCCGCGAGCTGGAACAAGAGGTGGGCAGGCTCGGTGGCCTGGACCAGATGGCCGAGAGCAGGCCCGACATCCGGGTGCAGGTGCCGGGCCTCCGCGGTCCGGCACCGCAGGGTGCTGGTGTGAGAGGCCGGCAGGCCAGTCCGCGGGAGCTGAACGTGCTGCATGAGTTGGCGCACGCCCTGGACGGTCGTGAGCTTGACTACCTCAAGCGCTTCGTCGGCCCCGGGAACGTCGCCCAGGCGATCGGCGTTTTTCCGGGAGAAGTGAACAAGTGGCAGACGGGCGATCGTGCGGCGGTGCGTGGGATCGTGCTGGACACGATTGTCGCGGCGTTCGGCGGGCCGGAAGGGGCGGTCGCGGTGGCTGACCGATTGCGGGTGCTGGGCCGCCTGAGGCGCGAGCGGTTCTCGCAAGGGCTGCCGGAGAGGGCATCTGCCGCCGCGCAGAGCGTTTTCAATTTGTCGACCACGCGGGATTGGTGGTATTGGACTCTGGACGAAGTGGTGGACTACGTCGCCGGAAATGCTGTTTCCGCCGAAGTCCCGGATGAGGAATTGGTGCGTCACCTCGGTCCGGCCCGAGCGGCCGCGGTGACCAGAGTTTCCGAGTCCACGGCTCAGGCGTGGCTGGACCGCAGTAGCCAGCCCGACGAGGTCGATCTGCAGCTCATGCGCAAGGCTGCCCGGCTCTCGGGCTCGGAGCTGGTGCGTTACCTCGGCCCGGGCCGGGCACTCGAGGTGACCGACCGCGTCGAGTTGCCTGTAGACGAGTGGCAGGTATGGCAGTGGCTGGCGGGCTTCGTCGAGCCCCCCTTGGGGCAAGCTGTGAAGCTGCGTCAGGCTGTTCTGCGGGCTATCACCGACGGGGTCATGCAGGGGCTGCAGCCGGTGAGGCGGTTGGTGTGGAGCGAGAACGGGATACGGGAGGCTGAGCGCCGTCTCGCGTGGGCCGATGCCACGAAGGGAGACACGTTCCCGTCCGACGCACCGGAACAGTGGACTAAGGTAAACAACCCACATCCGCGTCTGCGGCCCGCATCGCGAGAGGTCATCGATGGGCTGGGGAAGTCGCTGAGGGCTTCGGTCAACTACATCGTTGTTCAGGTACTGCTCGGCAATAAGGTCGCGAAGGCCATGGTGGCGGGCTCGGGCATCGTGATTCCTGACCCGGGTCCTGAGGCGGCTACGGGGTTGCTGGAGCAGATCGCCGACCACCTCCGCGCCGAGAAAGAGATGCTGGACTCTGGTGTGTTGCGGCGGGTGGTGGGAGGCGCGGCGAGTGAGCAGTTCCAGGACGCCACCGGGGGTGTTGTCCCGCAGCTTCGCCTGACCCGTGGCCCCGATGCCGTGCGGAAGTTCATGCAGCCGACAGCGGAGGAGGATGATGTTCATTTCCTTGTGGTGAGGATACCGTCGGCGGCCTCGCAGGATGCCCCGCGGGCAGAGTATGTGAAAGGCAACGACGCGAATGCATTCCTGACCTCTGGTGACTTTTTTGGAGGCGGGCGGGCGCACTATTTCCTGGACACGGTCCAGGGTGATGACAGAAGGGTCGATTCCGCGTCGGCGTTGCTGCCGGAAGGGATAGAGGACGCGGTCGCCGATTTGGATTGGTGGGCTCAGCATGGCGGACTACGCGCCTCTGCGGGCGACGCCGATGGTGGTGGTTCCGCGGTGCCTGTGTCGCGGGGGGAGGGTTCGCAGCCCACGGCCGCCGACATCGCGAAGATTCTGGGTGGGCCGGTGCAGGTGGCGTGGCTGGATGGCCAGTTGCCGGCAGTGGCGGAGTTGCTTCAATTGCCGGAGTCCGAAAGGCTGGCCCGGCTCGGTAACCTGGCGGGGATTGCGGAGCTGGCCGAGTTGGCGGGCCGAATGGAGCAGTATCTGAAGGCGATGCCGCGGGGATTCGATCCGGACGGTGAGCACGCATTCAAAGTCGAGCGTGCGAAACGCATGGTCCGGAAGGGAGCCTGGACCACAAAGGATCTGCACACCGTCGAGGACAGGTTGCCTGCGATGCGGGAGGTCGAGAAGGAATGGCGCCTGGCATCCCAGGAACGAGAAGCGACCAGTAAGAGGACCCGAGACACCTCCACAGATTCCGCTGAAGGGCATGTACGCCGAAAGGCCTGGCCTGGTGGTGGGAGGGCGAACGAGGCCACCTCCGCCGCGGTGGGGGATGTCGACGCGATCGAACCGGCGCCCCTGTTGCCGGTGTCAGGGTTGGGACCGGTTTCCGAAGGCGATCTGCCTTCGCCGACGGCGCAGGACAGCCTGACGTCACCTGCGGGGGTGCCCGACGCTGCCCGGCTCTCGGGCTCGGAGCTGGTGCGCTACCTCGGCCCGGGCCAGGCAATCGAGGTGACCGACACCGACGAGGAGCCTGTAGACGAGTGGTATGCATGGCAGTGGCTGGCGGGCTTCGCCGAGCCCGACGCGGGGCAAGCTGGGAAGCTGCGTCAGGCTGTTCTGCGGGCTATCACCGATGGGCTCCTCCCGCCAAAGCCGTTGCGGTGGTTGGTGTGGAGCGAGAACGGGATACGGGAGGCTGAGCGCCGTCTCGCGTGGGCCGATGCCACGAAGGGGCGCGAGTTCCCGTCCGACGCATTGTCACAGTGGAAGGAGGTGTACTACCTAGATCCGGTTCCGCGGCCCGCATGGCAAGAGGTCATCGATGAACTCGGGGAGTCGCTGAGGGCTTCGGTCCAGTACATCGTTGTTCAGGTACTGCTTGGCAATGAGGATGCGAAGGCCATGGTGGAGGGATCGGGCATCGTGATTCCTGGCCCGGGTCCTGATGCGGTCACGGGGTTGCTGGAGCAGATCGCCGACAACGTCCGCGCCGAGGAAGACATGCTGGACTCTGGTGTGTTGCGGCGGGTTGTGGGAGGTGCGGCGAGTGAGCGGTTCCAGGCGGCTACCGGGGGTGTTGTCCCGCAGCTTCGGTTGACCCGTGGCCCCGATGCCGTGCGGAAGTTCATGCAGCCGACAGCGGAGGAGGATGATGTTCATTTCCTTGTGGTGAGGATACCGTCGGCGGCCTCGCAGGATGCCCCGCGGGCAGAGTATGTGAAAGGCAACGACGCGAATGCATTCCTGACCTCTGGTGACTTTTTTGGAGGCGGGCGGGCGCACTATTTCCTGGACACGGTCCAGGGTGATGACAGAAGGGTCGATTCCGCGTCGGCGTTGCTGCCGGAAGGGATAGAGGACGCGGTCGCCGATTTGGATTGGTGGGCTCAGCATGGCGGACTACGCGCCTCTGCGGGCGACGCCGATGGTGGTGGTTCCGCGGTGCCTGTGTCGCGGGGGGAGGGTTCGCAGCCCACGGCCGCCGACATCGCGAAGATTCTGGGTGGGCCGGTGCAGGTGGCGTGGCTGGATGGCCAGTTGCCGGCAGTGGCGGAGTTGCTTCAATTGCCGGAGTCCGAAAGGCTGGCCCGGCTCGGTAACCTGGCGGGGATTGCGGAGCTGGCCGAGTTGGCGGGCCGAATGGAGCAGTATCTGAAGGCGATGCCGCGGGGATTCGATCCGGACGGTGAGCACGCATTCAAAGTCGAGCGTGCGAAACGCATGGTCCGGAAGGGAGCCTGGACCACAAAGGATCTGCACACCGTCGAGGACAGGTTGCCTGCGATGCGGGAGGTCGAGAAGGAATGGCGCCTGGCATCCCAGGAACGAGAAGCGACCAGTAAGAGGACCCGAGACACCTCCACAGATTCCGCTGAAGGGCATGTACGCCGAAAGGCCTGGCCTGGTGGTGGGAGGGCGAACGAGGCCACCTCCGCCGCGGTGGGGGATGTCGACGCGATCGAACCGGCGCCCCTGTTGCCGGTGTCAGGGTTGGGACCGGTTTCCGAAGGCGATCTGCCTTCGCCGACGGCGCAGGACAGCCTGACGTCACCTGCGGGGGTGCCCGACGCTGCCCGGCTCTCGGGCTCGGAGCTGGTGCGCTACCTCGGCCCGGGCCAGGCAATCGAGGTGACCGACACCGACGAGGAGCCTGTAGACGAGTGGTATGCATGGCAGTGGCTGGCGGGCTTCGCCGAGCCCGACGCGGGGCAAGCTGGGAAGCTGCGTCAGGCTGTTCTGCGGGCTATCACCGATGGGCTCCTCCCGCCAAAGCCGTTGCGGTGGTTGGTGTGGAGCGAGAACGGGATACGGGAGGCTGAGCGCCGTCTCGCGTGGGCCGATGCCACGAAGGGGCGCGAGTTCCCGTCCGACGCATTGTCACAGTGGAAGGAGGTGTACTACCTAGATCCGGTTCCGCGGCCCGCATGGCAAGAGGTCATCGATGAACTCGGGGAGTCGCTGAGGGCTTCGGTCCAGTACATCGTTGTTCAGGTACTGCTTGGCAATGAGGATGCGAAGGCCATGGTGGAGGGATCGGGCATCGTGATTCCTGGCCCGGGTCCTGATGCGGTCACGGGGTTGCTGGAGCAGATCGCCGACAACGTCCGCGCCGAGGAAGACATGCTGGACTCTGGTGTGTTGCGGCGGGTTGTGGGAGGTGCGGCGAGTGAGCGGTTCCAGGCGGCTACCGGGGGTGTTGTCCCGCAGCTTCGGTTGACCGGTGGCCCCGATGCCGTGCGGGAGTTCATGCGGCGGACGGCGGCGGAGGATGATGTTCATTTCCTTGTGGTGAGGGTACCGTCGGTGGCCTCGCAGGATGCCGTGCGGGCAGAGCAGGATGCGGTGCGGGCAGTGTATGTGAAGGGCGACGGCGCGAATGCGTTCCTGGCCGCTGGTGACTTTTTTGGAGGCGGGCGGGCGCACTATTTCCTGGACACGGTCCAGGGTGATGACAGAAGGGTCGATCCCGAGTCGGCGTTGCTGCCGGAGGTGATAGAGGCCGCGGTCGCCGATTTGGATTGGTGGGCTCAGCACGTCGGACTACGCGCCGCTGCGGGCGACGCCGATGGTGGTGGTTCCGCGGCGCCTGTGTCGCGGGGGGAGGGTTCGCAGCCCACGGCCGCCGACATCGCGAAGATTCTGGGTGGGCCGGCGCAGGTGGCGTGGCTGGATGGCCAGTTGCCGGCAGTGGCGGAGTTGCTTCAATTGCCGGAGTCCGAAAGGCTGGCCCGGCTCGGTAACCTGGCCGGGATTGCGGAGCTGGCCGAGTTGGCGGGTCGGATGGAGCAGCATCTGAAGGCGATGCCGCGGGGATTCGATCCGGACGGTGAGCACGCATTCAACGTCGAACGTGCGAAACGCATGGTCCGGCAGGGAGCCTGGACCACAAAGGATCTGCACACCGTCGAGGACAGGTTGTTGCCTGCGATGCGGCAGGTCGAGAAGGCCTGGCGCGACCTGGCGTCCCGGCAAGCAGAAGCGACCCGCGAAGGGACGCGACCTACCTCCTGAGGTTCCCCCCGAGTGATGGACAGGGGGTTTACGGGGAAGTCGCTGAAGGCTTCGGTCCACTACATCGTTGTTCAGGTACTGCTCGGCAATGAGGACGCGAAGGCGATGGTGGCGGGCTCGGGGATCGTGATTCCTGGCCCGGGGCCTGATGCGGCCATGCGGTTGCTGGAGCAGATCGCCGATCACCTCCGCGCCGCGAGGGGCATGCTGGACTCTGGTGTGTTGCGGCGGGTTGTGGGAGGTGCGGCGAGTAAGCAGTTCCAGGACGCCACCGGGGGTGTTGTCCCGCAGCTTCGGCTGACCGGTGGCCCCGATGCCGTGCGGGAGTTCATGCGGTAGACGGCGGCGGATGACGTTCATTTCCTTGTGCTGAGGGTACCGTCGGCGGCTTCGCAGGATGCCTCGCGGGCAGAGTATGTGAAGGGCAACGGCGCGAATGCGTTCCTGGCCTCTGGTGACTTTTTGGAGGCGGGCAGGCGCACTATTTCCTGGACACGGTCCGGGGTGATGACAGAAGGATTGATCTCGAGTCGGCGTTGCCGTCGGAGGTGATAGCGGGCGCGGGCGATGACTTGGCCTGGTGGGCTCAGCATGGCGGGCTGCGCGCCTCTGCGGGGGGCAGCGATGGTGGTGGTTCCGCAGTGCCTGTGTCGTGGGGGGAGGGTTCGCAGCCGACGGCGGCTGGCATCATTCTGGGTGGGCCGGCGCAGGTGGCGTGGCTGGATGGCCGGTTGCCGCGAGTGGCGGAGTTGCTTGATGTGTCGGAGTCCGTGCGGTTGGATCGTAACCTGGCGGGGATTGCGGAGGTGGCCGAGTTGGCGGGCCGTATGGAGCGGCATTTGAAGATGATGCCGCCGGAATTCGATCCGGACGGTGAGCGCGCATTCAACGTCGAGCGTGCGAAGCGCATGGTACGGCAGGGAGCCTGGACCTCAACGGATTTGCAGAGAGTCAAGGACCGAGTTCACGACCGGTGGCTGATAGGGCGGCTTCGAGGTGTTCCACACCGAACCGCGCAAGCCTGTCGCGGTGCTCGACTACGATCCGAGTGATGCCGGGATAGGCAAGGATCTTCCGCAACTTCGTGCGGGTTCCATTCGGTCCCGAACCGACCTCGGTGACCGTCGCGTCCAGTGAAATCCCGCGCGTGCCGTACTCCTCAACCACACAACCAACTTGGCGGGTGAGGTCGTCTTTCTGGTCAGCGCTGGACACCCGGTAGTAAGCCACCGTACGACCATCCCGAATCTTGGGCGGGTCCACGAGGATCGTGCCGGTCGGAAGCTGACGAGCGGGCACGTCTTACCAGAAACGATTCACGGGCTCATTGGTCAGCTCTGGGCCTTGGTGTCGGAGCGAGACCGATGCCCCTTTTCTTCTATCGCCCGGGTTAAAGGGGCACGCTTGCCGGGCTTCCGTAGCGGAATGCCGTGTTGTGCTGGCAGTGTTGTTCTGTTGTCGCGTGTGCGACGCCGAATGCGCGCATGACGAGAAGCGGTGAGGGGTATGCTTGGCCAGGAACGTTGGTTTCTGCTGGCGGCCCCACAGTTGGTTCCTGAGGTCACGGACGAGGTTTCTCGGCTGGATTTGCCACGCTCGCTCACGACGAATCTCCCGGGTGGGGCCGGAGGCCTTTACTTGTGTGACGGCTGGGCGGGGTGTCGGGCTTTCATGTCAAGCTCAGGAGCGCGGCACGGTTCGATTCGACACCCCACCGCAGGCCTGCCTTGCGGAGGTCCTGGTGTTCTGCAATGAACTCCGCGATCAGCGATGTGGCCGGTCGATCTCGGCCGTGAAGAAAGCCGACGCCGAGTCGAGTATCGCGTTGTCACGCCCTAGTTCCGTGTTCTCCCGGTGTAGCCGTTGCAACTCCGCCGACTCTTCGGAGGTCGGACTCGCACGCGCTCTGGTGTCGATCTCGCTGTGGCGAACCCACCTGCGCACCGTCTCGACTGTCCCGATACCCAGCGGATCGGCCACTGCCTGGATCGCCGGCCATATCGCCGACCATTCCGGGGCATGCTCCTCGCGAGCCTCGGCGAACATCCGTACAGCCTGCTCACGTCACTCCGGCGGGTACTTCGTCGAACGAGACACGACTCCCTCCTTCTCAGCAGATCAAATCTGGCGACACACCGGGGCGGCTCAGGACTTCCTCGTCGCTGGTTTCAGGGTGGGGTGGTGGTGATGTTTTCGTCGATCATGGTGCCGGAGGGGGTGCGGCGGCTTTTTCAGGTGTTGACGGGTGAGGATATGACGGATGCGGATGAGGGTGGGTTGTTCGCGGTGGCGGATGCGTTGGAGTCGGGTGCGGTGGGGGTGGGTGAGGTAGGGGGTTTTGTGGCGGAGTTGGTGGGGAAGGTGCGGACGGAGTTTTCGGGGAAGGCGGCGGACCGGTTCGCGGGGGGTTTGGAGGTTTTCGATGGGTTGCTGGCCTCGGGTGAGGGGGCGTTGCGGGAGTTGGCGGTGTTCGTGCGGGATCTGGCGCGGCAGGTGCGGTATTTGAAGTTGGTGACGATTTATGGTTTGGAATTGTTGTTGTTGGAGATGGCGTGGGCGGTGGCGATGGCGGGGGCGACCGGTGGTGCGTCGATGGCGTGGCTGGCGGCGCGGATGGCGGTGATGCGGTTTTTGTTGTCGCGGTGGTGGGGTCAGTTGTTCATGCGGTTGGCGATGGCGGCGGCCGGTGGTGTGGCGTTCAACGTGGTACCGGATCTGCAGGCCCAGTTGCAGATGCTGGGTGAGAAGTCCAGTGAGAAGTGGGACGGGAAGCTCAGCGAGCAGGCGGCGGGAATGGGGGCGTTTTCGGCGTTGGTGTCGCTGCCGTTGTCGGCGCTGGGTGGTCTGGTGAGCAACGCGTTGACGAAGGTGCTGGTGCGGGGGCTGGGCGATGAGGTGGACGCGGCGATTCTGGAGGCGGCGGTGAGGCGGGCGGTGGCCGAGCATGCGGAGTTGTATCCGGTGTCGGCGATGGCGCGCTTCGCGGATGTGGTGGGGGAGCATTTGGATTTTTATGCGGGGATGTCGGTGTGGGGCATGTGGTCGGCGCGGTTCGGCGAGTGGGTCGGGGAGGCGTTGGAGAACGCGTTGTCGGAGTTGTTCGGGGAGGTGGGGTATCTGGCGGCCACGGGCCAGGAAGTGACCTGGAACCCGTTCTCGGTGACGGCGGGTGTGTTCGAGTCGGTGTTCAGTGGTGTGGGCAATTTGGCGGGGTTGGTGTGGCGGGGCAAGCTGCACCCGGAAGGCCCGAGCCCGTACCTCGAGGGCACCGGCCGGCGTGAGGGCACCACCACCGATGGTGGCGGGTTTGACGAGGAGAAGACCCCGCTACTGGGGATAGGGTCCGGGTCGCAGACAGGGGATATCCCTGGCTCCCCGGGCAAGGACAACACGTTCGATTCCTCCGATTCCTCGAAGCCGTCTGATGTGGACTCTGTTCTCCCGGTCGGGCCGGTGGATTCGGCTGCGGTGTCGGTGCCCTCCGGCAAAGACCCCGTGGTGTCCGCTGTCGTAGACGGCAAGGACAGTAAGGACGTTAAGGGCGGTAAGGAGGGTGCCGATGGCAGCGTGCCGGGCGGGAAGCCGGCTCGTGGTGTTCCGGAGGTGCCCGGTTCCGGGCAGCACCGGCCAGGCGCACCGCTGCCGGCACATTCCGACGGGGTGGTGGGTTCCGGGCAGGACCGGCCGGGGACACCGCCGCCAGCGTATTCCGATGAGGTGGTGGGTTCCGGGCCGGACCAGCCGGGGACACCGCCGCCAGCGTATTCCGATGGGGTAGTGGGTTCCGGGCAGGACCGGCCGGGGACGCCGCCGCCGGCGTACCGTCCGGTTGCCGGTGGCGATCCGGTGCCCGGAGGGCATGGTGTGGATGTGCCCGGGAACCGGCCGCTGGAGGTGTTTACCTCGCAGACCCCGGACTCACCGGCGGTGACCCCACATGCTTCTGGTGCGCCTGCGGATACCGCGTTGCCGGAGACTGGCAGGTCCGGGTCTGTCGTGGACTCCGACAGTGGTGTGCTTGCGGGGCAGCCGACGTCGCCGAGTGGGATGACCGGCCGCGATGGGGATCCCGGTGTGGACTCGGTCGCGGGGCATGGGGATTCGCATCGCACGGATGTTGCTGCGGTGTCGTCGGATTCGGCGATGTTGCCGGTGGAGGGGTCGCAGGCGGCGCCGTATCTGCATCAGGATCCGGCGGGACTGCCTGCGGGCTTGCCGGCGGACACGGTGCGGGTGCCGGTGCCCGCGGATGTGGTGTCTCGTGGCGGGTTGGCGGAGTTCGTGCGGGGCGGTGTTGCGGATTCCACGGGTGGGCCTGTGGTGCTGGTCGCGCAGGGTGGTTCGGGTGCGGGTGTGGTGGTGTCGCCTGGTCAGGGTTCGGCCCTGGCGCGGGGCTTGGAGCGGAATGTTGTCGCGTTGACGCCGGGGCAGGGCGGGGTTGGGCTGCAGTGGACGGTGTTCGCCGCGGATGGATCGGCAAGGCCGGTGGCCGGGCCCGGTGCCCCGGTGCCGGCTGGCGGGCGTGGGGGCGTGGCCGGCCTGGCGGACGCCTCGACTGCTGTTCCGGACTCCGGTCAGCAGGCAGTGGTCCCGGAGGAGACACCGGCTGTCCAGACGGCATCGGTGGCCAGCGCAGGCGGGTGGGGATCTGGCGAGCCGGTCACCGACGCATCCGGGCGGACCCACCAGAACCCGGACGAGGAGTTCCGCGCGTCGCGGCCGGCGGACGATCGGGCGGAGACCACCGGCGGGGAAACCGCCGAACGAAGCGGGGAAACCGAGCGGGGAACGGCCCGTGAGAGTAGTCCCGAACCGGAGACCACTCCGGCCGATCCGGCGTCTACGGCCACGACGGAAACTGCTCGCAAGGCCCGGGAGCAGTCTGCAGCGTCGCACCGCTCCAGTGGATTGCGGGAGTTTGGTGATCGGAGCGCACGGTCCGATGAGGAGTCCTTGGCTGGCGACTCGTCGGAGGCATCGTCGGATTCGGACGTGTCGGAGTCTTGGCCGTCTTCGGGCGACTTGGGCGGCAGTGTGTCGTCGGTGGAGTCGTCGTTGGAGCCGTCGGTGGAGTCGTCGGTGGAGTCGTCGGTGGCGGATGTGCGTGGGGAGATCGATCGGGCGAAGGAGGTGGGCTGGTCCAGGGATGATGAGGTGGCGGCGGGGCGGATTGTGTGGGGCACGCATGACATCGCGAAGTTGGCTCGTGGGGATGCTGTCGTGTCGCGGGAGGATGTGGTGGCGCTGGTCGCGGCCAAGCATCACGAGCTCGCCGGTTATCACCAGGACCAGGTTGTGGAGTTTTCCCAGGCGTTGGCGGACAGGCTGGGGACGCGGGGCAGCGGGCTGGCCATCCGGGCCGGGGCGGGGCCGGAGGATCAGGCGGGGCGCTCAGGGGAGTCTTCTGCGGCGGCCGAGTTGAGTGCGTTGATCGCTAAAGCGAACGCTGGGCTGGAGAGGATGCGCCGGCAGGGGCTGCCGGAGGAGACGCTGCCGATAAACGGTGTGATGGCTGAAGTGCAGGAGCGCATGGGAGCTCTTGTAGGCGGTGACGGTCTCCGGAATGTGGTGGCGCACCACATGCTGAGTCATCCGGGGGATGCGGAGAGCACCAAAGAGTTCCTTCGAGAATTCTATGAGTTGGTCTGGGATGAGCGATACGAGCGGGCCGCGGCGCAGGTGCATGAGTGGGACGGGATTGCGGGTCCTGATGCTGTGGCCCGGTTGTTGGTTGATGCGGACGGGATTTTGGGGCCGCTGAAGGTGTCGGGGCGGTTCGGGGTTGTGCTGGCGCACTGGTTGGGTGAGCATCGGCGTGACTGGCGCGGTGCTCAGGCGGTGCGTGTGGAACTGGCCGATTACCTGGCCGGTGACCCTGGCATTGGCATGGCGGTGAGTGGTTTGACTAGCGGCGCGTTCGAGGAGGTGAGAGCGGAAGAGGAGCGTTGGCAGGCAGATCGTGCTGGGAATCAGGCGGAGGCTGCTGCCCCGATGGTGCGGGGGCGTGTTGTTGATTCGGGGCTGAGCGTTATTTATCAGGTTAGTTCGGTAAAGCGGACATTCGCGGATGCCGGTCGGGTGCTGCGGCAGTTGGCCGACGCACAAGATCAAGGTGCCGTGGCCCGTTTGTACGCTGCCGCGGACGACGTCTTGGGGCCCCTTAAGGAGTCACGGCCCTTCCGGGATGTGATGGCACGTCAGTTGATGACGAACCCGCGGGCTGATCAGCAGGTGCAGGAGTTGCGGTGGAAACTGGTCCGTTACCTGACTGGTGACCTGAGTGGCGGTGCGGACTCGAGTGCTGCCGACAACTTGCTTTCCGCCACGGTGACCCCGGAGCCTGGAAACAAGTACTCTGAAGGAACACAGATGCTACTGCGGCGCGTGGCGGTTGGCAAGGCGCTTAGTGGTTTGCCGAACAATGATGCTGTCAACCGGGTGGTGCGAAACGCGGCGTATGAGGACGCGCTTCGCGGGGGTTACACCGCCGCTGCTTTGGGGGATCGGTTCAACAGATCTCAGAATTGGGTTGGCAGAGTTCTTGATGATGTCAAGGTTCAGCTGATCTCCGATTTGCAAGCTGCGGTGGGGTCTCTGCGGCAGATTTTGGCGGAGGCGGAGGCAAACACTGACCTGCGGAACGAATATGAAGCCAAGATCGCGGAGTGGTCGGATCTAAATGGGGTGCATGTCAAAACGATCCGTCGTTGGGTAGAGGAAGCTGCCGCTGCTGTTCGGGGGGAGCAGTTCCGAAATGATCCGATACGGTTGGTATGGGATGAGCGATACGTGCGGGCCGCGGCGCAGTTGGATGAGTGGACCGGGATTGCGGGTCGTGATGCTGTGGCCCGGTTGTTGGTTGATGCGGACGGGATTTTGGGGCCGCTGAAGGTGTCGGGGCGGTTCGGGGTTGTGCTGGCGCACTGGTTGGGTGAGCATTCGCGTGACTGGCACGGTGCCCAGGCAGTGCGTGCGGAACTGGCCGGTTACCTGTCCGGTGACCCTGGCATTGGCATGGCGGTGAGTGGTTTGACTAGCGACGCACTCGAGAAGGCGAAAACGGAAGAGGAGGATTGGCAGGCAGATCGTGCTCGGAACCAGGCGGAGGCTGCTGCCCCGATGGTGCGGGGGGTGTTGTGGATTCGGCGCTGAGCGTTATTTATCAGGTTAGTTCGGTACAGCGGACGTTCGCGGATGCCGGTCGGGAGTTGCGGCAGTTGGCCGACGCACAAGGTCAAGGTGCCCGCGTGGCCCGTTTGTACGCTGCCGCGGAGAAGGTTTTGGGGCCCCTTAAGGAGTCACGGCCCTTCTGGGATGTGATGGCACACGAGTTGATGCCGCGGGACGATCAGCAGTTGCAGCAGTTGATGACGAACCCGCGGGCTGATCAGCAGGTGCAGGAGTTGCGGTGGGAACTGGTCTGTTACCTGGCTGGTGACCTGAGTGGCGGTGCGGACTCGAGTGCTGCCGACAACTTGCTTTCCGCCACGGTGACCCCGGAGCCTGGAAACAAGATTTTTGAAGCAGCGCAGGTGTATCGGCGGCGCGCGGGGGTTGGCAAGGCGCTTAGTGGTTTGCCGGACGATGCTGCTGTCAACCAGGTGCTGCGAAACGAGGCCCTTAAGGAGGCGCTTCGCACGGATTACAACGCCTCCGATTTGGGGGCTCGGTTCAACAGATCTATTGATTGGGGTCGCAAAGTTCTTGAGGATGTCAGGGGCCAGCTGAGCTCCGATTTGGAGGCTGCGGTGGGGTCTCTGCGGCAGATTTTGGCGGAGGCGGAGGCAAGCACTGACCTGCGGAACACATATGAAGCCGAGATCGCGAAGTGGTCGGATCTAAAAGGGGTGAAGGTCAGAACGATCCGTCGTCGGGCAGCGGAAGCTGCCGCTGCTGTTCAGGGGTTGCGGGAGCAGCGCCGGAGTAACGCGATACGGGAATTGCGGGGGATTTTCGAGACGGCATACGGCGGGTTCGCGCTGCTGCAAGTTCTGCACGGTCGAGATGATGTGGTCCGCGAGTTCGATCTGCACTTCGGGGGAATGCAGGATGATCGAGTGCGGGATGCGGTCGCGCATCGGCTGCTGACGAATGGAGGTCGGATAGGGGATGCTCAGGCGTTTCTGCAGCGTCTGCATCGTCTGAGGCTCGCGGCGATGGTCGTGAGTGCGGGCGCGGGGCCGGAGCCGGGTAGGGGCATGCTGTCGCGGTCCGCTGACGATCCGGGGTCGGAGACTGTGGAGGGCACGCGGTCGGAGTCCGCTGAGGATGGGGCGGGTGATGCGGAGACCGATGATACCGAGAGTGTTTTCGATGAGGGGGAACTGGAGCGGTTGCGGGAGCGGCTTGGTCGCTTGGGGGGAGACGCGGAGTCGTCGGAGGGCACAAGGCCCGCTGCGGGGGTGCAGCAGTCGCAGGGTTCGGCTGGTGCGAGTGACGAGGGTGGGTCGTCACGGCGGGGCGTCGACCGGTACGCGCAGTCCGGTGACGTGGCGGTTGGTGGTGGGTCGGGATCTGTGTCGGGGTCTGGCGGTTCGGGGGCCGAGGGTTCGGGGGGTGGGGTGCGAGATGGTGGGGTGGGGTCGGCGCCTGGGTCGGAGATCTCGGCGGAGGGGGAGTCCGATTCGGAGGGAGTGGGTTCGGCGGGCTTTGGTGCGGTGGCTGAGCCGAGCGATCATGCGGAGGATGTCGGGGAAAGTCGCGAGGATGATGCGACGGGTTCGATGGATGCGGACCGTGCGGATGGTGCGACGAGTTCGACTGATGCGGACCGTGCGGATGGTGCGGATGGTGCGACTGATGCGGACCGTGCGGATGGTGCGACGAGTTCGATGGATGTGGATCGTGCGGATGGTGCGTCGGGTTCGATGGATGTGGATCGTGCGGAACAGGCGCAGCGTGTGGTGGAGTTATACGTGGGTATGGCGGGTGGTCGGGCTGCGTTGGCGGATGCGATCGGGTTGCATCATCAGGAGCGGGGTTTCGGTTGGTTCGGTTCGCGGTGGGTGCGTGGTTATGGGCAGCGTTTGGTCAATATTGCCCGGCTGATGTTGGACCTGCGTGATAGTGCCGTGTTTGAAGGTGCGCCTTCTGTCTTGGACTTGCGTCATGTTCGTCGTTTGTTCGACGCGGTTCGACGTCGTTATCCGGGTGTGGGCGAGAGCGTGACGATCGATCATGTGCGGCGGATGGTGCGGGACTTCAACCCGGTTGATGAGCGTCCGGTGTCGGATGCGGACGTGCGGATGCTGGTGACGCTCACCCAATCCGCGAAGGATCTGTGGGGTGAGGTCAGCTTTGAAACCTTGCGGCGTGTTTGGCACGCGCAGACGGCCCCTGTGGAGCTGCCCGGCCGTGTGGCGGTGAGTGCTCTGGAGTCCATTGCCAGCCGGCTGACGGCCGATCGTGCGCGGCTGATGGCGAACCCGGAGGGCTTGCTGGCTCGCGTCGCTGTCTTCCTGGAAAACGTCCTGGAGGAGATGAGGACGCCTTGGCGGCCGGCCGACCGTTCTCGTGTGATCTCGTTGGGTGATCTCCAGGTTAGCGGTGAATGGCTGGTCCAGGAGACGAGCGCCGATGTGAGCGATCCTGCTGTAGCCGTGTTGGTGGCGTTGGCGCAGGAGCACGGTGGCGGACGCGCTGTGGCCCAAGCGGTTGGCGTGGATTCGCGGTATGGGACATGGGATCGGCAGAACCTGCGCGACACTGTGGATCGGGTGTGGGGGCGGTTGACCAACGTTGCGCGGTTGGCGGTGGCCAGGGATGGCCACCGGCCGACTCTGGATCAGTTGCGGCAGGCCGCTGACATAGATCAGCTCAGGCCGCGCGTGCAGGGGTTGCGGGTGCAGGGTGCGGACGACCGGCTCGGTCCGATGCCTGCTGATCTGGACGAAGCGGGGCTGGCCGGGTATCTGCGGTCGGTGGTTCAGTTGTGGGCGGATCGTCCCGGCCTGAGGGATCGGTTCGGGGGCGCTGCCGTGCGTGCGGTGACTGAGGACGATGTGCGTCATCTGGCCGACCTGATGATGTCGCAGGCACGTGCGCCAGAGGTGTCGCTGGAAGCGAGACTGGCCCGGCAGTTGGGTGCCGAAGTGATCGCACCCGATTCTGGACTGGTGTCGTGGGAGAGGCTGGCGCGGGCTTGGAATACGGAGCGTCGGGCGGTGGCTGCGCGTGGCGAGGGCGTGTTGGCTGCGTTGCGCAGTGTTGTGGCGGGGATGACGGAGGATTTCGCGTCGTTGCCGAGTTGGTATCGGCTGGATCTTCGGGGACTGGCCGATCAGATGGCGTGGGTTGCCGGTGCGCGGGTCGTGGCGTGGCGGCCGGCGGATGTGCTGGTGGTGGATCGGCTGGAGCAACTCCATACCCGTGCTGTGGGGCTGGCCGGGGAGGTTCGGGCGGCGCGTGAGGCGGCGGATACGGCGCCTGTGGATCCGTTGATACTGGCTGATGAGTTGGTCCGGCGGTTCGGCCGCGGAGTGCTTGGTGTGGGTGGGCATGGTGAGCTGGGGGCCGTTGATCGGCGTCGGATCGTTCGTTTCGGTGCGTTGGCGTCGGTGCTCGCCGATGTCCGGAGCGCCGCGGATCTGGACGTGGCGGATGTGCGGCACGCCCGGCAGGTTGCCCGTGTGTTGAGCGAAGCGATTCCTGGCCGGAGTGCGACGGGGGTGGTCCTGGAAGACCTGCGGAGTGTTGTTCGTGATTTCCTCGGCCTGTCCGCTGGCACTGTGGTGTCGCATGAGGACGTGCGTAGCCTCGCGTCCCAGCTCGTGGCTGTTGCATCGGAACCGGTGGTGTTGGGGGAGGTGGGTGCGCGGTGGGTGTCGGACCGGATCAATGCGGTGCTGTCCGGGCTGTGGGGTGTGCATGATCGGATTGCGGCGGGTTTGGCGGGCTTGCCGGTCGGCTCTCGGCCGGGTTTGCGGGCGGCGATGGCGGAGGCCGCGCTTTACCGGGGACCGGCGGATGTGCGCTGGGCTGTGGAGGACGGGCGCCAGGTGCTGGATCTGGAGGAGCTGCGGTCGGGCCTGGAATCCCTGGCGTTTGATGTGTCGTTGGGGGAGCCGGACGCGAATGGTCCAGTAGGGACGGTGGTCGGGGGCGTCGAGTCGCCGGAGTTGCTCAGCGAGGCGTCCAGGGTTGCGGTGGACCGCACCGATGACAGTGGTTCAGGGGGGAGCTCGGCGTGGGGTGCGGCACCGGGTCTGCATGGTGTTGTCGGTGCTTTCCAGAGCGTGCTGCGGCAGGAGCCCCGTGCGATTCGGGCCGGTTTGTTCGTGCGGTCCGGGCTTTCCGACGATGGTCTTCTTCGTGACGCTGCCCGGCGGATATCGTCTCGAGGCGACCGGTTTGTGGTGGTGGCGCGTGGTGATGGACTTGGTGGGGTGCTGGTGGATGGGCGGTCGGTGGATGCGCGCACTCTGGCCGATGTGATCCGCCGGTCACCCCACTGGGATCCCGACGCTGGGGCGTCGGTGTGGTTGTTCGCGTGTGCGGTGTCGCCGGCGTTCGTGAAAGAGTTGAAGGAGCTCTTGAATTCGCGGGTGTTGCATGGTGTGGACGGGTTGACGTGGATTGGGCCGGGCACTGGTGATTTCGTCGCGATGGTGACCATGGCGGTGACCGCGGATGGTGCGTTGCGGCCGCTTCAACCGCCGACCGGCCGGTGGGTGGAGCACCAGCCGGGGGTCGATGAACCGGTGGAGCACGGGCCGTACGCGATTCCGCTCGATGCGGAAACACCGCCTAGTTTGGGGTTGCCGCACCCGGTGCACCTGCGCGCGCCGGTGGGTGAACGGGCTGCCGTGCCGTATGAGCAGGGGGGTGAGGACCTGGAGGAGCAGGTGGATCCGTTTGAGGATCTGATGCAGGGATTCCGGCGGGAAGTGCATCGACTCCGTGCGGCGCCGCTGCCTTTGCCTGGTGGTGAGGAGTTGGTGGCGGGGCTTGCTCGGCCGTTCGCGCGGGAGGGTGGGGATGGTTGGGAGGGGCTGGCGCGGGAGGTCGGGCTGGATGTTGGGGCGGATGATTTCCGGGGCGCTTTGAGGTCTCTGGCGGAATTGGCGCGGGAGGTCGGTTCCGCTGAGGACGAGTCGGCCGCGGTGAATGTGCCGGGGATGCAACGGCTGCGGGTGTTGATCGACCTCGGCTTCGAAGACGACAGGCAGGGCGCCGCTTTCTACGCCCGGACGCTGGAAGACTTGTGGGGGCTGGTGGCTGATCTGACGGAGCCGGTGTTCACCCGTGTGACGGGTCAGTACGAGAATCCGCAGCCGGAGGATCTGCCAGACGACGAGGTTCGTCACTGGATCGAGCGGATGGACGTGGTGCGCGATCTTGGTGATGTTCGCGCGGGTGTGGTTCGGATCGGCGCGGATCTGGTGGATGGCAGGTGGCTGTTGCCGATTATACGGCTGGCAGAGCAGTTGTACGAGGAGACGCCGGATATTGAGATGCTGCGCGGCCTGGCGTGGTTGGCCGGTCAGCTTGATCCCGTGTCGTCGAATATTTCGTGGGTGTCCCTTGCCGGCATGGTTGCGGGCTTCGAAGGCCGAGCCGGTAGGCATGCCTCTCCTTCCGAAGTGCGTGACTTGGTGGGGTTGGCGGGGAGGGCGCGAGAGGTCTTTGGTCGGCTGGGTTCCGTTCAAGCCGATGTCGATGCCGATGCTGATGCGGGTCAGCGGGTCAGCCCGGTGCAGGCGTTGGAGGCGATGTGGAACGCCGATCAGCCTTGGCGGCGAATGGGGGACAGGCTGGCCGAGCTCGAGGTGACCGCGCGTGCCAAACACGACGAACAGATGACGGAGTGGGCTCAGGGAGTGCTGGCTGGGTTCGAGGAAGCTCGGTCTGTGGTGGTCAGGGAACCGGCGGAGTCGCAGGCACGCCTGAATACTGTTGTGAATGCTGTTGTCCTGCCGTCGTTCGTGACGAGGATTGCTGAGCGGTTTGAGGGCGGTTGGAGCGGGCTTGCGGAGGGGGTAGGGCTAGGCGACGGGACCGAGCTGCCGGCTGATTACCGGCAGTCCCTGGAGAATTTGGCGGGGTTGTACTGGGAGATAGATCCGGATCTTTTCGAATTTGACAGGGTTTTGCTGTGGATGCGGCGGGTTCGGGTGTTGATCGATGTCGGCCTCGAGGACGGCGGGGAGGGTGCTGCCTTCTACAAGCGGACAGTTGATGATCTCCGGAGCCTGGTGGCCGATGCGTCCGGGCCGGTGTTCAACCTTCAGACCAGACAGCAGGAGCTTCGGCCGCCCGGGGCTGTGGAGGTCGACGAGATTCGTCACTGGCTCGAGCTGACGGACGTAGTGCACGACCTTGGCGGTTACCACAAGCTCGTCGGCAAGATCGGCGTAGATTTGGTGGGCGGCAGGCGGCTGTTCCCGGTCATACGGCTGGCAAAGGATTTGTACATCGAGACGCCGGATGTGGAAACGTTCCACAGCCTGGCGTGGTTGGCCAGCCAGCTTGATGCCGAGTCGTCGACCATTTCGTCGTTGTCATCCCTTGCCCGCATGGTTGCGGGCTTCGAAGGCCGATCCGCTTGGGACGTCGGCTTTTTGGAAGTGCGTGACCTGGTGTCGTTGGTGGGGAGGGCGCGAGAGGACCTTGGTCGGGTCGACGGCGATCCGAAGGGGGCGTTGGAGGCGATGTGGAACGCCGATCAGCCTTGGCGGCGAATGGGGAACAGGCTGGCCGAGCTCACGGCGCCCGGGCGTGACGAGCAGATGGTGGAGTGGGCTCGGGGGTTGCTGGGTGAGTTCGAGGACGCTCGGTCTGTGGTGGTCAGGGAGCCGGCGGAGTCGGAGGCACGCCTGAACGCCGTTGTCCTGACTCCATTCATGACAGAGATTGCTGAGCGGTTTGGGGTCGGCTGGAGCGAGGCTGCGGCGGAGATAGGGCTTGGGGACGGTACTGGTCTGCCGGCTGATGTCGAGCAGTCCCTGCTGAATCTGGCGGAGTTGTACTGGGAGGTAGATCCGGATCTGTCCGGATTTGACAACGCTCTGCCGTGGATGCGGCGGGTTCGGATGTTGATCGATGCCGGTTTCGATGACGGCAAGGTGGGTGCTGCCTTCTATAAGCGGACGGTTGGAGAGCTCCGGAGCCTGGCGGCCGAGCTGTTCGGCCCGGTGGTCAACCCTCAGACCGGACAGCAGGAGCTTCGGCCGCCCTGGGCTGTGGGGGTCAAGGATATTCGTCGCTGGCTCGAGCTGATGGGTCTTGTGGACAATTTTGGTGGTGTCGGCAGGGTTGTCGGTGAGATCGGCGCAGATTTGGTGGGTGGTAGGCGGCTGTTCCCGGTTATACGGCTGGCAGAGGAGTTGTATGGCAAGTGGCTGCGGATGGAGACGCTGCGCGGCCTGGCGTGGTTGGCCAACCAGCTTGATCCCGTGTCGTCGAACATTTCGCGGGCGTCCCTTGAAAGCATGGTTGCGGGCATCGAAGGCCGAGCCGATGGGTACACCTCTTCTTTGGAAGTACATCGCTTGGTGGAGTTGGCGGGGAGAGCGCGAGAATTACTTCGTCGGGTCGACGGCGATCCGAAGAAGGCGTTGGAGGCGATTTGGAAGGACGACAGGCGTTGGGAATGGACGGAGGACAGGCTGACCGAGATCGTGGATACTGCTCCTGACGAACAGACGGCGGAGTGGGCCACGGAATTGCTGTTCAATCTCGACGTCGCTCGGTCTGTGGTGGTCAGGGAGCCGGCGGAGTCGCAGGCACGCCTGAACGCCGTTGTCCTGACTCCGTTTGTGACAAAGATTGCTGAGCAGTCTGAGGGCGGCCGGAGCGGGCTTGCGGCGGAGATAGGGCTTGGGGACGGGACTGATGTGCCGGCTGATGTCGAGCAGTCACTGCTGAATTTGGCGGAGTTGTACTGGGAGATATTTCCGGATCTGTCCGGATTTGACAACGCTCTGCCGGGGATGCGGCGAGTTCGGATGTTGATCGATGCCGGTTTCGATGACGGCAGGGAGGGTGCCGCCTGCTACGCCCGGACGATTGATGATCTTCGGAGGCTGGTGGCCGATCTGCCGCGGGTCAATCCTCAGACCGGACAGGACGAGCCTCAGTCGCCCGGGTCTGTGGGGGTCAAGGAGATTCGTCGCTGGCTCGAGCGAATGGACGTGGTGCACAACCTTGGTGGCTACCACGCGCTGGTCAGTGTGATCGGCGGGGGCTTGGTGGGCGGCAGGCGGCTGTTCCCGGTGGTACAGCGGGCAGAGCAGTTGTACGGCAGGTGGCCGGAGATGGAAACGCTGCACGACGTGGCGCGGGAGCTGCGGGTTGCGGAGGCGCGGGAGTTGCTGCAGCAGCACAGGGCTCGGCAGGCGGAGTTGGCGACGTCGCTGGAGCAGGCCGAATCTCGGCAGGCGGAATTGGCGGCGTTGCCGACGCGGAATGCCGGTGAGGGTCTGGAGTTGGATTCGTTGCGGGGGCGTATTGGGGCTGTGCGGTCGGAGATCGGGGAGTTGGCGGGGCGTATCGAGGCCGAGCGGGGGGCGTTGGAGGGGTTGGTGAGTGACGCGCGGCAGGAGAGGGGGCAGGACGACGCAGTCCCGCGTGGGCGGGAGAGAACGGCTGAGGAGCTGACGGGGGGTGCGGAATTGTCTGGTGCGGGGGCGTCTTCGTCTGCTGGCGCGGATTTGCGGGGGGCTGGGTCGGCTGGGGTTTCGGGCGCTGGTGTGGAGGGGCTGGACGTGGCGGGTGGGTCGGTGCCGGGGGTGGAGGTGATTCGGGCGGGGATTGTCGCGTCGGATGTGGGTGAGGATGTTCGTGCCGCTGTGCGGGAGTTGCCGTTGCGGGATGGCCGGTTTGTGGTGGTGGTGCGTGGTGATGGTGAGGGTGGCGTGGTGGTGGATGGGCGGTCGGTGGATGCGCGCACGTTGGCCGGGGTGATTCGGCGGTCGTCGAACTGGGATCCGGATGCTGTGGTGTGGCTGTATGCGTGTGGGGTCTCTGAAGGATTCGCGCGGGCGTTGGATGAGGAGTTGGGGTCTGGGGTTCGCTGGACGCGGGACATGGTGTGGTTCGGTCCGGGTACCGGTGGGTTCGCTTCGATGGTTGCCGGCGCGTATGTGGGTGATGGTGGTCGGTTGCTTCCGGTTTTGCCGCCCAACGGCAGGTGGGAGTCGACTCGGCCGGACGTGGGTGGGCAACCGGAGGTGGGCCCCTATGACCTTCGCTTGCCGGAAGACCAGAGCGGGCTGCGTCCGGACTGGGTGCACCTGCGCGCCCCGGTGGGTGAACGGTCGTATGGGCAGAGGTTTGACGATCTGATCGAGGAATCTGAGGAGAACGTGGATCCGCTTGAGGATCTGATGTTCGAATTCTGGGAGGAGGCGGATCGACTCCGTGCGGCGCCGCTGCGTTTTCCCGGTGGTGAGGAGTTGGTGGCGGGGCTTGCTCGGCCGTTCGCGCGGGAGGGTGGGGATGGTTGGGAGGGGCTGGCGGGGGAGGTCGGGCTGGATGTTGGGGCGGATGATTTCCGGGGGGCTTTGAGGTCTCTGGCGGAGTTGGCGTGGGATGTTGGTTTCGATGGGGGCGAGTCGGCCGCGGTGGATGTGCCGGGGATGCAACGGCTGCGGGCGTTGATCGACCTCGGCTTCGAAGACGGCAGGCAGGGTGCTGCTTTCTATGACCGGACGCTGGAAGACTTGCGGGAGCTGGTGGCTGATCTGACGGATCCGTTGTTCAACCATGTGACGGGTCAGCATGAGACTCCGCAGCCGGAGGATGTGTCCGACGCCGAGGTTCGTCGCTGGATCGAGCGGATGAGCGTGGTGCTCCATCTTGGTGGTGTCGGTGGGGTCGGCGCGGATCTGGTGGGCGGCAGGCGGCTGTTCCCGGTGATACGGCTGGCGGAGCAGTTGTATGGCGCGACACCGGACAAGACAACGTTCGACGGCCTGGCGTGGTTGGCCGGTCAGCTTGATCCCGTGTCGTCGAATATTTCGTGGGTCACCCTTACCGACATGATGGCGGGTTTCGACGGCCGAGCCGGTAGGCATGCGTCTCATTCGGAAATGCGTGATTTGGTGGGGTTGGCGGGGAGGGCGCGAAAGGTCCTTGGTCGGCTGGATTCCGTTCAAGCCCATGCCGATGCCTATGTTGATGTGGATGTTGATGGGGGGCAGCGGGTCAGTCCGGTGCAGGCGTTGGAGGCGATGTGGAACGCCGATAAGCCTTGGCGGCTAATGGGAGACAGGCTGGCCGCGCTCACGGCGCCCGGGCGTGACGAGCAGATGGTGGAGTGGGCTCGCGGGTTGCTGGGTGAGTTCGAGGACGCTCGGTCTGTGGTGGTCAGGGAACCGGCGGAGTCGCAGGCGCGCCTGAATGCTGTTGTGAATGCTGTTGTGCTGCCTTCGTTCATGGCAAGGATTGCTGAGCGGTTTGGGGGCGGCTGGAGAGAGGTTGCGGCGGAGGTAGGGCTGGGGGACGGAACCGTGCTGCCGGCTGATTACCGGCAGTCCCTGACGGATTTGGCGGGCTTGTACTGGGAGGTAGATCCGGATCTTTCCGGATTTGACGAGGCTTTGCTGTGGATGCGGCGGGTCCGGGGGTTGATCGATGCCGGTTTCGATGACGGCAAGGTGGGTGCTGCGTTCTATAAGCGGGCGATGGGTGATCTGCAGAGCCTGGCGGCCGAACTGTTCGGCCCGGTGTTCAACCCGCGGACCGGACGGCAGGAGGTTCAGCGGCCCTGGGAGGTGGGGGTCAAGGAGATTCGTCGCTGGCTCGAGCTGATGGATCTTGTGGACGGTTTTGGTGGTGTCGGCAGGGTTGTCGGTGCGGTCGGCGCGGATTTGGTGGGTGGTAGGCGGCTGTTCCCGGTCATAGAGCTGGCAGAGGAGTTGTACGGCAAGCGGCCGGGGGTGGAGATGCTGCGCGGTCTGGCGTGGTTGGCAAACCAGCTTGATCCCGTGTCGTCGAACATTTCGCGCGCGTCCCTTGCCCGCATGGCGGCGGATTTCGAAGGCCGAGCCGATGGGTACGCCTCTTCTTTGGAAGTGCATCGCTTGGTGGAGTTGGCGGGGAGAGCGCGAGAGGTCCTTGGTCGGAAGGGGACTTTGGAGGCGATTTGGAAGGCTGACAGGCGTTGGGAAAGGACGGCGAACCGGCTGGCCGAGCTCGAGACAACTTTGTTCGACGAGGGTGACGACCAGACGGCGGAGTGGGCCACGGGATTGCTGTACGAGCTCGAGGACGAATGGTCTCTGGTGGTCGGGGAGCCGGCAGAGTCGCAGGCGCGCCTGAACGCCGTTGTCCTGACTCCATTCATGACAAAGATTGCTGAGGGCTTTGATGGCGGCTGGAGCGGGCTTGCGGCGGAGGTAGGGGTCGGAGACGGAGCTGGTTTGCCGGATGATGCCCGGCAGTCCTTGGTGAATTTGGCGGGGTTGTACTGGGAGATAGCCCCGGCGCTGCCCGGATTTGACGAGGCTCCGCTGTGGATGCGGCGGATCCGGGTGTTGATCGACGCCGGCTTCGATGACAGCCGCGGCAGTGCCGCCTTCTACGCCCTGGGGCTTGACGATCTGCGGAGCCTGGTGGCCGATCTGTCCGGGCCGGTGTTCAACCCTCAGACCGTACAGGACGAGCCCCGGTCGCCCGGGACTGTGGAGATCGACGAGATTCGTCGCTGGCTCGAGCGAATGGACGTGGTGCACAACGTTGGTGGCTACCGCGCGCTCGTTAATCGGATCGGCGAGGATTTGGTGGGCCGAAGGCGGCTGTTCCCAGTCATACGGCTGGCAAAGCAGTTGTATCGCGGGATGGCGGACATGGAGACGCTGCATGCCCTGGCGTGGTTGGCCAACCAGCTTTATCCCGAGTCGTCGAACATTTCGTTTAGGTCCCTAGCCCACATGGTGGCGGGCTTCGAAGGCAAATCCGGTGGGCAGGCCTCCGCTGTGGACTTGTTTGACCTGGTGGATTTGGCGGTGATGGTGCGGAAGCTCCTTGCGGACGACGCCTATCCGGCGCAGGCGTTGGCGGCGATGTGGGCGAGCGGCCCGGTGCAGGCTTTGGAGGCGATGTGGAACGCCGACAGGTATTGGTGGCGAATGAAGGACAGGCTGACTGCGATCGAGGACACCGCGGACGAACAGACGGCGGAGTGGGCCGATCGCGTGCTGTTTTCGTTCGAAGGCACCCGGTATTGGGTGGTCAGGGAGACGGCGGAGTCGCCAGCGCGACTGAACGACGTGGTCCTTCCTTCGTTGGTGACGAGGATTGCTGTGCGGTTCAACCCGGATGGCAGCGAGGGTTGGGAGGGGCTGGCGCGGGAGGTCGGGCTTGGAGACGGGACTGGTCTGCCGGCTGATGCCCGGCAGTCTCTGACGGATTTGGCGGGGTTGTACTGGGAGGTAGATCCGGATCTTGGCAGGTTTGGCGAGGCTTCGCTGTGGATGCGGCGGATTCGGACGTTGATCGATGCCGGTTTCGGGGACCGCCGCGGACGTGCTGACTTTTATGCCCGGCCGGTTGACCATCTTCGGAGCCTGGTCGCCGAGCTGCCGGGGCCGGTGTCCAACTCTTCGGCCGGACCGCCGGAACCCCGGTCGCCCGGGACTGTGGAGATCGACGAGATTCGTCGCTGGCTCGAGCTGATGGACGTGGTGCACGGCCTTGGCCAGCGGCCCAGGATGGAGACGCTGCACGACCTGGCGCGGTTGGCGCACGAACTCGATCCCGACTCGTCGCACGTCGACTTGGATAGTCTTTCCGACTCCGTCAGGAATTCCCTTGAACGCGACCACGGTATCCGCTTCGACGAAGCGGACATGCGTCACTTGGTGTCGTTGGCGGGCGCGACTAGCCGGCTTGACGGGCGGCTGGATTCCGTCTCGCCGGGGGGTGTGCATCGCACGCCGGTGAGGTTCGAGATCCTGGGGTCGACGGAAAGCGTCGAGTACACGGCGTGGACGCGGTCGCCGTCCCACGCGGCTTCGGATGCTGCGGAGGGTGGTAAGACGCTGGTGGTGCTGGGGCATGGCGATGTGGTTGTGTCCCTTGATGTAATCGCCCAGATGCAGGGGCGTAGTAGTGCGGATGTGTTGGCGCGGGTCCATCTTCCTGGTCGGGGGCCGAGGTGGGTGGTGTGCCGTGTGGATGCCAGTGGGCGGCGTCGGCCGCGGTTGGTGAACGAACCGATGGCGGAGTTGGCTGGTGTGCCGTGGGTGGAGCCGTTGCTGTTTTTTGCGCCTGGTGACAGTGAGCAGGCTGCGCGCGTGGCGGGGTTGGTGCGGGGGTTGGCGCGGGGGTTGCGGGGTGTGCAGGTGGTGGGTGTGCATGTGACGGAGGATGGGAGTGCGGAGTTGCTGGATGGCCGGAGGGTCACGCCTGAGGACTTCGCCGAGGAGATGTGGAAGAACGAGCATTTTGTGCCTGGTTTCCCGTTGGCGTTTGTGGGTTGTGGTGCGTTCCGGCAGCCGGAGGGTGGGGCTTCGTTCGCCGACCGGGTTGCGGGGGCGTTGGGTACGACGGCGGACTGGGGGACTGATGGTGATGTGTGGCTGACCGAGGATGGTTCGTTTCACGCTACGAAAACGGTGGTGATGCCCGACGGTCGTATGCTGCCGACGTTCGTTGGTGGTAAGGGGACCGGTCATTGGTACCGCCGTGATTCGGGTGAGGGCTTGGTCGAGCACGGTTCGGAGTTGCGGGCGGCGTTCAACGGCTGGGCCGAGCCGCGTTATGCGCAGGGGGCACACCCCGCCCCGTTGATCAGGTGGGCAGGCACGCCAGGACCAAACCGAACGGGGCTTGCCGGCGGGGCCGGACCGGCACAGCCGTCCGATGTGGATTCCGTCCGGGGTGCCCTTCGGTGAGCTGATGCCGTTGAGGCCTCCGGTGGATGCGCGGACAGGGTCTGAGCTGCGTGGCGGCGAGGGGCCGCTGCCGGATGTGGTGGATGGCCGGAGTGTCGTGTTGAACGCGGAGGAACTGGCAGGGGTCTCCGTCTCCGAGGAGGTGCGCGCGGCGCTGGAGGCTTTCAGGGCGGCGACGGGAGTGGCTGCGCGGCCGAGGTTGGCCGATGTTGATGGTCACAATGTCATGGCGTACATGCGGATGTGGCTGGACTGGTTGGGCGTCGCGGACCATGCGCTGGTGGTGAGGAAGCGGGAGACGAAGTGGAGAGCCGACAGGGGGTGGTCGTCGGATCTCGAAGCACCGGTGTTGGTTGAGGAGGGCATCGACGCCTGGTATGTGATGGGCGAGTACGCGCCAGGGGCGAGGCCGGATGGCGCCAAGCGGCCGGAGGACTTGTGGGACCAGCTGACCCTGGGGGCGCCGGGTTTCTTATAGGCGGTGCCGCGGCATCTGGATCCGGACCGGGTTTTGCCGCCGCGTACCTGGCTGGAGAACAGCGGTGAGTCGGTGGAGTTCTTCGTGCATGTGGTGGATCCGCCTGGTGTCAGGGTGGAGTACGGGCCGGCGGATCAGAGGCTGTGGCGTCGTGGCCGAGAGGTCGAATGGGAGGGGTTGTTCGCGGCCTTGAACGATGAGGAGCCTGCGGAGTTGATGAATATGGTCAACCCGGCGGCGCGCGAGAGCCGGTATCTGGCTCAGGCGTTGGGGGTGGATGAGGCCACGGCGCGGGTGTGGCGGATGTGGTCGCACCTGCCCGAAGGGTGGCATGCCGAGGCGTTGCGCCGGGCGATCATCGGGTCGGTGGTCAGCACCTACGGCGGGCGGGAGGAGGTCAAGAGTCTGGTCAAAGACCTGGTGCCGGCGGTCCGCTGTACGAGGAGCGGTTGGGTGCTCTGGGTGAGTTCATGGTGCGCCTGGCCGATCGCCGCCGCCGGCTGGCGAGGTCGGGCGAGGAAGGGCTTGGCTCCAGCGCGGCTGAGTACCGCGCCGAGCTGCGGCTAGAGGTGGCCTTCTTCCGTGGCCTGGACGAGGTGGTGCGTGCCGGGAGCAAGCCCAACATCCGGGTGCAGGTGCGCGAGCCCGGCGGTCCGCCACCGCAGCGTGCCGGTGTGTCAGGCCGGCAGCCCAGCCGGCGGGAGCTGAACGTGCTGCATGAGTTGGCGCACGCCCTGGACGGTCGTGAGCTTGACTACCTCACGCGCTTCTTCGGTAATGACTTGGACGTCGCCACGGCGATCGGCGTTGATACGGGAGACGTGACCGAGTGGCGTCGCGGCCGTCCCGGTGATCGTGCGGTGGTGCGTGGGATCTTGCTGGACACGATTGTCACGGCGTTCGGCGGGCCGGAAGGGGCGGTCGCGCTGGCGGACCGATTGCGGGAGCTGGGCCTGGGTCCCCTGAAGCAGCTGGGCTTGGAGATGGCCTTGCAGGGGGAGTTGGACCCCCGGAGGGGCGTGCAGGTGGCCTCGCAAGGGCAGCCGGACAGGAAAACCGCGGAGAGGGTTCTCGGTTTGCTGCCCATGGAGGATCCGTTGCCGTGGAAACCGGGCGATCTGTTGGACTACGTCGCCGGGGATGCTGTTCCCGCCGAAGTCCCGGATGGGGAATTGGTGGGTCACCTCGGCACGGCCCGAGCGGCCTTGGTGGCCGGAGTTGACGAGTCCACGGCTCAGAAGTGGCTGGACGGTAGACAACAGCCCGCCCCGACCGATCTGCGGAATATGCGCGAGGCTGCCCGGCTCCCGAGCTCGGAGCTGGTGCGTCACCTCGGCCCGGGCCGAGCACTCGAGGTGACCGACACCGGCTCCGTCTTTTTTGGAGGCGAGTCGCATGTATGGAAGTGGCTGGCGGGCGTCGTCGAGCCCCTCGCGGAGCGAGCTGGGAAGCTGCGCCGGGCTGTTCTGCGGGCTATCGCGGATGGGTTCGTCCCGCCAGCGCCGTTCAGGCTGGCGTGGAACGAGAACTGGATACGGGAGGCTGAGCGCCGTCTCGCGTGGTCCGATGCCAAAAAGGGAGAAAAGTTCCCGTCCGACGCATCGGAACAGTGGAAGAAGGTGAACGACCCAGTCCCGCCTCTGCGGCCCGAATCGCGAAAGGTCATCGATGGACTCGGGAAGTCGCTGAAGGCTTCGGTCAACTACATCGTTGTTCAGGTACTGCTCGGCAATGAGGTCGCGAAGGCCATGGTGCGGGGCTCGGGCATCGTGATTCCTGACCCGGGTCCTGAGGCGGCCACGGAGTTGCTGGAACAAATCGCCGACAACCTCCGCGCCGCGAAAGGCATGCTGCACTCTGGTGTGTTGCGGCGGGTTGTGGGAGGTGCGGCGAGTGAGCACTTCCAGGACGCCACGGGGGGTGTCGTCCCGCAGCTTCGGCTGACCGATGGCCCCGGTGCCGTGCGGGAGTTCATGGAGCAGAGGGCGGGGGACGACGTTCATTTCCTCGTGCTGAGAATACCGTCGGCGGCCTCGCAGGACGTCCCGCAGGCAACGTATGTGAACGGCAACGACGCGAGTGCGTTCTCGACCTCCGGTGACTTCTTTAAAGACGGGCAGGCGCACTATTTCCTGGACACCGTCCAGGGTGATGGCAGAAGAATCGACCCCGAGTCGACATTGTCGCCGGGCGTGCTAGCGGACGCCGGCGCCGACTTGGCTTGGTGGGCTCAGCATGGCCGACTGCGTGCCTCCGCGGGGGGCAGCGATGGCGGTGGTTCCGCAGCGCCCGCGTCGCGGGGGGAGGGTTCGCAGCCCACGGCCGCCGACATCGTGAAGCTTCTGGGCGGGCCGGCGCAGGTCGCATGGCTGGACGGCCAGTTGCCGCGAGTGGCGGAGTTGCTTGATTTGCCGGAGTCCGTGCGGCTGGACCGGCTCGGTAACCTGGCCGGGATTGCGGAGGTGGCCGAGTTGGCGGGCCGAATGGAACAGCATTTGAAGACGATGCCGCCGGGATTCGATCCGGACGGTACGCGTGCATTCAACGTCGAACGTGCGAAGCGCATGGTACGGCAGGGCGCCTGGACCTCAACGGATCTGCAGTGGGTCGCGGACAGGTTGCCTGGGATGCGGAAGGTCGAGGAGATCTGGCGCGACCTGGCGCAACGTTCGCCGGGCAAGGGTGCGTGAAGTGTAGGAGCAGGCGATAGCGCAGGGGCGTGTTCCACTCACCTAATTCGGCACGGGAAGTGCTGCGCGCCGAGCTACGCGGCAAGTCCAGCGATGCCCGGATCACTTACTGCGCGAAGCTGCGTGGGCGACCCACGCACGATATCGAACACCGCATGACCGCCCGAAATTTACGCTGCACGGACCGGCGCATAGCGGCGCTGCGAGTCGAAGCCGACGAGCTCGAACGTGAGATCACCGAACTTGTCACCTCCACGCACCCCGAGTTGCTGGCCCTGCCCGGTGTCGGCGCGATCAGCGCCGCCCAGGTCTTGATCAGCTGGTCCCATCCAGGCCGGTTCCGCTCGGAGGCAGCCTTCGCGTCCTTCTCCGGGGCCGCCCCGATCCCAGCGTCCTGCGGATTGGCCAATCGCCGCCTCCTCAACAGATCCGGCGACCGGCAGCTCAACCGAGCGATGCACACCATCGCTTTGACCCGCGCCCGCATCGATCCCGGCACCCGTACCTACCTGGCCCGCCGCACCTCCGAAGGGAAAACCATGCGCGACGAAGCCAAACGGTGCCTCAAACGGATATCGCGCGTCAGCTCTTCAGGCTCCTGGAACATCAACATGACCCTGCTGGCTTCTTCCGCGAGGGGCTGGGGCTGGTGTCACTGCGGGAGTGGTCCGGTTCTGCCTCGCCAACCGGTGTGCGGTGAACGGCCTGTTCACCTCGATAGACGACACGAACGGTCCGTTCGCTCCGTTCATCCGATGTGAGCCCGGGGCTGTTGGTGTGCGGTGAACGGCCTGTTCGCTTCGGTAGACGACACGAACGGTCCGTTCGCTTCACGCCCGCACCTTCCCAAACAGCCCCAACACCGCGCCGAATTAGCCAGCAGGATCCAACATGGCACCAAAACACGGCCCAGAACACTTGACGACACATAGCAGCGTCACAGAGGCACCCGCGATGGTCTGCTGGCGGTTTTCCGGGCAATGTTGGTGGGTCTTTCGGGCAGTGGCGAGGCGGTTGTTGATCTGTTCGGGTTAGGCTTTCGGGAATGTAGGTGTCGAGGAAATGCGCCTGTAGTCGCGAGCTTTGGGGCAGTGGCCGTCGGTTTTCGGGCGGCTGTGGCCGTTGTTCATGTTCGCGCCTCCTGTTGCGCTGTCGTGCTGGAAATATCGCCTCGGTCGGACAGCGGGATGGGCAGATGATCAGCTTGGGTCGGAGGAATGACCGGGTCATAGGGGGTTTCATTCCGCGACAGTTCCGTTGCCTGCGCAAACTTCTGGAAGGTTGTTTGTGCCGCGTGGAACGAGCTTTCGATGGTGCAGTGGATGATCCGGTCGTCACGAGGTTGTTCGTGGGCCTTTCCGGCGAGCGCTGCTGCGTATCCGGGCTCTGCCTGATGCGGACATCGGTCAAGACTGTCCTCGACGATCTGCCGTGCCGCGGTGGAGTCATCGTGATTCACGGCCACGGTATGGCCTAGATACGGACAATGCACAAAGGGCTCGACTCGTTCGTCGCGGGCATAGATGAGGTGCTGGGCGAGCAGGACGCCGAGACTATTGTTCGCCCGGCTTGTCCGGATGGGAGGTCGGTGAACGTGGCGGACGGTGTCACTGACCGACGGATTTCCGGGCGAGGAGAACAGGTTTTGTCTGTCCATGGAGAGGACGGCGCGGTACCGCACACGTCGTTGCCGACTACGCCCGAACAGTGGCGCGGCTATCTGAGTGAGTACGGCGAGTTGTATTTGCGTACGGCCGGGGAATGTGATCGTGATCGGTTCACGGGTGAACAGGTGGCGATGTGCTGGTTGGGTTTCGAGCCGGCTGCCGAGCAGGCCGTGTTGACGGCCGAGCGACGTCTGGGTGTCCGGTTCCCGCCAGGTTTTCGTGCTTTCCTGCTCGCGAGTGACGGGTGGAGTGGCGTCGGTGGCTGTATCGACGAACTGTTCCCGTGCGAGAACATTGCCTGGTTCCGTGACACCTTCGATGGCATGGGCTTTATCGATCTTTACGCCGAGAAGCAGGGCAGGGAGTCGTGTGACGAGTACGTGGCGGTGTTCCGGCATTCGCTGGTGATCGCGAGCGGTGAGGACCACTGGCTGCTTGCCCCCACTGCCGCCGGCCCGGATGACGAGTGGCCCGCCTACGGGTTCCGGCCCGAATGCGGGGAACTGAACGAGTTCTCAACGTTCGCAGAGCTGTTCCATGCCAGCCGGGAGACGTTGGGTGATGAGTGAGCCGTCCGATGCCGTTTGGTTGCCAAGCGGCGGTTTGCTGTCCTTGGTGGGGGTTGGCCGGTTCGGTGGTTTTGACGTTGTCCCAGACGGGTTCGGCCGGGTTGAGTGCGGGTGCGTATGCCGGAAGGAGTGTCACGACAGGCCAATTCCGTTGTGTGGCCGGTCAGGCTTTCATTGCTTTGGGCCGGTGGGTGGGCAGCCCGTCCCAGATCGGCGTGACCGGGTCTCCGTCGAGGTGGTCGTGCCGGTCGGTGGGGGACTTGATCGGCGAGTCGGTGTTGTGGCTGTCGTGTTTGGGCTGAAACACCAACGTGGCCTGGCTGCGGCCGGGCCGGTAGGCCAGTGCAGCCGACATCGCGATGCGAGTCGAGGAGAATCGGTGCCGCAGCACCGGGGTCTGGCCACGCGGCGCCCAGGTAGCGGTTACCGCTGGGTGCAACCAATATCCGCTTCCGGCCTGGAGGAAAGTCCAGGCTCCCCGCCTCCGGGGCCCGTTTTTCTCCGCGGCTGCTCGACCTTGGCCTCGGTCAGTTGCTCATCGGAAATCCTGGGCATCCGCCCTGCGCGAACAGCACCCTCCGGCGCCTCGCGGCCACCGGCCGACCACGCCTGGTGCCGCTTCGGTGCGGTCTGCTGCGAGACGCCCAACGCCAAGGCCGCATCGACCTGCCGTTCACCGCGATCGGACATCTCCACAGCCCGCAGCCGGCGTTCCCGCAAAGCCTGGAAATCCCGTCTAGCGGCTCCAGTTCTGCTCTCACGAGCCTGCTTGCTCGTCGACGGTGAGAACTTCGGCACCCCGCGATCATCCAGCCCACAGCACAAACCATGCGCAACGACACGCCCTATAACCGGAAGATCATTAATTGTGGGAGGAGTGATTTGGTTCGGGTGCCGGGTGGCTGAAGCTACCCGGCTATCGGTTTTTTGTGTGTTACCGCCCTGGTCGATCGATGTGCTGGCATTCAGTGGGGTGGGCAGGTTGATGTTTGTGTTCGTTGTTGCTGCCTTGGGTTGTGGCGGCGTTGGGGTGGGGTGGTGGTGATGTTTTCGTCGATCATGGTGCCGGAGGGGGTGCGGCGGCTTTTTCAGGTGTTGACGGGTGAGGATATGACGGATGCGGATGAGGGTGGGTTGTTCGCGGTGGCGGATGCGTTGGAGTCGGGTGCGGTGGGGGTGGGAGAGGTAGGGGGTTTTGTGGCGGAGTTGGTGGGGAAGGTGCGGACGGAGTTTTCGGGGAAGGCGGCGGACCGGTTCGCGGGGGGTTTGGAGGTTTTCGATGGGTTGCTGGCCTCGGGTGAGGGGGCGTTGCGGGAGTTGGCGGTGTTCGTGCGGGATCTGGCGCGGCAGGTGCGGTATTTGAAGTTGGTGACGATTTATGGTTTGGAATTGTTGTTGTTGGAGATGGCGTGGGCGGTGGCGATGGCGGGGGCGACCGGTGGTGCGTCGATGGCGTGGCTGGCGGCGCGGATGGCGGTGATGCGGTTTTTGTTGTCGCGGTGGTGGGGTCAGTTGTTCATGCGGTTGGCGATGGCGGCGGCCGGTGGTGTGGCGTTCAACGTGCTGCCGGATCTGCAGGCCCAGTTGCAGATGCTGGGTGAGAAGTCGGGTGAGAAGTGGGACGGGAAGCTCAGCGAGCAGGCGGCGGGAATGGGGGCGTTTTCGGCGTTGGTGTCGCTGCCGTTGTCGGCGGTAGGCGGTCTGGTCAGTAACGCGTTGACGAAGGTGCTGGTGCGGGGGCTGGGCGATGAGGTGGATAAGGCGATTCTGGAGGCGGCGGTGAGGCGGGCGGTGGCCGAGCATGCGGAGTTGTATCCGGTGTCGGCGATGGCGCGCTTCGCGGATGTGGTGGCGAAGCATCTGGATGTTTATGCGGGGATGTCGGTGCGGGGCATGTGGTTGGCACGGTTCGGGCATGGCGTGGGGGAGGCGTTGGAGAACGCGTTGTCGGAGTTGTTCGGGGAGGTGGGGTATCTGGCGGCCACGGGTCAGGAGGTGACGTGGAACCCGTTCTCGGTGACGGCGGGTGTGTTCGAGTCGGTGTTCAGTGGTGTGGGGAATCTGGCGGGGTTGGTGTTGCGGGGCAAGCTGGTGCCGGAAGGCCCGAGCCCGTACCTCGACGACACCAGCCACGGTCGGGACAGTGATAGTGGTGATGCGGTGGGTGGGGAGAAGACCCCGCTGCTGGAGAACGCTTCCGGGTCGCAGACAGGTGAGGTTCCTGGCTCCCCGGGCAGTGTGTTCACCGCCTCCGACGCCTCCGACGGATCGGATGGATCGGATGCCTCCTCGGATGTGGATTCTGTTTTCTCGGCCGGGTCGGTGGATTCGGATGCGGTGTCGGTGCTATCCGGTGGGGTTCCGGTGGTGTCGGGTTCGGTTCCGGCTCCCGATGGCGTGGTCGGCAAGGACGGCAAGGACGGCAAGGACGGTGTGTTCGACCCATCCGGCACCCCGGATGTGGACACTGTTTTCCCGGTGTCGGGCACCGGGAAGGTGGACTCGGACGCGATGTCGGCGCCCTCCGGCAAAGACCCCGTGGTGTCCGCTGTTGAAGACGGCACGGACGGCGCGTACGGCAAGGACGGCGCGGGCAGGCCGGGCGGGGACGCGACCGGTGGTGTTCCGGTGGTGCCGGGTTCCGGGCGGGACCGGCCGGGTACGCCGCCGCCGGCATATTCGTATGAGACACCGGGTTCTGGTCCGGACAGGCCGGTGACGCCGCCTCCGCCGTACAGTCCGGTTGCCGGTGGCGATCAGCGCGTTCCCGGCGATCAGCGCGTGCCCGGTGATCGGGCTGTGCCTGGGGTGTCTGGTGTGGACGGTCGCGGTGTGGATGGTCCTGGTGTGGCTGGGGACCGGCCGGTGGATGTGCTGGACTCGCAGGCGCCGGATTCGGTGGGGGAGAGGTCCCCGGCGGGTATCCCGCATGGTTCTGGTGTGGATTCGGTTGCGGGGCGTGGGGATTCGCATCGTCTGGATGCTGCGGTGTCGTCGGATTCGGCGGTGTTGCCGGCGGATACGGGGTCGCAGGCGGTGCCGTCTCTGCAGCAGGACCCGGTGGCGGTACTGCCTGCGGGCCTGCCGGCGGACGCGGTGCGGGTGCCGGTGCCGGCGAGTGTGGTTGCCGGTGGCGGGTTGGTGGGGTTCGTGCGGGATGGTGTTGCGGGCTCTGCGGGCGGTCCTGTGGTGCTGGTCGCCCACGGTGGTGCGGGTGCGGGTGTGGTGGTGTCGTTGGGTCAGGGTTCGGCTCTGGCGCGGGGCCTGGGGCGGAATGTTGTCGCGGTGGCGCCGGGGCCGGAGGGGCGCGGGTCGCGGTGGACGGTGTTCGCGGCGGATGGTTCTCGTCCCAGGCCGGTGGGCGGGCCCGGTGCTGCGGTGCCGGCCGGGGGACGCGAGGAGTTGTCCGGTCTGGCGGAGGCCTCGGCAGCGGTTCCGGTCGCCGGTGAGAAGACGGTGGCCCCGGACGAGACACCGGCCGCCCAGACGACCTCGGTGGTCGGGGAGGTACAGCCCGCGGCAACGGCCACGTCCGGGGCGGACATGACGCGGGATACCGGTGGGATACCGGTGGAGAAGTGGTCGCCGTCGGATTTGGGCCGCGAGATCGCCCGGGCGAAGCACGAGGGCTGGTCGGATGATGACAAGACGGCGGCGGCGCGGATTGTGCAGGGCACGCATGACGTCCGGCGGTTGGCTCGTGGGGATGCTGCCGTGTCGCTGCGGGATGTGGTGGCGCTGGTCGCGGCCAAGTACCACGAGCTCGGCCGTGATCACGAGGACCAGGTGGTGGAGTTTTCCCGGGCGTTGGCGGACGGGCTGGGTCCGCGGGGCAGCGGGCTGAGTGTCCGGGCCGGAGCGGGACCGGAGGATCAGGCAGCGCGACGATCAGGGAAGTCTTCTGCGGCAGCCGAGCTGAGTGCGTTGGTGCGTAACGCGGAGGCTGGGCAGTCCGGTGACGTGGCGATCGGCGGTGCGTCGGGATCTTCGTCGGATGCTGTGCAGCCCTTTGCGGGGGGAGCACACGCGGCCCGGGTGATCAAGACGGGCAGGCCAGGACCAAGCCAGACCGACACGCCTAAGGAAAAGAAGACAACGTGGAATGCAAAAGACCGGAAGAGGCGGATCGATACTAAGGCGGAGCGGCGTGCGCGGATGGCGCAGTTGCAGGAGTCGCTGAAGAACGCTAGGGCTGCCCAGGCTTCGTTGGAGACGTCGCCGGGGTGGGATGGGGCCGTGCAGGCGGGGTCGGATGCGGGGATGCGGAGGCAGTGGGAGGCGCTGCAGCGGGATATAGAGACGGCGCAGGAGGAGTTCGACGAGATTGAGGCGCAGGAAAATTGGTTGCGCCAACAGGACGCGGCACGCCAGAAAGCGTATCGGAAGAGGAAGGCTGCGAAGCAGCACGTTGCGGAATTGTCTGCTGGGGAAGGGCCCTCGTCTGGTGGTGGGCCCGCTGCTGTGAGTTTGCCGGGAGCTGCGCCGGCTGTGGTTGTTGAGTTCGCGAGGTTGGTCGGGCTTATGGAGGGGCATTTGGCGGCGTTGCCGGCGTATTTCCGTCCGGATGTGCGTGCCCAGGTCGCTGCTGGGAGGAATGCGGTGCAGCAGGAAGGCTGGACCCAGGAGCAGTTGGACCAGATCGAGTCGAGCCAGGGGAGGATGCTGGCAGACGAGCAGTACTTGCGGGAGGCTGCGGACTGGAACGAGCGATACAAGCGGGCAAGGGCGCAGTTGGATGATGAATGGGCCAATATCGCAGGTCATGAGGCTCGGGATCGGTTGTTGGCTGATGCGGACGGGATTTTGGGGCCGCTGAAGGTGTCGGAACGGTTCCGGTTTGTGCTGGCGCACTGGTTGGGCGAGCATCTGGATAACTGGCACGGTGCCCAGAAACTGCGAGTGGACATGGCCGCTTACCTGGACGGGGACCCTGGCATTGGCATGGCGGTGAGTGGTTTGCGTCGCGGCCCGTTCGAGAATGTGAGAGCGGAAGAGGCGCGTTGGCAAAGGGTTCGTGCTGGGAATCAGGCGGAGGCTGGGGCCGTTGCTGCCCCGATGGCGCGTGGGGGCGTTGTTGATCCGGGACTGATCGTTATTTATCAGGTTAGTTCGGTACAGCGGACGTTCGCGGATGCCGGTCGGGAGTTGCGGCAGTTGGCCGACGTACAAGGTCAAGGTGCCCGCGTGGCCCGTTTGTACGCTGCCGCGGAGAAGGTTTTGGGGCCCCTTAAGGAGTCACGGCCCTTCCAGGATGTGATGGCACGTCAGTTGATGACGAACCCGCGGGATGATCAGCAGGTGCAGGAGTTGCGGCGGAAACTGGTCCGTTACCTGGCTGGTGACCAGAGTGGCGGTGCTTACTCGAGTGCTGCCGACAACTCGCTTTCCGCCAGGGTGGTCCCGGGGCCTGGAAACAATAAATCTGAAGCAATGCAGAAGTATTGCCGGCGCGTGGAGGTTGGCAAGGCGCTGAGTGGCTTGCCGGACGAGAATGCTGTCGACCGGGTGCTGCGAAACGAGACGCGTAAGGAGGCGCTTGAGGCGCTGCGCCGGGGTCGTTACAACAGGGCAGAGTTGGGAGCTCTGTTCAATAGGAGTACGGATTGGGTTACTCATGTGATTGCTGTTATGAGGGAGCAGCTGAGATCCGATTTGGAAGCTGCGGCGGATTCTCTGCGGCAGATTTTGGAGGATGTGGAGGCGGGCGCTGACCTGCGGAACGAATATGAATCCCAGATTGCGTTGCGGTTGTTGCCTACTTCGACGGTCGAAATGCACAGTCGGGTGGTGGAGGCTGATGCTGCTGTTCGGGGGTTGCGGGAGCGGTGCCGAAATGACGCGGGACGAAAATTTTGGGAGCTTCTCGCAGCAGCGAACCGCGGGTTAGCGCAGTTGGAGGCTGAACTCGGTCGAGATCGTGTGGTCAGCGCGTTGGATGAGGTAGACCGGTACTCCGGGCGAATGCAGAATTCATTGCGGAATGCGGTCGCGCATCGGCTGCTGGCGAATGGGGATGATAGCGAGGATGCTCGGGCGTTTCTGGAGCGGCTGCATCGTCTGAACCGCCTGGCGATGGGCGTGAGTGCGGGGCAATCAGGGGAGTCTTCTGCGGCAGCCGAGCTGAGTGCGTTGATCATTGACGCGAACGCTGGGCTGCAGAGGATGCGCGATGAGAAACGGGAGGTTTTGGTAGGCGGGGTGAATGTAGGCGTAGACGGTCTGATCAATAAAGTGAAGTCGAACATGGGAGCTCTTGAAGGCCGTGACGATCTCCGGAACGTGATGGCGCACCGCATGCTGAGTAATCCGGGGGATGACAAAGAGGGCACCCCAGATTTTAATCGAAAACTACGTGAGTTGGCGTTGTGGGACTGGGACGAGCGGTTTGAGCGGGCCGAGGTGCAGTTGAATGAGTGGCGCGAGATCGTGGGTCGTGATGCTGTGGCCCGGTTGTTGGCTGCCGCGGACGGGATTTTGGGGCCGCTGAGGGTGTCCTGGCGGTTCCGGGATGTGCTGGCGCACTGGTTGGGCGAGCATCAGGATGACGGGCACGGTGCTCAGGCGGTGCGAGTGGAACTGGCTGGCTATCTGGCCCATGACGTTGGTGACCTTGAAATCGGCGTGGCGGTGAGTGGTTTGACTCGCGACGTGATCGAGGAGGTGAGAGCGGAAGAGGAGCGTTGGCAGGCGGATCGTGCTGGGAATCAGGCGGAGGCTGCTGCCGTTGCTGCCGCGATGGTGCGCGGGGTCGATGGTGATCCAGCGCTGCGCGTTATTTCTCGGATAAGCGCGATAAAGCGGGAATTCGCGGAGGCCGATCAAGCGTTGCGGCAGTTGGCCCGCGAACGAGATCAAGATTTCGTGGACAGTTTGTACGCTGCCGCGGTCGACGTCTTGGGGCCTCTCGGGGAGTCCCAGCCGTTCCGGGATGTGATGGCACGCGAGTTGATGAAACCGTGGGCTGATCAGCAGGTGCAGGAGTTGCGGTGGAAACTGATCTGTTACCTGGCTGGTGACCTGAGTGGCCGTGCGGATTCGGGTACTGGCGGCGACTTGGTTCGCGCCGCGGTGACCTCAGGGCCTGAAGCCGATCGATCTGAAGCACAGGAGATTTATCGGCAGCGCGTGGCGGTTGGCAGGGAGCTTAGTGGTTTGCGGAACAATACTGCTGTCAACCAGGTGCTGTGGAACGAGGCGTTTGAGGAGGCGCTTCGCGGAGATTACACCGCCGCCGCCGATTTGGGGGCTCGGTTCAAGAGATCTGACAATTGGGGTCACAGTGTTTTTAGGGTTGTCAAGACGCAGCTGACCTCCAATTTGCATGCTGCGGTGAGCTCTCTGCGGCAGATTTTGGCGGCGGCGGAGGTGGACGCTGACGTACAGAACACATATGAAGACCTGATCGAGAAGTGGTTGAATCTAAATAGGGTGCATATCAGAACGATCGGTCGTCGGGTAAAGGAAGCTGCCGCTGCTGTTGAGGAGTTGCGGGGGCAGTACCGAAATTACGCGATACAGAAATTGTGGGGGATTTACGAGACAGCACGCGGCGGGTTAGCGCGGCTGCAAGATCGGCACGGTCAAGATGGTGTGGTCCGCAAGTTCTACCAGCATTTCGGGGAAATGCAGGGTGATCATCAATTGCGGGATGCGGTTGCGCATCGGCTGCTGACGAATGAAGGTCAGATAGAGGATCGGATAGCGGATGCGCAGGCGTTTCTGCAGCGACTGCAGCGTCTGAGGCTCGCGGCATCGGCCGTGAGTGCGGGCGCGGGGCCGGAGCCGGGTAGGGGCCTGGTGTCGGAGTCCACTACTGAGGATGTGGCGAGTGATGCCGAGACCGATGACACCGCGAGCGTCTTCGATGCGACGGAACAGGCAGAGCTGCTGAAGCGGCTTGAGAGCTTGAGGGGAGACGCGGAGCCGTCGGGGAACACATTGCCCGCCGTGGGGTCTGTTGTGGACGGTGGTGCTTTCAGGGTTGCGGTGAGTGAGTTGGCGGGGGCTGACTCGGGTAGGCGGGCCGAGGCGTTTGCGCGCGCGGTCCGCATTTTGGGCGCGATGCTTGGGGAGAATCAGACGGCGCGGGTGCTGATGGCGCATCAGTACCTGACGTTCCCGAATGATGAAACTGCTGCGGAGCGACTGCGTGCACAGCTGCGGCGCCAGATGATCGGGCTGACGCATATCAGTGCGGGCGCGGGTCCGGAGCCGGGTGCGGCTCCGCGGCCGGAGGATCAGGCAGCGGGATGGGCAGGGCAGTCTGCGGCGGATTGGAGTTCGGGCCAAAGCGGCGGGCCTTCACAGTCAGATGCTGCGGTACCGGTGGATGAAGCCGCGGGTGGTGCCAAGCACCAGACGGAGCGAGAGGAGCGGGCTGAGCTGATTGAGGAAGGGCGGGTGAGGCTGGAGGAGTTGGAGGCTCGGAAGGCGGCGTTGGAGGCGTCGTTGCAGGGGCGGGCGTTCGATCCGGTTCGGGATGCGATTTTGGAGGCGCTGCGGGAGCGTATCGCGACCGTGAAGGCGGCGGAGGAGCGGTCCATGCGGGCCGCGGAGCAGTTGGTTGAGTGGGGCGGGATTGCGGGTCAAGATGCTGTGGCCGGGTTGTTGGATGATGCGGACGGGATTTTGGGGCCGCTGAGGGTGTCGGAGCGGTTCCGGATTGTGCTGGCGCACTGGTTGGGTGAGCATCCGGGTGACTCGGACGGTGCTCAGGCGTTGCGTGTGGAACTGGCCGGTTACCTGGCCGGTGACCCTGACATCGGCGTGGCGGTGAGTGGTTTGACTCGCGACGAGATCGAGGAGGTGAGAGCGGAAGAGGAGCGTTGGCAGGCGGATCGTGCTGGCAACCAGGCGGAGGCTGCTGCCGTTGCTGCCGCGATGGTGCGCGGGGTCGATAATGATCCAGCGCTGCGCGTTATTTCTCGGATAAGCGCGATAAAGCGGGAATTCGCGGAGGCCGATCAAGCGTTGCGGCAGTTGGCCCGCGAACGAGATCAAGGTTTCGTGGACGGTTTGTACGCTGCCGCGGTCGACGTCTTGGGGCCTCTCGGGGAGTCCCGGCCGTTCCGGGATGTGATGGCACGCGAGTTGATGAAACCGCGGGCTGATCAGCAGGTGAAGGAGTTGCGGTGGAAACTGATCTGTTACCTGGCTGGTGACCTGAGTGGCCGTGCGGATTCGGGTACTGCCGACAACTTGCGTCCCGCCACGGCGACCCCGGCGCCTAGAAACAATCGATCTGAAGCACAGCAGATTTATCGGCGGCACGTGGCGGTTGGCAAGGCGCTTAGTGGTTTGCGGAACGATGATGCTGTCAACCAGGTGCTGTGGAACGAGGCGTTTGAGGAGGCGCTTCGCGGGGATTACAACGCCGCCGGTTTGGGAAATCGGTTCAACAGAGCCGTGAATTGGGGTGCCAAAGTTCTTGATGATGTCAAGAAGCCGCTGATCTCCGATTTGCAAGATTCGGTGGAGTCTCTGCGGCAGATTTTGGCGGAGGCGGAGGCGGAGGCAGACACTGACCTGCTGAACGAATATGAAGCCAAGATCGAGAAGTGGTTGGATCTAAATGGGGTGCGTGCCAGAACGATCCGTCGTCGGGTAGAGGAAGCTGCCGCTGCTGTTCAGGAGTTGCGGGAGCAGCGCCGAAATGAGCCGATGCGGTTGGTCTGGGAGGAGCGGTCCAAGCGGGCCGCGGAGCAGTTGGTTGAGTGGGGCGGGATTGCGGGTCAAGATGCTGTGGCCCGGTTGTTGGCTGATGCGGACGGGATTTTGGGGCCGCTGAAGGTGTCGGAGCGGTTCCGGGATGTGCTGGCGCACTGGTTGGGTGAGCATCCGGGTGACTCGGACGGTGCTCAGGCGTTGCGTGTGGAACTGGCCGGTTACCTGGCCGGTGACCCTGATATCGGCGTGGCGGTGAGTGGTTTGACTCGCGACGAGATCGAGGCGGTGAGAGCGGAAGAGCAGCGTTGGCGGGCGGATCGTGCTGGCAACCCGGCGGAGGCTGCGGCCCCGATGGTGCGCGGGGTCGATAATGATCCAGCGCTGCGCGTTATTTCGCGGATAAGCGCGATAAAGCGGGAATTCGCGGAGGCCGATCAAGCGTTGCGGCAGTTGGCCCGCGAACGAGATCAAGGTTTCGTGGACGGTTTGTACGCTGCCGCGGTCGACGTCTTGGGGCCTCTCGGGGAGTCCCGGCCGTTCCGGGATGTGATGGCACGCGAGTTGATGAAACCGCGGGCTGATCAGCAGGTGAAGGAGTTGCGGTGGAAACTGATCTGTTACCTGGCTGGTGACCTGAGTGGCCGTGCGGATTCGGGTACTGCCGACAACTTGCGTCCCGCCACGGCGACCCCGGCGCCTAGAAACAATCGATCTGAAGCACAGCAGATTTATCGGCGGCACGCGGCGGTTGGCAAGGCGCTTAGTGGTTTGCGGAACGATGATGCTCTCAACCAGGTGCTGTGGAACGAGGCGTTTGAGGAGGCGCTTCGCGGGGATTACAACGCCGCCGGTTTGGGAAATCGGTTCAACAGAGCCGTGAATTGGGGTGCCAAAGTTCTTGATGATGTCAAGAAGCCGCTGATCTCCGATTTGCAAGATTCGGTGGAGTCTCTGCGGCAGATTTTGGCGGAGGCGGAGGCAAACACTGACCTGCGGAACGAATATGAAGCCAAGATCAAGAAGTGGTTGGATCTAAAAGGGGTGCATGCCAGAACGATCCGTCGTCGGGTAAAGGAAGCTGCCGCTGCTGTTCAGGAGTTGCGGGAGCAGCGCCGAAATAACGCGATATTGAAAATGCAGCAGATTTACGAGACAGCGATCAGCGGGTTATGGCAGTGGCACGCTGTGCATGGTCCAGGTCCGGTGGCCCGCGCGTTCGCTGACGTAGACCGGCACTTCGGGCGAATGCAGGATGATCAATTGCAGAATGCGGTCGCGCATCGGCTGCTGACGAATGGGGATGATAGCGAGGATGCTCGGGCGTTTCTGGACCAACTGCATCGTCTGAGCCACCTGGCGATGGCGGTGAGTGCGGGCGCGGGGCCGGAGCCGTCGGAGACCGTTGAGGACACGCGGTCGGAGTCCGCTGAGGATGTGTCGGATGCGGAGACCGATGACACCGAGGGCGGCTTGAACAAGGCGAAACGGGACGAGTTGCTGAAGCGGCTTGAGAGCTTGAGGGGAGACGCGGAGCCGTCGGAGTCGCACCGCTCCGGTGAATCGCGGGAGCTTGATGACGAGTTGGTGGTGGGGCGGATTGTGCAGGGCACGCATGACGTCCGGCGGTTGGCTCGTGGGGATGCTGCCGTGTCGCTGCAGGATGTGGTGGCGCTGGTCGCGGCCGAGCACCACGAGCTCGGCCGTGATCACGAGGACCAGGTGGTGGAGTTTTCCCGGGCGTTGGCGGACGGGCTGGGTACGCGGGGCACGGGGCTGAGTGTCCGGGCCGGAGCGGGACCGGAGGATCAGGCAGCGGGACGATCAGGGGAGTCTTCTGCGGCAGCCGAGCTGCGTGGGTTGATCACTGACGCGAACGCTGGGCTGCAGAGGATGCGCGAAGCGGAAAGGGAAGTTTTGGTAGGCGGGGTGAATGTAGGCGTAGACGGTCTGATCGATAAAGTGAAGTCGAACATGGGAGCTCTTGAAGGCCGTGACGATCTCGGGAAAGTGATGGCGCACCACCTGCTGAGTCATCCGGCGGATGACAAAAAGGGCATTCCAAAATTTAATCGAAAACTACGTGAGTTGGCGTTGCGGGACTGGGACGAGCGGTTTGAGCGGGCCGAGGTGCAGTTGAATGAGTGGCGCGAGACCGTGGGTCAAGATGCTGTGGCCCCGTTGTTGGATGATGCGGACGGGATTTTGGGGCCGCTGAGGGTGTCCTGGCGGTTCCGGGATGTGCTGGCGCACTGGTTGGGCGAGCATCCGGATGATGACGGGCACGGTGCTCAGGCGGTGCGTGTGGAACTGGCCGGCTATCTGGCCCATGACGTTGGTGATCCTGATATCGGCGTGGCGGTGAGTGGTTTGACTCGCGACGTGATCGAGGAGGTGAGAGCGGAAGAGGAGCGTTGGCAGGCGGATCATGCTGGGAATCAGGCGGAGGCTGCTGCCGCGATGGTGCGGGGGGTCGATGGTGATCCAGCGCCGAGCGTTACTTTTCGGATAAGCTTGATAAGGCGGGAATTCGCGGAGGCCGGTCGGGAGTTGCGGCAGTTGGCCTTCGACCCAGGTCAAGGTTTCGTGGACGGTTTGTACGTTGCCGCGGACGACGTCTTGGGGCCTCTCCGGGAGTCCCAGCCGTTCCGGGATGTGATGACACGCGAGTTGATGAAACCGCAGGATGATCAGCAGGTGCAGGAGTTGCGGTGGAAACTGATCTGTTACCTGGCTGGTGACCTGAGCGGCCGTGCGAACCCGAGTACTGCCGACAACTTGCGTCCCGCCACGGCGACCCCGGCGCCTGGAAACAATCGATCTGAAGCACAGCAGATTTATCGGCAGCGCATGGAGGTTGGCAAGGCGCTTAGTGGTTTGATGAACGATGATGCTGTCAACCAGGTGCTGCGAAACGAGGCGTTTGAGGAGGCGCTTCGCGGGGATTACACCGCCGCCGTTTTGGGGGCTCGGTTCAACAGATCCGAGGATTGGGGTCGCAATGTTTTTAGGGTTGTCAAGAAGCAGCTGACCTCCAATTTGGATGCTGCGGCGAGGTCTCTGCGGCAGATTTTGGCGGAGGCGGAGGTGGACGCTGACGTGCAGAACACATATGAAGACCTGATCGAGACGTGGTCGAATCTAAATGGGGTGCATGTCAGAACGATCCGTATTCGGGTAGAGGAAGCTGCCGCTGCTGTTGAGGAGTTGCGGGGGCAGTACCGAAATTACGCGATGCAGGAATTGTGGGCGATTGGCGACATAGTACTCGGCGGGTTAGCGCGGCTGCAAGATCGGTACGGTCAAGATGGTGTGGTCCGCGAGTTCTACCAGCATTTCGGGGAAATACAGGGTGATCATCAATTGCGGGATGCGGTCGCGCATCGGCTGCTGACGAATGAAGGTCAGATAGAGGAGCGGATAGCGGATGCGCAGGCGTTTCTGCAGCGACTGCTTCGTCTGAGGCTCGCGGCATCGGCCGTGATTCCGGGCGCGGGGCCGGAGACGGCATCGGTGGCTGGCGCAGGCGGGTGGGGATCTGGCGAGCCGGTCACTGGCGCATCCGGGCGGAGCCACCAGAACCCGGATGAGGAGGTCCGCGCGTCGCGGCGGGCGGACGATCGGGCGGAGACCGCCAATGGGGAAACCGCCGAGCGGGGCGGGGAAACCGAGCCAGCGGCCGGCCCCCGGGAGGCCGCCTACTACGACGCCCTGTGGCGCGGTGGGAAGGAACCCGGGGTCGAGGACCGCGCCTGGCAGCACACCCAGGTGCGGCAGGCGTCGTGGTTCGACCCGCTGCCGAGCCCGCTGAAGCCCGGCGCGTGGGAAGAACACTTGCGGAATACGATTCCGGATGGCTCAGTGGCCTTCGAGACCAGGGATGTCCGGATGTCCAGCCGTCCCGACAAATTGGTGACCGTAAAGGGCTTAGTCAGCTACGACTGGCGGCGCTTTGAGGTGGCGCCGGGTCGTGGGGTGCAGGAGTTCACGTTCAAGGCGCACCTGGAGTCCGACGTGTTCCTGGCGCCGTTCCGGGAGAGCGCCGAGCGTGAACTGCGGCTTGCCGAGGAAGCAGAGCACGCCGCCGACAATGCCGAGGTCGCCGTCCGACGACTCGTACAGCGACTGGATTCGTCGCCGGACAACGCCGCCGTGCTTGGCCGTGCGCAGGCCGACGCCGATGCCGCTCGGCAGCGGGCCGACGCACAGCGGGACAAGGCGCACGAGGCCGGTGTGGAGCTGGATCAGCGGCAGGACGTGATCGACGACCTAAAGCGGCGCGCCGCCGGTTCGGTGGATGAGCTGTTCAACCGGGGTTACCGGATGCCGCATTCCGGCGATCAGTTCCACTTCCGGCTGGAGTTTGTCGGCGACCCGGCGGAGGCACATCGGTCGATCTTTCTCGACACCGACCCGAAGGCAGGTACCAACCAGCTCATTTGGAACCCGTACGAGTTCGGCTCGACGTTCGCCCACGAGCTCGGGCACTACCTCGGTCTACCCGATGAGTACGCCGAGCGGCGGGAGTACCAGCTCGGGCGGCGGCAGACCGCGGACGGTGTGTCACTGCCGGAGTACACGGTCCGGACGTACCTGGACACGGACGAGTATCTGAATCCGCTGCGGGAGGAGGTGGGTGCCGACGAGCGGTCGGCCGCCGAAGCGGAGACGGACGCGGCACGCGAACCGCACGATGCTGCGTTGCGGGATGAGGCGCGGCGGTTGCGGGTGGAGGCGGACGAGTCGAAGCAGCGGCTCGCTGATGCCCAGCGGGAGGTCGATGAGCTGAAGGCCCGCGCGATCAGCGGGGTCACGGAGTTGTTCGATCCCGAGCGGATGCACCCGGATTCGCGGTACTTCGTCAATCTGGAGTTCAGCGACAACTGGGCAGAGTCGAACTTGCGCGTCGACCTCAAGGAGAAGTCAACCGGCGAGCCGAGAGCCTGGGGCCTTCGGGCCAGCGGGTATGGCCTCGCCGCCACGGTCGGTTTCCACCTGGGGCTCTCGCCCGACTTCTTCGAGCGGTTGCGCAGGGACAAGGTCGGCGACCTCCAGGAGCGCCCGAAGGCCGATAACCGGCTGTTGTTCAACCGGGCCGATGCGCCAATGCCCACCGACACCGCTACCGGCCGGCCGCACAGCTCGCAGAACTCCTACATACCCGATGACGGGTTGATGACTGGCAAGCAGCGGGCGTTCCTGCCACGGAACCTGTGGCGGATCGAGGAAGTGGCGATTTCGCAGGGACTGCGTCCGGATGTGCTGGTGCCGGGCCCGCAGCGCCGGGCGCGGGCGTTGGATCACCTGCTGTCGCGGGACCCCGTCGACGAGAGCGCCGTGCTGCGTGAGCTGGCCGAGCTGCGCGGGGATCCGGCCGCCGTCCAGGAGGTGCGGGCCGCGTTCCTGGCGAATACCGGGGGCACACTGGACGTGGTCCTGCGCATCGTGCTCGGCGAGGACGGTCACCAACGCGCTGTGCAGTACCTGGAGTCGCGCGACTCCGCCGACCCGGCAGCCTCGGCCGCCGACGCGGAGAACTACCGGGCATCCGGGTACTCGGGCGACCGAGCGGACGCGCGCGCAGCCGATCGCCCGGAGACCATTGGCGGGGAAACCGCCGAGCGGGGCGGGGAGATCGAGCGGGAATCGGCTCGTCGGAGTAGTCCCGAACCGGAGACCACTCCGGCCGATCCGCAGACGGCGTCTACGGCCACGACGGGAACTGCTCACACGGCTCGGGGGCAGTCTGCGTCGTACCGTTCCAGTGGATTGCGGGAGTCTGGTGGTCGGAGTGCGCGGTCTGATGAGGAGTTCTTGGCTGGCGACTCGTCGGATTCGGACGTGTCGGAGTCTTGGCTTACGGAGGATCAGGCAGCGGGACGATCAGGTGCGGGCGCGGGGCCGGCCCCGGTTAGGGACATGCTGTCGCAGTCCGCTGACGATCCGGGGTCGGAGACCGTTGGGGACACGCGGTCGGAGTCCACTACGCATGTGTCGGGTGATGCGGCGACCGGTGGCACCGGGAGTTTCTTCGACTCGGCGGAGGGGGAGTCGGATTCGGATGGAGTGGATTCGGCGGGTTTTGGTGCGGTGGCTGAGCCGAGCGATGGTCCGGAGGATGTCGAGGAAAGTCGCGCGGATGGTGCGACGGGTTCGACTGATGTGGACCGTGCGGAAGAGGCGCGCGGCGTGGTGGAGTATTACGCGGGTGTCGCGGGTGGTCGGGCTGCGTTGGCAGATGCGATCGGGTTGCATCATCAGGAGCGGGGTTTCGGTTGGTTCGGTTCGCGGTGGGTGCGTGGTTATGGGCAGCGTTTGGTCAATATTGCCCGGCTGATGTTGGATCTGCGCGACAGTGCCGCGTTTGGAGGTGCGCCTTCTGTCTTGGACTTGCGTAATGTTCGTCGTTTGTTCGACGCGGTTCGAGGCCACGATCGGGGTGTTGGCGAGAGCGTGACGATCGATCATGTGCGGCAGATGGTGCGGGACTTCAACCCGGTTGACGAACGTCCGGTGTCCGATGCAGACGTGCAGAAGCTGGTGACGCTCACCCAATCCGCGAAGGATCGTTGGGGTGAGGTCAACTTTGAAACCTTGCGGTATGTTTGGCACGCTCAGACGGCCCGTGTGGAAATTCCCGGCAGTGTGGCGCTGCGTGCTCTGGAGTCCATTGCCGGCCGGTTGACGGCCAATCGTGTGCGGCTGGAGGCGAACCGGGTGGGCTTGCTGGCTCGTGTCGATGTTTTCCTGGATAACGTCCGGGAGGAGATAAGGACGCCTTGGCGGCCGACCGACCGTTCTCGTCTGACCTCGTTGGATGATCTCCAGGTCACCGGTGAATGGCTGGTCCAGGAGGCGAGCGCCGGTGTGGGCGATCCTGCCGTAGCCGTGCTGGTGGAGTTGGCGCAGGAGCACGGTGGCGGACGCGCTGTGGCCGAAGCGGTTGGCGTGGATTCACGGTATGGGGCACGGGATCGGCAGAACCTGCGCGACACTGTGAATCGGGTGTGGGCGCGGTTGGCCAACGTTGCGCGGTTGGCGATAGACAGGGATGGTGACCGGCCGACTCTGGATCAGTTGCGGCAGGCCGCTGACATTGATCGGCTCAGGCCGTACTTGCAGATGTTGCGGGTGCGGGGTGCGGATGACCGGCTCGGTCCGATGCCTGCCGATCTGGACGAAGCGGGGTTGGCCGGGTATCTGCGGTCGGTGGTTCAGTTGTGGGCGGAGCGTCTCGGTCCGGAGGATCGTTTCGGGGGTGCTGCTGTGCGTGCGGTGACTGATGACGATGTGCGTCATCTGGCCGATCTGATGATGTCGGAGGCGCGTGAGGGAGCGGTGTCGTGGGAGGGCCTGGAGCGGGCCTGGAATTCTGAGCTTGACGCGGTGGCTGATCGTGGCGAGAGCGAGTTGTCGGCGTTGCGGGATGCTGTGGCGCGGATGACGGAGGATTTCGCGCCGTTGCCGAGTTGGTACCGGCAGGATCTCCGGGAACTGGCCGGCCAGATGGCGTGGGTTGCTGGTGTGCAGGTCGCGTGGCGGCCGGCGGATGCGCTGGTGGTGGATCGGCTGGAGCAACTCCACACCCGCGCTGTGGCGCTGGCCGAGGAGGTTATGGAGGCGCGTGAGGCGTTGATGCTGTCCGACGAGCTGGTCCTGCGGTTCGGCCGCGACGCGCCCGGCGTGGATGGGCATGGTGAGTTGCGTGCCGCTGATCGGCGTCGGATCGTTCGTCTTAGCGCGTTGGCGGCGGTGCTTGCCGATGTCCGCATTGCCGAGGATCTGGAGGTGGCGGATGTGCGGTACGCCCGGGAGGTGGCCCGTGCGTTGACGGAAGCCATTCCGGGCCTGGGTGAGACGGGGGTGGCCCCGGGCAGCCTGCGGGGTGTTGTTCGTGACTTCCTCGGCCTGCCCGCTGGCGCTCCGGTGTCTCATGAGGACGTCCGAAGCGTCGCGGCGCATTTCGTTGCCGTTCGGTCGGGACCCGAGATGTTGCGGGAAGTTGGTTCGCGCTGGGTGTCGGACCGGATCAATTCGGTGCTGTCCGGGCTGTGGAGTGCCTATGACCGGATTGCCGCGCTTTTGGTGGAGTTGCCGGGCGAGGACCGGCCGGGATTGCGGGTGGTGATAGCGGAGGCCGCGCCTTACCGGGGACCGGCGAACGTGCGCTGGGCTTTGGAGGACGGGCGCCATGTGCTGCATTTGGAAGCGCTGCAGTCGGGTCTGGAATCCCTCGCGCGCGATGTGTCGCTGGGGGATCCGGACGCAAATGGTCCATTGAGGACGATGGTTCGGGGCGTCGGGTTGCCGGAGTTGCTCGGCGAGGCGCCCAGGGTTTCGGTGGTCCGCACCGATGACAGCGGTGCCGGCGGGGCCTCTGAGCAGGGTGCGGCATTCGATCTGCATGGTCTTGTCGGTGTTTTCCAGAGCGTGCTGCGGCAGGAGCCCCGTGCGGTTCCGGTTCCGGCTGGCTTGTTCGTGCGGTCCGGGCTTTCCGACGATGGTCTTCTTCTTGGCGCTGCGCTGCGGATATCGTCTCGACGTGACCGGTTTGTGGTGGTGGTGCGTGGTGATGGTCTTGGTGGGGTGATGGTAGATGGGCAGTCGGCGGATGCGCGCACGCTGGCCGATGTGATCCGCCGGTCGCCCAACTGGGATCCGGACGCTGGGGCGTCGGTGGTGTTGTTCGGTTGTGTGTTGTCGGCGGCGTTCGTGAACGAGGTGAAGGAGTTACTGAATTCACGGGTGCGGCATGGTGTGGATGGGTTGACGTGGATTGGGCCAGGCACTGGTGATTTCGTCGCGATGGTGACCACGCTGGTGACGGCGGATGGTGTGTTGCGGCCGCTGGTGCCGCCCAACGGCAGGTGGCTGGAGCGCATTCCTGGGGTCGATGAGCCGGTGGAGCATGGGCCGTATGCGATTCCGCTCGATGAGGAAACACCGAGTGGGTTGGGATTGCCGCACCCGGTGCACCTGCGCGCCCCGGTGGGCGAACGGGCTGCCGTGCCGGAGGAGGAGGTGGATCCGTTTGAGGACATGCTGCAGCGATTCCGGGAGGAGGCGGATCGACTCCGCGCGGCGCCGCTGCATCCTCGTAGTGGTGAACAGCTGGTGGCGGGGCTTGCTCCGCTGTTCGCACGGGGTAGCGGCGATGGTTGGGAACGGCTGGCGCAGGCGGTCGGGCTGGATGTTAGGGCGGACGGTTTCCGGGAGGCCTTGACGTATCTGGCGGAATCGTGGTCGGGACTCTGGTCCGATGACGGCTGGTCGTCCGCGGTGGATGAGTCGCGGATGCGACAGCTCAAGATGTTGATCGATGCCGGTTTCGATGACGGCAAGGTGGGTGCTGCTTTTTACGACCGGTCGGTTGGCGATCTGCGGGGGCTGGTGGCTGATCTGGCGGAGCCGGTGTTCAACCGTGTGACGGGTCAGCACGAGCCTCGACGGCCGGCGGATGTGTCGGAAGAGGAGATTTGGCGCTGGCTCAACCGGTTGGACGAGGTGTCCGACCTTGGTGGTTACCACGAGCTCGTCGGTGAAATCGGCACGGGTTTGGTGGGCGGCAGGCGGCTGTTCCGGGTCGCGGATCTGGCGTACGAGTTGTACGAGGACGTGCCGGACATTGATACGTTCCACGACCTGGCGTGGTTGGCAAGCCAGCTTGATCCCGTGTCGTCGAATATTTCACGGGTGTACCTTGCCGACATGGTAGCGGGTTTCGAAGCCCGAGCCGGTGAGTATGCGTCCCCTTCAGACGTTTCAGACGTGCGTGACTTGGTGGGGTTGGCGGGGAGGGCGCGAGAGGTCTTTGGCCGGCTGGGTTCCGTTCAAGCCGATGCCGATGCCGATGCCGATGGGGGTCAGCGGGTTAGTCCGGAGCGGGCTTTGGAGGCCATGTGGAACGCCGATAAGCCTTGGCGGCGAATGAGGGACAGGCTGGCCGAGATCGAGGTGACCGCGCGTGACGAAAACGACGAACAGACGGCGGAGTGGGCTCGGGGAGTGCTGGCTGAGCTCAAGCGCGAACGGTCTGTGGTGGTCAGGGAGCCAGCGGAGTTGCAGGCGCGTCTGAACGCCGTTGTCCTGCCGTCGTTCGTGACGGGGATTGCTGAGCGGTTTGAGGTTGGCTGGAGCGGGCTTGCGGAGAGGGTAGGGCTTGGGGATGGTACTGGTCTGCCGGCTGATTACCGGCAGTCCCTGAAGAATTTGGCGGGGTTGCACTGGGCGATCGATCTGGATCTCGGATTTGACCGGGCTTTGCGGCGGATGCGACAGCTCAAGATGTTGATCGATGCCGGTTTCGATGACGGCAGGGTGGGTGCTGCTTTTTACGACCGGTCGGTTGGCGATCTGCGGGGGGTGGTGGCTGATCTGGCGGAGCCGGTGTTCAACCGTGTGACGGGTCAGCACGAGCCTCGACGGCCGGCGGATGTGTCGGAAGAGGAGATTTGGCGCTGGCTCGACTGGTTGGACGAGGTGTCCGACCTTGGTGGTTACCACGAGCTCGTCGGTGAAATCGGCACGGGTTTGGTGGGCGGCAGGCGGCTGTTCCGGGTCGCGGATCTGGCGTACGAGTTGTACGAGGACGTGCCGGACATTGATACGTTCCACGACCTGGCGTGGTTGGCAAGCCAGCTTGATCCCGTGTCGTCGAATATTTCACGGGTGTACCTTGCCGACATGGTGGCGGGTTTCGAAGCCCGAGCCGGTGAGTATGCGTCCCCTTCAGACGTTTCAGACGTGCGTGACTTGGTGGGGTTGGCGGGGAGGGCGCGAGAGGTCTTTGGCCGGCTGGGTTCCGTTCAAGCCGATGCCGATGCCGATGCCGATGCCGATGGGGGTCAGCGGGTTAGTCCGGAGCGGGCTTTGGAGGCGATGTGGAACGCCGATAAGCCTTGGCGGCGAATGAGGGACAGGCTGGCCGAGATCGAGGTGACCGCGCGTGACGAAAACGACGAACAGACGGCGAAGTGGGCTCGGGGAGTGCTGGCTGAGCTCAAGCGCGAACGGTCTGTGGTGGTCAGGGAGCCGGCGGAGTTGCAGGCGCGTCTGAACGCCGTTGTCCTGCCGTCGTTCGTGACGGGGATTGCTGAGCGGTTTGAGGGTGGCTGGAGCGGGCTTGCGGAGGGGGTAGGGCTTGGGGATGGTACTGGTCTGCCGGCTGATTACCGGCAGTCCCTGGAGAATTTGGCGGGGTTGCACTGGGCGATCGATCTGGATCTCGGATTTGACCGGGCTTTGCGGCGGATGCGACAGCTCAAGATGTTGATCGATGCCGGTTTCGATGACGGCAGGGTGGGTGCTGCTTTTTACGACCGGTCGGTTGGCGATCTGTGGGGGCTGGTGGCCGATTTGTCCAACCCGATCCCGGCGTTCAACCGTCAGACCGGACAGCATGAGCTTCGGGCGCCCAGGTATGTGGGGATCGTGGATCTTCGTCGCCGGCTCGAGCTGATGGACGTGGTGCACGATCTTGGCGGTGTCGGCGCGATTGTGCGTGAGATTGGCGAGGATTTGGTGGGCGGCAGGCGGCTGCTTCGGGTCATACGGTTGGCAAACCTTATGCCTGACGAACAACCGGGGATGGAAATGCTGCGCGGACTGGCGTGGTTGGCCAACCAGCATGATCCCGTGTCGTCGAATATTTCATGGGCGTCCCTTACCGAAATGGTGGCGGGTTTCGAAGCCCGAGCCGATGGGTATGCCATATCTCCTTCGGACGCGCGTCGCCTGGTGGAGTTCGCGGGGAGGGTGCGAGAGCGAGAGGTCCTTGGTCGGGTCGACGGCGATCCGAAGAAGGCTTTGGAGGAGATGTGGAAGACCGATAAGCCTTGGCGGCGAATGAAGGACAGCCTGGCCACGCTCGCGGCGCCCGGGCGTGACAAAAAGGAAGCGGAGTGGGCTTGGGGGTTGCTGGGTGAGCTCGAGAACGCTCGGTCTGCGGTGGTCAGGCAGCCGGAGGAGTCGCAGGCGCGCCTGAACGCCGTTGTCCTGACTCCGTTTGTGACGAGGATTGCGGAGCGGTTTGGGGGTGGCTGGAGAGAGGTTGCGGCGGAAGTAGGGCTTGGGGACGGAACTAATCTGCCGGCTGATTTCGAGCAGTCCCTGGTGAATTTAGCGGGGTTGTTCCCGGAGATAGATCCGCATCTTTACCAATTTCGCGACGCTGTGCCGTGGATGCGGCGGCTCCGGATGTTGATCGACGCGGGCTTCGCTGACGGCAGGTCGGGTGCTGCCTCTTATGCCCGGACGGGTGATGATATCCGAAGCCTGGTGGCCGATCTGTCGGAGCCGATGTTCAACCCTCACCGCGGACAGCGGGAGCGTCGGTCGCCCAAGCCTGTGGGGGTCTTTGATATTCATGTCTGGCTGAAGCGGATGGACGTGGTGCACGATCTTGGTGGTGTCGGCGCGGTTGTCGGTGAGGTCGGCGAGGATTTGGTGGGCGGTAGGCGGCTGTTCCCGGTCATACAAAGGGCAAACCAGTTGTACGGCGAGCGGCTGGGGATCGGGACGCTGCGCGACGTGGCGCGAGAGCTGCGGGTTGCGGAGGCGCGGGAGTCGCTGCAGCAGCACAGGGCTCGGCAGGCGGAGTTGGCGACGTCGCTGGAGCAGGCCGAATCTCGGCAGGCGGAATTGGCGGCGTTGCCGGCGCGGAATGCCGGTGAGGGTCTGGAGTTGGATTCGTTGCGGGGGCGTATTGGGGCTGTGCGGGCGGAGATCGGGGAGTTGGCGGGGCGTATCGAGGCCGAGCGGGGGGTGTTGGAGGGGTTGGTGAGCGACGCGCGGCAGGAGAGGGGGCAGGACGACGCAGTCCCGCGTGGGCGGAAGAGAACGGCTTCGAAGCTGACGGGGGGCGCGGAATCGTCTGGTGCGGGGGCGTCTTCATCTGCTGGCGCGGGTTTGCGGGGGCCTGGGTTGGCTGGGGTTTCGGGCGCTGGTGTGGAGGGGCTGGACGTGGCGGGTGGGCCGGTGCCGGGGGTGGAGGTGATTCGGGCGGGGATTGTGTCCTCGGATGTGGGTGAGGATGTGCGTGCCGCTGTGCGGGAGTTGCCGTTGCGGGATGGCCGGTTTGTGGTGGCGGTGCGTGGTGATGGTGAGGGTGGCGTGGTGGTGGATGGGCGGTCGGTGGATGCGCGCACGTTGGCTGGGGTGATTCGGCGGTCGCCGAACTGGGATCCGGATGCTGTGGTGTGGCTGTATGCGTGTGGGGTCTCCGAGGCGTTTGCGCGGGCGTTGGATGAGGAGTTGGGGTCTGAGGTTCGCTGGACGCGGGACATGGTGTGGTTCGGTCCGGGTACCGGTGGGTTCGCTTCGATGGTTGCCGGCGCGTATGTGGGTGATGGTGGTCGGTTGCTTCCGGTTTTGCCGCCCAACGGCAGGTGGGAGTCGACTCGGCCGGACGGCGATGGGCAACCGGAGGTGGGCCCCTATGACCTTCGCTTGCCGGAAGACCAGAGCGGGCTGCGTCCGGACTGGGTGCACCTGCGCGCCCCGGTGGGTGAACGGTCGTATGGGCAGAGGTTTGACGATCTGATCGAGGAATCTGAGGAGAACGTGGATCCGCTTGAGGATCTGATGTTCGAATTCTGGGAGGAGGCGGATCGACTCCGCGCGGAGCCGCTGCAGCTGCCTTTTCCTGGTGGTGAGGAGTTGGTGGCGGGGCTTGCTCGGCCGTTCGCGCGGGAGGGTGGGGATGGTTGGGAGGGGCTGGCGGGGGAGGTCGGGCTGGTTGTTGGGGCGGATGATTTCCGGGAGGCTTTGAGGTCTCTGGCGGAGTTGGCGTGGGATGTCGGTTTCGATGGGGGCGAGTCGGCCGCGGTGGATGTGCCGCGGATGCAACGGCTCCGGGCGTTGATCGACGCCGGCTTCGAAGACGGCAGGCAGGGTGCTGCTTTCTATGACCGGTCGGTTGGCGATCTGCGGGGGCTGGTGGCTGATCTGGCGGAGCCGGTGTTCAACCGTGTGACGGGTCAGCACGAGAATCCGCAGCCGGAGGATGTGTCCGACGCCGAGGTTCGTCACTGGATCGAGCGGATGAGCGTGGTGATCCATCTTGGTGAGGTCGGCGCGGATTTGGTGGGCGGCAGGCGCGGGTTGCCGGTCATACGGCTGGCGAGGCAGTTGTATGGCGCGACACCAGACAAGACAACGTTCGACGACCTGGCGTGGTTGGCCGGTCAGCTTGATCCCGTGTCGTCGAATATTTCGTGGGTCACCCTTACCGACATGATGGCGGGTTTCGACGGCCGAGCCGGTAGGAATGCGTCTCCTTCAGACGTTTCAGACGTTTCAGATGGTTCAGATGGTTCAGACGGTTCAGACGGTTCAGACGGTTCAGACGGTTCAGACGGTTCAGACGGTTTAGACGGTTTAGACGTGCGTGACCTGGTGGGGCTGGCGGGGAGGGCGCGAGAGGTCTTTGGTCGGCTGGGTTCCGTTCAAGCCGATGCCGATGCCGATGCTGATGGGGGTCAGCGGGTCAGTCCGGTGCAGGCGTTGGAGGCGATGTGGAACGCCGATCAGCCTTGGCGGCGAATGAGGGACAGGCTGGCCGAGCTCGAGGTGACCGCGCGTGGCAAACACGACGAACAGACGGCGGAGTGGGCCCGGGGAGTGCTGGCTGGGTTCGGGGACGCTCGGTCTGTGGTGGTCAGGGAGCCGGCGGAGTTGCAGGCGCATCTGAACGCTGTTGTCCTGCCGTCGTTCGTGACGGGCATTGCTGAGCGATTTGAGGGCGGCTGGAGCGGTGTTGCGGCGGAGATCGGGCTTGGGGACGGGACCGAGCTGTCGGCTGATTACCGGCAGTCCCTGGAGAACTTGGCGGGCTTGTACTGGGAGATAGCTCCGGATCTTTTCGGATTTGACCCGGCTTTGCTGTGGATGCGGCGGGTTCGGGTGTTGATCGATGCTGGTTTCGGGGACGGCGGGGAGGGTGCTGTCTTCTATAAGCGGACGATGGGTGAGCTGCAGAGCCTGGCGGCCGATGCGTACGGGCCGGAGTTGAACCCTCAGACCGGACAGCAGGAGCTTCGGCCGCCCGGGGATGTGTACGTCGACGAGATTCGTTACTGGCTCGAGCTGATGGACGTAGTGCACGACCTTGGCGGTTACCACGAGCTCGTCGACGCGATCGGCGCGGATTTGGTGGGTGGTAGGCGGCTGTTCCCGGTCATACGGCTGGCAAAGGATTTGTACATCGAGACGCCGGATGTGGAAACGTTCCATAGCCTGGCGTGGTTGGCCAACCAGCTTGATGCCGATTCGTCGACCATTTTGTTGCTGTCATCCCTTACCAACATGGTTGCGGGCTTCGAAGGCCGATCTACTTGGGACGTCGGCTCTTTGGAAGTGCGTGACCTGGTGTCGTTGGTGGGGAGGGCGCGAAAGGACCGTGGTCAGGTCGACGGCGATCCGAAGAAGGCGTTGAAGACGATGTGGAACGCCGACAAGCGTTGGCGGCGAATGGGGGACAGGCTGGCCGAGCTCGAGAGGACCGCGCGTTACGACCAGACGGCGGAGTGGGCCCGGGGGTTGCTGGCTGGGCTCGAGGACGCTCGGTCTGTGGTGGTCAGGGAGCCGGCGGAGTCGCAGGCGCGCCTGAACGCCTTGGTCCTGACTCCATTCATAACAACGATTGCTGAGGGCTTTGAGGGCGGCTGGAGCGAGCTTGCGGCGGAGGTAGGGGTCGGGGACGGAGCTGGTTTGCCGGATGATGCCCGGCAGTCCTTGGCGAATCTGGCGGGGTTGTACTGGGAGATAGGCCCGGCTCTGCCCAGATTTGACGAGGCTCCGCTGTGGATGCGTCGGATCCGGGTGTTGATCGACGCCGGCTTCGATGACAGCCGCGGCAGTGCCGCCTTCTACGCCCTGGGGTTTGACGATCTGCGGAGCCTGGTGGCCGATGTGTCCGGGCCGGTGTTCAACCCTCAGACCGTACAGGACGAGCCCCGGTCGCCCGGGACTGTGGAGATCGACGAGATTCGTCACTGGCTCGAGCGAATGGACGTGGCGCAAAACCTTGGTGGCTACCACGCGCTCGTTGATCGGATCGGCGAGGATTTGGTGGGCCACAGGCGGCTGTTCCCAGTCATACGGCTGGCAAAGCCTTTGTATCGCGGGATGGCGGACATGGACACGCTGCATGCCCTGGCGTGGTTGGTTAACCAGCTTGATCCCGAGTCGTCGAACATTTCGTTTGGGTACCTAGCCCACATGGTGGCGGGCTTCGAAGGCCGATCCGGTGGGCAGGCCACCCGTTTGGACTTGCTTGACCTGGTGGATTTGGCGGGGATGGCGCGGAAGGTACTTGCGGACGACGGCGATCCGGCGCAGGCGTTGGCGGCGATGTGGACGAACGGCCCGGAGCAGGCTTTGGAGGCGATGTGGAACGCCGACAGGTATTGGTGGCGAATGAACGACAGGCTGACCGCGCTCGAGGACACCGCGGACGAACAGACGGCGGAGTGGGCCGCACGCGTGCTGTCTTCGTTCGAAGACATCCGGTCTTGGGTGGTCAGGGAGCCGGCGGAGTCGCCAGCGCGACTGAACGACGTGGTCCTGCCTTCGTTGGTGACGAGGATTGCTGTGCGGTTCAACCCGGATGGCAGCGATGGTTGGGAGGGGCTGGCGCGGGAGATCGGGCTTGGAGACGGGACTGGTCTGCCGGCTGATTACCCGCAGTCCCTGACGGATTTGGCGGGGTTGTACTGGGAGGTAGATCCGGATCTGTCCGGATTTGACGAGGCTTCGCTGTGGATGCGGCGGATTCGGACGTTGATCGATGCCGGTTTCGGGGACGGCCGCGGACGTGCTGACTTTTATGCCCGGCCGGTTGACCATCTTCGGATCCTGGTCGCCGAGCTGCCGGGGCCGGTGTCCAACTCTTCGGCCGGACCGCAGGAACCCCGGTCGCCCGGGACTGTGGAGATCGACGAGATTCGTCGCTGGCTCGAGCTGATGGACGTGGTGCACGGCCTTGGCCAGCGGCCCAGGATGGAGACGCTGCACGACCTGGCGCGGTTGGCGCACGAACTCGATCCCGAGTCGTCGCACGTCGACTTGAATAGTCTTTCCGACTCCGTCAGGAATTCCCTTGAACGCGACTACGGTATCCGCTTCGAGGAAGCGGACATGCGTCACTTGGTGTCGTTGGCGGGCGCGACTAGCCGGCTTGACGGGCGGCTGGACTCTGTCTCGCCGGGGGGTGTGCATCGCACGCCGGTGAGGTTCGAGATCCTGGGGTCGACGGAAAGCGTCGAGTACACGGCGTGGACGCGGTCGCCGTCCTACGCGGCTGCGGAGGGTGGTAAGACGCTGGTGGTGCTGGGGCATGGCGATGTGGTTGTGTCTCTTGATGTAATCGCCAAGATGCAGGGGCGTAGTAGTGCGGATGTGTTGGCGCGGGTCCATCTTCCTGGTCGGGGGCCGAGGTGGGTGGTGTGCCGTGTGGATGCCAGTGGGCGGCGTCGGCCGCGGTTGGTGAACGAACCGATGGCGGAGTTGGCTGGTGTGCCGTGGGTGGAGCCGTTGCTGTTTTTTGCCTCTGGTGACAGTGAGCAGGCTGCGCACGTGGCGGGGTTGGTGCGGGGGTTGGCGCGGGGGTTGCGGGGTGTGCAGGTGGTGGCTGTGCATGTCACGGAGGATGGGCGTGCGGAGTTGCGGGATGGCCGGAGGGTCACGCCTGAGGACTTCGCCGAGGAGATGTGGAAGAACGAGCATTTTGTGCCTGGTTTCCCGTTGGCGTTCGTGGGTTGTGGTGCGTTCCGGCAGCCGGAGGGTGGGGCTTCGTTCGCCGACCGGGTTGCGGAGGCGTTGGGTACGACGGCGGACTGGGGGACTGATGGTGATGTGTGGCTGACCGAGGATGGTTCGTTTCACGCTACGAAAACGGTGGTGATGCCCGACGGTCGTATGCTGCCGACGTTCGTTGGTGGTAAGGGGACCGGTCACTGGTACCGCCGTGATTCGGGTGAGGGCTTGGTCGAGCACGGTCCGGAGTTGCGGGCGGCGTTCAACGGCTGGGCCGAGCCGCGTTATGCAGAGGGGGCACACCCCGCCCCGTTGATCAGGTGGGCAGCCACGCCAGGACCAAGCCGAACGGAGACGCCTGAGGAAGATCCGGAGCGGGGGGGCAACGAACGCAGAACCGGAGGAGGTGGATCGGATCTTGCCGACTCACCAACACAGTGATTATTTTCGCAGGATGGCTGCGCGGGTTGCGGCTAGGGGAGGTAGCAGGCGGGAGCCGGAGGAGGTTTGGTCGGAGGTGGTGCGGCAGCACGCCGAGCCGATTGATTATGGCAAGTTGTTCGGTGACGCCCGGGTTTTGATGTTGGGGGAAGATCATCGCGATAGGGCGATACGTCGGCATCTCGTTGGGTATGTTCAGCGTCTGAAGGATATTGGGGTGACGCATTATGCTGTCGAGGCGCCGGCGAACCCTGCTTTTCAGGAGCTTAATGCTGGGCGGGATGTTTCCTTGTCTGGTGTCGATGTGGGGCCGGCGGTGTCTGGTGGTGGCTATGAGGAGGTTGTTCGCGCGGTTTCGCGGGCAGGGATTGAGGTTGTCCCGGTAGATGTCGATCAGAGTGAGGAGGTGCCTCTCGTGGCGCGCGGGATTCGTTCATGGCTGATCGGATCAAAGAAATTCTTGCCGGTGCTCCTGGTGCGAAGGTTGTTGTGTTGATCGGCAATCTCCACGCTGATCGGAACCGGGACGATGTCGCTGGGCGGCTCATTAACGGGAACGAGAAGGTCGTTTCGGCTACCTTCGTGAGTCGCGGCAGTGGCAGCCTCTTCCTCGACGCGGCATCAAGGGCGGGTCGAGGAAAGGAGCCGTTCATGATGGATTTGCGGCCGCATTGGGACAAGGATTACGTCCAGGGCGAGGCCGGGGCGTATGACTATGTCGTGCATCTACCGCAAGAGCCCGCACAGTACGGCGGAGGATTCGGCGGTGGCGGCGAAGGACTCGCCGAGTCACTCTAGGGGAGGTAGCAGGCGGGAGCCGGAGGAGGTTTGGTCGGAGGTGGTGCGGCAGCACGCCGAGCCGATTGCGGCGCGGCCCGACACAGGCACCGAGGCGTACGACCGCGCGGCAGCCGCGGGCTCTCCGGCGGCTGATGCGTCTTCGGTGTGGAAGTTGCTGCCGCCGGTCACTGGTGGGAAGTCGGTGGATGCGGACGCGATCGGACCGGCGCTCCCGCTGTCGGCGTCAGGGCTGCTAGCGGATTCGGCTGCTGTGTCGTTGGACGATGTCCACGTCAGGTCGAGGCTGCCGGGGATGCGAGCGGCCGAGCGCTCGTTGCGTCGTGCTGCTGCGGAGCGGGAACTGCGAGTGTTGAGTGATCAGGCTAATTCGGGGCTGGAAAAATTGTCTGGCCCGGAAAGGGCAGACTTGTTGGACGACGCATCCGAAAAATTGGGGGCGCCATCTAATGGCTCGTCGCAGGCTGTATGCGTGATGGCCTATAACATGATGCTTGGCGTCGGGGACGGTCAGATCGCGCAGGTACGGAACAGGCTGGCCCGTATTTGGGTGGACTTGATGGCTGAGAGTGCGGGCGCCGGGCCCGAGCCGGGGAGGGGCCCAGGTGCGGGGCCCGAATCGGTCGGAGATGCGGGCGCGGTGCCCGCGCTGCGTGGGGATGTGCGGTCGGAGCCCACTGGGGATGCGTCGGGTGATGCGGCGACCGACGACACCGTGAGTGACCTCGATGAGGCGGAACTGCAGCAGATGCGGGCTCGGCTTTCCAGGTTGAGGGGCGAGGATGTGGTGCCGTCTGAGAGCCCAAGGCCTGACGGTGGTGTTGTCTCGGCGGAGGGCGGCGCTGTTTCGCAGGATGGTGTCGCTGCCTCCGTGACGGACAGACCGCAGGACGAAGGTGCAGCCGTCGAGCGGACCGTGCCACATCGCACGGTGGATGATTTTGAGGCTCGGTGGGCCGGCTATTTGGCTGCCAATGGGGAGTTCGGTGATCAAGTTGGATTGCGGGCGGCGGCGGCCGTGCAGCAGTGGATGGGTGAGCCTCCGGAGGGGGTTGCGGGTCGGGGGCCGTTGCTCGACGAGCAAGAGCGTCTGTGGGATTCGATCACCCGTGCGGTGAGGCTGGAGATCGCGCGCCGTGTCGAATTCAACGGCTTGATCAATGCGCTTCGTAATGACCTTGCTGAGCGGACTGATACCGCGGTGGAGCGGTGGGCGGAGCGGATCGGCGAGGCCGCGGATCGGGTGGAGCAGTGGGAGACGTCCGCTGACCCGGCGTCGGTAAGGATCCTCCACGGAGTGGCGGCGGCGATGCTGGAGCCGATGCCGCAGGCGGAGCCGGGCACGGTGGACAATGACGTGCACGACGCAATTCGCTTAGTGCTGACCGAACTGCTGACGGGTGTGGGGGAGACACGGGAGATAGCGGATGGTCGCGACATCGCGGAGTTGATGAATGCGCTTTGTGACGACTTTGCGGCACTGCTTGATATTCCATCAACAGATCCTTCGTGGCGGCGTAGTCGGGCGAAGACCGCTTCGTGGTTCGATCCCGAGCCGGTTCCCTTGCGACCTGACCAGGGTTACCGGTTTCCGTCGGGCGAGCAGTTCCATGTGCGGGTCGAGTTCCCGGACGATCCGGAAAATGCGCACCAGGCGATCTCCCAGGACAGCAGCATGCAGGTAAGCCTACTGACCATGGACCTCGTGGGTTCCGATGCGGAGCTCGCCCGGATCTTGGGGCTTTACCTGGGAATTCTGGATGAAACCCCGCAACAGCGTTGGCCCGGGCAGGATGATCGGCTGGTGTTCCATCGGGACGACATGCTGGTGTCCAAGAACCAGCGGATCGCGATACCGCGCCGGAACCGGGTGTATGGCGACGAAAGCGTGATGTGGTTGGGTAGTCGTGGTGGCCGGCTGTTGCCGCGGCATCTGGCGCAGTTGGAAGAGAGCACGCGTGCGTACGGTTTCCGCCCGGGGTCGGCGGATGCGGGTTCGCCGACGCTTGCCGCCATCCGGCCGGAGGATTTCGGGTCGGTGGCGCAGTGGCGGGCTCGAACGTTGGACACGCTGTTGTCGCAGAAGGACATTGATGTCGACTCGGTAATGGATGGGTTGCGCTCGGTGGGGGGAAATCGGGTCGCAGTCAAGGGACTGTCCCGGGCGTTCCAGGCACATACCGGTCGGGAGCTGGATTCGGTGTTGCCCGATGTCCTCGACGGCGAGGATGCCGATCAGCGCGGCTGTCCGATGTGGATTCCGCCCGGGTGCCGTTCGGTGAGCTGATGCCGTTGAGACCTCGGGTGGATGCGTGGACGGGGTCTGAGCGCCGTGGCGGCGAGGCGGAGTACGTGCAGGGTGAGTCGCGGGTGCCGCTGCCGGATGTGGTGGATGGTCGGCCGGTGTTGAACGCGGACGAGCTGGCGGGGGTTTCTGAGGAGGTGCGCGCGGCGCTGGGCGCTTTCAGGGCGGCGACGGGAGCGACTGCGCGGCCGAGGTTGGCCGACGTTGATGGTCACAATGTCGCGGCGTTCCTGCGGATTCTGGACTGGTGGAGCGTTGTGGACCATGCGCTGGTGGTGAAGAAGCGGAAGGCGACGTGGAGAACCCGCAGGGGGCGGTCGTCGGATCCACCGGAGTTGGTCGAGGAGGGCACCGACGCCTGGTATGTGATGGGCGAGTAAGCGCAAGGGGCGCGGCCGAGTAGCGCCACGCGGCCGGAGGACTTGGGGGCCCGCTGACCCAGGGGTCGCCGGATCAGTTGGGAGGTGCCGCCGCATCTGGATCCGGACGGGGCATTGTCGCCGGATGCCTGGCTGGAGAACATCGGCGAGTCGGTCGAGTTCTTCGTGCATGTGGTGGACCCGGCTGGTGTCAGGGTGGAGTACGGGCTGGCGGATCAGAGAGTGTGGCTTCGTGGCCGCGAGTTCGAATGGGGTGGGTTGTTCGCGGCCTTGAACGATGACGGGCCTGCGGAGTTGATGAATATGGTCAATCCGGGGGCGCGCCGGAGCCAGTATCTGGCTCAGGCGTTGGGGGTGGATGAAACCACGGCGCGGGTGTGGCGGATGTGGTCCCACCTGCCCGAAGGGTGGCGTGCCGAGGCGTTGCGCCGGGCGATCATCGGGTCGGTGGTCAGCAAGTACGGCGGGCGAGAGGCGGTCAAGACACTGGTCAAGACACTGCTGCCGGACGATCCGCCGTACGAGGAGCGGTTGCGCGCTCTGGGTCAGTTCATGATGCGCCGGGCCGATCGCCGCCGTCTGCTGGGGAGGTGGGGCGAGGAAGGGCGTGACACCCGCAGCGCGGCTGCGTACCGCCGCGAGCTGGAGCAAAAGGTGGCCAGGCTCGGTGGCCTGGACGAGGTGGTGCGTGCCGGGAGCGAGCTCGACAGCCGGGTGCAGGTGTGCGACCTCGGCGGTCCGGCACCGCAGCGTGCCGGTGTGCGGGACAGGCAGCCCAGCTGGCGGGAGCTGAACGTGCTGCTTGAGTTGGTGCATGCCCTGGACGGTCGTGAGCTTGACTACCTCAAGCGCTTCTTCGGTGAGGACTGGGAGGTCGCCCGGGGATCGGCGTTTCTACCAGAGACGTGCGCGAGTGGCGTCGCGGCCGTCCCGGCGATCGTGCGGCGGTGCGTGGGATCGTGCTCGACACGATTGTCGCGGCGTTCGGCGGGCCGGAAGGGGCGGTCGCGCTGGCTGACCGATTGCGGGAGCTGGGCCTGGGTCCCCTGATGCTGATGGGCCTGCAGATGGCCTCGCAGGGGGAGCTGGACCCCCTGGGGGCGCGGACGCGTTCGACGTTCTCGGCGAGGGCCTGTGTCAGCGCGAAGCGGACGTGGTTCTTCTCGGCGGCACCTGCCCCGACCGCGTAGTCGCCGATCGACACGATGGCCTTGCTGAGTTCGGTTGTCCGACTCGCATGTATGAGCTTGCCGTTGACGAATGCCCCCTGATCCTGGACGGCGTTGTAGCGAAGACCGAGGACGGGCGCGGAGATGACGGCGATAGTGGGTGTGCCGCGTTCGACCAGGGCCAACGAGACTCCGCACAGCGGGAGGCTGCGGGCGAAGTTCGAAGTTCCGTCGATCGGGTCGAGCGCCCAGATCCGCTCGGCGGCTTGGTCGAGCGAGCCCCCGCCTTGCTCCTTGCCGAGAAAGTCGATGTCGGGGGCGGCGTGTTTGAGATACGCGCGAACTTCGTGCTGTACCTGGATGTCGAGGTCGGTGACTAGATCGCGGTCACCCTTGGCGTGGATCTCTCCGGGGGGGGGGCGTGGTCGTGAGGAGTTGGTGCCCCAAGTTCACGGCTTCGTTGGCGATCGTGAGCAGTTCGTTGATGCCGGTCACGCGATGACTTCCTTCGAGCGGTTCCACTGTTCGCCGCCATGAAGCGTGCCGACGATGGCGCCGTTGACGGTGCCGATGGCGAGGGAATGAAGATGCCCCGTCGGCGGGGTGCCGTGATGCCGCCTGCGAGGTCGGCCTGGTGAGTGGCGTCGACAAGGTGGGTGTAGTCGATCCCGGTCTGTTTCGGCGGCTCGGGCGGGATCTCCGGCCGGGCCTTGGGGTGGGCGTGCCGGCCGATGTGGTGCGGGATCGCCAGGCCCCAGCTCTGGCCGCGGTGGCGGACCTCGAGGCGGGTGAGGTCGAACGGGTCGAAAACCAGCTCGACGGCGCGGCCGACCAGCGCCGGATCCACTTCATAGACGTTGCCGTGCAGGGACACGGTCGCGGTCTTGCGCACCGTGCGCCGCGCTTCCCAGCGGAACGCCTCGGCCAGCGCTGCCGGGGTGGGCAGCGCGATCGGCCCGCCGGTCATCCACCGCTGGAGTGGAGCTTGTCCGGTCTCGGAATGCACCCGCCGGTGATAGACCGTCTCGACCCAGGCAGTGAACAGCCGGTTCAGCTCGAGCAGGTCGGTGACCTGGTGACGTCCCGGTTCGTCGTCGCCGGTGATCTCGACGAGGAACTGATCCCGCACGGTCTTGGTAGGCTCGGCCGAGCGGCGAGGTGCCAGCGTATTGCTGGTCCTTTTCCGCTCGGCCTGCCCCCGAACCCGCCGTACGAGTTTCCCCGTAACGGGCTCTCCAGTGACTACTGCGTGAGTGTCGGTGCGGGCCGGGCATGGATGAGGTCTTGGCAGGCGCGGCAGGCCACCAGGGTTTTGCGGCGCTTGTTCGCCATGACCTGTGCCCATGCGGGCGGGGTGGTTCCGGCCGTGGCGAGGTCGGCGAACTTGCGGACGTGGTGCACTTCGATGGTGTCCGATTGCTTGCAGAGTTCGCATTTGCCCTTGAGTAGCCGTTTGATCAGCTGCTTGTGGGGGTAGAGGACACGAAACCACGGCCCCAGATCATTTGACGACACATAGCAGCGTCATAGGGGCACCCCCGCGTGCGGTGCCCCTGCCGGCTCTCCCAACAATGCACGCGATGGTCAGCTGGCGGTTTTCCGGGCAATGTTGGTGGGTCTTTCGGGCAGTGGCGAGGCGGTTGTTGATCTGTTCGGGTTAGGCTTTCGGGAATGTAGGTGTCGAGGAAATGCGCCTGTAGTCGCGAGCTTTGGGGCAGTGGCCGTCGGTTTTCGGGCGGCTGTGGCCGTTGTTCATGTTCGCGCCTCCTGTTGCGCTGTCGTGCTGGAAATATCGCCTCGGTCGGACAGCGGGATGGGCAGATGATCAGCTTGGGTCGGAGGAATGACCGGGTCATAGGGGGTTTCATTCCGCGACAGTTCCGTTGCCTGCGCAAACTTCTGGAAGGTTGTTTGTGCCGCGTGGAACGAGCTTTCGATGGTGCAGTGGATGATCCGGTCGTCACGAGGTTGTTCGTGGGCCTTTCCGGCGAGCGCTGCTGCGTATCCGGGCTCTGCCTGATGCGGACATCGGTCAAGACTGTCCTCGACGATCTGCCGTGCCGCGGTGGAGTCATCGTGATTCACGGCCACGGTATGGCCTAGATACGGACAATGCACAAAGGGCTCGACTCGTTCGTCGCGGGCATAGATGAGGTGCTGGGCGAGCAGGACGCCGAGACTATTGTTCGCCCGGCTTGTCCGGATGGGAGGTCGGTGAACGTGGCGGACGGTGTCACTGACCGACGGATTTCCGGGCGAGGAGAACAGGTTTTGTCTGTCCATGGAGAGGACGGCGCGGTACCGCACACGTCGTTGCCGACTACGCCCGAACAGTGGCGCGGCTATCTGAGTGAGTACGGCGAGTTGTATTTGCGTACGGCCGGGGAATGTGATCGTGATCGGTTCACGGGTGAACAGGTGGCGATGTGCTGGTTGGGTTTCGAGCCGGCTGCCGAGCAGGCCGTGTTGACGGCCGAGCGACGTCTGGGTGTCCGGTTCCCGCCAGGTTTTCGTGCTTTCCTGCTCGCGAGTGACGGGTGGAGTGGCGTCGGTGGCTGTATCGACGAACTGTTCCCGTGCGAGAACATTGCCTGGTTCCGTGACACCTTCGATGGCATGGGCTTTATCGATCTTTACGCCGAGAAGCAGGGCAGGGAGTCGTGTGACGAGTACGTGGCGGTGTTCCGGCATTCGCTGGTGATCGCGAGCGGTGAGGACCACTGGCTGCTTGCCCCCACTGCCGCCGGCCCGGATGACGAGTGGCCCGCCTACGGGTTCCGGCCCGAATGCGGGGAACTGAACGAGTTCTCAACGTTCGCAGAGCTGTTCCATGCCAGCCGGGAGACGTTGGGTGATGAGTGAGCCGTCCGATGCCGTTTGGTTGCCAAGCGGCGGTTTGCTGTCCTTGGTGGGGGTTGGCCGGTTCGGTGGTTTTGACGTTGTCCCAGACGGGTTCGGCCGGGTTGAGTGCGGGTGCGTATGCCGGAAGGAGTGTCACGACAGGCCAATTCCGTTGTGTGGCCGGTCAGGCTTTCATTGCTTTGGGCCGGTGGGTGGGCAGCCCGTCCCAGATCGGCGTGACCGGGTCTCCGTCGAGGTGGTCGTGCCGGTCGGTGGGGGACTTGATCGGCGAGTCGGTGTTGTGGCTGTCGTGTTTGGGCTGAAACACCAACGTGGCCTGGCTGCGGCCGGGCCGGTAGGCCAGTGCAGCCGACATCGCGATGCGAGTCGAGGAGAATCGGTGCCGCAGCACCGGGGTCTGGCCACGCGGCGCCCAGGTAGCGGTTACCGCTGGGTGCAACCAATATCCGCTTCCGGCCTGGAGGAAAGTCCAGGCTCCCCGCCTCCGGGGCCCGTTTTTCTCCGCGGCTGCTCGACCTTGGCCTCGGTCAGTTGCTCATCGGAAATCCTGGGCATCCGCCCTGCGCGAACAGCACCCTCCGGCGCCTCGCGGCCACCGGCCGACCACGCCTGGTGCCGCTTCGGTGCGGTCTGCTGCGAGACGCCCAACGCCAAGGCCGCATCGACCTGCCGTTCACCGCGATCGGACATCTCCACAGCCCGCAGCCGGCGTTCCCGCAAAGCCTGGAAATCCCGTCTAGCGGCTCCAGTTCTGCTCTCACGAGCCTGCTTGCTCGTCGACGGTGAGAACTTCGGCACCCCGCGATCATCCAGCCCACAGCACAAACCATGCGCAACGACACGCCCTATAACCGGAAGATCATTAATTGTGGGAGGAGTGATTTGGTTCGGGTGCCGGGTGGCTGAAGCTACCCGGCTATCGGTTTTTTGTGTGTTACCGCCCTGGTCGATCGATGTGCTGGCATTCAGTGGGGTGGGCAGGTTGATGTTTGTGTTCGTTGTTGCTGCCTTGGGTTGTGGCGGCGTTGGGGTGGGGTGGTGGTGATGTTTTCGTCGATCATGGTGCCGGAGGGGGTGCGGCGGCTTTTTCAGGTGTTGACGGGTGAGGATATGACGGATGCGGATGAGGGTGGGTTGTTCGCGGTGGCGGATGCGTTGGAGTCGGGTGCGGTGGGGGTGGGAGAGGTAGGGGGTTTTGTGGCGGAGTTGGTGGGGAAGGTGCGGACGGAGTTTTCGGGGAAGGCGGCGGACCGGTTCGCGGGGGGTTTGGAGGTTTTCGATGGGTTGCTGGCCTCGGGTGAGGGGGCGTTGCGGGAGTTGGCGGTGTTCGTGCGGGATCTGGCGCGGCAGGTGCGGTATTTGAAGTTGGTGACGATTTATGGTTTGGAATTGTTGTTGTTGGAGATGGCGTGGGCGGTGGCGATGGCGGGGGCGACCGGTGGTGCGTCGATGGCGTGGCTGGCGGCGCGGATGGCGGTGATGCGGTTTTTGTTGTCGCGGTGGTGGGGTCAGTTGTTCATGCGGTTGGCGATGGCGGCGGCCGGTGGTGTGGCGTTCAACGTGCTGCCGGATCTGCAGGCCCAGTTGCAGATGCTGGGTGAGAAGTCGGGTGAGAAGTGGGACGGGAAGCTCAGCGAGCAGGCGGCGGGAATGGGGGCGTTTTCGGCGTTGGTGTCGCTGCCGTTGTCGGCGGTAGGCGGTCTGGTCAGTAACGCGTTGACGAAGGTGCTGGTGCGGGGGCTGGGCGATGAGGTGGATAAGGCGATTCTGGAGGCGGCGGTGAGGCGGGCGGTGGCCGAGCATGCGGAGTTGTATCCGGTGTCGGCGATGGCGCGCTTCGCGGATGTGGTGGCGAAGCATCTGGATGTTTATGCGGGGATGTCGGTGCGGGGCATGTGGTTGGCACGGTTCGGGCATGGCGTGGGGGAGGCGTTGGAGAACGCGTTGTCGGAGTTGTTCGGGGAGGTGGGGTATCTGGCGGCCACGGGTCAGGAGGTGACGTGGAACCCGTTCTCGGTGACGGCGGGTGTGTTCGAGTCGGTGTTCAGTGGTGTGGGGAATCTGGCGGGGTTGGTGTTGCGGGGCAAGCTGGTGCCGGAAGGCCCGAGCCCGTACCTCGACGACACCAGCCACGGTCGGGACAGTGATAGTGGTGATGCGGTGGGTGGGGAGAAGACCCCGCTGCTGGAGAACGCTTCCGGGTCGCAGACAGGTGAGGTTCCTGGCTCCCCGGGCAGTGTGTTCACCGCCTCCGACGCCTCCGACGCCTCCGACGGATCGGATGGATCGGATGCCTCCTCGGATGTGGATTCTGTTTTCTCGGCCGGGTCGGTGGATTCGGATGCGGTGTCGGTGCTTTCCGGTGGGGTTCCGGTGGTGTCGGGTTCGGTTCCGGCTCCTGATGGCGTGGTCGGTAAGGACGGTGTGTTCGACCCATCCGGCACCTCGGATGTGTCTGATGTGGACCCTGGTTTCCCGGTGCCGGGCACCGGGAAGGTGGACTCGGACGCGATGTCGGTGCCCTCCGGCAAAGACCCCGTGGTGTCCGCTGTTGTAGACAGCAAGGACGGCACGCACAGCAAGGACGGCACGCACAGCACGGACGGTGCGTACGGCAAGGACGGCGCGGGCAGGACGGGCGGCGCGGGCAGGACGGGCGGGGACGCGACCGGTGGTGTTCCGGTGGTGCCGGGTTCCGGGCGGGACCGGCCGGGTACGCCGCTGCCGGCATATTCGTATGAGACACCGGGTTCTGGTCCGGACAGGCCGGTGACGCCGCCTCCGCCGTACAGTCCGGTTGCCGGTGGCGATCAGCGCGTTCCCGGCGATCAGCGCGTGCCCGGTGATCGGGCTGTGCCTGGCGGGTCTGGTGTGGACGGTCGCGGTGGGTCCGGGGACGGGCCGGTGGATGTGGTGGCATCGCAGACGCCGGATTCGGTGGGGGAGAGGTCGCCGGCGGGTATCCCGCATGGTTCTGGTGTGCCTTCGGATGCGGCGCTACCGGAGACTGTCACACCCGGGCCTGGGGCTGGGGTGGTGGCGGATCTGGATGGTGCTGTGTCGCCGGGGCATGTGTCCTCGGTGGATGGTTTGACCGGCCAGGGTGGGTCTTCTGGTGTGGATTCGGTTGCGGGGCGTGGGGATTCGCATCGTCTGGATGCTGCGGTGTCGTCGGATTCGGCGGTGTTGCCGGCGGATACGGGGTCGCAGGCGGTGCCGTCTCTGCAGCAGGACCCGGTGGCGGTACTGCCTGCGGGCCTGCCGGCGGACGCGGTGCGGGTGCCGGTGCCGGCGAGTGTGGTTGCCGGTGGCGGGTTGGTGGGGTTCGTGCGGGATGGTGTTGCGGGCTCTGCGGGCGGTCCTGTGGTGCTGGTCGCCCACGGTGGTGCGGGTGCGGGTGTGGTGGTGTCGTTGGGTCAGGGTTCGGCTCTGGCGCGGGGCCTGGGGCGGAATGTTGTCGCGGTGGCGCCGGGGCCGGAGGGGCGCGGGTCGCGGTGGACGGTGTTCGCGGCGGATGGTTCTCGTCCCAGGCCGGTGGGCGGGCCCGGTGTTGTGGTGCCGGCCGGGGGACGCGAGGAGTTGTCCGGTCTGGCGGAGGCCTCGGCAGCGGTCCCGGTCGCCGGTGAGAAGACGGTGGCCCCGGACGAGACACCGGCCGCCCAGACGACCTCGGTGGTCGGGGAGGTACAGCCCGCGGCAACGGCCACGTCCGGGGCGGACATGACGCGGGATACCGGTGGGATACCGGTGGAGAAGTGGTCGCCGTCGGATTTGGGCCGCGAGATCGCCCGGGCGAAGCACGAGGGCTGGTCGGATGATGACAAGACGGCGGCGGCGCGGATTGTGCAGGGCACGCATGACGTCCGGCGGTTGGCTCGTGGGGATGCTGCCGTGTCGCTGCGGGATGTGGTGGCGCTGGTCGCGGCCAAGTACCACGAGCTCGGCCGGGATCACGAGGACCAGGTGGTGGAGTTTTCCCGGGCGTTGGCGGACGGGCTCCGTATGCGGGGCAGCGGGCTGAGTGTCCGGGCCGGAGCGGGACCGGAGGATCAGGCAGCGAGACGATCAGGGAAGTCTTCTGCGGCAGCCGAGCTGACGTCGGGATCTTCGTCGGATGCTGTGCAGCCCTTTGCGGGGGGAGCACACGCGGCCCGGGTGATCAAGACGGGCAGGCCAGGACCAAGCCAGACCGACACGCCTAAGGAAAAGAAGACAACGTGGAATCAAAAAGACCGGCAGAGGCGGATCCGTAATAAGGCGGAGCGGCGTGCGCGGATGGAGCAGTTGCAGGCGTCGCTGAAGAACGCTAGGGCTGCCCAGGCTTCGTTGGAGACGTCGCCGGGGTGGGATGGGGCCGTGCAGGCGGGGTCGGATGCGGGGTTGCGGAGGCAGTGGGAGGCGCTGCAGCGGGATATAGAGACGGCGCAGGAGGAGTTCGACGAGATTGAGGCGCAGGATAAGTGGTTGCGCCAACAGGACACGGCACGCCAGAGTGCGTATCAAAGAAGGAAGAAGGCTGCGAAGCAGCACGTTGCAAAATCGTCTGCTGGGGAAGGGCCCTCGTCTGGTGGTGGATCCGCTGCGGCGGATTGGAGTTCGGGCCAAAGTGGCGGGCCTTCACAGTCAGATGCTGCGGTACCGGTGGATGAAGCCGCGGGTGGTGCCAAGCACCAGACGGAGCGAGAGGAGCGGGCTGAGCTGATTGAGGAAGGGCGGGTGAGGCTGGAGGAGCTGGAGGCTCGGAAGGCGGCGTTGGAGGCGTCGTTGCAGGGGCGGGCGTTCGATCCGGTTCGGGATGCGATTTTGGAGGCGCTGCGGGAGCGTATCGCGACCGTGAAGGAGGAGCGGTCCATGCGGGCCGCGGAACAGTTGGCCGTTGCTGCCGCGATGGTGCGCGGGGTCGATGGTGATCCAGCGCCGAGCGTTACTTCTCGGATAAGCGCGATAAGGCGGGAATTCGCGGAGGCCGATCAAGCGTTGCGGCAGTTGGCCTTCTACCAAGGTCAAGATGTCGTGGGCGGTTTGTACGCTGCCGCGGTCGTCGTCTTGGGGCCTCTCGGGGAGTCCCGGCCGTTCCGGGATGTGATGGCACGCGAGTTGATGAAACCGCGGGCTGATCAGCAGGTGCAGGAGTTGCGGTGGAAACTGATCTGTTACCTGGCTGGTGACCTGAGTGGCCGTGCGGATTCGGGTACTGCCGACAACTTGCGTCCCGCCACGGCGACCCCGGCGCCTGGAAACAATCGATCTGAAGCACAGCAGATTTATCGGCAGCGCGTGGCGGTTGGCAAGGCGCTTAGTGGTTTGCGGAACAATACTGCTGTCAACCAGGTGCTGCGAAACGAGGCGTCTGAGGAGGCGCTTCGCGGGTATTACACCACCGCCGGTTTGGGGGCTCGGTTCAAGAGATCTGAGGATTGGGGTCACAGTGTTTTTAGGGTTGTCAAGAAGCAGCTGACCTCCAATTTGGATGCTGCGGTGAGGTCTCTGCGGCAGATTTTGGCGGAGGCGGAGGTGGACGCTGACGTACAGAACACATATGAAGACCTGATCGAGAAGTGGTTGAATCTAAATGGGGTGCATGTCAGAACGATCGGTCGTCGGGTAGCGGAAGCTGCCGCTGCTGTTCAGGATTTGCGGGTGCGGCGCCGGAATAACGCGATATTGAAAATGCAGCAGATTTACGAGACAGCAGACAGCGGGTTATGGCAGTGGCAAGCTCTGCATGGTCCAGGTCCGGTGGACCGCGCGTTCGCTGACGTAGACCGGCACTTCGGGCGAATGCAGGATGATCAATTGCGGAATGCGGTCGCGCATCGGCTGCTGACGAATGGGGATGATAGCGAGGATGCTCGTAGAGAGGATGCTCGGGCGTTTCTGGACCAACTGCATCGTCTGAGCCACCTGGCGATGGCGGTGAGTGCGGGCGCGGGGCCGGAGCCGGGTGGGGACATGCGGTCCGCTGGCGTTCCGGGGTCGGAGACCGTGGAGGCTACGCGGTCGGATTCCGCTGAGGTTGTGGTGGGCGACACGGAGAGCGATGACACCGATCGCTTCTTGAGGGAGGAGCGGGATGAGTTGCTGGCGCGGCTTCGTCGCTCGGGGACTTCGGACGAAGACACGGAGCCGTCCGGGGGCCCAATACCCGCCGCGGAGGTGCAGCAGCCGCAGGCGCCGGCTGGTGCGAACGACGTGGGTGGACCGTCACGACTGGAAATCAACCAGCACGCGCGGTCCGGTGACGTGGCGATCGGCGGTGTGTCGGGATCTTTGTCGGATTCTGACGGATCGGAGTCCAGGAGTTCGGGGCGTGGGGCGCGAGATGGCGGCGACAGGTCGGCGGCTGATGGCGCGTCGGAGATCTCGCAGGAGCGGGAGTCGGATTCGGATGAGTTGGACTCGGCGGGCTTTGGTGCGGTGGCTGAGCCGAGCAATGGTCCGGAGGTTGTCGAGGAAAGTCGCGTGGATGGTGCGTCGGGATCGATGGATGTGGACCGTGCGGAAGAGGCTAATGTTCGTCGTCTGTTCGACGCGGTTCGACGCCACGATCGGGGTGTTGGCGAGAGCGTGACGATCGATGATGTGCGGCGGATGGTGCGGGACTTCAACCCTGCTGACGAACGTCCGGTGTCCGATGCGGACGTGCAGACACTGGTGACGTTCGTCGATTCCGCGAGGGATCGTCGGGGTGAGGTCACCTTCGAAACCTTGCGGAGTGCTTGGCACGCTCAGACGGCCCTTGTCGAAATCCCCGGCCGTGCGGCGTTGCGTGAACTGGAGTCCGTTGCCAGCCGGTTGCCGGACGAGGTTTTGCGGGATTACGTCCAGGAGCAGATTAGGACGCCTTGGCGGCCAACCGACGATTCTCGAGTGGCCAGGTTGCGTGATCTCCGGGTGGCCGGCGAATGGCTGATCCAGGAGTTCGGAGCCGATGCGAGCGATCCTGTCGTAGCCGCGCTGCTGGCGTTGACGGGGGAGCACGGTGGCGGACGCGCTGTGGCCGAAGCGGTTGGCGTGGCTTCACGGTATGAGCCATCGGATCGGCATCACCTGGGCGACGTTGTGTCCTTGGGCGACGTTGTGCAAAGGGATTGGGAGCGGTTGACCAACGTTGCGCGGTTGGCGGTGGACAGAGATGGCGGCCGGCTGACTCTGGATCAGTTGCGGCAGGCCGCGGGCATTGATCAGCATGCGATTCCGCTCGATGCGGAAACACCGCGTGGTTTGGGATTGTCGCACCCGGTGCACTTGGGTGAAGACACGGCGTCCGAGGAAACGATGTCCGCCGCGGAGTCTGCTGTGGATGGTGCTGCTGTCTCGGCTCAGAGCGACGCGGTTTCACAGGGGGCCTCGGGGGAGCGGGAGTCCGATTCGGATGAGTTGGACTCGGCTGGCTTTGGTGCGGTGGCTGAGCCGAGCGATGGTCCGGAGGATGTCGAGGAAAGTCGCGTGGATGGTGCGTCGGGTTCGATTGATGTGGACCGTGCGGAAGAGGCGTGGGGCGTGGTGGAGTATTACGCGGATACCGCGGGTGGTCGGGCTGAGTTGGCCGACGTGATCGGGTTGCATCATCAGGAGCGCGGCTTCCGGCGGTTCGGTTCGCGGTGGGTGCCCGATTATGAGCAGCGTTTGGTCAACATCGCCCGGCTGACGTTGGACGTGTTTGACAGTGCCCCGCTTGAAGGTGCGCGTCCTATCTCGGACTTGCGTAATGTTCGTCGTCTGTTCGACGCGGTACGACGCCACGATCGGGGTGTTGGCGAGAGCGTGACGATCGATCATGTGCGGCAGATGGTGCGGGACTTCAACCCGGTTGACGAACGTCCGGTGTCCGATGCAGACGTGCAGACACTGGTGACGCTCACCCAATCCGCGAAGGATCGTTGGCGTGAGGCCACCTTCGAAACCTTGCGGCGTGTTTGGCACGCTCAGACGGCCCCTGTGGAAATTCCCGGCCGTGTGGCGCTGCGTGCTCTGGAGTCCATTGCCGGCCGGTTGACGGCCAATCGTGTGCAGCTGGAGGCGAACAACCGGGAGGGCTTGCTGGCTCGCGTCGATGTTTTCCTGGATAACGTCCGGGTGGAGATAAGGACGCCTTGGCGGCCGACCGACCGTTCTCGTCTGACCTCGTTGGATGATCTCCAGGTCACCGGTGAATGGCTGGTCCAGGAGGCGAGCGCCGGTGTGGGCGATCCTGCCGTAGCCGTGCTGGTGGAGTTGGCGCAGGAGCACGGTGGCGGACGCGCTGTGGCCGAAGCGGTTGGCGTGGATTCACGGTATGGGGCACGGGATCGGCAGAACCTGCGCGACACTGTGAATCGGGTGTGGGCGCGGTTGGCCAACGTTGCGCGGTTGGCGATAGACAGGGATGGTGACCGGCCGACTCTGGATCAGTTGCGGCAGGCCGCTGACATTGATCGGCTCAGGCCGTACTTGCAGATGTTGCGGGTGCGGGGTGCGGATGACCGGCTCGGTCCGATGCCTGCCGATCTGGACGAAGCGGGGTTGGCCGGGTATCTGCGGTCGGTGGTTCAGTTGTGGGCGGAGCGTCTCGGTCCGGAGGATCGTTTCGGGGGTGCTGCTGTGCGTGCGGTGACTGATGACGATGTGCGTCATCTGGCCGATCTGATGATGTCGGAGGCGCGTGAGGGAGCGGTGTCGTGGGAGAGCCTGGAGCGGGCCTGGAATTCTGAGCTTGACGCGGTGGCTGATCGTGGCGAGAGCGAGTTGTCGGCGTTGCGGGATGCTGTGGCGCGGATGACGGAGGATTTCGCGCCGTTGCCGAGTTGGTACCGGCAGGATCTCCGGGAACTGGCCGGCCAGATGGCGTGGGTTGCTGGTGTGCAGGTCGCGTGGCGGCCGGCGGATGCGCTGGTGGTGGATCGGCTGGAGCAACTCCACACCCGCGCTGTGGCGCTGGCCGAGGAGGTTATGGAGGCGCGTGAGGCGTTGATGCTGTCCGACGAGCTGGTCCTGCGGTTCGGCCGCGACGCGCCCGGCGTGGATGGGCATGGTGAGTTGCGTGCCGCTGATCGGCGTCGGATCGTTCGTCTTAGCGCGTTGGCGGCGGTGCTTGCCGATGTCCGCATTGCCGAGGATCTGGAGGTGGCGGATGTGCGGTACGCCCGGGAGGTGGCCCGTGCGTTGACGGAAGCCATTCCGGGCCTGGGTGAGACGGGGGTGGCCCCGGGCAGCCTGCGGGGTGTTGTTCGTGACTTCCTCGGCCTGCCCGCTGGCGCTCCGGTGTCTCATGAGGACGTCCGAAGCGTCGCGGCGCATTTCGTTGCCGTTCGGTCGGGACCCGAGATGTTGCGGGAAGTTGGTTCGCGCTGGGTGTCGGACCGGATCAATTCGGTGCTGTCCGGGCTGTGGAGTGCCTATGACCGGATTGCCGCGCTTTTGGCGGAGTTGCCGGGCGAGGACCGGCCGGGATTGCGGGTGGTGATAGCGGAGGCCGCGCCTTACCGGGGACCGGCGAACGTGCGCTGGGCTTTGGAGGACGGGCGCCATGTGCTGCATTTGGAAGCGCTGCAGTCGGGTCTGGAATCCCTCGCGCGCGATGTGTCGCTGGGGGATCCGGACGCAAATAGTCCATTGAGGACGATGGTTCGGGGCGTCGGGTTGCCGGAGTTGCTCGGCGAGGCGCCCAGGGTTTCGGTGGTCGGCACCGATGACAGCGGTGCCGGCGGGGCCTCTGAGCAGGGTGCGGCATTCGATCTGCATGGTCTTGTCGGTGTTTTCCAGAGCGTGCTGCGGCAGGAGCCCCGTGCGGTTCCGGTTCCGGCTGGCTTGTTCGTGCGGTCCGGGCTTTCCGACGATGGTCTTCTTCTTGGCGCTGCGCAGCGGATATCGTCTCGACGTGACCGGTTTGTGGTGGTGGTGCGTGGTGATGGTCTTGGTGGGGTGATGGTAGATGGGCAGTCGGCGGATGCGCGCACCCTGGCCGATGTGATCCGCCGGTCGCCCAACTGGGATCCGGACGCTGGGGCGTCGGTGGTGTTGTTCGGTTGTGTGTTGTCGGCGGCGTTCGTGAACGAGGTGAAGGAGTTACTGAATTCGCGGGTGCGGCATGGTGTGGATGGGTTGACGTGGATTGGGCCAGGCACTGGTGATTTCGTCGCGATGGTGACCACGCTGGTGACGGCGGATGGTGTGTTGCGGCCGCTGGTGCCGCCCAACGGCAGGTGGCTGGAGCGCATTCCTGGGGTCGATGAGCCGGTGGAGCATGGGCCGTATGCGATTCCGCTCGATGAGGAAACACCGAGTGGGTTGGGATTGCCGCACCCGGTGCACCTGCGCGCCCCGGTGGGCGAACGGGCTGCCGTGCCGGAGGAGGAGGTGGATCCGTTTGAGGACATGCTGCAGCGATTCTGGGAGGAGGCGGATCGACTCCGTGCGGAGCCGTTGTCTTTTCCTGGTGGTGAGGAGTTGGTGGCGGGGCTTGCTCGGCCGTTCGCGCGGGAGGGTGGGGACGGTTGGGAGGGGCTGGCGGGGGAGGTCGGGCTGGTTGTTGGGGCGGATGATTTCCGGGAGGCTTTGAGGTCTCTGGCGGAGTTGGCGTGGGATGTCGGTTTCGATGGGGGCGAGTCGTCCGCGGTGGATGTGCCGCGGATGCGACAGCTCAAGATGTTGATCGATGCCGGTTTCGATGACGGCAAGGTGGGTGCTGCTTTTTATGACCGGTCGGTTGGCGATCTGCGGGGGCTGGTGGCTGATCTGGCGGAGCCGGTGTTCAACCGTGTGACGGGTCAGCACGAGCCTCCGAGGCCGGAGGATGTGTCGGAAGAGGAGGTTCGTCACTGGATCGAGCGGATGAGCGTGGTGATCCATCTTGGTGAGGTCGGCGCGGATTTGGTGGGCGGCAGGCGCGGGTTGCCGGTCATACGGCTGGCGAGGCAGTTGTATGGCGCGACACCAGACAAGACAACGTTCGACGACCTGACGTGGTTGGCCGGTCAGCTTGATCCCGTGGCGTCGAATATTTCGTGGGGGTCCCTTACCAGCATGATGGCGGGTTTCGACGGCCGAGCCGGTAGGAATGCGTCTCCTTCGGAAGTGCGTGACTTTGTGGGGCTGGCGGGGAGGGCGCGAGAGGTCTTTGGTCGGCTGGGTTCCGTTCAAGCCGATGCCGATGCCGATGCCGATGGGGGTCAGCGGGTCAGTCCGGTGCAGGCGTTGGAGGCGATGTGGAACGCCGATCAGCCTTGGCGGCGAATGAGGGACAGGCTGGCCGAGCTCGAGGTGACCGCGCGTGGCAAACACGACGAACAGACGGCGGAGTGGGCCCGGGGAGTGCTGGCTGGGTTCGGGGACGCTCGGTCTGTGGTGGTCAGGGAGCCGGCGGAGTTGCAGGCGCATCTGAACGCTGTTGTCCTGCCGTCGTTCGTGACGGGCATTGCTGAGCGATTTGAGGGCGGCTGGAGCGGTGTTGCGGCGGAGATCGGGCTTGGGGACGGGACCGAGCTGTCGGCTGATTACCGGCAGTCCCTGGAGAACTTGGCGGGCTTGTACTGGGAGATAGCTCCGGATCTTTTCGGATTTGACCCGGCTTTGCTGTGGATGCGGCGGGTTCGGGTGTTGATCGATGCTGGTTTCGGGGACGGCGGGGAGGGTGCTGTCTTCTATAAGCGGACGATGGGTGAGCTGCAGAGCCTGGCGGCCGATGCGTACGGGCCGGAGTTGAACCCTCAGACCGGACAGCAGGAGCTTCGGCCGCCCGGGGATGTGTACGTCGACGAGATTCGTTACTGGCTCAAGCTGATGGACGTAGTGCACGACCTTGGCGGTTACCACGAGCTCGTCGACGCGATCGGCGCGGATTTGGTGGGTGGTAGGCGGCTGTTCCCGGTCATACGGCTGGCAAAGGATTTGTACATCGAGACGCCGGATGTGGAAACGTTCCATAGCCTGGCGTGGTTGGCCAACCAGCTTGATGCCGATTCGTCGACCATTTCGTTGCAGTCATCCCTTACCAACATGGTTGCTGGCTTCGAAGGCCGATCCGCTTGGGACGTCGGCTCTTTGGAAGTGCGTGACCTGGTGTCGTTGGTGGGGAGGGCGCGAAAGGACCGTGGTCAGGTCGACGGCGATCCGAAGAAGGCGTTGAAGACGATGTGGAACGCCGACAAGCGTTGGCGGCGAATGGGGGACAGGCTGGCCGAGCTCGAGAGGACCGCGCGTTACGACCAGACGGCGGAGTGGGCCCGGAAGTTGCTGGCTGGGCTCGAGGACGCTCGGTCTGTGGTGGTCAGGGAGCCGGCGGAGTCGCAGGCGCGCCTGAACGCCGTTGTCCTGGCACCGTTCATGACAAGGATTGCTCAGCGGTTTGAGGGCGGCTGGAGCGAGCTTGCGGCGGAGGTAGGGGTCGGGGACGGAGCTGGTTTGCCGGATGATGCCCGGCAGTCCTTGGTGAATCTGGCGGGGTTGTACTGGGAGGTAGATCCGGATCTTTTCGGCTTTGACGAGGCTCAGCTGTGGATGCGTCGGATCCGGGTGTTGATCGATGCCGGCTTCGAAGACGGTAGAGAGGGTGCCGACTGCTACGCCAGGACGGTTGACGATCTTTGGAGCTCGGTGGCCGATCTGTGGGTCCCGGTGTTCAACCCTTACACCGGACAGGACGAGGCTCGGCAATCCATGGGGTTCAAGGTGTTTCGTCGCTGGCTCAGGCGGATGGATCTGGTGCACGATCTTGGTGGTGTCGGCAGGGTTGTCGGTGAGGTCGGCGCGGATTTGGTGGGTGGTAGGCGGCTGTTCCCGGTTGTACGGCTGGCAGAGCAGTTGCATAGGCGGCTGGCAGAGCAGTTGCACGACGAGACGGCGGACGTGGACATGTTCCACGGTCTGGCGTGGTTGGCCAACCAGCTTGATCCCGTGTCGTCGAACATTTCGTTGGGGTACCTCACCAACGTGTTTGCGGGCATCGAAGGCCAAGCCGGTGACTATTCCCTTTCGGACGTGCACCGCTTGGCGTTGTTGGCGGGGAGGGCGCAAGAGTTTCTTGGTCAGGTCGACGGCGATCGGAAGGGAGCGTTGGAGGCGATTTGGAAGGCCGACAGGCGTTGGGAAAGGACGGCGAACCGGCTGAAAGAGATCGAGGCAATTGCGCTCGACGAGAGTGAGGACCAGACGGCGGAGTGGGCCATGGGATTGCTGTTCGACTTCGAGGCCGAATGGTCTGTGGTGGTCAGGGAGCCGGCGGAGTCGCAGGCGCGCCTGAACGCCTTTGTCCTGACTCCGTTCGTGACGAGGATTGCTGAGCGGTTTGGGCGTGGCCGGAGCGGGCTTGCGGCGGAGATAGGGCTGGGGGACGGGACTGGTCTGCCGGCTGATTTCGAGCAGTCCCTGGAGAATTTGGCGGAGTTGTACTGGGAGGTAGATCCGGATCTGTCCAGATTTGACGAGGCTCCGCTGTGGATGCGGCGGCTCCGGGTGTTGATCGATGCCGGCTTCGATGTCGGCAGGGAGGGTGCAGCCTCTTATACCCAGACGATTGATGATCTTCGGAGGCTGGTGGCCGATCTGCCGGGGGTCAATCGTCAGACCGGACAGGACGAGCCTCGGTCGCCCGGGACTGTGGGGGGCTGGGAGATTCGTCGCTGGCTAGAGCGGATGGATCTTGTGCACGACCTTGGTTACCGCAAGCTCGTCGGTGAGATCGGCGCGGATTTGGTGGGCGGTAGGCGGCTGTTCCCGGTCATACAAAGGGCAAACCAGTTGTACGGCGAGCGGCCGGGGATCGGGACGCTGCGCGACGTGGCGCGGGACCTGCGGGTTGCGGAGGCACGGGAGTCGCTGCAGCAGCACAGGGCTCGGAAGGCGGAGTTGGAGCAGCGCCTGGCTCCGGCTGAGTCTGAGCCGGAGGTATTGACGTCGGGTTCGATATGGACTTTGTTGCCGACTCCTGACGCTGTGCGGGCGGAGATCGAGGAGTTGGCGGGGCGTATCGAGGCCGAGCAGGGGGTGTTGGAGGGGTTGGTGAGCGACGCACGGCAGGAGAGGGAGCAGGACGACGCAGTCCCGCGTGGGCGGAAGAGAACGGCTTCGAAGCTGACGGGGGGCGCGGAATCGTCTGGTGCGGGGGCGTCTTCGTCTGCTGGCGCGGGTTTGCGGGGGCCTGGGTTGGCTGGGGTTTCGGGCGCTGGTGTGGAGGGGCTGGGCGTGGCGGGTGGGTCGGTGCCGGGGGTGGAGGTGATTCGGGCGGGGATTGTCGCGTCGGATGTGGGTGAGGATGTTCGTGTTGCTGTGCGGGAGTTGCCGTTGCGGGATGGCCGGTTTGTGGTGGCGGTGCGTGGTGATGGTGAGGGTGGCGTGGTGGTGGATGGGCGGTCGGTGGATGCGCGCACATTGGCTGGGGTGATTCGGCGGTCGCCGAACTGGGATCCGGATGCTGTGGTGTGGCTGTATGCGTGTGGGGTCTCCGAGGCGTTTGCGCGGGCGTTGGATGAGGAGTTGGGGTCTGGGGTTCGCTGGACGCGGGACATGGTGTGGTTCGGTCCGGGTACCGGTGGGTTCGCTTCGATGGTTTCCGGCGCGTACGTGGCTGATGGTGGTCGGTTGCTTCCCTTTTTGCCGCCCCGGGGCAGGTGGGAGTCGACTCGGCCGGAGGGCGATGGGCGACCAGAGGTGGACCCGTATGACCTTCCCTTGCCGGAAGGGCAGCGCGGGTTGAGTCCCGACTGGGTGCACCTGCGTGCGCCGGCGGGTGGACGGGCTGCCGTGCCGCATGAGCAGGCGCTTGAGGACCTGGAGCCTGGAGCAGGAATTCGGGGAGAGGTGGATCCGGTTGAGGACATGCTGCAGGGATTCCGGCGGGAAGTGCATCGACTCCGCGCGGAGGTGCCGCTGCCTCCTCCTAGTGGTGAGGAGTTGGTGGCGGGGCTTGTCGCGCGGGAGGGCATCGATGGTTGGGAGGGGCTGGCGCGGAAGATCGGGCTGGAAGTTGGGGCGGACGAATTCCGGCAGGCTTTGAGGTCTCTGGCGGAATTGGCGTGGGAAATCGGATCCGATAACGACCAGTCGGCCGAGGTGGACATGCCGCGGATGCGACAGCTCCGGACGCTGATCGACGCCGGTTTCGAAGACGACAGGGAGGGTGCTTCCTTTTATGACCGGTCGGTTGGCGATCTTTGGGGTCTGGCGGCTGATCTGGCGGAGCCGGTGTTCAACCGTGTGACGGAACAGCACGAGCGTCCGCAGCCGGAGGGTCTGCCGGACGATGAGATTCGTCACTGGCTCGAGCGGATGGACGTGGTGCACGTCCTCAATGGTCTCGGCGCGGTTGTCGGTGAGATCGGCGCGGATTTGGTGGGCGGCAGGCGGCTGTTGCCGGTCATACGGCTGGCAGAGCAGTTGCACGGCAAGCGGCCTGAGATGGAGACGCTGCGCGTCCTGGCGTGGTTGGCCGATCAGCTTGATCCCGTGTCGTCGAACATTTCGCGGTTGTCCCTTGCCAGCATGATTGCGGGTTTCGGCGGCCGCACCGGTTGGTACGCCGTCTCTCGTTCGGAGTTGCTCGACTTGGTGGGGTTGGCGGGGAGGGTGCGAGAGGTTTTTGGTCGGCTGGATTCCGTTCAAGCCGATGCCGATGCCGATGCCGATCAGTGGGTCAGTCCGGTGCAGGCGTTGGAGGCGATGTGGAAGGCCGATCAGCCTTGGCGGCGAATGGGGGACAGGCTGGCCGAGCTCGAGAAGACCGCGCGTGACGAACGGATGGCGGAGTGGGCCCGGGGGTTGCTGGTTAAGTTCGGGGACGCTCGGTCTGTGGTGGTCAGGGAGCCGGGGGAGTCGCAGGCGCGCCTGAATGCTGTTGTGAATGCTGTTGTGCTGCCTTCGTTCCTGGCAAGGATTGCTGAGCGGTTTGGGGGTGGCTGGAGCGGTGTTGCGGCGGAGATAGGGCTTGGGGACGGGACTGATCTGCCGGCTGATTTCGAGCAGTCCCTGCTGAATTTGGCAGGGTTGTACTGGGAGATAGATCCGGATCTTTTCGGATTTGACCAGGCTTTGCTGTGGATGCGGCGGGTCCGGGTGTTGATCGATGCCGGTTTCGCCGACGGCAGGGAGGATGCCGCCTTCTACGCCCGGACGTTTGACAATCTCCGGAGCCTGGTGGCGGATCTGCCGGTGTTCGACAGTCGGCGGGGACAGCGGGCGCCCGGGGCTGTGGGGGTCGAGGAGATTCGTCGCTGGCTCGAGGTGATGGATCTTGTGGACGATTTTGGTGGTGTCGGCAGGGTTGTCGACGCGATCGGCGCGGATTTGGTGGGTGGTAGGCGGCTGTTCCCGGTCATACGGCTGGCAAAGGAGTTGTACATCGAGACGCCGGATGTGGAAACGTTCCATAGCCTGGCGTGGTTGGCCAACCAGCTTGATCCCGTGTCGTCGAACATTTCGCGGGCGTCCCTTGTCCGCATGGCGGCGGATTTCGAAGGCCGAGCCAATGGGGGCGCCTTCTCTTCGGAGGTGCGTCGCTTTGTGGAGTTGGCGGGGAGGGCGCGAGACTTTCTTGGTGGGGTCGACGGCGATCTGGAGAAGGCGTTGGAGGCGATTTGGAAGGCCGACAGGCGTTGGGAAAGGACGGCGGACAGGCTGACCGTGATCGGGGAAATTGCGTTCGACGAGGATGACGACCAGAGGGCGGAGTGGGCCACGGGATTGCTGTTCGACCTCGAGGACGAATGGCCTGCGGTGGTCAGGGAGCCGGCGGAGTCGCAGGCGCGCCTGAACGCCGTTGTCCTGACTCCATTCATGACAAAGATTGCTGAGGGGGCTGAGGGCGGCTGGAGCGGGCTTGCGGCGGAGGTAGGGGTCGGGGACGGAGCTGGTTTGCCGGATGATGCCCGGCAGTCCTTGGTGAATTTGGCGGGGTTGTACTGGGAGATAGATCCGCATCTGTCCGGATTTGACGAGGCTCCGCTGTGGATGCGGCGGATCCGGGTGTTGATCGACGCCGGTTTCGATGACAGCCGCGGCAGTGCCGCCTTCTACGCCCTGGGGTTTGACGATCTGCGGAGCCTGGTGGCCGATGTGTCCGGGCCGGTGGTCAACCCTCAGACCGGACAGCAGGAGCCCCAGCCCCCCGGTGAGGTGGGACTCGACGAGATTCGTCACTGGCTCGAGCGGATGGACGTGGTGCACAACGTTGGTGGTTACCACGCGCTCGTTAATGGGATTGACGAGGATTTGGTGAGCCGCAGGCGGCTGTTCCCAGTCATACGGCTGGCAAAGCAGTTGTATCGCGGGATGGAGGACATGGACACGCTGCATGCCCTGGCGTGGTTGGCCAACCAGCTTGATCCCGAGTCGTCGAACATTTCGTTTGGGTCCCTAGCCGGCATGGTGGCGGGTTTCGAAGGTCGATCCGGTGGGCAGGCCACCCGTTTGGACTTGTTTGACCTGGTGGATTTGGCGGGGATGGCGCGGGAGGTCCTTGCGGACGACGGCGATCCGGCGCAGGCGTTGGCGGCGATGTGGACGAACGGCCCGGAGCAGGCTTTGGAGGCGATGTGGAACGCCGACAGGTATTGGTGGCGAATGAACGACAGGCTGACCGCGCTCGAGGACACCGCGGACGAACAGACGGCGGAGTGGGCCACGGGATTGCTGTTCGAGCTCGATGGCGAACGGTCTGTGGTGGTCGTGGAGCCGGCGGAGTCGCTAGCGCGACTGAACGACGTGGTCCTGCCTTCGTTGGTGACGAGGATTGCTGTGCGGTTCAACCCGGATGGCAGCGATGGTTGGGAGGGGCTGGCGCGGGAGATCGGGCTTGGAGACGGGACTGGTCTGCCGGCTGATTACCCGCAGTCCCTGACGGATTTGGCGGGGTTGTACTGGGAGATAGATCCGGATCTTGGCAGGTTTGACGAGGCTTCGCTGTGGATGCGGCGGATTCGGACGTTGATCGATGCCGGTTTCGGGGACGGCCGCGGACGTGCTGACTTTTATGCCCGGCCGGTTGACCATCTTCGGATCCTGGTCGCCGAGCTGCCGGGGCCGGTGTCCAACTCTTCGGCCGGACCGCAGGAACCCCGGTCGCCCGGGACTGTGGAGATCGACGAGATTCGTCGCTGGCTCGAGCTGATGGACGTGGTGCACGGCCTTGGCCAGCGGCCCAGGATGGAGACGCTGCATGACCTGGCGCGGTTGGCGCACGAACTCGATCCCGAGTCGTCGCACGTCGATTTGGATAGTCTTTCCGACTCCGTCAGGAATTCCCTTGAACGCGACTACGGTATCCGCTTCGAGGAAGCGGACATGCGTCACTTGGTGTCGTTGGCGGGCGCGACTAGCCGGCTTGACGGGCGGCTGGACTCTGTCTCGCCGGGGGGTGTGCATCGCACGCCGGTGAGGTTCGAGATCCTGGGGTCGACGGAAAGCGTCGAGTACACGGCGTGGACGCGGTCGCCGTCCTACGCGGCTGCGGAGGGTGGTAAGACGCTGGTGGTGCTGGGGCATGGCGATGTGGTTGTGTCTCTTGATGTAATCGCCCAGATGCAGGGGCGTAGTAGTGCGGATGTGTTGGCGCGGGTCCATCTTCCTGGTCGGGGGCCGAGGTGGGTGGTGTGCCGTGTGGATGCCAGTGGGCGGCGTCGGCCGCGGTTGGTGAACGAACCGATGGCGGAGTTGGCTGGTGTGCCGTGGGTGGAGCCGCTGCTGTTTTTTGCCTCTGGTGACAGTGAGCAGGCTGCGCGCGTGGCGGGGTTGGTGCGGGGGTTGGCGCGGGGGTTGCGGGGTGTGCAGGTGGTGGCTGTGCATGTCACGGAGGATGGGAGTGCGGAGTTGCTGGATGGCCGGAGGGTCACGCCTGAGGACTTCGCCGAGGAAATGTGGAAGAACGAGCATTTTGTGCCTGGTTTCCCGTTGGCGTTCGTGGGTTGTGGCGCGTTCCGGCAGCCGGAGGGTGGGGCTTCGTTCGCCGACCGGGTTGCGGAGGCGTTGGGTACGACGGCGGACTGGGGGACTGATGGTGATGTGTGGCTGACCGAGGATGGTTCGTTTCACGCTACGAAAACGGTGGTGATGCCCGACGGTCGCATGCTGCCGACGTTCGTTGGTGGTAAGGGGACCGGTCACTGGTACCGCCGTGATTCGGGTGAGGGCTTGGTCGAGCACGGTCCGGAGTTGCGGGCGGCGTTCAACGGCTGGGCCGAGCCGCGTTATGCAGAGGGGGCACACCCCGCCCCGTTGATCAGGTGGGCAGCCACGCCAGGACCAAACCGAACGGAGACGCCTGAGGAAGATCCGGCACGGGAGGCAACGAACGCAATGGTTGCCCGGGTTACTGGCGGGTTGAGTGTGCCGGATCGGCTTTCCAGGTCGAGCGACGAGGACGGGGTGGCTGAGAGCCCAGGGCCTGACGGTGGTGCTGTCTCGGCGGAGAGCGGCGCTGTTTCGCAGGATGGTGTCGCTGCCTCCGTGACGGACAGACCGCAGGACGAAGGTGCAGCCGTCGAGCGGACCGTGCCACATCGCGAGGTGGATGATTTTGAGGCTCGGTGGGCCGGCTATTTGGCTGCCAATGGAGAGCTCGGTGATCAAGTTGGATTGCGGGCGGCGGCGGCCGTGCAGCAGTGGATGGGTGAGCGTCCGGAGGGGGTTTCGGGTCGGGGGCCGTTGCTCGACGAGCAAGAACGTCTGTGGGATTCGATCACCCGTGCGGTGAGGCTGGAGATCGCGCGCCGTGTCGAATTCAACGGCTTGATCAATGCACTTCGGAATGACTTTGCTGAGCGGACTGATACCGCGGTGGAGCGGTGGGCGGAGCGGATCGGCGAGGCTGCGAATCGGGTGGAGCAGTGGGAGGCGTCCGCTGACCCGGCGTCCGTCAGGATCGTCCACGGAGTGGCGGCGGCGATGCTGGAGCTGATGCCGCAGGCGGAGCCGGGCACGGTGGATAACAACGTGCACGACGCAATTCGCTTAGTGCTGACCGAACTGCTGACGGGTGTGGGGGAGACACGGGAGATAGCGGATGGTCGCGACATCGCGGAGTTGATGAATGCGCTTTATGGCGACTTTGCGGCACTGCTTGATATTCCATCAACAGATCCTTCGTGGCGGCGTAGTCGGGCGAAGACCGCTTCGTGGTTCGATCCCGAGCCGGTTCCCTTGCGACGCGACCAGTGGGAGAATCTGCGGCAGGCTAAGCCGGACTTCTCGGTTCAGTCCGAATTGCGGGAAGTGGCGGGTTACACCACCCCAAGGTTTATCGTAGCCATTGAGCAGTTGGTGCGATACGACGTGCGGCGGATCAAGGTGGAGGGGCGTTGGGTTCAGGAGTACACCCTCAAATTTTTCCTGGAAACCGACTCGCCTATGGGGTCCATCGATCGCGCGACGTGCGTCGAGAAGGTAGGCGCTGCGGCTGATCTGTATTTCAACCAGGGTTACCGGTTTCCGTCGGGCGAGCAGTTCCATGTGCGGGTCGAGTTCCCGGACGATCAGGAAAACGCGCACCAGACGATCTCCCAGGACAGCAGCATGCAGGCAAGCCTGCTGAAGTACACGGACCTCGTCGGTTCCGACGCGCAGCTCGCCTGGACCTTGGGGCTTGGCCTGGGAATTCTGGATGAAACCCCGCAACAGCGTTGGCCCGGGCAGGATGGGCGGCCTGTGTTCCATCGGGACGACATGCCGGTGTCCAAGAACCAGCGGATCGCGATACCGCGCCGGAACCGGGTGTATGGCGACGAAAGCGTGATGTGGTCGGGTAGTCGTGGCGGTCGGCTGTTGCCGCGGCATCTGGCGCAGCTGGAAGAGAGCACGCGCGCGTACGGGTTCCGCCCGGGGGCAGCGGATGCGGGTTCGCCGACGCTTGCCGCCATCCGGCCGGAGGATTTCGGGTCGGTGGCGCAGTGGCGGGCTCGAACGTTGGACAAGCTGTTGTCGCAGAAGGACATTGATGTCGACTCGGTAATGGATGCGTTGCGCTCGGTGCGGGGAAAGCGGGTCGCAGTCAAGGGACTGTACCGGGCGTTCCAGGCACATACCGGTCGGGAGCTGGATTCGGCGTTGGCCGATGTCCTCGGCGAGGAGGATGCCGCGTATGCGGCACAGTTGTTGCGAATACAGCCTGATTCCCCTGACACCGGTGACCCCGAGCCGCCGTTTACCTCGGTGCCGCCGGAACTCGGCTACAAGCCGCACCACCGGCGGGATGTGTTCGAATATGCGGCTGCGGTTCGTGGGCACGTGTCCACAGGTTTGGGGACGTCCGATCCTGTAGTGCGGGAGCAGTCTTTCGAGGCCGCGATGCGCCTGATGCGTGTGCTGGACCGTGAGCTACGCAAGATTTGGGCAGTGCAACTGGCTTACACGACCCAGTTCGGCTCGGACTTGCGAACAGACTTGATCCAGCTGCGGAGTGATTATCACGAAGCGATCGGGAACGTCTTGGGTGACGTCATTTCGCGGCCCACTTCGATGGAGCAGATAATCGAGTGGCACCGGAAGCTGAAGAACACCACATTCGAAAACTATTCCCTTGGCAGGACGCCGGTTCGTTATGATCACCCCGAAGACGGCTGCTGGCTCCGAGCGCACGCCTGGGTGATGGACCTGGCGCGAATGGGCGCCTCTCCGATGAAGATCTTCGTTGCCCGCGACAAGCCCAAGCTGAGCTTTTATTCCCCATATGCAGAAGATGCGTTGCCGGGCAAGCCCGCGAAAGTGGAATTTCTATATCACGTCGCGCCGATCGTCGCGGAGCATACCGATTCCGGGCCGAGGTTGTGGGTGCTCGACTGGAGCATCAGTGCCAACAGCGACGATCACGATGCGCGTCCGCTGACGATGGAAGAGTGGCTCGGTCAGATGGGTGTCGACGCCGGTGACAAAGAGTCCGTTACGTTGTATGCCGGTACGGCGGAACAGATACATCAGCAGTACATCGACGACTGCAGAACCAGGCCGTCGGTCAGATATCCCAACGGGAAGGTGTATCCCCGAGGCCGGGCTATCGTCTTGCTCGCGCACCCGCACTCTTTTGCGCTTCCGAATCCAGCGAAACCGAAGGAAATCCCGAGGGATCTTTCTGAAGCCGATACTTGGTTTCGGGATTGGGAAAGCGACCTCATCGAGATGAACCGCACGGCCGAGCGGCGTGCCAGGCAGCGCCTGGAGGAGGCGTCGGGTGTGTCCGCCGCGAATGGTTCTCGTCCCAGGCCGGTGGGCGGGCCCGGTGCTCCGGTTCCGGCCGGTCTGGCGGACTCTTCGGGTGCTGTTCCGGCTTCCGGTCCGCAGGAGGTGGCCCCGGAGGCGACATCGCCGCGGGCGGCCTCGGCGGCCGAGGGCCCGCAGTCTGCAGCCGCTACACGCGATGGCGGGGCGGGCACGCGGGATACCGGTGGGCAGTCGGTGGATGCGGACGCGATCGAACCGGCGCCCCCGCTGCCGGCGTCAGGGCAGCGAGCGGTTCCCGAAGGCGATCTGCCTTCGCCGAAGGCCGGGACGGCCTGACGTCGCCTGCGGGGGTGCTGGTGGCGCGGGGTTGGATGGGTAAGTTGGTGTCGCTGCAGGACATCGTGGAAGCGGCGGACAGCGTTCCGTATCCGGCGGGGATGCCGCCGGAGACCGTGGTGGGAGCGCGGCGTGCGCAGGATCACCTCGCCCGAGTCAACAGGCTTAGCGATGAGGGAGACAAGCGCGATAATCCGGTTTTCGTGGCGTTGAGCCGTTTGGTGACCTATGAAGCGGAATGGATGGAGCAGGCCGGGGCGGCTACGAGGGAGCGCCGTAACTGGGGGCTCGTGGGGTATGCCCGCGATCTGAGTGTCATCACCGGCACTTTGCGGGAGGGATGGAGTATCCGATCCGGGCTTGCCGGCGGGGCGGGACCGGCACAGTTGTCCGATGTGGATTCTCCTGGGGTGCCCTTCGGTGAGCTGATGCCGTTGAGGTCTCCGGTGGATGGGTGGGCGGGGTCTGAGCTGCGTGGCGGGGAGGGGGGCGTTGCCGGATGTGGTGGATGGCCGGAGTGTGGTGCTGGGCGCGGGGGAGTTGGCGGGGGTTTCTGAGGAGGGGCGCGCGGCGCTGGACGCTTTCGTGGCAGCGACGGGAGTGGCTGCGCGGCCGAGGCTGGCCGATGTTGTTGATGGTCACAATGTCGTGGCGTTCCTGCGGATGCTGAACTGGTGGGGTGTTGCGGACCATGCGCTGGTGGTGAAGAAGCGGAAAACGACGTGGAGAACCCGCACGTGGTCGTCGGATCCGGAAGTCCTGTTGGAGGAGGGTACTGACGCCTGGTATGTGATGGGCGAGTACGCGCAAGGGGAGAGTCCGGGTAGCGCCATGCGGCCGGAGGACTTGTGGGACCCGCTGACCCAGGGGCCGCGGCTTCGTAGACGCCGTAGCCGTGGCAGTCGTGGGACATGCGTGCAGCGTGGCCAAACGCGACAGCGGATTCGAGTGAGTCGAAGAAGAACCATCGTCCGAAGCTCACCGCGTAGCCGCGACGGATGATGTGATCTGGATCCCGTAAGCACAATTCGGCAGTTTACGAGCGGGCGTCGCTGTGTTGTCTCGGCTGATGCTTGACACACCGGTCTCAGCTGATGCTTGACGTTGGGCTGATCGGCTTCGCTGATCGCCGTCCTATATGGACTGCGATCGGAGGCCAGATTGGATCTGGTGAATTTGTCTGTTGTCGAGCAGCGATACCGCGCGGTTCTGGCGGTCGAGCGCGATGAACCCAAAAACGTCGTCGCGGCCCAGTTCGGGGTCTCCCGGCAGACACTGCATACGTGGCTGACCCGGTACCGGCAGGACGGCCTGGCTGGGTTGCTGGACCGCTCGCATATTGATCCGGGTGGCAAATGTGTGATGTTAGGCGGCGTAGCGAACTTCGGGTTTGCCGAAGTAGGAGCGAACTCGGTCGGGCAGCTTCTGGAGCCGGTGGAGGAAGGAGCGGACCGCTTGTTTCAACTCGGCGCGGGTTTTGGGGGCTGTGCTGGTGGAAACGGTGCGTTTGAGGTCGGCATTGAGTAGCTCGTCGGGGTTGAGTTCGGGGCTGTATCCCGGCAGGAAGTGCATCGCGATCGCCTCAGCGTGCTTGGTGATCCATTGCTGGATAGTCTTGCGGCGGTGGACGGGGTGTCCGTCAACGATCAGGTGGACCTTGCGGTCCAGATGGCGGGTCAGCCGGTCCAGGAAGGACAGGAACACCTTGCCGTTGAACGAGCCGGTGTAGACGGTGAAGTACAGCTCGCCTTTGTTCCCGATCGCGCACATCGCGTTCACGCTGAATCGTTTGCCCGTTTTGCCCACCGCCGGTGTCTGGCCCGCCGGTGCCCAGGTGCGGGCTACGGTGGCGTCGGAGCGGATCCCGGTCTGGTCCAGCCACAGGATCAGTGCGCCCTCGCGGCGGGCGCGGGCGGCGATGGCCAGGTAGTCCTCCTCCAGCCATCGGCGTACGGACTCGGGGTCCTGTTCGTAGGCCTTGCGGATCGGTTTCTGCGGCGACAATCCCCAGGAACGCAGGTAGTTGCCGACGGTGCGCAGGTTCAACACGATGCCGTGGCGCACCCGGATCAGCTCGGCCACTGTCTTGCGGGTCCACACCAGGCCGGTCAGCCCGAACGTGGCCGGGGTGTGCTCGGCCACCGCATACCGCAGCTTGCGCTGCCGGCGGGCACTCAACGCTTTCTGCTCGCCGGGCTTGCGACCCCGGCGACGCCCGGTGAGACCCTTCGAGCCACGTTTCCGCCACGCCTGCACCCATCTGGACACCGACTGCGGGGCCACCGCGAACACCCGGGCCGCCTCGACCTGACTCATCCCACCATGAACAGCAGCGACCACCCTGCGCCGCAAATCCTCCTGCGCCTCAGGCGACAACCTCCGCGCGTCCCGCACACCAGCGATCATGCCAGAACAACGAAGATCACACCTATAAGTTCCCGATCAATAAGCCGGATTCGTGCCCGCATCAGGCATCACCGCAGGTCGAGGCCGAGGTGTGCGAGATACGGCGGGGACACCCTCGCTGGGGCCCGCGGCGCATTGCTCACGAGCTGGCCCGCGTCACCCCGCAGACACCTTGGTCCCGTCGCGCGCCACGGTCTGGCGCATCCTGCGCCGGCATGGGCTGATCGAGCTAGGCGCGCGGCGACGCACACGGTCTGACCTCCGCAACTTCGTGCGGGTTCCATTCGGTCCCGAACCGACCTCGGTGACCGTCGCGTCCAGTGAAATCCCGCGCGTGCCGTACTCCTCAACCACACAACCAACTTGGCGGGTGAGGTCGTCTTTCTGGTCAGCGCTGGACACCCGGTAGTAAGCCACCGTACGACCATCCCGAATCTTGGGCGGGTCCACGAGGATCGTGCCGGTCGGAAGCTGACGAGCGGGCACGTCTTACCAGAAACGATTCACGGGCTCATTGGTCGGCTCTGGGCCTTGGTGTCGGAGCGAGACCGATGCCCCTTTTCTTCTATCGCCCGGGTTAAAGGGGCACGCTTGCCGGGCTTCCGTAGCGGAATGCCGTGTTGTGCTGGCAGTGTTGTTCTGTTGTCGCGTGTGCGACGCCGAATGCGCGCATGACGAGAAGCGGTGAGGGGTATGCTTGGCCAGGAACGTTGGTTTCTGCTGGCGGCCCCACAGTTGGTTCCTGAGGTCACGGACGAGGTTTCTCGGCTGGATTTGCCACGCTCGCTCACGACGAATCGCCGGGGTGGGGCCGGAGGCCTTTACTTGTGTGACGGCTGGGCGGGGTGTCGGGCTTTCCTGTCAAGCTCAGGAGCGCGGCACGGTTCGATTCGACACCCCACCGCAGGCCTGCCTTGCGGAGGTTCTGGTGTTCTGCAATGAACTCCGCGATCAGCGATGTGGCCGGTCGATCTCGGCCGTGAAGAAAGCCGACGCCGAGTCGAGTATCGCGTTGTCACGCCCTAGTTCCGTGTTCTTCCGGTGTAGCCGTTGCGACTCCGCCGATTCTTCGGAGGTTGGACTCGCACGCGCTCTGGTGTCGATCTCGCTGTGGCGAACCCACCTGCGCACCGTCTCGACTGTCGCTACACCCAGCGGATCGGCCACTGCCTGGATCGCCGGCCATATCGCCGACCATTCCGGGGCATGCTCCTCGCGAGCCTCGGCGAACATCCGTACAGCCTGCTCACGTCACTCCGGCGGGTACTTCGTCGAACGAGACACGACTCCCTCCTTCTCAGCAGATCAAATCTGGCGACACACCGGGGCGGCTCAGGACTTCCTCGTCGCTGGTTTCAGGGTGGGGTGGTGGTGATGTTTTCGTCGATCATGGTGCCGGAGGGGGTGCGGCGGCTTTTTCAGGTGTTGACGGGTGAGGATATGACGGATGCGGATGAGGGTGGGTTGTTCGCGGTGGCGGATGCGTTGGAGTCGGGTGCGGTGGGGGTGGGTGAGGTAGGGGTTTTGTGGCGGAGTTGGTGGGGAAGGTGCGGACGGAGTTTTCGGGGAAGGCGGCGGACCGGTTCGCGGGGGGTTTGGAGGTTTTCGATGGGTTGCTGGCCTCGGGTGAGGGGGCGTTGCGGGAGTTGGCGGTGTTCGTGCGGGATCTGGCGCGGCAGGTGCGGTATTTGAAGTTGGTGACGATTTATGGTTTGGAATTGTTGTTGTTGGAGATGGCGTGGGCGGTGGCGATGGCGGGGGCGACCGGTGGTGCGTCGATGGCGTGGCTGGCGGCGCGGATGGCGGTGATGCGGTTGTTGTTGTCGCGGTGGTGGGGTCAGTTGTTCATGCGGTTGGCGATGGCGGCGGCCGGTGGTGTGGCGTTCAACGTGGTACCGGATCTGCAGGCCCAGTTGCAGATGCTGGGTGAGAAGTCCAGTGAGAAGTGGGACGGGAAGCTCAGCGAGCAGGCGGCGGGAATGGGGGCGTTTTCGGCGTTGGTGTCGCTGCCGTTGTCGGCGCTGGGTGGTCTGGTGAGCAACGCGTTGACGAAGGTGCTGGTGCGGGGGCTGGGCGATGAGGTGGACGCGGCGATTCTGGAGGCGGCGGTGAGGCGGGCGGTGGCCGAGCATGCGGAGTTGTATCCGGTGTCGGCGATGGCGCGCTTCGCGGATGTGGTGGGGGAGCATTTGGATTTTTATGCGGGGATGTCGGTGTGGGGCATGTGGTCGGCGCGGTTCGGCGAGTGGGTCGGGGAGGCGTTGGAGAACGCGTTGTCGGAGTTGTTCGGGGAGGTGGGGTATCTGGCGGCCACGGGCCAGGAGGTGACCTGGAACCCGTTCTCGGTGACGGCGGGCTTCTTCGAGTCGGTGTTCTCCGGCGTGGGCAATCTGGCGGGTTTGGCGTTGCGGGGCAAGCTGCACCCGGAAGGCCCGAGCCCGTACCTCGAGGGCACCGGCCGGCGTGAGGGCACCACCACCGATGGTGGCGGGTTTGACGAGGAGAAGACCCCGCTACTGGGGATAGGGTCCGGGTCGCAGACAGGGGATATCCCTGGCTCCCCGGGCAAGGACAACACCTCCGATGCCTCGGATTCCTTGGATGTCTCGGACCGGCCGGGGACACCACCACCGGCGTATTCCGCGGCGGTAGCGGGTTCCGGGCAGCAACGATCGGTGACGCCGCCGTCGGTGTACCGTCCGGTTGCTGGTGGCAGCGTCAACGGCGAGGACCCAGCCAGTGATGCTCCGTCCGTGCCAGGTCATGAGCAGGACCGGCCGGGCGCACCACCACCGGCGTATTCCGATGGGGTAGTGGGTTCCGGGCAGGAACGATCGGTGACGCCGCCGCCGGCGTACCGTCCGGTCGCCGGTGGCGATCCGGTGCCCGGAGCGCATGGTGTGGATGTGCCGGGGAACCGGCCGCTGGAGGTGCTTACCTCGCAGACCCCGGACTCACCGGCGGTGACCCCACATGCTTCTGGTGCGCCCGCGGATACCGCGCTTCCGGAGACTGCCAGGTCCGGGTCTGTTGCGGACTCCGACAGTGGTGTGGTGTCCCCGGAGCATGGGTCCTCGCCGGGTGGCTGGACCGGCCGCGATGCGGATTCCTATGTGGACTCGGTTGCGGCGCACGGGGATTCGCATCGCGTGGATGGCGCTGCGGTGTCACCGGAGTCGGCGATGGTGCCGGCGGACGGGTCGCAGGCGGTGCCGTATCTGCGGCAGGATCCGGCGGCGGCCTTGCCTGTGGGGTTGCCGGTGGACACGGTGCGGGTGCCGGTGCCCGCGGATGTGGTTGCTGGTGGCGGGTTGGTGGAGTTCGTGCGGGGCGGTGTGACGGATTCCACGGGCGGGCCTGTGCTGCTGGTGTCCCCAGGCAATCCGACTGCGGGTGTGGTGGTATCGCCTGATCAGGGTTCGGCCCTTTCGGCCCTGGCGCGGGGTATGGGCGGAATGTTGTCGCGATGACGCCGGGACAGGGCGGGCGCACACCGCAGTGGACGGTATTCGGTGCGGATGGATCGGCTAGGCCGCTGGCCGGGCCCGGTGCTGCGGTGCCGGCCGGGGGCGTGGGGCGTGGCCGGCCTGGCGGACGCCTCGACTGCTGTTCCGGACTCCGGTCAGCAGACAGTGGCCCCGGACGAGACACCGGCCGCGCAGACGGCATCTGCCCAGCCGAGGTCGGTGACCGGGGAGGTACAGCCCGCGGTGACCACCACACACGATGTCGGGGCGGGCACGATACGGGATACCGGTGGGATACCGGTGGGGCAGTGGTCACCGTCGGATTTGCGCCGCGAGATCGACCGGGCGAGCAGCGGACTGGTCCAGCGAGGAAAAGGACGCGGCGCGGCGGATTGTGCAGGGCACGCATGACCCCGGAAGTTGCCTGCGGATGCTGCGTGTCGGTGAACGATGTGGTGGCGCTGGTCGCGGCCAAGCACCACGAGCTCGGCGATGATCACCGGACCAGGTTGTGGAGTTTTCCCAGGCGCTGGCCGAAAAGCTGGGTACGGGGAGCGGGTTGAGTGTCCGGGCCGGGGCGGGCCGGAGGATCAGGCAGCGGGACGGTCAGGGGAAGTCTGCCGCGGAAGCACTGAGTGAGTTGATCACTGATGCGAACGCTGGGCTGGACAGGATGCGCCGGCAGGGGCTGCCAGCCAGACCAACTGATGGCTGAAGTGACGCCGCGCATGGGAGCTCTTGGAGGCCTTGACGGGTTCCGGAATGTGATGGCACACCACATTCTGAGTCATCCGGGGGATCGCGAGGGCACCGAAAAGTTCCTTCGAGAATTCTATGAGTTGGGTCTGGGGATGATCGATACCAGCGGGCCGCGGCGCAGTTGCATGAGTGGACCGGGATCGCTGGTCTTGATGCTGTGGCCCGGTTGTTGGCTGATGCGGACGGGATTTTGGGGCCGCTGAGCGTGTCGGGGCGGGTTCCGGGTTGTGGTGGCGCACTGGTTGGGTGAGCATCCGGGTGACTGGCACGGTGCCCAGGCGTGCGAGGTGGAACTGGCCGGCTATCTGGCCGGTGACCCTGGCATTGGCGTGGCGGTGAGTGGTTTGACGTCGCGGCGCGTTCGAGGAGGCGAGAGCGGAAGAGGCGCGTTGGCAGGCATATCGTGGAAGTAACCAGGCGGAGGTGCGGCCGTTGCTGCCCCGATGGTGCGCGGGGTCGATGATGATCCGGCGCTGCGCGTTTTTTCTCAGGTTAGTTCGGTAAAGCGGAGGTTCGCGGAGGCCGGTCGGGTGCTGCGGCAGTTGGCCGACGAACAAGGTCAAGATGTCGTGGACGGTTGGTACGCTGCCGCGTACGAGGTCTTGGGGCTCTTAAGGAGTCACAGCCGTTCCGGGACGTGATGGCACACGCGTTGATGACGAACCATCGGGATGATCAGCAGGTGCAGGAGTTGCGGTGGACACTGGTCCGTTACCTGGCTGGTGACCTGGGTGGCGGTGCGGACTCGCGTACTGCCGACGACTTGCTTTCCGCACGGCGACCCTGGGGTCTGGAAACAAGCGTCTGAAGGAATCCAGCTGTTTCATCAGCGCGTGGCGGTTGGCAAGGCGCTTAGTGGTTTGCCGGACGATGATGCCGTCAACCGGGTGCTGCGAACGAGGCGCGTGAGGACGCGCTTCGCGGGATTACACCTCCGCCGATTTGGGGGCTCGGTTCAACAGATCTCAGAATTGGGGTGTCGGAGTTCTTGATGATGTCAAAGACCAGCTGAGCTCCGATTTGAACGCTGCGGTCGGGTCTCTGCGGCAGATTTTGGCGGAGGCGGAGGCGGACACTGACCTGCGGAACGTATATGAAGCCAAGATCGCGAAGTGGCTGGATCCTAAATGGGCGCAGGTCAAAACGATCCGCAGCCGGGCAGAGGAAGCTGTCGCTGCTGTTCAGGGGTTGCGGGAGTGGCACCACATGCTGAGCCATCCGGGGATGGCGAGGGCACCCTGAAGTTGGATCGAAAACGACATGAGTTGACGGCGTTGCGGGACTGGGACGAGCGATACGAGCGGACCGAGGCGCAGTTGCGTGAGTGGTATGAGATCGCTGGTTTTGATGCTGTGGCCCGGTTGTTGGCTGATGCGGAAAGGATTTTGGGGCCGCTGAAGGTGTCGGAGCGGTTCCGGAATGTGCTGGCGCAGTGGTTGGGCGAGCATCCGGGTGACTGGCACGGTGCCCAGGCAGTGCGTGCGGAAACTGGCCGGTTACCTGTCCGGTGACCTTGGCGTGGCGGTGAGTGGTTTGACTCGCAGCGCGTTCGAGAAGGCGAAAGTGGAAGAGGCGCGTTGGCAGGAGGTTGGTGCTGGGAATCAGGCGGAGGCTGGGCCGTTGCTGCCCTGATGGTGCGCGGGGTCGATGATGATCCGGGCTGAGCGTTATCTCTCAGGTTAGTTCGGTACAGCGGACGTTCGAGGATGCCGGTCGGGAGTTGCGGCAGTTGGCCGACGCACAAGGTCAAGGTGCCCGCGTGGCCCGTTTGTACGCTGCCGCGGAGAAGGTTTTGGGGCCCCTTAAGGAGTCACGGCCCTTCTGGGATGTGATGGCACACGAGTTGATGCCGCGGGACGATCAGCAGTTGCAGCAGTTGATGACGAACCCGCGGGCTGATCAGCAGGTGCAGGAGTTGCGGTGGGAACTGGTCTGTTACCTGGCTGGTGACCTGAGTGGCGGTGCGGACTCGAGTGCTGCCGACAACTTGCTTTCCGCCACGGTGACCCCGGAGCCTGGAAACAAGATTTTTGAAGCAGCGCAGGTGTATCGGCGGCGCGCGGGGGTTGGCAAGGCGCTTAGTGGTTTGCCGGACGATGCTGCTGTCAACCAGGTGCTGCGAAACGAGGCCCTTAAGGAGGCGCTTCGCACGGATTACAACGCCTCCGATTTGGGGGCTCGGTTCAACAGATCTAATAATTGGGGTCGCAAAGTTCTTGAGGATGTCAGGGGCCAGCTGAGCTCCGATTTGGAGGCTGCGGTGGGGTCTCTGCGGCAGATTTTGGCGGGGGCGGAGGCAAGCACTGACCTGCGGAACACATATGAAGCCGAGATCGCGAAGTGGTCGGATCTAAAAGGGTGAAGGTCAGAACGATCCGTCGTCGGGCAGCGGAAGCTGCCGCTGCTGTTCAGGGGTTGCGGGAGCAGCGGCGAAGTAACGCGATACGGGAATTGCGGGGGATTTTCGAGACGGCATACGGCGGGTTCGCGCTGCTGCAAGTTCTGCACGGTCGAGATGATGTGGTCCGCGAGTTCGATCTGCACTTCGGGGGAATGCAGGATGATCGAGTGCGGGATGCGGTCGCGCATCGGCTGCTGACGAATGGAGGTCGGATAGGGGATGCTCAGGCGTTTCTGCAGCGTCTGCATCGTCTGAGGCTCGCGGCGATGGCCGTGAGTGCGGGCGCGGGGCCGGAGCCGGGTAGGGGCATGCTGTCGCGGTCCGCTGACGATCCGGGGTCGGAGACTGTGGAGGGCACGCGGTCGGAGTCCGCTGAGGATGGGGCGGGTGATGCGGAGACCGATGATACCGAGAGTGTTTTCGATGAGGGGGAACTGGAGCGGTTGCGGGAGCGGCTTGGTCGCTTGGGGGGAGAGGCGGAGTCGTCGGAGGGCACAAGGCCCGCTGCGGGGGTGCAGCAGTCGCAGGGTTCGGCTGGTGCGAGTGACGAGGGTGGGTCGTCACGGCGGGGCGTCGACCGGTACGCGCAGTCCGGTGACGTGGCGGTTGGTGGTGGGTCGGGATCTGTGTCGGGGTCTGGCGGTTCGGGGGCCGAGGGTTCGGGGGGTGGGGTGCGCGATGGGGGGTGGGGTCGGCGCCTGGGTCGGAGATCTCGGCGGAGGGGGAGTCCGATTCGGAGGGAGTGGGTTCGGCGGGCTTTGGTGCGGTGGCTGAGCCGAGCGATCATGCGGAGGATGTTGGGGAAAGTCGCGAGGGTGGTGCGTCGGGTTCGATGGATGTGGATCGTGCGGAACAGGCGCAGCGTGTGGTGGAGTTATACGTGGGTATGGCGGGTGGTCGGGCTGCGTTGGCGGATGCGATCGGGTTGCATCATCAGGAGCGGGGTTTCGGTTGGTTCGGTTCGCGGTGGGTGCGTGGTTATGGGCAGCGTTTGGTCAATATTGCCCGGCTGATGTTGGACCTGCGTGATAGTGCCGTGTTTGAAGGTGCGCCTTCTGTCTTGGACTTGCGTCATGTTCGTCGTTTGTTCGACGCGGTTCGACGTCGTTATCCGGGTGTGGGCGAGAGCGTGACGATCGATCATGTGCGGCGGATGGTGCGGGACTTCAACCCGGTTGATGAGCGTCCGGTGTCGGATGCGGACGTGCGGATGCTGGTGACGCTCACCCAATCCGCGAAGGATCTGTGGGGTGAGGTCAGCTTTGAAACCTTGCGGCGTGTTTGGCACGCGCAGACGGCCCCTGTGGAGCTGCCCGGCCGTGTGGCGGTGAGTGCTCTGGAGTCCATTGCCAGCCGGCTGACGGCCGATCGTGCGCGGCTGATGGCGAACCCGGAGGGCTTGCTGGCTCGCGTCGCTGTCTTCCTGGAAAACGTCCTGGAGGAGATGAGGACGCCTTGGCGGCCGGGCCGACCGTTCTCGTGTGATCTCGTTGGGTGATCTCCAGGTTAGCGGTGAATGGCTGGTCCAGGAGACGAGCGCCGATGTGAGCGATCCTGCTGTAGCCGTGTTGGTGGCGTTGGCGCAGGAGCACGGTGGCGGACGCGCTGTGGCCCAAGCGGTTGGCGTGGATTCGCGGTATGGGACATGGGATCGGCAGAACCTGCGCGACACTGTGGATCGGGTGTGGGGCGGTTGACCAACGTTGCGCGGTTGGCGGTGGCCAGGGATGGCCACCGGCCGACTCTGGATCAGTTGCGGCAGGCCGCTGACATAGATCAGCTCAGGCCGCGCGTGCAGGGGTTGCGGGTGCAGGGTGCGGACGACCGGCTCGGTCCGATGCCTGCTGATCTGGACGAAGCGGGGCTGGCCGGGTATCTGCGGTCGGTGGTTCAGTTGTGGGCGGATCGTCCCGGCCTGAGGGATCGGTTCGGGGGCGCTGCCGTGCGTGCGGTGACTGAGGACGATGTGCGTCATCTGGCCGACCTGATGATGTCGCAGGCACGTGCGCCAGAGGTGTCGCTGGAAGCGAGACTGGCCCGGCAGTTGGGTGCCGAAGTGATCGCACCCGATTCTGGACTGGTGTCGTGGGAGAGGCTGGCGCGGGCTTGGAATACGGAGCGTCGGGCGGTGGCTGCGCGTGGCGAGGGCGTGTTGGCTGCGTTGCGCAGTGTTGTGGCGGGGATGACGGAGGATTTCGCGTCGTTGCGAGTTGGTATCGGCTGGATCTTCGGGGACTGGCCGATCAGATGGCGTGGGTTGCCGGTGCGCGGGTCGTGGCGTGGCGGCCGGCGGATGTGCTGGTGGTGGATCGGCTGGAGCAACTCCATACCCGTGCTGTGGGGCTGGCCGGGGAGGTTCGGGCGGCGCGTGAGGCGGCGGATACGGCGCCTGTGGATCCGTTGATACTGGCTGATGAGTTGGTCCGGCGGTTCGGCCGCGGAGTGCTTGGTGTGGGTGGGCATGGTGAGCTGGGGGCCGTTGATCGGCGTCGGATCGTTCGTTTCGGTGCGTTGGC